>JBCBSR010000001.1:0-355831 GCA_039819045.1 Cyanobacteria bacterium J06638_28
TGACTCCGACTGAGGTGAATGTCGTGGACCTCGGCGAGATGCTCAACGAGGTGACGACTGTTGACGGTGCGCTCTTCGGTTGATAGATCCTGGGTCAACGCTGTCATAACCGCTGCCGAACATCGCGGTGGTCGGCCGGAGCGTGGACTATCCCATAACCCGGATAAACCGTCCTGCTGCCACCGATGAATGGCCGTGCGGGCCGTGGCAACTTGCCAACCGAGATAGTCTGCAATCTGGTGCGGTGTCCACCCTCGATGGCTCAAGCGCAGTGCCTCCGCCCGATCTTTAGTCCGTTGAGGCACACCCGATGCCGCACGGAGCTCTTGCAAAGTGCGATCTTCTTCGCCGCTCAGTTTCACTCGCAAAGGTGGGGTCGACATCGATAGAACATCCTCACATAGAAGGCTTTTCAGCATACCGCCACAGCTACGTTTAATTCTGTTTTCCTACTTATCGGGCTATGATTTGCACCATGGTCACAAGAGCGCAGCTACCTAATGAGTCAGTTATGAGAGAGAGGGGTAAACTTTTCCAACTAATCCCCCTTCTTATGATGTGATCAAAACCCATCGAGAGCCTTATACTGTGCGTGTTTCAATGGCTTCTATCGCTAATCATGTTAGGCGGAGAGATTCTCTCCAAATATGTGTTGGTCTGCCCGTAATCTAATCCTTGAATGGAAAAAGTAGTCCCTTGCCGAAAATGTGGCAGCGTAGATTTTGGATATTGGACTTCGGCCAGTACAGGGAAGGTAAATCGTTACTGCTTGGTTTGCCGCAGACGGCGGGCATCTGAATACTCACGTCGTAAAAAAGACAATGGAGGTAGGCATACTCGGAGCCAATGGCTCGATAAACTTGCCAGGTATGATACTTGTCCTCGCTGCGGTCGTAGTTGGAAAGATATTCCGCCTCGCCCAGATCGCAGATTTAAATATGTCTGGACAAAAGATCACATCATTCCACTGACTGCTGGTGGCACGGATAACATCGACAACATACAGCCTCTTTGTTATGGGTGCAATTCATCCAAGTGCAATGGTCGTTGAAAAGAGAACTAATGAAGCTCCAGACAGTGCAAATTGGGTTGCCCAAGGGTTCTTGAATTGCTATCGCTCCGGAACGGATTAATGCTTCAACTTGACTAGTGGGTGCATTACCGCACCGGAGCCAAACAACTTTGGGTGGAGAACCATAAAGTCGACTTCTTTCAGGGAAATCTGCATCTTGCGTCACTATGCAGAAGTCATTGAGTTTAGCAAATTCCCAAATCTCAGTATCTGTCTTCTCAGCCAGGTTGTGGAATTGAACGTGGCTGGATTCAGGAAAAACATCAGCCAACCGATTGACCAGCTGACGGCTCAGGTTTTGGTCAAACAGCCGTTTCAAGCCGCACTTACCGACGCAACTAAACGATGGTCCCGATCAGCAGCAAACTCCAAGCAGGCCCTAATATCGGTTTCCGTTAATTCTGGAAAGTCATCAATGATCTCAGTGGTAGACATACCAACCGATAACCACCCCAAAACATCATAGACCGTAATCCGCATCTGCCGAATGCAGGGCTTGCCACCACGCTTATCAGGTTCAATCGTAATGATGTCGCGATAGTTCATAATACGGGCAGGTCGATCGTGTATGCCTAAGTCTAGAGCAGGCTAACACCTCGCCGCAACGGACGGCAGTTAGTTGGTCGGTCAAAGGCAAGAGGCTGCCTGCCGCCGTTGAGCTTCACCGTTATGCCGACTATTCTTTGGTTAGGGCAATCTGGGCAAGATTTCTGTAGGTATAAAAGGTTACCTTTGCAGGGATCTGGGTAGGCGGTAACATTGGCGGGTTAACAGTAGACACCTTTGGTTTTGCCGCCAATGCCCATCCTCCAAATTGTAATTGACACAAATGTTGTTGTTGCTGGGCTACGATCTAGAAATGGGAGTGCTTTTCGTCTATTGAGACTGGTTGGGAGCAAGCAGTTTAAGATCAATCTTTCTGTGCCGCTAGTTCTGGAGTATGAAGAGGTCTTATTGCGGAAATTGCCAAATCTAGCCATTAATGCCTCAGATGTGCAAGATTTCATTGATTTTCACTGTGCCGTTGCGACCCATCACCAAATTTTCTTCCTCTGGCGGCCTTTCTTGCCCGATCCGAAAGATGACATGGTGCTGGAACTGGCGGTTAAAGCGGGGTGACATAAAATATTCGTGATTTTGCAGGCATTGAGCGATTTGGGCTTAGCGCCGTTACCCCGGCACACTTCCTGGAGTCTATGGGAGGACTGTCATGAGCACATTAAGCATCCAGTTACCCGACTCCTTGTATAAAAGCTTGCAGAACCTCGCAGAGCAGGACGGGGTTTCGCTCGACCAGTTTATAGCCTTAGCAGTTGCCGAGAAAATTTCAGCATTAACGACTGAGGGGTATTTACAGGAGCGCGCAAGCCAGGGTGATCGAGCAAAATAGAGGCTGTGTTAGCCAAAGTCGCTGCTGTTGAGCCAGAGTTGCATGACCAGTTGCCGCCAGCATAACAACCCGTTTGCCCCGACCGCCGCGAGCTCATCCCTTGGGAACAAAAGGTTGTCTGCGGCGACTGAATGTCAGCGCCAGTCATCGGCTAGCTTTAGCCTATCCATGCCTGTCGAAAAAAAGGCTTCCACCTTAATGGGAGTGAGCCGCGATTTTGGCAGCGAACATCTACGAGTGGTAAAGGTGTGGAATGCGCATACTGCCCACACTACGGGACACGTCTTTATCACGCTCCTGAGAGGAATCCAGCTATTGTTAACGTAAAACCTGGCACCCTTGACAACACGAAATGGGTTTCGCCACTGGCACATTTGTGGCTTGGCAGTGCACAACCCTGGGTTTCATTACCAACTGACACGATCCGCTATCCAGGTCAACCAGATAGCTTTGAACCACTCTTCCAAGCCTGGAACGACCGATATGAACTAGGGCGTACCTAGCCTGCCACCCCATCATTTCTCACCTAGATTTCACCTGCATTTTGGATGACCAGGGCAACCAGATAGTTTTGCGCTCTTGCTGGGTGAAGTAGCTATCAGGGAATTGCTTTGAGGGACAAATTCAAACAGATTTCACAACTAGCAACGGAAAAAAAGGTGAATTAGCGCATTCTGGGAACGGGTACGGCTGCTGCCGCGACTGCTCGTGCGCCGTTGACGGCAGGATCCTGCAAGGCCGCATCCGTGACTAAGCGATCCACGTTGAAGCGGTAACCGACATTGCGGACCGTTTGAATAATGCTGGGTTGGCGGGGATCGACCTCAATCTTCTTCCGCAGGGAAAGAATATGAGTATCCACCGTGCGGGGATTATCGATCGCGTCGGGCCAAGCTCGCTGTAGTAAATCGCTGCGGCTCAGGGGTTGCCCTTTGGCCTGAGTCAGCACGTACAACAGGCTGAACTCTTGGGGCGTTAGGTCAATATAGGCATCGCGGTAGCGGACGCGGCGCTGGACAAGATCGATAAATAGTGAACCATAGGTGAGGGAAGCCGGTGCACTCAGACGATTCAAGCGCCGAGTCAGTGCTTCCACGCGGGCAAGAAACTCCTGCATCCCAAAAGGCTTCGTCAAATAGTCATCGGCTCCCGCCTTCAGCCCGCCAACAATATCGGCTTCTGTGTTGCGTGCCGACAATAACAGAACACAGGCATTTCCCTGCTGAGCCATCCAGCGGCATAACTCCAAACTGTTGCCATCGGGTAACTGGGCATCCAGAATCACCAGATTAGGCTGTCGTCCTTGAAAGGTTTCACGCGCGCGGGGAATATCCGCCGACTGATGCACTCGATAACCCGCTTGCTGTAAGTGCCAACCCAACAGCGATCGCAAATGAGGATTACTCTCGACTACCTGTATGATCGCTGTGCCCACGGAACTCCTCGGTTCATCTTGCAATCAGAATGGCCTTACCCTAGCAAAGCCCTATTAAGCTTTTTGTAGCTGCCGTTACCCCTTCTGTGGTACCAGATGTTTTATCCAAAAACCCACAGAATTCCGTTGTTTGGCCATATCCAAATGAAAGCAAGGTTCCAGCAAGCATTCCGTACGGTCGGTTTGAAGTGATACAGCGGTCAAGCACCGGATGTTTGAGGATAATTTGAGATTGTGTCCCTCGTCTAGGGAATAAAAGTTCAGTGTAGAAACCGTCCTAGCCCTATTGACTCAGGATCACTACAGTAGAGAAAGTAGAAGAAGTGCAACGGTTTGAGACTTTTTCTTGCGATCGTCGTTCTGCCCTTGGTGGAACCTTCTGCACAGTTCAGCTTAGGTTGAGATCAGTCTGCCACTATGCTTCAGGATGCCAGATCCGTCCGTTACTATCAGCGCATTACGGATTCCTTTGTAGACCATTGGAATCGCGGCTACCGCACCGATGACTTACGCCTTTATCTGGAAGGCTACATTGCTGCACTCCGCCATGCTGATGCGCTAGAGCCCTATCAGATCAATCATTTGGAATCGGAAGCAATGCGTTTCCTGATGGATCCTTCAAACTTCATTATGCCCGAACCCGAACGCGATCCGGATTATTTTTAGGCTAACCACCAGGCACTGAGACCATAGGCTAAGAAGGCGGTACCCAGCGGTACAGTTAGGTTATCAATGCCCAACCGTGAAAAGGCTTCCAGCGCAGTTGCGGTAGTCGCCGCAATGAGCGCAATGGCTAGCGTGCGAACAGTTACGCCCTGAACCTGCACCAGCACAATAAATATCGCGACAAAGCTGACCAGTAGCATCGCTCCGCTGCCTTCCCAACTTTTTTTAATGCCTCCAACTTCATAGGGATGATGACCGTAGGCTTGGCCAATTAATGCCGCCATGCCATCACCCCAGGTCATGGTTAAAATGCCCAAGGCCGTAAATTCTGGGTGGCCCTGCCCCCAAAACAGAAGGGTCAAAACCCCGATGCTTACCGCGTAGAAGAAGGTTCCTAAGCTGGTGCGTCCGACGCTGTTGATGCCGGGCAGAATGGGCAACCAGTAGGACAGCAAGGCCACTAGACTAAACAGCACCGAAGCGGTAATCCCCATCCAAGCAGGGGTTTGCAACCACCAGGCAAGCAGGATAACGTTGCCCACTCCGATGTGAACAATCTTGCGAGTCACTTCGGATGAAACAGATTGAGTTAGATAAAGTCCCTCTGCGACTAGGCCCACACTCCCTATCCAAGCACCTACGACAGCTACTTGAACCACTGGCAGGGGCCAACCGGTGAAGTTAAGCAGGGTTTCCAACAAAGAACTGCCTCAAACCGTTCCGTACACTTATCTTTCTTTTACCAGACGGTCGTCATGAATGCATATTTGCATCAGAGGCCGACGATCACTGTACATTGAAGGAGCACTGAGGGAGGGTTAGAGGCGATCGCGGCCATGCTGGCGTATTTACTTGCAATCGTTATCGCACTGGGCAGTTTTAGCTTTTATATAGCGGCATTTTTTGTGCCTGAAGTGCATCGTCGTCAAGATTTTCTCTGGAGCGGTGTGGGCATGTTCTACGCTCTGGTGTTGTGGTCTTGTGCTGGACGTATTACGGGGGCAGTTTTATTAGGACAAGTCGCCAGTGTGGGATTGCTCGGCTGGTTGGGATTTCAAACCCTTGAACTCCGCCGCGCCTTAACCCCGGAAGCGGTTCGGACACCGGCAGATTGGGCCGACGTACAGCGATGGCTCCAGCTAGCTCAGAAAACTGTCAGCCAGTACGTAAAAATGGGGTCGCTTTGGGCGGGAGCGAGCACTGCCCTCGCAGATGCCAGTGCGGCATTATCCACCCTCAAAAATCGGATTGCTGGCCCCCGCGGCCAACAAGACCCCGCTTCAACGGTACCGCCTCTGAAGCGATCGCCCGCCTACGAGTTTGAAACTGAAGCGGGTCAGGGCGAAGCCATTCTCTCAGAATTTGCCACGGTAGCCACCCGCAAACAACAGGAAACAGAGACCGGCGATCGCGCACCAACGCCAGCGACCTCTGAAACGTCATCAACATCAGCGACCACAGAGGAAGAGGCCACAGAAGCTGCGCCGGTTCCTGATACAGCAATAATCGACGACGTAGTCACATCAGAAAAAGGGAGCGGAGCCACGTCACAACCCGAGACCGCTGCACCCACACCCACACCCGCGAGACGTCCTCAGCCGAAACAGCGCCCGCCTATCACAACGAAATCCACATCGCCTAAACAGCCTCAAAAAAAGAGTGTAAATCCCATTGCTGGATTGGGATTATGGGTCGGGGATGTGATGAAAGGCCTACGCAAACCCAAACCTCAACGGGGTGTCATTGAGATTCCGCCCCGGCCTCCCTCCATTCCGCGATCAGGGGACTCCGCTAAAGCTAAATCACAAGGTTCAGATCCCTCAAGCTCAATAACTCGACCGACGGCCACACCTGATGCAGAAACGAATTGGGTTGATATGGGCGATCGCGAGAGTGAGCCTGCCTATCGTCCTCCCAATACTGACTTCACGCCAGTATCGGAATCTACTCCTGTAGCGGAGCAGGCGTCGAGCCCAACGGTAGACCAGGCGTCTAACTGGTCGGACAGCGAATCGAACTGGTCGATTGAAGCACCGTCAGCTACGACGATCACGGCATCAGAAGAACCGGAAACCAATTGGCCTGATGAGGTGGATGATCAAAACTGGCCTTCGGAACCAGTACCCTCCAATCCACAAGAGGACGCCGAGGAAGAAAGCAATTGGCCCGACTGAGTCTGCCATCCAGTCCTCATCTTTAGGTCAGCGAATCACCGGAATCATAGGATTCGAAAAGGAGATGTAAACCATCCAGGATTTGACGGATACGATTGGCTGAAAGAGTACCGATTTTCTCGCCTAACTGACTGCGGTCTACAGTAAATATCTGGGAAATATTAACGACGCTTTGCTTGGGTAGATTCGCTTCTCTGAGTTCTAAGAGAACATTACCAGGGGCACTAGCACGTTTAAGGTTTGAGGTAAGGGCACATACAACGACAGTTCTAATGTTGCTACGGTTAAAATCGTTGTTTTGAATCACGACATGGGGATGTCGATAGCCTGGAGCTGAACCAATAGGATCACCAAGATCAACCCAATAGATATCGCCCTGCTTTACCATTCACCTTCGACAAGATTGCGATGACTGGTAACCATCGCTTGAACAACATGTGTTTCTTCGTCGCTGAAGTCATCTTCGTAGGCAGCGTTGATTTTAGCTATGAGGTCTTGCCGACCTCGATAGCGGCGAATGAAGTCTTGTAGGGCTAGGGTGATGAGTCGGTTCCAGGAAATATCGAGCTCTTCCGCAAGTGTTTGGGTGGCACTCAGTAGTGCTTCTTGGATAGGCAGACTGTTGGGTTGATTGGCCATAGGTGTCTCGAAGGTAACCGAGGTGTTGACTGAAGTTTAACTAGGTGGGGAGCGATCGCGCCCGCAACTCAATGATTTTCCTGATTACCGTAATCACTGCTTGCGTTCATTATCCCTAAAAACGCAAAGTGATACGAAATCGACTTGGAAGCTACACTAAACCTACTAATTCTCCTCAGGTTGTGCCATGCAGAATCCTTTTCCGGGCATGAACCCTTACCTGGAACAGCCAGGACTCTGGCCTCAAGTGCATAATCGGCTAATGGTCGCGATCGCGGATGCAATTACGCCTCAGGTGGTTCCCAAATATCGCGTTTCTATTGAGGAGCGCGTTTACACTAGCACCGAGCCCTTGCCCTTGGTGGGCATCGCTGATGTAGCGGTTACCCAGCGCAGTTCTCAAGAAACGATCCCAACAGCGGCGGCCCAACTGGTACAGCCCCGCAGAGTTCAGGTGCCAATGCCTGTAGAGGTGACAGAACGCTTTTTAGAAGTGCGACTGGTGCAAACAGATGCTGTTGTGTGTGTTATCGAGGTCTTGTCACCCACTAACAAGCGGGCCGGGCCGGGCCGGACAACCTATGAAACGAAACGGCAGCAAATTTTAGGTTCGGCTACGAACCTGGTGGAGATTGATCTATTAAGGGGAGGCTCGGCCATGTTGCTAACTGACCCGGTGCAGAAAACCTACAGTATTTTGATCAGCCGCAGTGTTGCTCGCCCGGATGCGGCTCTGTACGAGTTTGATTTGGTTGAACCGATTCCCACCTTTCCTGTGCCGCTCCAAATGGGCGATCCGGAACCCATTATTGATTTGCAGCAATTGCTGGATGCGGTGTATAACCGTGCTCGCTTTGACTTAGCGATTGATTATGCTCAGCCCCTTAAACCAAAATTATCTAGCCAGGAAATGACTTGGGTGCAAAGTCATTTACAGCAGCTTTAGGCTCTGAGTCATCGCTGCCAAATTTCGATTCGTGATCCCACTTCAGAAGAGTCACCGATCACCGCAATTTGCTGTCTGTCCGAACTGACAACGGGCCTGTAGTTAGCGCCTGTTTCTAGGACAGCCTCCAATTCCCCCGTCTGTAAATTCCAGACCGTGAGGTTGTTGGGTGTACTGGTCAGAACGTGCTCCTGCGTAACCGTCATGCGATCGCCATAGCCCCAATGCTCCCGATTGTTAGATAGCAGAACCTTTGTCTTGATTTTACCCGTAGCCACATCCCAGATTTTGAGATGGGTTTTGGGTTGAGTATAGGACGTAGTTACGACCGTTTGCCCATCGGGGCTCATGCGTGCTGCATTGACATAGGTGAACCACTGATGCGGTAAGGTTTGCTGCTCATTGGTTGCACGGTTCCAAATCGTGAGCCGTTCACCGCGCTGGATCAAGAACTGGGTACCGTCAGCACTGATGTCATGAAGCCGAAAACGGGATGGCCCACTGGAAATCGTGACCGGGCCAAGGGTGACCTCGGTAGCGTCATTTTCCGGGAACGTGGCTTGCAGTTCCCCTGTGGCGGCATCCCAAAACTTGATTTCGCCGTAGCCGCTACTGGCCAAGGTTTTGCCATCCGCTAACAGCTTGACCCGTTCGATACTCTGCGCCGTGTGGCCGCGTAGAAGCTGAGGCGACTGGTTCAGAGTGGTGTTCCAAATGCGCACCAAGCGATCGCCCCCACCGCTGACGATCGCTTGGCCGTCGGGTGAGGTAGCCAAGGCGGTGACGACGCCGGAATCACTTTGCAGGGTCTGTTGCAATGCCCCCGTCTGTGTGTCCCAAACCTTGATGGCCTTGTCGGAACCGCCACTCACTAGGGCGCTGCCATCCCCACTAAAGGCAATTTGCGTCGCTTCAGGATGGGCTGTAAGCGTATGCGCTAAGGCAAAATTACAGAAAGGTGAGGCGCTAAGATTTTGGGCACAGGTGGGTGAAGCTTGCGATAGGGCGGTATTGGACAAAGGTGTTATTGCTTCAGGGGCAAGGATATGCTGATGGAGCAAAACGACGATATTAGCCACCACAATCACCGAAGCAATGCCCCGTAGGATTTGCCACGCTAAGCGACTGGAAGATACAGGTAAGGGTTCCCCTTGAAGAATTTGGGTGAGTTCGCGACGGCTATGACGGGCCTCCAACCAAAACGCGGCAAAAAAGGCTAAGTGCAACACGATTGGAGCCCCCCCAAAGCCCCAAATCATTTCGGGGGCAATATCCCCGGTCAAGACACCTGATGTCACCATCAGTATCAAAATGCCGTACCAACTGACGAGCCAGAACAGCATGAAAGCTAAGACTAAGGGATGCAGTTGCATCGTGATGTGGACAACCGTGCCCTGAGGCAAAGACTCAAAGCGACCCTGAATTTGAGGCAGAAAAGAATTACGGTAATGAATAATGCGGCGAATGGTGAAGCCCGTGTCGGCGATAGTGCCTGTGTAACGGGCACCGTTACGTTGGAAGCCCCATCGCAGGCGGGGCGCTTCGACCTGCTCTGAAAGTAAGTTGATGATGGCCGCTAAGGGCCGTGTGGTTTGAACTGAGAAGCGATCGTAGGGAAGCAGATTCATGACTTGCAAGGGAAAGCAAAGGTGGCAACGTCGAAGTGCTTTGCCATGTACCTTGATCTACCCATCAAGCATGAATATTCCGCAGTGGTTACCCAGAATCCTCTTGACCCTCAGCAACCCAGGACGAAAGCTACAGCCGTCGCTAGCTCCGTTGGGATGCAACGACAAAGCCATCTAGCTATGCGCCAAGCAACTGAACGTTACTTGGTGTCCTAGCCTAGGGCGCGTCATGAATTAAACTCGAAAGCCTTGCGGTATAAGCATTGCCGCGCCCGCTTGGTAAAACTAGCTAGGGGCTGAACCGCTTTCAGCATAAGGATTCAGGCTCTAAATGATGACAGCCCCTAGATGGCTCAAGCTAATCTTGTGCTCACGTGCTGCTAGTTGAGACTAACCGCAGCGTTGTGTTCTTCCTTAAAGGAACTTGCTAGCCATACCAATCATGCCAGCCATCTGCCCTAGGTCAACCTCACCGGAGAGCACCTTTTGCAGCATTCCGCCGCCTTGTTTGTTAGAGCCTTTCGTTAAAAATTGTGCAATCAGAGGTGTGATTGCCTTTACCGCAGAATCATCAACGCCTACCTTCTGAGCGATCGCGCTGACCTGTTCTGATGCCAGCAACCTTTCGACGGCACCCGTAGCCGCAACTGTTTGCAACGTACCCATGAGAGAACTGGCGTCGCCCTTTTGCTGAAGTACTGATTGTACCCCCGAGGCAATCCCCCCAATTTTGTTGTTTTCTACGGGGGCCTGGTTGAGCGCACCCAATACTGTACCCATCAAGTTATTGCTGGCTTCTGTGTCAGGCTGTGCGATCGCCTGACCAACCATGCTCATTAAATCCATGCTGTTACCTTTTTTCTAGCGATACTGAGTGTACCAACAACGCTCACTCATGAGAATTGTCATCGACACTAACGACTCAGAATTATCCTTTGGTTAAGATCAACAGGGGGAAGGGATCGGCGTCAAGCGGGATGTTTGGGTTGAGTAGGGCGTCAGGAGCGAGGAGTCAGGAGCCAGTCGTTAGTCAGCTCTTGGCCTCGCTCCTGACGACATCTTCGAGTAGACTGCTGCATTTAGATGTCGAATACAAAGATGTCTAGAATTGGCGTCTCGTCAGCGCCTTCAGAGTAGGGACGGTTGATGGCTGCGGTCGCACTGTCCAAGGTCGCACGGCGCTCGTCAAGGCCAACCGCTTCGGATGTATCGGTAGCTAAGGCATCAGAGCTGAAGATTTCACCCTGTAGTTCATCAGCGGTGACAGCCTCTTGGGCGAAATCAACTTGGCGTAGTTCCTCGACGGCAGGCACAGCGTAAGCGCCAGGAGCAATTGCAACGGTAGCCATCAGAGCGGTTAGGGCAAGAGCAAAGCGATGCATAATTTGAACTCCATTAAGGGGGGAATCATCTTGAGTTCCATAATGGAGCGTTGTTCTGAGGGGGTTCTGATGACTCAATAAGTCTGTCTTGATAGCAAAATGAGAATTCTGAAAACAGCTTGCTTATCTTCTGCAAGCAAGGATTCTGTTTAGGACTCACACACCAGGAACTTTGTTTTTTCCGAGTCTGTGAATTTTAATATGGTTCTTTAGGCAGGGGCCGGAGCCTTGAAATCAATGTGGGCTGGAATGACGATGCCTGCTGCATCCAGGGCGACCTTTAAGCGTCGCCGATATTCCCGTGCGACATCCCACTGCTTCAAGGGCTGCGTCTTAATCCACACGCGGATGACCAAACCCCGTTCGCCAAACTCTTCAACGCCAAGGACTTCCGGCTCCACCAACATGGCGTCGTGCCAGCGATCGCTGTCCTTCATTTCCAGTCCGATTTTAGTAATTAAATCCAGCACGGTGTCCACATCGGTGTGGTAGCTGATGGGAATGTACACATCTGCTTGGGACCAATTGCTGGAGTGATTGGCAATGAGCTGAATCTCGCTGTTGGGGATAGTCACTAAACGGCCTTCTTCATCACGAATTTGAGTGATGCGCAGGTTGATATTTTCCACCAGACCGCGAATACCGTGGACAGTAATGACATCGCCTACCGCGTACTGATCTTCCAAAATGATGAAAAAGCCATTGATGGCATCCTTAATCAGACTTTGAGCTGGGAGCGATAAAGCGACACCGATGATACCGGCACCAGCCAGCAGGGGACCAATGTTGAGGCCAACCGCGGTCAGAGCCGATAATAGCCCCACACCTAACCAAATCAGAATTACAATCCCGCGACTGACCCGTGAAATTGTATTCACTCGCAGTTGCATCCGTCGATTTAGCTCGGGGGTGATTTCGTAGGAGTTGACCAAAACACCTGTCAAACGATTGATCAGGGCAAAACTGAGGCGAATTGCCAGGTAAATGCCTAGGGCGGTGAGTAACAGTCGAAAAGGGATGTATAGACTATCGACAATTCGCACTTCCACAGCGCGCGTGTAGGGAAAGCGACTCATGACGAACAGAATGCCCCCAATCAGGAGACCCGCTCGAACGAGTTGGGCAACCCGGAGTTGCACCTCAGTCACATTCCACCGCTGCCGCTCATCCAAAAAGGACTGAAGCGATCGCGATCGCTCCAAAAAAGACTCGCGCAGCTGCGCCCTCAGCCGTCGTAATTGCTGCTCTCGCTTGACTAATGCCCACCAGATTCCGGTTAGCAATATGGCAATCCCAGTGCAAACGCCAGCTTGAATGAGCAAGTAACGTGATCGGCGTTCTGAGCGCGATCGCGCGAGCCCCTCCGTAATCTGTTTCTGGTAGCTTTCAGCTGCCGTCTCCTCATCAACCCCTTTCAAAGCGGCATCGAACCGCGTCACGCTCATCAGCTTTTGAGGTGATTCCCGTCCCGTTACTGTTATGTAAATACTGGGTGTTCTGAGCGGTGAAGCAGGCGTTTCCTCTTCAGCATTGTTTTCAACTTCTGGTGGTATCTCATCGGAGGGTCGTTCCGGACTCTCTTCGTAGCGAATGTCGATAGCCAATTCGGCATCACGATTGTCAACGTAGATGGTTTTGACCTGCCTCAAAACCGTTTCAACTTCGCGAACCCGAGCACTGAGATCTGACTTGGGCGCAGCGACTCGAAAGGCACAGTAACCGTCCAAACGCACACAGCCAGCACTCACAGCATCCTCCCCTTCAACCGTCAACTGTGCAGTTGTGGGCCATACCCCCTCTAAAAAGACATCCCCCAGCTGACCATAGACATTGCTCTGACCCAGCATTAGCCACAAACACGTCAGCAGCCCCAGAAGAGAAGCCTTGATCAGACTCCCATAACGATATTTAGCCATGCTCTCACTGTAGACTCGGCAACCCAATCAGCGTCCTGTTATTCCTCTTCTATAACTTCCGGCACAGCACGATGGCTAAAACTGGTGAAAAGATTCACATCCCCAAGCAGGCTACGTGTATAGTTTCCATTGGTTGATGGAAGCCATTTCCTGATCCCATAAAAATGCCTCCAATTACGCAAACTGGAGGCATCACTGATGGGTTTAGAGTATGTCGCTCGTTGTTAGGGTGCCCATCGGGCTTGAGTGCGACCGCGGCTGTGGGATAGATGTTCATTCAGGCAGTCAATTGCTTGATTGCATCAACGCAACAACATAGCCTTAGCCATTTAGGCTAGGACGCTTAGAATACTCTTGATACCTAGCGCATAGCCAAATGGCTTCGCTGTCTTGTCCTTAGGTCGCTGGTGACGGCTATAAATGAGTGATTGGCACTGAAAGAATGGGAAGTAAGACGGTCGTAATTCGGGTATAGATGCCCGAAACCCTGCGGGCAAAGTTCAAGGCGCAGTGTGCTCTAGAGGGCAAGATATGAACCAGGTCGTGATTGAGCTCATTGAAACCTGGCTGTCAGAAACGCAAAATGCGCCTTGGCAAATCTCTATAGGATAAGACTTCCATGAACACATCACCCTCCGTTATTTTTCACGTGGCCTTTCCGGTCAGCAACCTTGAGGAGACCAAACAGTTCTATCTCCACGGTCTGGGTTGTACTGCTGGGCGAGAGGGGCCAGCTTCCTTAATCCTGAATCTGTACGGACATCAACTGGTGGCCCATGTCACTCAAGAGTCTTTATCGCCCCAGGTGGGCATCTATCCGCGTCACTTTGGCATCGTGTTTCCTCAAGAATCTGATTGGGAAACCCTGTGCGATCGCGCCCAAACAAAAGACCTCAAATTTTATCAATCACCTAAGCGTCGCTTTACCGACACACCGTTAGAACATCGCACCTTTTTCTTGGCTGACCCTTTTCATAACTTGCTGGAGTTCAAGTACTACTGCCACGCCAGCGCTATTTTTGGCGAGGTGGCCTATGCACAGGTGGGCGATCGTTCAGCTTAAGTAATCGGCAAAACATTTGCATCCTCAACACTGTGGCAGGTCGTAAACGCTCGACACTCCCTCAGCAGCATCCTTTAACCAACTCAAACGATGTTAATACCTTCTAAATGCCTGTGCGAAGGAGTTTCCCTGTCCAGCACTAACTCGTAACCATCGGGCAAATCAACCTGACCGCTATATCGCTCATCGATTCTGCATAGCTGGGGATATTGCGTCAATATAGGCTTCTGAATAGACATTCAAATAGTGTTGTCACCCATGGAATTATGGCAGCGTCCCCTGGTCTACACGCTAGATGCAGGTAAACTTTTGTGACTGGCTGTGATCTCTCAATGGGAATGCGTTACCACTTGGAGCAAATTCCCTCACTGTAGGTTGGCGTTATGGGTCGTCGGATTTATGGGTCCGTTGGCATGGTTTTAGGGCTAGCAGGCTGGCTTGGTTCACTTGTGCCTGCGGATGCAGCTTTACCAAACAACACGGCAAGAACTGCGGTACCGGAAGCTGCGATCGCTCAAAATATTGGCAGTCAGAGTCATACTATTCTCTATGTCAACGCTGCCGCAGGGCATGACCGGCAGGGACGGGGTACCCAGATGCAGCCGTTGAAAACGATTACCCACGCCTTGCAGATTGCCCAACCCAATACACTGATCTTGCTTGCTGACGGCACCTATAGCGAGGAAACGGGCGAGAGCTTCCCGCTGGAATTGAGCCCAGGGGTTACCGTTCAAGGGGCAGGTGGGGCGGATAGCAGTAATGTGACCATTCGGGGGGGAGCCGTTTACCTCAGTCCCACTCAAGGCTTGCAAAATGTAGCCATTTTGGGAGCTCATAATGCCGGTCTAGCCAACGTTATCGTCTCTAATCCTCATCCCAGTGGGATCGGCCTCTGGATTGAATCGGGTGATCCGGTCATTTTGGGCAATGCTTTTTTCCAGAGCGGATCGACAGGGATTTATATCGCTGGGAGCGGGACTCCGGTCATTCGCAATAATTACTTCGCTGAAAATGGGCAGGCTGGGTTGGTGATTGCGGGTACCTCTTCAGCACAAGTACAGGGCAATATCTTCAAAAATACAGGCACAGGGATCTCTGTCGCGCCAGGTGCCACGCCGCAAATTATGAACAACCAGGTTACTCATAACCAAGAAGGCTTGTTGATCCATGCCGAGGCTCGACCCGTTTTACGGGATAACGCTGTTCAGCAAAACCGTCGCAATAGCATTTTGGACTATGCACCCTGGACGGATACCTCGGTAAACGCCGTGGTCACGGCAACTCAACCACCACCACCGAGTGCGGCGGCGATCGCGCCCATAAGCGCAGCGGCACCCACGTCGTCAGCGGCAACTCCAGCTCAGGCAACGGTTGCCCAACCTACCTCAGCCGCGACAGCCGTTACGACGTCAGAACCGCCAACGACAACTGTGACAGTGACTGAGGTGATTGAAAATCCTGAGACCTTGGCCGTTGTGCCCACCAGTCCTCCCCCCTCAGCTGAACGCATCAATGGATTTGGACGCGACACAGCGTCAGGATTAGCAGCCACGGCGACAGCGCTGTCTGAAGTTGATATTGCGGTAAATACTCCAGCAATCCCTATCAACAGTACGCTTGCGGGTCTCGATTTGCGCCCGATTTTGAGTCTGTCTGAGGCGGCGATTGCCACAACAACCGCAGCAGAAACGGCTGAACCAGAAGCAACGGTCGAACCGTTAGCAGAACTATCAACATCTTCGGTAGCGGTTTTTAGTCCTGGTGATGAGCGCGATACTGCTGATAGCGTCGTATCCCTGGCTGCACCTGCTGAATCGTCATTACAGGACAACACTTCTACCCCTTTAGACAATGAATTGGCACCGTCAGAAAACGAGACTTCTGCTGATCCATTACACAGTGAAAATGAGCCTAACGCGATCGCGATTCCAGTGATTCCACCGCCGGTCAATACTGCCGTTATGCCGGTAACCGCATCTGATTTACTCACACCCTCTGGCGCCTCCGATTCTCTGGCACTGGCTGATGGCATTGACGATCTACCAGAATTGCCGCCCTTCGTTGTCGGCACCTCAACGTTTGATGCAGCGCGAATCGTTGTTCCCAACTCCGACATCCCCATGGGAAGCGGGAGTGAGTTACCCGAGTTGTTCAACGCTGATATTGATACAGCGGGTGCACCGCCACCGCCGCCATCGCTGGCATCTACCCTGGGATTGCCCTATCGGGTATTAGTGAATACAGAAGATGCCGCAGCAGAGGCCAGGTTACGTGAACGTGTGCCTGATGCCTTCAAAGTTCGCTTAAGTGACCAGACCTTAATGCAGGCCGGAGCCTACGCCACCTTTGAGGAAGCTCAAGCACTAGCACAGGAGCTAAATCAGCAGGGGTTGCGTGTGCAAGTTGAGCATATTCCCTGAGCTGCTTCCTTACCTTCTTTGATCCTTCTATTTGCTCTGGTTAATCCAGCTCTGAATTTACGTTGAATCGTTTCCTAAGTAACACTGGATGAAGCAAATTCCCCAGCTAGGATGCTGTGATAGCTGGCGATCGCCTGTTCTGCAATGGCGTGCCAACTGTAGTTTTTCTGGGCACAGCGTTGGGCGTTATGTCCCCGCTGTTGTCGCTCGACTGATGAGTTGAGGGCTTCTCTGAGTTGATTGGTTAGGGAAGCTTGCGAACACTGGCAAATCCAACCAGCCTGATCGCGTTGAATCGTTTCCCAAATGTGAACTTGGTCAGAAATGACCACTGGCAATCCTGCTAGCATGGCTTCTGCTACGGCAATCCCAAAGTTTTCGTAGTAGGAGGGCAGCACAAATACATCGGCTGTATTCAGTAGGGCTGCCTTCAAGTCCCCAGCGACAAAGCCTGTTAGGGTTGCTTGGTTGCTTAATGATGAGTTCTCAATTTGAGCGTGAATGGTTTGCTCATATTGCCGGTCTTGAGGATTTGCTCCACACAGCATCAGATGAAAGTTAAGCCCTTCTTGCTGGAGTGTTTCAAGAGCTGGAATCAGCAGCTCAATTCCTTTTTTCGGATCCAGGCGCGACATGAAAAGAAGGATGGGACGATCGCGAGGAATGCCAAATTGCGATCGCACGTCAATTTCGGTTTGAGGCGGTGGCAGCGGCGTCACGCCCAACGGCAGCACCAGTCCAGGTGTGTGAGTCCCAAACCGTTCGGATACCGATGCCTCTTGTTCGCTGGTGAAGTGAATTGCAGCGGCTTCAGCCAAGTTGGGACGTTCTAGAACGGCGGCATAGAGTTGCTTGAGCTGCTTTTTCTTTTGCAAGTCGGCGGGATCGAGCGTCCCCAAAGGACGTAACAGGTAAGGGAGCCCTTGCTGTCGGAGAATCGCTGCTGCGGTGGAACTCACGGGCGAAAACAGCGCGTGAATGTGAGCGATATCGTAATCAGCCGCATGCTGCCATAGCCAGCGCAATAGTCCGAGGGAAAATTTATATCGCCGAAACGGTGAACAGCGAAAATACCAAACCGTGTAGTCTTCCTCCGCCACCGGTTCTGCCAGGGGGACGGCTAACGGAGCCTCATCCACATCCCCATTAGAGTCCGTTGTGACCACCGTGACCTCTGCCCCAGCAGTGACTAGCGCTTGGGAAAAGCCTCGCACCATCTGACTCGGCCCCCCATACACCAGGGAAATGGAAGGAACAATTTGCAACACCTTCAATGGCTGAGTCATGCCACTAACTCGCGGTAAAAGTCCAATACCTGACGAGCTAACGCCTGATTAGTGTACTGGGCCATAGCACGCTCATATCCCTGCTGCCTCAGATGCGTATGCAGTTCTGAGGATTCCATCAGTGATCGAATGTGATCGGCTAACTGAGCTGCATCGCCCTCAGGAAACACTAGTCCGGTATCGCCGATCACATGAGGGATTTCCCCCGAATCGGAGCCAATGACCGGCACCTTACAGGCCATTGCCTCAATGATGACGTGACCAAACTGCTCTTTCCACCCCGCGGCGGTCAGGGTTTTGAACTTGTAAGTTGTTTCGGATGGCAACACGAGCGTTGACATCAGATTAATGTAGCGGGGGACATCATCATGGGGAACGCTCTCAATCCAAATGATGCGATCTTGAATGCCGAGTTCGGTAGCCTGTTGAGCGATATCGTCCTTTAGCGGGCCCCGGCCCAAGAGCAGCCATTTCCAGGGGCGAGTATGGTCTTTAAGTTGGCCTAAGGCTCTGGCTAAGGTCAGCAGCCCCTTTTCTTCAACAAAACGGCCTACAAAACCAATGACGAAATCATCACTGTTGATACCCAAACTGGTTGCGAGTTCTGGCTGGGGCGCTGGCTGGAAAAGGCTCTCATCCACTCCCAACTGAGGCATCACACGAATAGGACCTTGGTAGCCGCGATCGCGCAAAACATCAGCACCATCCTGATTACCCGAAATGATGCCATCGGTTCCGTTGAGATTATAAGCTTCTACCGCGGAAGCAGGAAATTTCAGCTCGTAGGGCAGGTTCCACCAGGTGAAAAAGAGGGTTTTAGCTTTTAGCCCCAGCAGGCGATTCAGCGTAATCATCTCAGCATGGGCCAATCCTTTCGCGCCCTGTTCCACCTGAATCACGTGGGGGCGAAACTCACGCAGGAGCTTGACCAGATCAAGACCGAAGGTCAGCAGACCCTGGTTGTTTTGGCTGAAGTTAGAGATAGGAACCACTCGAAAGCGGCCATCTTGCCACGATTTTGTTTCGACAATGCGATTTTGGACACCACCGGGTCGCCATCGCTTGGGCACGACGATAGTGACGTCTAAATCTGGTTCCAAGTGGGCTAGGGTTCGGAACTTTTCGCAGTTTAAGTCAACAATGTAGGTGTGACTGGCAACAAGGACTCTCATTCATTCAAGTTCCTAAAGCGTGTAATCGATAGCTTCAACCGTGTAGGTCAGGGCACTTAAGCTTCCAGGTTTACCGGGCACGCAGCTAGATGGCTCGCTGTTGTATCCTCACGGAGTTAGCAACGTTCGCGGCCACATCCAGATCCTCGGTTCTGACGGTACAAAACGCTAGTTTTCACGTTGGACGTGGCTTAGCACTGGGTAGACAGCGATAGATCACTATCGATTGTCGTTGTGTAGACGCGGTGACGCTTTCCCGTCTTAATCAGGGTGCCCACTGCATCTAGGAAACCCAGACAGTAGAACCCGAATCTAGTCACAATCTTGATGGGCGAACCACTTTTATTACAAGGAGGATGGCCCAGCACATGGCAATCAAACAGGCGAATGAAAAGTCGGAGTGCTTGTCCTGTGGTGAGGTTTTTCAGCCCCATTAAAAAGTGATTGTGATAGAAGGTAATCTGATAGTCTAGCGATCGCGTACTGATATCGTGGCAGCCTCCCGTCTCTTCACCCAAGTGAACCAAATGCGCCGCAGGAGAATACCAAACGATATAGCCCGTTTGCCGTAATTGGAGACAGAAATCAGATTCCTCTCTAACCGCATTGCCGCGAAAGCGTTCATCAAATCGCAACCCGTGCTGGTAAAAAATCTCCCGCCGAAAAGACATATTACAGCCCCGAGCCGTCAAGACTTGCTGAGGTTGAGTCGTGTGTACTAGATCGATGTAGTACCAGGCAATCCCTGGATCCATAGCCTCTTTGGGCAAATATTCAATCTTGAGGTCGGGACGGTCAGCTAATTTCATCCGATCAAAGACCCGCCCGGCTACGGCACCTACTTCAGTGTTATCGAGAAAGACTTGGGCATGTGACTGTAGGTAACCAACAGGCAGCTCCACGTCGTCATCCACAAACAAAATGATGCTGCCCCGGCAACGTTCCACACCGTAGTTGCGAGCCCCAGGCAGACTAGCCCAGGGAAGCTTATACCACTGAATTTTGCCGCTATTTGCCGTTTCTTCTAGATAAGCCTGGGTTTCAGGTTTATGGCTGTCAGTTTGATCAACCACCAGGATTTCAAAATCGGGATAATCCTGCTGTAAAAGTTCAGCGATCGTGCCGCAAAGCACTTCTTCGCGCTGATAAGTTGGCACAATAACGCTGATGGAGGGCCACTGCATGATGGATTCCAAGGGGGTAAATAGCCTAAGACACTAAAGTATGATTGCCCTTAGTATTCTCAAATTTCGGCGAATCTAAACAAAATTCAGTGCGAATTTTTTCAGACAGGTTTCTGCGACTAATAAAGTTAAACGAAAGTTTATCCTGATTGCCGGACATATTGTCCCCAGTGGCTAAAACGTAGACTGCACCAGGAAAAGGTAGGGGACGCATGGGTGCTTGGCGTTCTTCCATAAAGCGTCGCGTTTTCTGATGATCCACATAGAACTTGTAATAGCCATAGCCCCGATTGTACTCAGGGATTTCTGGCAAATCTAGATGATTGACGTGGACGATATTGGCCGTCCCCGACATGGTGTAAAACCGGCGGTGCTTGATATAAATGCTGGGTTCCCCATCGATGTACTTCCAGCCACTTTGGAGGTACCACCCATTGTCATCGGGATGCTGGCTAACAAAGTCAGCTAGGCGATGACTTACACAGTCATCGGCATCCACGGACATAATGTGGGTCGGGGCGAATTGTTGGGCATGCATAATCCCTTTAAGAACCCGACGACCCTTATCCGTCAGGCCTCTAGCAACAGGATGCTTTTCTTTTTGGGGCGGCAAAAAGTCAACTTGAACATAGCTGACATGATCGTGGTGAAATGTCGTATCCGGCATTTCGTTGCAGACCACAATGGTTCTAAAGGCCGATGATGTCTGATTGCAGGTTGAGCGCAGACAACGCTCAAACAAAGCCGAAGTTTTATGCCAGTCCTTAGAAACCTGGGCGCTTTTGAGCGGAATAATGAAAGCCAGCATACAGAATGAGAAGTACTGAGAGGAAATTACTTCAATGCAACGGTAGTTTGCGATTTCTTGAGCTGTTTCAGCTCTTTCTTCGTCAACTTGCGTTTAGTATCCCCGTCCTCACCCTGTTTCAATCGCTCTTGGCGATCAATGTCAGGTAACTTCACCACAATCCCTGCGGCTAACCAGTAATAGACATTAACAGGATCAACATCAAGCGGGTAGTAGTAAGGAAAGTAACTAATAAACAGCACAAACACCCATAAAGAAGCTCCATAACCTCGCAAACTGGGTTCTTTAATCGAGCGATACGCTCGGAACGTTGTGTAAGTGATTGCACTAAACAGAGACAATAGTAAAACCAAGCCAATGTACCCCGTCTCGTACAGCACCTTAGAGTGATAGGTCTCTACGAGTACAATTTTGCCAAAAATTCGAGCTGCGTTGGTCGCGCGTCCGAGGCCTCGTCCGAGGATACCTCGCTGCTTTTCGGCAGCCCACTGTAATTGGTGCATGATGAACTCTTGGGGCGGCGCGGCTTTCCATCGACCCTGGAGGTTCTCAATCCGCTGGTTAACCAGTGCTGGATCACGGGCATAGAGGAAAGCTAGCACCAGAAACAAACCAATCCCAATAGGCAAAAACTGCTTTAAGTTAGCCAGTTTTCCGGTCAGCACCAACAGTAAAATTATTGCGACGGGTACTAGAAAAAGAGCAATCCGCTGCCCTGAAATAAAGGACATCATAATAACCATTGCCATGGCCAGAATGCCAATAATGCGCCAAATCCAAGAGCGATCATTGAAGGCAGTACCAAAGGCGAAAAAGGCACTGGAAATCAAAAACCATCCCCACTGCCAGGGGGCAACAAAGGTTCCCGGTAGGCGGATCGTATTGACTTGAGGCGCATAAAGAAGTGACCCGCCGACAAAGCATCGAGCTTCTAGCGATGCCTTGAAAAGTTCATCTCCAGAGCCTTGAGTGCCGGGACAAATCCCAGTTTGCAGCATAAAGTATTGAATAAAACCGAGGCCACAGCAGACAATAATTAAAATCGCTTGTAGTCGCAATACAAAGTAGAGATCTTCCTGAGTTTGAACAAGATAGTAAATACAAGTCATTAAAAGCGTGTACCCTACTAGCGCTTTCAGGCCTAAAATCCCTAAGAGAATTGGCTGTTCACCGCCAGCATTGAGCTGTTGTGACCCATTAACAAAGAGCAGCACGACTATCAAGAAGGTCATCAAAATCAGAAATGGAATTCTAATTTCGCGCGGGATAATTAGGGGCTGCTTGTACTTTCGACAAAATAGAAAAACGCCTAACAAAGCGGGGAAGAAAATACCATCTTTAGCCAGAGTCAGAATGGCGTTACCACCCAACGCGTAGGTTACTGTACCACTAAAGGGCAGGAAAATAATGAAGGCATAGATGGCATAGCGAGGATACTTAAAGGAGAGGGCTAGACAAGCGATCGCGCCCCCAGCAATCACCCCTAGTTTAGGATCAACAATCACGCTGACCGCTAATGCAACTAAGGCTGAAAGCGCAAAAATACCACTGCAAAACTGAATAATAGCCTGACGGACTTTAGCCCGTTCCCGCTGTAGCTTGCGTTGTTCTCTAGAGGATAATTCAGGCTTAGCAGACTTTGTTTCGGACTTTTTGTTTTTCCGTTTCTTAGTCTTGGGCATCTCAATTTAGCGCGCTCGCAATCTGATACAGCCTATCGGGAAAATATGAGGACTGTTGACGTAATGGACAAGCCCTACTAAATCTTTATGGTTCCTGGGTAAAGACTCGTATGGTTTTAGGTACAGGTGCCTCAAGTAGATGCGCGTTTAATCCAGGGTCTGACTTAGCTGCGGCCACTTGAGCCATGCTGACAATGCCAAATCATACTGCCCTGCCTGTTCCGGTGGATACACCCCTTTTTCAACGAGGGAAATCAGTGTTGGCAGGGCTTGAATAAACTCCGGTGAATGTTTTGCCGGATGCACTGTCCAAGCCTGCGAAGATGCGAGGTCAGCACGGACATAGTCAGTCTGCTCTAAGCGTTCACTGGTCATAGGTTCAAAGGAAGCGATCGCCCCATTGAGCGGTAGATTCTTGTTGTTATGAAGCCGACGTTCAATTGCCGCGCCAATCGTTTGCAACGGCTGAGGTAATTGTCGCGACCAGAGGGGATTATGTTTCCAAGCTAAGGGAATGGGAGAGAGTTGGGCAAATCGCCGTCGATCAACCAGATAGGCTCTCATGCTGAAAAACTTATGGGCGTAGAAGCCGCGGTCATCTTTTTTAACAGCATGATTTTGGTAAACCTTGTCTTCTGCTTGAGGTGGCCCACATAAAGGGCGAATCGCTGCAATGGTCGGCACCTTTTTGAGCATTTCAATAGCTTCAGTAATCCAATTAAAGTTAGGTGCTTGATAGAGCAACATATCGGCATCAAAGTGCAAATAATAATCCGATGCAGCGGCTTCGATACAATAGAGCGAGGCGTAAACGGTCGATCCTTTCCAGTTGTGAGTATGGCCTCGCATCAAAGGAGCCTGCTCTGGCCCAAAATATTTCTCATAGATCTGATCCACAAGGGCTGGATCGTAGTCAATTTCAACAATCCGATCCATCACGCCCGCATCAATGAGAGCCTGGCAAGCTTGCCGAACTTCTTCCTGGCTCCCTGTGCCATAACGAGTGAGCTTGTCGCCGGAAAGGGGAGCTGTATCCAAAGCCAAGACCCTTTCGACAAATGGATAGTTACAAGTCCTCATTTGGTGAGGAATTGTTTTGGCTAAGTAGGGTAAATCGGTTCTGGCAGCAAGAATCCATACCGAGACGGGTTCTGGCATAGCAACCTCCTAAATTCTTCCCGAAGAGCGTTCCGGCGTGAAACACAGTCTAAACGGGGATATGGCAACGGTTTTGCATCACTGAATTGTGAACGCAAGCTATGTCCAGAATGCCCAGCTCTAGCAGTGGAATATACCTTGACTACCTCTAGATCGCTGGTTTCCGTGTAAGGTCAGACGCTAATCTTTCAATCAGATGCAGGGTAAGCAGAAGTTGTGTTGACCAGTCATTCGAGGCAGTTGGGAATTCCTTCACAGCCACCGGGAATCGTCGATCGCGCTTTTTTGCCACCCCAGCGACAGCAGTATTGGCGTTGTTCCTCAGAAAGGCGCTGCACAGCCGAAAAGTCCACATCTTCGATAACCGCTCCCGTAAATTCGCCGGTCTGGAAATCGGGAAATTTAGTGCGGCTGCGAGGCGAAGCAGTTTCCCAGGAACCATAGAAGAACCATGTTCCCATGAGATCGCTATTAGACAAGTTGGCACAATAGAGAACACTACGACTGAAGTTAGCGCGGGCCAAGTCACAATTGGATAGGTCAGCGCGAATTAAGTTGACGTCACTTAATTCCACCCATCGCAGATCGCTACGCGAGAGATCGGCATTCGCTAGCATCGCACCCAAATTGATAACCCGTAGTCCATCTTGACGATCTTCGGCATAGCCGCCATTGCCGTCCAAAATCGGACGTCCCAGATGGCGATCGCGCTTCAGGGGCGCTAGCAGCTTCGAGCGAGACAAAAAGCGAATAACTTTAGCCTTGCCAGGCGCATCAACACTGCTAAGAATGGCTGCTGTACGGGCCTCAGCAATGATGCGTTCCTGGGGCCAGTCCTCCAACAACCCTTCATCATCCAGCACAAGTTCCGAAATGCCTTGAAAATACGCATCAATCGTCTGTTGTTGGGTAATGCGGTTTTGCTGCACGGTTAAGTCGCGGGAGATAACATACTGCCGCCAAGCCACATACAGCGCCAATAGAGCAACCAAAATCTGACCGAAAGCTCCCAGGAAATCGCCCAACGCGCCTAAAATATCCCAGCGAATTGTCCGTCCCCAAGCCTGAACAGCTCGGTTGATGCCAACCGCCTGCATGAGTCCCAAGATGCCAATTAAGAAAGCTGGAATGGCAATGAAGAGCGATCGCTGTTGGGGGGAAAAGTCAGCTAGAAGTCCCTTAATCGAGGGCCACATGACCCCCCAAGACAACACGAGACTGAGCAGAGCTCCGATCAGCGTTAACCAGGTCAGGTTAGCGTTGAGCCCTACCACAATGAGCAACAAACCGACCAAAATAACCACAACAGCTGGGGGGCTCTCGCCACTGCGGGAAGCATTTGTGTCTTCTAAACTAGAACGATCATCAGTCGAGTTTAGGCTTGGGTAGCTGTGCCCATTTTGGTCTGAGGTTAACGTTTCTGGACTGTTGGGGAGAGTCTGTGAAGGCAGCGCATGAGGAGATGGGAACGGTACTGCTGCTGGATATTCTTGTTCATCGGTAGTAGCTGCCGCATCATCCGTCGGCGTTACCTTTGGCGGATCAATCGGTGATGATAAAGGTTTGTCCCTATCAGATCCAGAACCAGCATTCATAGAGGGTATTCTTCCTTCAGCAAGACCCAATTTCTCGCTCAATGTAGCTTTATTCTGCCGAGAATGAACGATTTTTCCCAGTAGGATGAAGGCAGATATGATTTTCAACGAGCCTCTTGAATCGTGCGATCGCTCTTAGTGACGGGTGCGAGTGGATTTTTAGGCTGGCATACCTGTCGCCTGTTAGCTTCAGATTGGCAAGTTTGGGGCACCCATAACACTCAGCCCTTGGCAATGGACTGGGGAACGGTTCATCCTCTGGACTTAAGGAGCGAAATCTCGATTCAGCAGTGTTGGGAGACGGTCAAGCCAGACGCCGTTCTACATACAGCGGCTATCTCTAAAGTGAATCAATGTCAGCAAGATCCTGAAGGTAGCTGGCCCATTAACGTGGACGCTTCCGTGAAATTAGCCCGTCGTTGTGCTGCTAGCGGGATTCCCTTTCTCTTTACATCAACGGATTTAGTGTTTGATGGTACGCAGGCTCCCTACTGCGAAACGGATGTCCCCAGCCCGATAAATCATTACGGACAGCAAAAGGCCAGTGCCGAGGCAGCCATTCAAGCGGTCTATCCGCAAGCAACCATCTGCCGTTTACCTTTGCTATACGGTGCTAAAGCCCCAACGGCTGGCTGCTTTTTGCAGGGATTTCTCGCCGCGATCGCCGCTGGCAAAACGTTAACCCTGTTTACCGATGAGGTTCGGACGCCAGCCGAAGTGACGGACGTAGTCGGCGGCTTAAACCTGGTACTGCAACAGAGACTTACAGGGATTGTGCATTTAGGTGGCCCCCAACGGCTGAACCGTTATGAATTGGGTCGCCTCATAGCTACAGCGTTTGATTTGCCTGCTTCAGCAATGCAACCCTGCCTGCAATCGTCCGTTGCACTGCCTGCCCCGCGTCCCAAAGATGTATCGTTGAATAGTCAAAAAGCCTTGGCGCTAGGCTTTACCCCTCGTACAGTGGAGGCCGCTTTGCCAGCGATCGCTCAAGCCCATCACTGAGCCCACTCGTCCCCCTGACACTCCATTACCCGTCTACTCTCCCACTCATCTACCCCACTTTGGGATATCCACACCTATTTAATTGCAACTTCTAGACAGACACTCCGTTACATTGTTCAGTGTGTGAACCCGCGTTAATCGAGAGCTCAATGGTAACCCTGCTGATTTTCTTTGCTGCGATCGCGCTGCTCGCCTGGGGCTTCAACCGTGCGCGTCCCTTTGGCAAGATCGGTATTTTTGCCTGGTTGCAGTCTGTGATTCTCATGCTGCCCTGGCTGCTATTCTTCGGTCTATTCACCATAGGCATTTACATCAATCTAGCAGGGGTGTTATTTCTGGTTGTCGCTTCAGCAGGCCTCTACATTTATCTTGGCCGTCGTTTACGTGACCTGGGTAAAGATGAATTGACGGCGCAACGCATGGCCGCAATGATGAAGCCTGAAAAATCTCAGGAGGTCATGGCTTCGACGGGAGAAACTCAGGATACAAATAGTATTGCGGGAACTGGCGAAGAGCAGGAAAAGGTCGTAGGCACCCCAGCTCAGCTCGCTGACCCCAAAGACGAAAGTAGTGAATCAAGAATTGCTCCTGAAGATTTAGTGGCCCTAGAAGGTATTTTCGGTATCGACACCTTCTTTCGGACAGAAACACTGCCCTACGATCAGGGCGCTATTTTCAAGGGCAACTTGCGTGGGCAGCCAGAAGCAACGATTGATAAGCTGACGGAACTGGCCGAGGAGCGCCTTGGCGATACCTATAACTTATTTCTAGTGGCTGATCCTCAGAGCAAGCCAGTGGTTGTGGCCTTACCCAAAAGTGTCACCTCCCGCTCATTGACCCCAGCTCAGAAAGCCTTGGCGGTGATATTGGTCATCGCTACCTTTCTCACTTGTCTGGAAGCTAGCGGTATTCTGCTTGGGTTTGATTTGCTGACCACACCCGGACGTTGGCTATCCGCTTTACCCTTTGCGTTAGGAACATTGGCAGTTTTGACTGTCCACGAATTGGGGCATTGGGCGATCGCTCGACGGCTTGATGTGAAACTCAGTTGGCCCTTTTTTCTACCCGCCTGGGATATTGGCGCATTCGGAGCGCTAACCCGCATTGACTCAATTCTTCCAAATCGCCAAACACTCTTCGATATTGCCTTTGCTGGCCCAGCTGCAGGAGGGCTCCTCTCCTTCGGCATGCTGCTGTTGGGGTTAGTGTTGTCCCATCCGGGTAGCCAATTCCAGCTGCCGGTGGAGTTCTTTCAAAGTTCTGCCCTGGTGGGAACCCTGGCTAAGGTTGTTCTGGGCACAGCCCTCTCCGAGCCTGTGGTGGACATTCATCCCCTCACCATTGTGGGATGGCTAGGATTGGTGATTACAGCTCTAAATCTGTTACCGGCAGGACAGCTTGATGGAGGGCGCATTGTTCAATCGATCTACGGTCGCAAAACAGCCGGTCGAGCTACGGTCATTACTCTGGTTATTTTAGCGATCGCGTCCCTTGCTAATCCTTTAGCTTTGTATTGGGCAGGCTTGATCCTTTTCCTTCAGCGGAATCTGGAATCGCCTGCCCGCAATGAACTGACGGAACCAGACGATGCTAGGGCAGCTTTGGGCTTGTTGGCTCTTTTCCTGACATTGGCGATGCTACTACCCTTGACGCCTAGCTTGGCTGGACGCTTGGGTATCGGCTAGATGATAAATTCGACGCTCGTGCATCCCGATCGCGGCTTAACATTTCCATGATACTGACCTTTGTGCTGCAGACTTCGAGTCTGACGCGAGACATCAGCGCTATCACTTCATCAGCATGGTTGTTCTATGTAAAATTCCAGCTCCTCATATCCAGCATCATAACCATCCTCGTAGCCAGCTTGATAGCCTTGGCGAGAGCCGAGAGAATAAAAGCCATAAGCAGAACCGCAAAAGATAGCAATAAGGGCAATAGAAAGAATAAGACCAAAGCGCATAAAAAAACTCCGATTTTATTTGCTCAAGTGAAAATACAGGACTGGGCCAGGCAGGCAATTTCCTTAAGATGCAACCACCAAGCAGAATAAATAGCGCAATCTAGTACTCACCACACCCCTATATTAAGCATCCGCTTCCTTCATGGGCCGCAGGGGTGTCAGGTATTAGAGCAAGGGGCAGAGGCTATGGGATATCAAAGCACTGTTAGATAATACGGTTTAAAATTTGCAGCGCGGGATGACTCCAGATAGAGCCATTCCCACCCACACCCAGTTGACTCGCCCCACCGGACTGGACTGGGATACTGTGCAGCCAGAACAGATTCATCAAATTCCCATCTTGCGATCGCTGGCTTAACAGCGTCAGTCTACGTTACCGCTATTCTCCTAACGCAGAGGCGGTTTCTAGCATTGGCGCGATCGCCTCCCGGAGAAAAGACCGCAGCAAGCCCACCACAGGCGCTGGCTGTTCAATATGGGGCAGCACGCCCACACCAGGGACCACATGTACAGCCTGAATTGCTCGGGAATTCATCGCCGCTAGCCGTTTCGTTTTCGCCGGACGATTGAAGCGGGCAAACTCACCCACCACAAGCGTCGTGGGAACTGCGAGCTGCCCAATGTAACGGGTCAGATCAAAGCACACCTCACCGCGTAGAGAGGCTAGGGCAGAATATTCCGCATTGGGCTGTTGGGTACAGGTGAGATAAGCTTCAATGGTCTCAGCCGTTAGCCGATTAGGCTTAGCAAACAGGAAGTTAGTCAGGAATTGGGTGACCGCGAATTCGTTAGCTGCGCCTAACTGATAAACCAGGCGATCCAGGCCAGGTGTGCCTGCCAGCACCGCCGGTAAGCTGAAGGGATACCCAACGCCAAAATCATCATTGCCGGACGGGGAAACCAGAAAGAGGGCTTTGAACAAATCGGGGCGATCAATCGCCAGGCGGATAACGACGCCTGCCGTTAAAGAGGTGGCAGCAACCACAGCTGGAGCTCCAGCGACCTGCTCAATGAGATGGGTAATCATCGCCCAGTAATCTTCGGTTCGGTAGCTCCGGACAGGATGCGCCGACTGGCCCCATCCCACAAGATCAGGCGCAATAATCCGGTAATCAGCGGCCAAGGCCGCATACACCTTAGACCATTCATAGGCAGATGATCCCCCTCCCAAACTGTGCAAGCACACCAGCGTCCCCTGGTCGGGACAACTTTCTGTCGTATGCCAGGGGGCAGCACTCGCCTGAGTGTAGTAGGCCATCACACCTAAAGCGGTTTCTGTGACCCGTTGCTCGAAACCTGACGGTTGAAATTTCAGCATAGGAAAAGGTTGAGACGCGAACTGTTAACGTTCAAAAGCATTGGGGATTACATGTTGCCCCAGAACCCCTGTCATGCACTGTCATCATCGGCTACAAGCGCTATGGCGAGACGGATCAGAGGATCGGTCACCGTCATCCTGGGTCATCACACCGTCAAGATAGAACAATACGATGATAGGTTATTGTCCCAAAATAGGGCGATCGCTTATCACACCGGCAAAAGACTGGGAACTCCAGTAATTTTTTAATAGGAAGGTTTCAGATCAACGCCTTCGAGATTGCTGATGATATTTTCGTCAGCACAATAGACCGAGGTGGTGTATTCATCATTGATATAAACATCGACACCCCCCGTCACAGGACGTCCCTCCGTAAGGCGGTCTTGGGATATGAATACTGTATATATCGTGTCCCCATTAGGAACACTCACTGAATAATGGATAGAGCGCCCAACGCCAGCCCATTGGTAGGTAGAAGCTTCATGACGAGGCACATCGAGAACAATTTCAGAATTATTTGGCGGGCCAAAGGAATAACGAATCGTATCGCCTAAATCATAAAGCTCAAGCAGTTTCCCATTGGTGGTTTCACATAGATATAGAAGCTCAGCATCGCGACTTTGGCTCAGTTCAACAACAGGTTTCGCTGACAACGAAAACGGCTGATTGGCAAAGGCTATATCACTGTCAGGAATAGACATACCAAATGCGCCAAGGCTGCCTGTCATTAGCAAGGTTGCTAGTGCTTTCAGCATGTCATCTCCTATCAATTCCTTTGAGCGTGCTTTAAGCGGATTGGGAATCTGTCGTTAGGGTTTGTAAGCATGCCATGGCATCATCAGCGCGATCGCAGGGCACAAACAAATGATCGTGGTAATAGGCGGATATTGCATTAACGCTAATTCCCGCTGTGGCCAGAACCTGCGTGACAGTTGCGAGCAGCCCCACCGCCGCTAAATCAGAATGTACGGTCAAGGTGATCCGATGGCAAGGATAAACAGATTCTAGACCGACCTTAGCCGCTTGCGTTTGCTCCACAATCAGAGTCATGCCCTCTGACTCAGTAAACTGGCAAATTGGCTGGATGTTAGCCGGGACTGGCTTATCCGATGGCACTGTACAAAAAACATACACTGCTGCATCCAGTTGAGGCTGTAGGGATGCCAGCAGTGTATCGAGATTGCCTTCACCTCTGAACAAGGGCGTGCGCTCAAAGCTCACAACAAGGACTAAAACTTAGCCAGGTTAATGCCAGCTTCGCGGGCCATCGCATCGATTCCCTTCTTTTCCAGGGTCTTGATTGCCTTGGTTGATAGACGCAGCTTGACGTACCGTTTCCCTTGAGGCCACCAGACGCGCTTAGTTTGCAAGTTGGCTTCCTGTAACCGCTTAGTCCGACGGTGAGAGTGGGAAACAGCGTAGGCATTGTTCGCCTTTCTACCCGTCAGGTCACAACTCCGAGCCATGAGCTTCTCCGAACTACAAATAACTTTCTTCACAAACCACTATCATACGGCAGGGTTACCCAGATTAGTCAACTCCATCTCCCTTGCCTCGCCCAAATTCTCAGGTTAACTCAAACTAACCTTTGGGCTCGACCGCCCCCTCGCAGATACCGACATAAGGAGTAGCCGCATTTCATCCGGAGTCGGGAGTGAATCTTCTGAAAATCTTGTAGTCTGGGATACGCGTATCGACACCTTGCAACAGGTGGGAATACTGGAGAAGCGGTTGCCTCACTGACGATGAAGTATGTGGGCTAACGCCTTGTCATCCCCTTGAATGGCTGTTGATATCTGGGCTATCTACCCCATGAAAATTTTGATGCTGTCGGCGACCTTTCCCTATCCGCCTACGCGAGGAGGTACGCAGGTCAGGACTTTTAATCTTCTGAGGAAGTTGAAGGATCATCAGATTACGTTGGTCACTCAAACTGGGCCAGATGTTTCGGTTGCCGATATTGAGGGTTTACGACAGTGGGTAGACGAGCTCAAAGTGTTTCCTAAACCTGCCGAGAAGGTGTCGTCAAGTCTGTGGGGCAAAGTATCGCGATTCGGGCAATTTCTCCTTGAAGGCACCCCACCCAGTGTGCGTCATAATCATTCTCCTGCCATGCAAGCCTGGATTGAACGCACTGTAACCCAAATCCCCTTTGATGCCTTGACCTGCGAGCACTGCGTCAATGAAAGCTACGTAACGCCGCTGGTACAGGCTAGAGTGCCGCGTCGGATTGTGAACATCCACAGTTCTGTCTATGGCACCTGCAAGCAACAGTTAGCGTCAGGCACAGCCGAAAACCCGCTGCGCGATCGCCTCAATCTTCTGTTGTTGAAGCGGTATGAAATGCAGTATTGCCAAAAATTTACCGACTTGGTGGTGACAACGCCCGAAGATGCCAAGCAAATGACGGAACTGTGCTCCCAACGCCCAGTTCACGTTGTCACCAACGGTGTGGATTTAAATCTGTTTCCCATGCGCCCTGCTGATCCAGGGGGGCATCACCTGGTCTTTGTGGGAGCCATGGATAACTTGCCCAACATTGATGCAGCGACCTTTCTCAGTCGTGAGATTTTTCCCCGCATCCAACAAACCTATCCCGATGCAACCCTCTCGCTCGTAGGCTCCCGGCCAACACCGGAAGTCATGGCATTGAAGGATATTCCAGGCGTTGTGGTAACGGGTCGGGTTCCCTCGATGGTGGACTATTTGCATCAGGCAACGGTGTGCGTCATTCCCATGCGAACTGGCTATGGGATTAAGAACAAAACCCTTGAAGCCATGGCTGCGGGTGCTCCGGTCGTAGCCAGCGATCGCGGTTTGGAAGGACTATCGATTCAGGAAGACACCGCTAATATGCGCGCCCTCCGCGCCAACACACCGGAGCAATATGTAGCCGCCATTAGCCAACTGTTTGAAGATCCGTTGCTCCGAACGGCGATCGCACGCAATGCCCGCACTATGATTGAGGCGGATTTTACGTGGGAAAGCACAGGGCAAATCTACCGCCAAGTGATTACCCAGTAATCTCCCTTGCAACCGTCGTGGACGACTCCTCCTTTATGCCCCCTTCGTCCTCAATTCATCCCTCCCGTGGCCCTGCAGCCATCGCTGCGGCAACTCGTCGTAAGGTTGTCACGCTGCTGACCAAAAGTCGTCAAGAGCCGACATTGCGGCGGCGCTGTCTCTATCTCTTAGGGCTGTATGGCAGTCTTTTGGGGGCTGCAGGCATCGTGAGTTTATGCCTTTGGATGAGCTTTTTGTTAGTGGTTCGTCCCCATCCTCCTCGCTGGATTGCTCAACGGCTGCCCTACTTTGATAAAGGTTGGGGTGATATGCCCACTCAATCCTGGGATGACATCACGACAAAACTAGAAGCTCAAGGGCGCGAAGCCGGAGAGCTGATTACGTTACTTGAACTCAACAACGACCCAGCTTTAACCGATTTACGCCTCTTGCCGGTCTTCGCTACCCAATCACCCTGCGCTCGTACGTGCGAGGCGATCATCGAGCTGCGACTGTATGGTGTACACCATCGGGATGCCAACCAGCTATCCTTGCAGCTTTTAGACCGGATTACTGTGAAGGGAGCCCCGGAAGAAGAAGTGGTTGATCCTACCTGGTATCCCGCAACTGGCGTCATTGGCTCGACTCAGCCATTACCCTTAGAATCCATTGATGCCATTCAAACGGAAGGGCTCCCGGGTGTTTGGTTTAACCTGACAGGGCAATGGCGACACCAAGGCGATCCCATCCTGCACGGACAGATTTTGCATGTGGATCCACAATTGCTGCGACTGCGATCGCTCCTGAACTGGAGCAGCCAAACCAGACAAAGGCCAACCTGGAAAGATTTAGATGGCATTGGTTTACCGGAACTGGTTGTCAATCAAAGCGTGGGGTTAGAACCTCGTTTTAGTGCCTATGCCATTACCAGCAGAGCGGCGGCAACCATCAGCACTGTGTTAGAAGAAATTCCACTCAATTCGCTATCGCTACCCACAGGGATGCAATCAGAGGCCTATAGCAATGCCCTGTTCCTGGCGCAAAATGGCCTGTGGTCGCAGGCTTATCAGCAACTGGTAGACCTGAAGCAGCAATCAGGTGATTATTGGTTTCCCCAGCTAGAGCAGCAATTGCAGGTGGTGGCCTTCCATGGTGACATCAGTCGCAAGCAGGCCGGTCAGGAATGGTCTCAGAGTAGTCAAAAAATGCTGGCCTTACTGCTGGATGGCCAGTGGGACGCGGCGGAAGAAACCCTCAAACTGCCAGATAGTGATGTCGAAACGGTTGTTCTGCCCCTATTGAGGCAAAATTCAACCCGAGTGTGGCAGCGACTCACCGCTACACTCCAGCTCAATCCTGGCAACCGTTCGGCGCGGTTATGGGGGGCACTGGTGCTTTTGGCACGAGAGGATGAAACAACAGCAAGGCAATGGTTAGCCCAGGGCTACAGCACAGGCTTGAATCAAAAGTTTGCGGCGATCGCGGCTCAAATTCGCCCATCCGATTCTTTCCGTCGCGAACCAACCGATGAGGATTCCCCTCGTCCCCAACGGGAGCCCAGTATTACAGCTACATCCGAACAACCCGAAGCCGATCCAGAAATTGTTCCGGTTCAGTCTACCGAACCCCTACCGCTAGAATCTGAAGAACGCGCGCCAATTCCGCTAACACCCCCGACTCCCGAGGTTCCAGAGATCCCGGAAACGCCATTGCCAGTAGCGCCTGTACCTGAAGCACCCACTCCCGAGATACCGAATGTTAGACCGGTTCAGCCCCAGGGAGAAGCGCCAGAAGAGAACGATGATGATGGTTCAACATCCTGATCTTGATGCTCAGCGAATAACCTAGCAGCTCACTGTCTGGCCCTCATGAAACTGGGGTCGGCTAGACTCACTGCAAACTCATGTGAACTTCCTCGAATTTTCAGCGTCTATACTTACCATCTACCTATCAACCAAAGCACTTGCCAGCATTTTGATTGATGCTGGTGCTTCAGATTCTATGCAGGAGGCAATGATGAAAATCAGGAATTTAGCGCTTCTTTCTTTACTGACTATTCCCGTCGCCCCACTCGTACTGTCAGACATTGCCTCGGCTGCTCCCATTGAACAAACCAAACAAGCAACGCTGATTCAGGTGGTTGCTCAAAGTGATGAGACGCTTTACTTCAACCCTGACACTATCTATGAACTACCGGTTGTTACGGATGTTCCCGTTGTGGTTAATGGTCTGAATTTGCCCAAAGGAACCGTTATCAATGGGCGTTTAGAGCCTGTTGAAGGTGGCTTACGTTATGTGGCGGATGATATTGAAGCAGGCGGCTTTAGAACGCTACTGTCAGCAAACTCCGACGTTCTCCATGATGTGAAGGATCCACGTGAAACCTCTGCTGGTTCTATCGCGGGTGATGCAGCGATAGGAGCTGCTGGAGGTGCCGTCCTTGGGGCTATTTTGGGTGACGGGATTGGTCTTGGTGAAGTGCTGGGGGGCGCTGCGGCAGGTGTTGTTGTCGGGAACGTTACAGCTCAACGGATAGTGGTTATTGAACCAGGCGAGTCAATCATCTTGCAGGCACAGTAACTATGCTGAGGTGAGATGGTCCGCTTTGGTATCCCTTGCATACTTCTCCATGCAGAGCTGAAGGAAGTTAAGCAGAAAAGACTGTAAAAATTGCACCGTCACAGTACCCAAAAGGAACTGTACTAACCAGTTTCGTGAATTATTCCAGCTTCATCAAGAGCTAGGGGCTGTCATCATTTAGAGCCTGAATCCTCATGCTGAGAGCGGTTCAGCCCCTAGCTAGTTTTACCAAGCGGGCGCGGCAATGCTGATACCGCAAGGCTTTCGAGTTTAATTGATGACGCGCCCTAGGAGAAGCTTTACATCGTCACCGAAGTTTAAATTACAATCCTTCCAATCCTGCTGGATAAAGAAGATAGATACCAGCAATTGTCAATAGGGCCAGAAGAGTGAATCCCAACAGGAACAAAGGGAAAGACCGTTTACCGTTGGAGAGCATAGGGTTGATTCTCCAGAAAGAATGTTGGCATCAGTCACCAACTCAAACGTCGAATAGATTTAGCTTGAGCAGGCAGGCATCGGATGATGTGTAGATGGCGATAATCCTAGACTTTTTGCCATTACTCCAGTCCTGAATTTTCGGATTTTAGTGTGACTAGGCGGCTGGGCGATCGTCCACTGGCGTAGCCTGAGTCTCTACAGCTTTACCAGCCTCTTCTTCTTTACGAGTCTTGAGGTCACGACGGCGCTCTAGCACGACTTCGGTAATGCCTGTAGCGAGCAACGTAACCAATAGACCATCGTCAACCCACCCAATAATGGGAAACACGTCGGGCGAGATATCAACTGGACTAAGTAAATAAGCGAGCGAGCCAAAGATAACAAACCAGCGAGCGACGGGATGTCCAAGTAGGGAACGATAGACACGTTGAAAGACAGATTGCTTCATAAGTTGACCAAAGTCCTGATACGGCGAAGGTTAGGCATTGAACTGTTTGACATTAACAAGCTCGACACGCTTGTTTCTAGGTGGATAACCACTCTGAACATCAGAATCTCGCCTCGTAAACAGTCACATCATCTATCTTGAGACAGGATTAGGCTGCTCATGATGGGCTTTGGAGGCATTCTTAAAAAATCCCGCCACATGTTGTGAACAACTGACGCAAACTCAGCCGCGATCGCTCAGAAGACAAGTCTTTGGCTATGGACTGTATCTGCAACTCGCAAGTTGCCTTGTACACTCATCGTATCCAGACTAACCAAAGCGATTTGAATGATTTGCCTGATATTGCATTCATGGTGGTCGCAGTGTTACGTATCAGTGTTATGTGGCTCAGAAAATTAAGTGCTGTTGCGCTACCAACACTAATTATCTATATAGCTTTGGCGCTCTATATTTTCTTGCGCGCCGATCGCATGATCTTTTTACCTCAGCCAGCGACTTATCAAGACACGGCGAATATTCTCAAATTACCGGTAACTGATACTGAAAAGATTTCAGCTATCTACTTGCCTAATCCTCAAGCTAAATATACGTTGCTCTACATTCATGGCAACGCCGAAGATTTAGGTGGCATTCGTTCGGTATTGGATCGCCTACACAGTTGGGGATTTAGTGTGTTTGCTTACGACTACCGAGGGTATGGCACCAGCGATGGCATTCCAACTGAGCACAATGCCTATCAAGATGCGGAGACTGCCTATCAATATCTGACCCAAACACTCAATTTACCGCCGGAAACAATTATTGCTTATGGACGTTCAGTGGGGGGTGGCTCAGCAACCGAGTTGGCTAATCGGTATCCTCTGGCAGGTGTGATTTTGGAGAGTACATTTACATCGGCTTTCCGCGTGGTGGTTCCGATTCCTTTACTGCCTTTCGATAAGTTTCCTAATCGCAAGCGGATAAAAAACATTCAAGCGCCTGTTCTAGTCATGCATGGTCAGGCTGACCGCATCGTCCCTGTTTGGCATGGACAGAAGCTTTACGAAGTAGCGCCAACTCCCAAGATGTCCCTTTGGGTTCCTCAGGCAGGACATAACGACTTCACTTGGGTGGCTGGTGAGCGTCATCGGCAAGCCCTATTGACGTTTCAAGAGCTTGTTGAAGCACACAGCGAGCAACGTTAATCAATTCTGACGCTGAGGGCTTTTAGCTCTTCGGGGGAAGGAGGATGGCCTAGCCACTCAATCGCACGAGCTGGCTCAGAAAGTTGAGCCTGTGCTTGACCCAGATCACGCGATCGCCCACAGAATAAATCCAGTGGTTGGCAAATAAGCTGTACCGCCGCCGCCTTACCCTGCAAAACCTGCCACAGGGTTGATGGCAGTCCCTTCAAGCCCCAACGGGTGACTAAATAGGCGGCTTTTCTGAACGTGAGCGGTGGCTGTAGGGGGACTCCATATAACTCATGTAGATAGCGATTAGACCGACCATAGCGTCGCCACTGATTGGCCAATTCCTTTAAGGTCGCTCGATGGCGATGACGAACCACAGCATCTGCTGCAAACTGAAGCTGCCACGGGCCACTGAGCTGTACTCGCCAACAGAGATCGGCATCGCCACCCGTCGTAAGATACGGACGAAACAAGCCAGCCTTGGCAAACGCGACTCGGCGCACAGCTAAATTGGCCGTCTGACCATAGGGGTAAAAGGAGTGCGCAATCGTGAATTTTTGCGATAGGGTTTCGCGATGCTCAGCGTAGGCTTCCAATAAAGAATCTCCGGGTAGAGCCTTAATTTCACCCACGACTAGCCCCACTTGAGAATCCTCAAAGGGCTGCACCATATTAGCTAACCAGGTTGGCTCTGGCCGACAATCGGCATCGGTAAAGACGAGAATTTCCCCGCTAGCTGAACGAATCCCGCGATTTCGAGCTGCATAGGAACTTTGAATTTCGGCTTCTAGCAGCACCTTGACGTGAAACCCCTGTTCTCTTGCCTGATCGGCCCAGCTTTGGAGCAACTGCGGGGTGTGATCTTGACTATTGTTATCCACCAGCAGAAATTCTACGGTTGCGGGCGCAATAGTTTGGGCCAGCAGACAAGTCCCCAATGCTTCCATATCCTGAGCGCCATTGTAGATAGGTACAATGACTGATACGTTAGGCGCATCAGCGGTATTTGAGAACGCAGGTGGGGAGCCAGTCATAGGGAGATCATTGCAACGACCGCAGTCAACGCGTCTTCAAAACCTCAGTCAAAAAGGTCATGTAGACAGCTTGCCTACTGCAAGCATGCCCTAGAGCTCAGCTAGCCTAAACGCGATCGCGATTTTCGTAAACCACGGTCGCTACGGATGTCAGGTAGTGATTCCTAAGGCATGGGCACACTGAGTAGCGATCGCAAATACTGATGACGTTCAGCATCCCTATGGCAAGTACCTCCTGGTTGACCAAGGCAATTGTTAGTCCTCAGAAGGGAGTCAGAAAACTAACAAAGATTGCTGACCATACACTGCAGGATTGGCAGCGATCGCTGCTGCAAAAGTCGGCTTGGTCAAGTTTGGTCAACGAGACAGAGAACCGGATTGTCGGACTGCGCCGAACAGGGAACCATGCCATTACGATGTGGATCAAGGCCCAAACCCCCGGAGCGTCCAAACATCTCAATAATCTAGAACCGCTTGTCAATCCCTATCGTTATAAGTACGAGGTTTTAAGAGACTTTTACCCCCAGCATCAGTGGGCGATCAAGCAGTTGGAACCCTTTGCCAAAGGCAACTTTGTGCCTTTAGAGCGGCTCCTTTACAGCTATGAAGATCATGACCTTAAGCGGATTGTTCATCCCAGTTTTGAGCGTAAACACGATCTCTATCTAGGGTATACAGGAAAGCGGATAGATGTGCTGATTATGCGCGATCCGTTCAACCTGTTTGCGAGTCGGCTGAAAAGCAAAATGTTCTCGGTGAAGAATGCGTCACGGACAGTTGCCGACTTGTGGTTGGAGTATGCTCGCGAATATTTGGGCGAGACGTCCTACTTGCCCCAAGAACGAGTGTGCATCAACTACAACACTTGGTCGCAGGAAAAGGACTATCGCCAAGAAATTGCTCAAAAATTAGGGTTGGAATTTACTGATGAGGGCCGCGATCAGGTGAGCGGCTGTGGTGGCGGTAGTTCCTTCGACTCCACCGCTTTCCAAGGGCAAGCTAGTCAAATGCCCGTCCTCAAACGGTGGGAAACGATGGCAGCAGATCCCCGTTTTCAGAATATGCTGAAGGATCAACAAGTCTGGGCGTACTCAGAGCGGATTTTTGGCTCCATTCCAGGGACTGAGGCGCTAAGACAAAAGTTAGCTGCTAGCCTCTAAAGCGGCCTTGTAAGCCGCCCAGCCCCCATAGTGAGAGATATCGGGCCAATTATTTGCTTCAATGAGTGCGCGCGGATAGAGGATAGCGATCGCCGTTTCCCCATTTTCCAGTTCCACCTCTGCTGGATACATATCAGGCGGCTCCGTGGACACTAGATGCTCGTACTGAGCATTGGTTAAAGCGTAGAGTTCGCCGGGAATGGCGATCCCATCGATGGGTACAGCATAAATGCCTGGGTGCCAACCGTCTTTAACCGCGTGCAGTCGATAGCGGGGAGCCGTCTTGGCCTCACGAACGAATTGCGCCTCCTGCAGATTGCCGTGATCAGGCTGCCCTCGCAGGGCCGAACCGCATATAAAGACTAATTTATCGGTAGCAGTGTTTGTCCCTGACACGTCTGTACGCTCCGTTAAGGATCAGCTAACTATCCTACAGGGGTGTCGTTACTTTTTGGCTAGAAGTTAATGCTGGCAGTATCTTCTGGAGGAAAGGTGACTTCTGCCACAACCCCCGGTTTGCCTAATACCTCAGCGTCTCCTTCATTAAAGGAAACCGCCACTGCACCGGCATTCCCGGCACGAATCTTGAGCGTATCTTGAGCAGTCCAGTTTTGTACGGTACCCGCCTTCAAGATGCCTTCAAAGGCCACCTCTTGGTCGGCAGTCACTCGTAACCAAGATTGGTCTTGCATTTCCACCGCAATACGAATAGGGTCATCGGAAACAACCGACGCGGGCACATCGGGAGTCTCAGTATTAGCCGCTTCAGCCTCTGTCTCAGGCATGGTAGCTTCTTCAGCCGCCTCTCCCTGTAGAATCGGTAGCGTGACCATCTCGCTAGGAGCCGTTGTGCGTTTGAGGGTGTAGGAGAGTGCACTAATGGCGATCGCAATTAAAGCGATGTAGGTCACGTAGAGATGAACTGGACGCAATTGGGGGGTGATGGGGATCCGCCAGAAAGAAGGACGATTTTCCGGACTGGTGGGCGTGAAATATTGACTCGCCAACGTTTCCCCGTCAAGTCCTAAATCATCTGCATAGCGGCGAATGAGTCCCCGCGTGTATACCGGTTCAGGTAGCTGTTCGATGTTTGCCGTCTCAATCGCACGGATGAGATTGGCACGAATCAATGTTTTCTTGGCAACCTCTTCGTAAGACAAGGTCATACTTTCGCGTACCTCACGCAAAAGCTCACCAATGTAGACCAACTGCTCCCGTTGTAGCTGGTTAATATCTGGTGATTGCCCTTTCATCTAAGCTCCGTAATCTAGTGAGTTTAGTGCTATTAGTCAACATACCTACAGATTGATCTTGCCGATCACTCGGCAAGATCAAGACCTAGTATCTAGTGAATCTTTCCATTTGAGAAGAACTTCTTCGCAGTTTATCCATCATCCGGAGTAACGCACAATTGAATCAATTCAACATCCGTTAGTTCACGGACTTTCCCAATCCCTAAGCTGCCCAAATGGATAGGCCCAATCGCCAGGCGATGTAGGTTTTTTACGGGATGGCCCAACTGTTCGGCAACGCGGCGAATCTGACGATTGCGTCCTTCGCGCAAAATAATTTCTAATTCTGTTCTATTGGGTGACTCAGTCGTTGAAACAACCTTGACCTGAGCGGGCAACGTGCGGCGACCAGAAAGGTGAATGCCCTGTTGCCATTGACGCAGTGTTGTTGCGCTGGGTTTCCCTGTTACAACGACTCGATAGGTTTTCGTCACATGATGTCGTGGATGTGTGAGGCGATAGGTTAAGTCACCATCATTGGTTAAGAGCAGTGCTCCAGTTGAGTTGAAGTCTAAGCGGCCGACGGGGTGCAGCCCCGTACCGCGTTGCAAGTTACGAGGCACAAATGCCAGAACGGTTTTACGGCCCTGAGGATCCTCACAGCTGCATACAACTCGCTGAGGTTTATTCAGCAAAAAATAATGGTGCGCTGGACGGGTCGGAGGGGCAATGAGGCGACCATCCAATTCAATTCTGTCCTGTTGTGGATCCGCTTTCTGTCCCAGATGTGCGATCGCGCCGTTTACACGCACACGCCCGGCTTCAATCAGCGTCTCGGCATGCCGTCGTGATGCGACGCCCCGTTGCGCTAAAACTTTTTGTAGTCGTTCCTCCATGTCGGTGTAATTGATCTGGCTTAAGGTGAGGTCGTGTGACTTGGGAAATAGGGTACAACAGGCTGTGCGCTCAACTCTCTTTACTGTGAAGGGGGATAGAGGGCAAGGGAGCAGGGTTGGAGCCGATCATGGGCTCAGTCGTTGGGATGTGATATGGGCTGAGAAAGCTGTGGAGTTTGAGCAATACGCTGGCTCAGCAGAATAACAGGGAGTAAGCCCACGAACAAAATGGCCAGCGCCGGAACAGCCGCATCGGCCAAGCGTTCATCCGAGGCATATTGGAAAACACGAATTGCCAGCGTGTCAAAGTTGAAGGGACGAATCACAATTGTTGCGGGCAGCTCCTTCATAACATCGACAAAAACGAGGACGGCTGCGGTTAACAGGCTACCCCGTAATAGGGGCGTATGAACCCTAGTCAGTGTTTTGACGGGGCCATTCCCCAAAGAGCGAGAGGCATCGTCCAACGTCGGGCGAATTTTAGTCAGGCCTGATTCAATCGTACTCAGAGCAACGGCCAAGAAGCGTACTAAATAGGCAAAAATGAGTGCAGCAACGGTACCACTCAATAGCAGTCCCGTAGACACGCCAAAAACATTTTCCGACCAAGCCGCGATCGCATTATCCAATCGGCCCACCGGCATCAGAATCCCCACGGCAATCACCGCCCCTGGGATGGCGTACCCCAAAGAGGCCACTTGAACACCCAATCGCACACTTCGCTGGGGCTGTAAACGGGCACCATAGGCCAAAAGCAAAGAGAGGATGATCCCAATCGCAGCGGTTACCCCCGCCAGGATCAGACTGTGCCCCGCCAGCGACAAAAAATCCCTATCCAGACTAGCGTCTAGATTGAAGACAGCTAACCATAACAGAATGCCTGTGGGGAGTAGAAGTCCCAACGCAATCGGCAAAGCACAGAGAACCGTTGCCAGAAGCGCTTTGAGCCCGACTAGCTCATAGGCCGAACGGCTGGGTTGGCTCCCTGTTGTTTGGTAATAGCGAGCGCGCCGCCGCGAGATGCGCTCTAATCCTAGAAGGACGGCAATAAAGACTAGGGAAACCGTAGCCAATTGAGTGGCCGCTAACCGCTCCCCCATGCCAAACCACGTGCGATAAATACCCGTGGTAAAGGTCGGCACGCTGAAATATTCCACCGTGCCAAAGTCATTCAAGGTTTCCATCAATGCGAGGGCTGTCCCAGCCGCGATCGCGGGGCGAGCCAGAGGTAAAGCTACCGTAAAAAAGCTGCGCCAGGGGCCACACCCCAGAACGCGACTAGCTTCCAAAGTACATAAGGACTGCTCTTGAAAAGCCACCCGCGCCAACATGTAAACGTAGGGATACAGAACTAAACTGAAAAGAATAATGGCTCCTCCCAGCGATCGCACATTTGGGAACCAGTAGTCTGTCGCACTCTGCCAACCAAAAATAGACCGGAGGGTAGTTTGTACCGGGCCAAAATATTCCAAAAAGTCGGTGTAGGTATAAGCCAGCAAGTAAGAAGGAACGGCGAGGGGAAGCAACAAGGCCCACCCAAACAATCGTCTACCGGGAAACTGACATAGGGTAACGAGCCAAGCGGTACTGATGCCTAACAGCAACACGCCGGCACTCACGCCCAGCATCAGCCCTAGGGAATTAAAAATGTAGCTAGGCAGCACCGTAGCGGCTAAATGCCCCCACACATCCTCTGACGTTTCAGCGCCGACATGTCCAAAAGCGCCTACCAAGACGGCGATCAGCGGGGATGCCATCAAGAGGGCGATCGTAAGAACCCCAATGGCCCAACCAGAAAGGGGTATGGGCAGCAGTTTAAAAGGCGATCGACGGTGTTCTGATAACTGGGACATCTTAAATTAGAAACTAACCTGCTGGGTTTCCAGAACCCTGGTTAGCATTCAGAGCCTGCAAATCACTCAGTGTCATGTTCTGATTGTCACTCATGACGTAAATGACTGACTTACTGTCGGCATCCGAAAGTACGATCAGAAAGTTAGGCTTGCCGTCCTGTCCCGGTTTTAACTCGTAGACTCGACGTCCGGGATCACGCTCATCAGCATTAATTTCAACCGTATCGGGATAACTTTTTTTGAGTTCTGCAACAACGTCCTTATAGACATTCCTAAAATTGTGGTCGCCTGCAACCCTATAGCACTGACCACCACATTCCTGCTGGGCTCCTGTGTAGTGAGTGAAGTTTTCTCCAAAAGGCGTAGGCGGAGTAGGGGGAACAACAGGTGGATCAGACTGAACTGGTTTATCAGGGTCGTTGCCCTCATCAAAACTGGGATCGGGTTGAGTTTCGGGGGTAGTTTCTAACTCTGCGTCCAACAACAGAGCTTCATCTTCCACCTCAGCTTCATTAGGAAGCGATGCTGGAGCTTCTGGCACAAACGCTTCCACCTCAGGCGATAAGAATACTTCCTCCTCTGAAAGCTGCTCGTTTGGTGGTGTCTGCTCAGGCAAGATGACAACTTCTATATCCTCCTCCGGCGAGGGTTCAACCACCTTAGAAGGAGCTTCTGTCGTTTGCATAAGGACAGGAAAACTCAACACGACGACATGGGATGCGATCGACAACGCCAGTACAGCGACAGGAATGCCGATGTCGCGTTTCAACTTTCGTCGCTGCGTCCAATTAACCAACCTGGTCTCCCTAGCCAATCAGCAGACAATTCTTGTTGCGAATAAGGTGCAAGAAGATTCTTTAGAGATAATACTACATTGAGCCTCACTTAATGGTATCTGCTTGCAACTAGCCTTGCTGTTAATTGACGCTTAACCGATTGGAACGCTTACTAAAGCACCTCAAATAGTAAGGTTTACAGCCTACTTTCAGGAACCGCTAAACTGTTGCCAGGATCCCGAAACTCTTCTAAAGATTTATGGGAAGCATTCTGAGACTCTTAGACTTGAAGGAATATATTCCAAGATTTGGTAGATATGGTAAACGTTCGCATCTGGAAAAAGGTCTGTTGTTTAGTCGTCGGTGGAGCAGCCAGTTTAGCCATCGCCAACTGCTCCGCACCGCAGGGGGGTGGGCCGGGTGATGCGGTAGCCCAAGCGATCGCGGGTGAATGCTTGGACTGCGAGCTGGCAGGCGCTGACCTCGCTGGCCAAAGTCTGAAGGAAGCTAAGCTGAATCGCTCCGATTTGAGTGAGGCTAAGTTGTCCGGAGCAGATTTGACCGGAGCCTTGTTAGACAGCGCCCGTTTGCAAGGAGCCGATCTTTCCAATGCGGCGCTGGCGGGGACAGCCCTAACCAACGCGAACTTAGAGGGTGCGAATCTAAAAGGGGCTGACCTGAGTAAGGCATATCTTCGAGGGGCTGACCTAGCTGGTGCCGATTTTACCGACGCTAATTTAAGTGGGGCCAATCTCACTGAGACTGAACTTGATAAAGCCGTTCTGGAAGGGGCGACGCTGGAGGGGGCTGTGTTGCCAGAGGGATTTGTTCCTGAGTAGCGAGCGAATGGCGATCGCAGTCTGTCCGCAGGGAATGGGACTTAGAGATGATGGAAGTCATGAAAAAAATCCCATCCACCCATCTACTTTCACAAGATTGTGTCCAGCTACTCTAGCTTCAAACCGAGTGCTCAGCTTGCGGATGCCGAGGAAGCTCTTTCACTCAGCAAGCGATCGAGGGTTTCACCTAGCTTGTCGGTGATGCCTTCAATCCAGGTTTCATCCTGTTGGGTATAGCTGCGAGGGGCATTGGCACCCAGAATCAAAGTTCCCTTAGCGCCCATGGGCTGGCAGATAACCCCTTGGGTATTTTCCGGCAAGTAGCTGAACTCAATCCGTCCAGGATAGATTTTTAGATCGACGAGATACACGGCTTTGCCTTTTTCCAAGACGCGCTGAAGGATAGCTCCCGTCTCAACGACTGCCGTTGGGCCTAAAATGCCTCGGCGCATGAGAGTACGACCGTCGTAATACGCGACGAGCGATCGCGTGACAGTATTAGTCAACAGCAAATGCGATGCCCAGGCTAATTCCGTCTGCACGACATCGGGGAGTTCTTCATCTATTTCAAAGCCTTCTGTTCCCTGAAGTTGAACAGTTTCGGGCGAACGTGGCTGAACTCGCTGCCAGAGTAATCCGGTCAGCACTAGCAAGGCGCTTAAGATGACACCCATGACGTCGGATCGAGCTTGCGAATCTGTCAGTACTGGTGTGAAGAAACGATTCAGCAACAGCAGCGAACTACCTAGGATGCCAACGACCAGCGGCAGCCTGCGGAGCACAACGTTTCGATCAGCTTGAGCCATAGCCTATGCCATCAGTAATAAATTTCCCCAGTGCTCTGTACTGTACCTGAATGGAGCCGCAGAAAAGTGGTTAGGACAGTTAGGTGATGTGCGAACTCTTGGGGACGTGCCCCCAAAACCCTCAAGGTGGGGAACTCAACGCTGATCTCGTGCCGTCCGACTTCCGCATTCTGAATTCCGACTTCCGCATTCTGAATTCCGACTTCCGCATTCTGAATTCCGACTTCTACATTCCAATTTCTACTATTCAAGCTGGAGGTAGCCATACAGGGTAGCAGCATTGGCCCAGTGACCCAATCGCTGAACCAGCGATCGATACTGACTAGGTGGGAAAAGCCCAAGTAGGCCAGCCCGTGCCAAGGCTTTATAGATAGCTTTTGCTTTCAAGAGGGAGGGATCGTACCAAATGCACAGGCCAATGAAACGGAGTGCGGTAAAGGCCTCTTTTTGGCTAGAGGCTCGCTCCAGCAAATCCACTGTCAGGCTCTTATAGACATTGCCTAGTACTTTTCGCTCGACAGGCTTTAGGACCTCTGGAGAACCCTGAATGGTTTTGCTAACCACTTGGCGAAATCCTTTTTCCTGGCGCTTCACATTGTTAGACCAAGCCCGCGAGGTGGAGGATTTGCGATAAAGAATTTGCACTTTGGAAACGGCCACAATCGGGTATTGCGATGCAATTCGCAGCCACATTTCCCAATCTTGTCCGCCTAAAATTGCTTCATCAAACCCTCCGACCGCTCTAATAGCTTTAGCTAGCACTAACGGATTGGAACCATTACCAATAAAGTCATTGAGCAGAAGTCGCTTCAAGGCATTACCGTTGATAGAAAAATGGGAGCCTTGACGCCAAATGTGATCATGTTCATCGATCCAGTCTGTCCAGCTGTAGGCCAGAGCCGCCCCGAGCGATGCCTTGAGCGCCTCCAGTTGATCAGCAAGTTTTTCTGGCTTCCACAGATCATCGGCATCTAAAAAGGCAAGATAGTCTCCCTGAGCCTGTTCAATGCCGCGATTGCGACTCTTTTGAGGGCCAGAATTGGGGAAGGTGTGGACTTGAATGCGGCTGTCTTTCAACCCTTCTAAAACTGTCAGTGTCCCATCCGTTGAGCCATCATTAACAATGATCAACTCAAAGTCATCCAGCGTCTGATTCAATACCGATTGAACCGTCTTGGCGATAGTTTTCTCGGCGTTATAGGCAGGCATGACAACAGAAATCAGTGGCATAGGAATCAGGAGTTATCAGCAATTGATGACTAAGCGCTGGCATCCAGAACTTGGAGATATTGCGTGGCAGCTTTGGCTGCAGTGAATTCTTGGCCTCTGGCGATGAGAGCGGCACGATCGCAATCATCTATAGTTAATACCTGCTCCATCGCGATCGCGAGTTTATCAATATTGCCCACGGGGACTAAAGCACCATATTTGCCGTCAGCCAAAATCTCGCTGGGGCCATACTCACAATCGGTGGCGATTACGGGACAGCCACAGGCCAAGGCTTCAGCTAAAACCATGCCAAAAGTTTCCCAAAGTGAAGACAGCACTAGAGCCATCGCCTGTTTCATATAGGCATAGGGATTTTCGACAAAGCCAGGGAGTTCAACATCAGCCGTTAAACCCCACTGCGCAATCATCTGCTCTAGCTGTGAGCGGAGTTCTCCCTCTCCCAGGATGATCAGCTTTGCAGCGTGGGTTTGGCGCAGTTGTCTGAAGGCTGCTATCAAGGTGGGGTAATCCTTTTGCTTGGCCAGGCGACCCACGGCTAAAAATACCGGCGGTTGACCAGCGGCAAGCCAGGGGTGGGATAGCGGCATCGCAGCTTTGGCAGCCAAGGCAGCATCTATGACCGGGTTGTAGATGACCTGTACTGAACTTGCAGAGGCACCTAACGTTTGGCGGAGTTCTTTGGCAATGCCCTGGGATACAGCGATGATGCTTTGTGCCCAAGGATAGGTGAATCCCATGAGTGGAGGGGTGAGTCGAGGTAGGAAACCAGCAGGTCGTTGGCGATCGCTCGTCTCTTGCGCCATCCATTTGGCGAGCGGCAACGTGTGCTCGGCCAAATGGATTTGCGGCTTCCTGCTTAAGGTAAAGCTCGCTAAGAGAGTTAAGCAATTGAGTCCGGGCAAACAGGACAATACAACGGGAGGTTGATTTTCCCGTAGATAGCGATGAATTTTAGGCACCAAACGGGCGAGTGACTTAGTTCGAAAGTCAAAGCTGGCCTGTAAGTCAATGAGCTTGACCTCAGCAGGAACCTGTTGGCGATATTCTCCCTGGGCAGAGGCCACGACCAAATCAATCTTCAGATCGGGGCGCTGCTGCAACATCGCTTGAATTAAGGTGAGCGTCACCCGCTGCATACCTCCCCCCTCAAGGTCGTGAAGGATCACAGTTAGATGCTGAAAACGAGAAGCCATGGTGGTCAGGAGTTTTTGCGCTTGATTTTTACGAAAGGGCTAAGGAAGCTACCCCAATAAAAGGCCCACAGCATGCCCGGTTCAAGCTCATGCCAAATGCGCTGGCGATATTTGAGCCCATGCATAATCAAACGCCGCAAACTGCCCCCCACTGTCCGCATGAACACCATCATGGCTTCTTGGGGCGTCACTTTGATGCACTTCAGCTGATACGTTGCTAGTCCACATCCTTTTGCCAGGGTCAGCAAGTAGGCTTTCTCAAAGCGCTGTTTCGGAATTTGATGGTGGGTAATGAGGTGCGGATTGTACAGGATATCCCAGTTAGCCTTGTGCAGGTAAATCATCGGCTCGTAATCATCACCCTGAATAAATAGCCCCGGTAATTTACCTGTTAAGGTGGGTTCTTCAGGAACATGTTCTAACCACGCCTGTTTCCTAACTACTAAGGAAGCTGCCGGTGGCAGTCGTAAGTCTAAAGGCGCAAAGGGCATCACTTGAGGGCCATGATCCCGAATTGCAAGGAAGGCTTTGATCTTTTCAAACCCTTCCGGTGGATCAGTTTCATAGTCACCATAAATACGACCACTAAAGGCTCCCGCCTTGGGATATTGCCGACTGAAAGCGACGGCTTCAGCTACCCAATTCGGTTCTGGCAAGTTGTCGTCATCTAAAAAGCCAACCAGTGCCCCTTGGGCCTCCCGAATTGCCAGTTGACGGGCAAAGGCCGCACCTTGGCGTAACTCAAAACAGTACCGGAGAGGAATTTTAGACGGCCACTGGGTTTGATGCTGTTGAATAACCTCAGCTGTATTATCCTGACTGTTGTTGTCTACAACTAAAATTTCCCACCGGATATCGGCGGCGATAGTTTGAGCTTGGAGCCGCTCTAGAACTTGAGGTAGACGATTAGCTCCGTTGTAGGTTGGAATCGCAACGGTAATGTCTAACAAACTGGGTGTGTTGGTGGACTCAGACATGGCTCCACGAGTAATGTCGCTGATGCATCGCGCCTTCCTAATTTACCCAAATCTTCACGTCTTCTGGCTGTTCGTTAGCGAGTTCAATGAGGTTACCGTCAGGGTCGCCGATATAAATGGACTGTAACTTCCTGCATGCTCCAGTACGCTCCACTGGCCCCATCTCAATCGCAATGCCACATTGTTGAATGTGCGCTGTCAACGTTGCTAAAGGAATATCAGCAATCAGACAAAGGTCGGCGGAGCCTGGTAAAGGTGTTCGAGCATGAGGTGATAGGGGTTCCGTGGCACTGTGGAGGTTGATTTTTTGTGCGCCTAGCTGTAGTGCTCGATGTCCTTGCCCAAAAATAACACTGGGGATATCTAGAACCTGTTGGTAAAACTGGCAGGTCTGTTCAATGTCTTGAACGGTCAAAACAATGTGATCAAGATGATACGTCATGGCCATAGTTCTTTAGTTCTGCTGAAATTAGCGCTACCTGCCCGAGGAATCGTTAGATAATCACCTAAGTCGCTGCACGGAGTAGAGGTTTGTGAAATATTTCTTTCTTTCCGATGGTTGGATAACGGGCAGGGTATGGGAATTTGGCGGCATCTGGAATGAGGTGGGCTGGCAGCGCAAACCCCACCTGAAGCGCTTGAGCCTGTGCATAACTGAAAACGGCGAGAAGCTATGGCTGTATGAGGTCGAAGAGGCTGTGCTCATGGTGGAAGTACAGCCCTCGGAACAGCAACCGCGTCCCATTGGGCAGGTGGTACTCAAGCGACTGATTACAGCTGAGCAAGTCATTGCGCATCTATGCTCAGCGGATAGTGTCCTCAGTATGAATGGCGCTAATGGTTTGACGACCATTGCTGAATTGGAACTAAGCCACCAGCGTGCTGAGTAGTTGATTAGGTTTTTGAGCAGATGTGCGGGCGCTACTATTTCAAGGGCTTAGTTGAGGAACTCCCAAGCGATCTTTCCTTTGCGATCGCAACCGATGTGTTGTCAGATAAGGCCAGGTACAACATTGCGCCTAGCCAGACTGTCCCAGTTATTCGAACGACGGCAAAGGAGGCCGAACTGGTTCCGCTGAAGTGGGGACTAGTTCCCCATTGGGCTAAGGATCGTAAAGCGATCAAATCGCAGATCAATGCGCGATCGGAAACAGCCCATGAAAAGCCCTTCTTCCGCGATGCTTTTCGGCTCAATCGATGTTTGATCCCTGCCAGTGGTTTCTTTGAATGGCGGCGCGATCGCGATCAGAAACAGCCTTACTGCATTGGCCTGACTAACGACGAAACGTTCTGTTTTGCCGGGTTGTGGGCAAGGAATACCAAAGGCGAAACTCTGGAAACCTTTACGATTCTCACCTGTGCTCCCAATTCACTAATGCAGCCTATCCACAATCGCATGCCGGTCATTCTGCAACAGAACGATTATGGGACATGGTTATCGGGTTCTGCCGAGGCGGCGGGAGAACTCCTTGAGCCCTATCCGGCAAGCAGAATGAAGGCCTACGCCATATCGGACAAGGTCAACAATCCACGGAATGATGACCCGAGTATTTTGCAGGCCATCTGAACCCGTCTCGGAAGAAGGCAGAGGGCAGGAGCCGGAAGACTGTTAAAAATCTGATGGCCACTGTTTGTCGCAACTGGGACTAAAGATTAAGCAAGTTGTCAATTCCATTAACCGATGTGCTCTAAAGCGTGTCAGCGATTAGGTATCTGAAGCAACTCGGCATTGCCATAATCGAATATGTGCATGGGCTCTCCGCAAAGGTGAGATGCTCAAACGACGAAGGGTTGCTACATCAGGAGAAGGGTATGTCTCCCAAAACTCAGAATCGGCCAAGCCTGCGACGGCGGTTGGCGCTCATGCCAGGGTGGTCAACGGAGGTTGTCATTAATGCGACATCGGAGCGGGTATGGGAGCAAGTCACCTACTTTGAGGGCTATTCGGAGTGGAATTCCTTCGTTATCGAGGCCCAGGCTGAATTTGCGATCGGCAAGCAAATCGGCTTCTTGGAAGATCTGAAGCAGTTTGGCCAGCACTGGATTACCGCTGAATTTCTGGAAATCAATCTACAGTCTTCATTTGTTTGGCAAGGATGCTTTCTTGCTCCCGACTTCTTCACGGTTCGCCACTATTTTGAGATCAGAGCCCTGAGCGAGCGGCAGACTCAGTTCAGACAAATTCACTAGAATTCTGGACTGTTGATTCCCCTTCTGGCCTTGCGTGGCATCTATTGTGTCAGTCAGCAGGGGTATCACGACTTTAATCAAGCGCTCAAAACGAGATGTGAACCCCTCTGGAGGACAACCATGCCGGAAGCCAACAAGTCACTGTGGAAAGCAAGCGACATCGCGAATCAGTCTGAGTTTGAATTTCACCATCCTCTCAATCCCCATTCGGAGGTGTATTTGCGATCGCTCAGTCGAGTAGCGGGGCTGAATCGAGTCGCGGTTTCCCTCGCACGTATTCCGGCAGGCAAAGAATCCTTTATTTATCACGCCCACAGCAATGAGGAAGAATGGCTTTACATTCTCTCTGGACGGGGCATTGCTGAAATTGACGATGCTGAATACGAGGTTGGCCCGGGTGATTTCTTGGGCTTTGGCCTGCCGCAAGCACCTCACCATTTGCGGAATCCGTTTGAGGAAGATCTGGTCTATCTGGTTGGCGGCGAAATCGTAGCGGTTGATATCGGTATCTTTCCGCGCCACGGCAAACGCGTCATTCGCGAAGGCGAACAGGCTCATATCCTAACTGAAGACGCATTGACTGATTTTTGGACGGCTGCAAGTTAAGAAGCTTGACTGGAGTACACGCTCATCATGGCTAAATCAACCGCAACTTATTGGAATCCCCTACAGATTGAGCATTCCGACCGATGGACAGTGGTGGAAGGTACCCGTGGCATGATTGAGCAGTTGTTTCTGGCGATCGATGACGCCACGGGTGATTTCACGCGGCTCACCCGTTTCAAAGCTGGGGCTGATATCCGTGCATTTGGCCCCCAAGTACACGACTATCCCGAAGAGATTTTCATTATTTCTGGACAGCTCTATGATCAAGCTTTTGATCGCTGGCTAGAAGCAGGGGAGTATGCCAGTCGTCCCCCCGGCGAAGTCCACGGCCCCTTTGTTGCCAAGACGAATTGCCTTGTTTTGGACTGCTCTTACCCGAGTCTTATGGTTGAATCATAGATAGGTGAAACCCATGACAAACGTCCTCATCGTTACCGGCGGAAGTCGCGGCATTGGTGCTGCGACGGCTCGTTTGGCTGCCGAACAAGGGTACGCCATCTGTATCACCTATCGGCGTCAGCAAGCGGCGGCCAACAGTATCGTTCAATCCATTCAGCAAATGGGAAATCTAGCGATCGCGGTCGCGACCAATATGGCATCTGAAGCTGATATTCTGCGGCTTTTTGAGACCGTTGATCAAAAACTGGGGCCGGTGACGGCTTTGGTCAACAATGCCGGTATTTTGGAACCCCAAATGCGGCTAGTGGATATGGAGGCAGCACGGTTGAGCCGCATCTTTCAAGCCAACGTGATTGGCAGTTTTCTGTGTGCCCGTGAAGCCGTTAAACGCATGTCTACCCAACATGGCGGCCCGGGTGGCGCGATTGTGAATGTCTCATCCGTAGCGGCCCGTTTAGGATCCCCAGGGGAGTATGTTGACTACGCTGCATCGAAGGGAGCCATCGACACTATGACGATCGGTTTGGCCCAGGAAGTTGCCAATGAAGGTATCCGCGTCAACGCCGTACGTCCAGGATATATCTACACCGACATTCATGCCGACGGAGGCGAGGCCAATCGGGTCGATAGAATCAAGGAATTTGTGCCGATGAAGCGGGGTGGTCAGGCCATTGAAGTTGCCAATGCCATTTTATGGTTGCTATCGCCTCAGGCCTCTTATACAACAGGGTCGTTTATTGAAATCGCTGGGGGCAGGTAGCTCGCTTGTGACACGTGTCTCAGGGCACGGCGAGGCTTCAACGGCAGCCTAAACTATCGCGGGTTGCTACCCCTGTCACGGGATTCACACCGTCGGCATACTTGCACATTCGAGCCGTTTCGTAGCGATCGAGGATAGTCCCCGAAAAGTCGGCCCCCTGAATGGTGGCTTCCGTAAAGCTGGTGCTGGTCATAATGGCATCCACAATGATGGCATTGGTCAAATCGGCCTCATTGAAGATGACCCGGTCAGCGAAGGATTCCGTGAGGTCAACACCCGCCATTTTGGCTCGGTAAAAGGATCCTTTCGTCATAATCGTTTTGCTCAGATTCGCGCCTTCAAAGTTAGCGTCCCGAGCATCAACAGCCGCTAAGGAGGAACCGGTTAAGTCTTCGCCTGCAAAGGATTTACTTTGTAGATTGGCGTAGGTGAAGTCCTCTAGGGCGATCGCGGGTTCAGGTCTAACAACCATGCCTAAAAGCAGGGCTACGGTACAAATTCCCACGCCGATCCATCCCATTAGCCCGCGCATATCGCTAAGTCCCACCTGTACTGTTTGTGCCGTTGCTGATTTCGAGGATGAGCCAATGGGTAAGAATGGTTACCCAATCAGACTTTGTCAATGCCACTCGACCCAAAATCCGCAACGCTGTTTTTATTCATGCCCTTTCTCACTTTAAGCAACCGATGAAGTCTTGGCTACTGGTCTACTCAGAAACTATTGATTATCTATCGATGCTGTCAATGGTAGATATGAGCCTTTGCCATCGCGCTGGAATTGTTTCTAAGCCATGATGAGACCGTCCTTTTAGCTCCCCTAAGTTTTATGACTGCCGTGGTTAATATTCTGCAAGTTGATGCCTTCACTGATCAGCCGTTTGGCGGTAATCCTGCCGCCGTTTGTGTGCTGGCAGAGGCTGCCGATGCCCACTGGATGCAAGCCGTTGCTGCTGAAATGAATCTGTCGGAGACGGCCTATCTCTATCCCATAGACGATGGCTATCAGCTACGTTGGTTTACACCAGCGGCAGAAGTAGATTTGTGCGGTCATGCAACCCTAGCGAGTGCCCATGTGCTGTGGTCAGAAGGTCACCTGGCAGCCGATCAGGAAGCCCGTTTCCATACCCGCAGTGGCTTACTCACCGCAACGCAGTCAGCGAGATGGATTACCCTCAACTTTCCCGGTCAGCCAGTCGCCGCCGTCCCTGCCCCACCGGAACTTCTCCAGGCATTGCCAGGCGCGAAGCCGATTTACGTGGGCCATGGCGATAGTGCTGAAGCCAATTTCTTGGTGGAGCTGGAATCAGAAGCCCAGGTGCGATCGCTCCAGCCTGACTTTGCTAAGTTGAAAACGCTGTCCGCAATGGGGTTGATTGTGACAGCTTCCGCCGCCGATCCCACCTATGATTTCGTCTCCCGTTACTTCGCTCCCGCCGTCGGCATTGATGAGGATCCGGTGACCGGATCGGCCCACTGTACCCTAGCGCTACATTGGCAGACCAAACTGGACAAATCGGTGTTTCTGGCCCGACAGGTATCGGCGCGGGAAGGGATCTTGAAAGTGGAGTGCCGGGGCGATCGTGTGCTTATCAGTGGTCAGGCCGTGACCGTGTTGCGAGGCAGTTTGTTAGCGCCGTTTGTGCCCGCGAGTTGAGCGATCGATAGACCTGAGAACACCTGTAAAAAGGAGGAAGTAAGTGATGAGTGAAGACATTGCATGGCAGGTGTTCTTTGAGCTGCACTCCAATTTGCCACGGGAAGGGCCAGGGAATGATGCCGTTACGGCACAAGCCTTATCTTGCATTCCCGGATTCCCAGAACCGCCCCGGATTTTGGATTTAGGCTGTGGGCCTGGCATGCAAACTCTCGCGTTAGCTCGATTAACAGCGGGACAGATAACCGCCGTTGATCTCTATCATCCCTATCTAGATGAATTGCAGCGGCGAGCCGTCGCGGCAGGCTTAGATAAGCAGATTACGGTAACTCAAGCGGATATGGCTGATTTGCCGTTCGCCCCAGCTAGTTTTGATTTAATTTGGGCGGAGGGCTCAGCCTATGCCTTAGGATTCGCGAATGCCTTACAAAACTGGCGATCGCTGCTCAAGCATCCGGGTTACCTAGCAGTGAGTGAAGTGTCGTGGACGCGAGCCGATTTGCCTGCTCCCGTCGTCGATTTCTGGCGAACGGAATACCCTGCCATACAGAGTATTGAGGCCAACCTGGCGGCGATTGAGGCGGCAGGATATCAGACATTGGCGCACTTTATTTTGCCGCCCGAAGCCTGGTGGGAGCACTACTACACGCCCCTAGAACAGCGCCTTGAAGTCCTAGAACGTCAATATCACAACATCCCCGAGGCTCAATCCGTCTTCGACCAGCATCGTTGCGAAATGGAAACCCATCGTCAATATGCTGACTACTACGGCTACGTGTTCTACATTCTGCAAGTTGAAGATTAATGGGAGGAAAATGTAGAGGTTTCAACGTCTATCCTGGCCGATGGTCAAAGATAGAAGGGGTCGATAGCGAAAAGGGTAACGATGAGTCCATTTCATACAATGCTGGCACTGGGCGCTGCAGTGCTTTGGGGCTTTGCCTTTGTCACAATTAAGGTGGGCTTGGGAACCTTTCCGCCGCTGCTCTTTGCGGCTTTACGATTTCTGGTGATTGCGTTTCCTGCCGTTCTATTTGTGCCTCGGCGAGGGATGTCTTGGCGGTGGATTGTTGCTGTGGGCCTGTTAATGGGGGTGTTTCAGTTCGGCTTCCTGTATATCGGGATGGTCAATGGTATGCCAGCAGGACTGTCCTCGCTCGTAGTGCAATCCCAAGCGCTATTTACACTGCTGCTATCGACAGTAGTGCTTCAGGATATGCCGCGTCGTCAACAATGGCTGGGGGTCGGAGTGGCTATGGCGGGAATGGCAACAATCGCCCTCGATCGCGGTGGCAACACTCAGCTGTTAGGGCTGTTGCTTGTTCTCGGATCAAGCTTGTCTTGGGCGATGGGCAATATCTGCATCAAGCGAGCCAAAATCCGCAATGGGTTTCGCCTGCTGGTGTGGATGGCGCTCATTCCGCCCCTACCGCTAATGGGATTATCAGCTTTGTTTGAATCGGGTCAGTGGCTCGCGCTGCGATCGCTCGATCCGCTTGGGATCGGCACCATCTTGTATACCGGACTCATTTCTTCCTTGTTTTGCTTTGGCCTTTGGGCCTATTTAGTGCAGCATTACTCACCCAATCAGGTCGCGCCATTTTCACTGCTAGTGCCTATTTTCGGGATGTTGTTCGCGGCACTCCTCCTTGGGGATACCCTGAGCTACGTAGAAATTTTGGGGTCGGGCTTGGTCTTTATCGGTCTCTGTTTGACAATCCTGACGCCGCAACGTGCGAGGCTCAGCTAGTCGTTTTTGCTGCTGATCGATTCTCGCGGCATTCACTGCCTTTCGTAATTACCCAGAGTTCTAATTGACGCTTGGGCACCAAATTAGCCTGCGACCAATTCGAGAGGTCAATCAGCCTAACGGTGGCAACCGCCTCACGCAAATCAGGGGGTGGTTCACTCACAACTTGGTCTCTCAGGGTATTGGCTAAATCCTCATCCTGCTTATGGAAAAAGCGAATATCACTGGTGACAGCACAGTTAGAGGCTTGCGGACTCACCAACTCGATATTCTCAATTACAAACCAGTCTTGGGCTTCGAGTTCAGCTTTCAACGCCTGCATCCCGGCTTCCAGCTCGGGATTATCGTAGTGCATGTAAATGATTTGGTTGCTGTCCTCTTCCTCCGCGATCGTGGCAACGGCCTCGGCAGTCGTCGCCAGTTCCAACGTTTGCTGCGGAGTAATGGCCGCTTCACCCTGCACCGCTTCCTCTTCAATCACCACATCGTTGGGACTACTGTCTTCCGGGTCGTCATAGGTGATTTTGGCCCGAGCCGTTGGACTTTCTAAGCCGACTTCCAAGTTATTTTGATATCTTGCCAAAGCCTCTTGAGCAATGCGCTGATATTCTGGCCCTTCAGGCTCTGCGGCCAAACGTCGGAGAATTTTACGAGCGGTGAGCGCCTCTTCTTGAATTTGGCGGCTACGAGCAATGACATCTTCTCCTTCCGCGAGCGACAGCGTTCGATTATTGAGCAAGCTGGCCGCAATCTCAGCAATTAACTTTTTGTGGCGATGGGTTCGGGTGACTTCATCCTCGTCAGGATCACTCGTCAGAGCATTATCCAGGGCTAGCAGGGCAATGTCTTGTTTAATATCAGCTGCCGTCAGAGAACCGATTAAGTCGCTGACTAGGGTCGAGGCTTCAATATTTTCGTTGAGTCGGTCAATTTCGTTATTAAGCCTAATGGTTTGCACCGCAATCAGGATGCCGATAATAGCGGCAATGAAGGAGGTTCCATCATTGAGCCACTGTAACCAGTTTTTCTTGTCGTCACCGGCATCGTCAGCCATCATGCGCCCTAAGCATCAGCAACTAGTGCCACCTATTGTTACAAGCAACGGAGCAAATATTCCTTATTTTCGATCCAATCGAAAATTAAGTTGTTGGTAGCGATCTTACTGACGTACGTCTTCGCTGAACCTGCAAATAAGACAGGAGCGTGCAGAAGCTAGAGAGCAAGGTGAATTAGGGTTGCAAGATAAAGCCTAGAAGGTAGGCTTTTAGGCCGATAAGCAAAGTCTAAAAACGAATTCCTAACAAAACCAAATACTGATGTCCTAAAGCAAGAAACTCGGTTTCTGTCGCCCGATCGCACTTACAACGGCTCACCCATCTCACTCGCCATTGCTACCGATTCCGGCTGTGATGCGGCGATCGCCTCACTCAACAAAGGCGTATGGCTAATGGAATTCGTCGCCAGCGTAAACAGAGGATTGGACAAGATGCCAGCTAGGGATGTCGCCACAACCGCCAGAATCAAGCTGACCTGTAGCGGACGCATGCCGGGTAGATTCCAACGAATCTCGGGGTAATTCTTGACGGAATCCGACATTTCCTGGGGTTCTTTCACTACCATCATCTTCACTACACGAATGTAGTAGTAGATGGAGATGACGCTCGTAATCAAGCCAATCAGGACTAGACCGTAAGCCCCAGCCTGCCAACCGGCCCAGAAAATGTAGAGCTTACCGAAAAAGCCTGCTAGCGGGGGAATGCCGCCTAAAGACAAGAGGCAAATGCTCAGTCCCAGCGTAATCAACGGATCCTTTTGGTAAAGGCCACTGTACTCACTGATTTGGTCGGTACCCGTCCGCAGAGAGAACAGAATGACACAGGTAAAGCCACCCAGGTTCATGAACAGATAAACCAGCAAATAGAACACCATGCTGGAATAGCCCGCTTCAGTCCCCACAATCAGGCCAATCATCAGGAAGCCCGCTTGGGCAATGGAAGAGTAGGCCAACAGCCGCTTCATGCTGGTTTGTGCCAGCGCCACCACATTCCCTAGCACCATACTCAGGATCGCCAGCGCGGTGAACACAAAGTGCCACTGCTCGGAAACGAGGGGAAAGACTGCAACCAACAGGCGGATCGCCAAGGCAAACCCTGCCGCTTTAGAACCGACCGACAAGAAGGCCACCACGGGGGTGGGAGAGCCCTCATACACGTCAGGCGTCCACTGATGGAAAGGAACCGCTGCAATTTTGAACGCAATACCGGCAATTACAAAGACCAGTGCCACAACAAGGCCAATGGGCGCATCTGTTTCGCCTGCCGCTAAGCTTGTCGCAATATCCGTTAGCTGCGTCTTACCACCAGATAGTCCGTACAGCAGCGACATGCCGTAGAGGAAGATAGCGGAGCTAGCTGCGCCAATCAGCAAATACTTAAGAGCAGCTTCATTGGAGCGGGGATCCCGCTTCATGTAACCGGTGAGCAGATAGGAGGAGATGCTGAGGGTTTCCAACGAAACGAAAATCATCACCAGGTCATTGGCCCCGGACAAAAACATGCCCCCTAGGGAAGCCGTCATCAAAATGACCAGAAACTCAGCCAGCGATGTCCCCGACTGCTCGATGTAGCGCACCGACATGGGAACCGTTGCGATCGCGGACAGTGCAATGATGCCGCGAAAGACAATACTCAGATCATCGCCGTTGAAGCTGCCCAGAAAACTAATCGGGGTGTCGGTGTCCCACTGATAGACCAAAGCTGCGATGGCGATCGCAAGCCCTGCAATCATGGCGTAGGGAGTCCAGCGAGATGAGGCGCGTCCCGCAATTAAATCCCCAATCAAAACCACCAGCAGCGTGGCAACAACGATTCCCTCAGGGAGAATAATGCCTGCATTGAGCTGAGCGGCAATATTCGAAAAATCCATCCCGATGACTGCTCCAATGATAATGATAACGCTACGTCTATCAGCCCTGAGCAAGCGCCAAACTCAAAGCAAGATTTGGGTTTGACGTAAGGACTCCTCTGGCATATTACCCCGTGATCAGATGTTTGCGTGTACTTCTGTAGATCGATTGCCGATAGCATGAGGCTAACTTCACTTATGTCGCATCAATGCTGAGAATGAAGCAATTAGCTCTTCTACGTCCTTGTCCCATCCGACTTTCGCTCATAAACCCCATCCACTTTGAGAGCTGCAGTTTTATAAGGCCGCTTAGCAACCTCACCTAGCCTCTCCTAAGTCTCCTGGGCAGGCTCCGCCAAAGGTAAGGGAGAGGAATCGGAAAGTCCCATAAGCCTCTCCTTGGCAAGAAGAGGTGCCGCAGGCAGTGAGGTTTTCCGAAACCAGAAAACTCTAGTGCTGAACCTGGATGAGGTTGAGATCCGATGGATCCGAATCTGGGGCTTTAAGCTTGATAGCTCCCTCAGCGTCATCAAGATTTTGCTTTACATATGCATTCAGCCGAATTAAATGCGCTAATTTCGATTTATGGGTTGCTCTGGGTATGTTACGAGTGAACAAGGGGCAACTACGTAGGCACATTAGGTTTAGCGCCAAATGTGAAATCTTAGTTAACAAATGGCCGTTTAAAGGTTATTTTTTGGCTACCGTCACGGAATCTAAGGAAGTACGCAGCGATAACCCATGTCCACTCTCGTCATTGTTGAGTCACCAACCAAGGCCAAGACAATTCGCAAGTATTTGCCCGCCAGCTATCGGGTTGAAGCGTCAATGGGCCATGTGCGAGATTTACCGCGATCGGCTAGTGAAATTCCCCCGTCGGTTAAAGGTGAGAAGTGGGCACAGTTGGGGGTTAATCCCGAAGCTGACTTTGAACCGCTCTACGTAGTTCCGGGGGATAAAAAGAAGGTTGTCAAGACCCTTAAAGATGCTCTGAAGGAAGCGGATGAGCTAGTACTGGCAACTGACGAAGACCGCGAAGGGGAGAGCATTAGCTGGCACCTGCTACAGGTTCTCAAGCCGAAGGTGCAGATCAAGCGCATGGTTTTCCACGAGATTACCGAGGAAGCTATTCAATCGGCGCTGGATAACTGCCGTGACATTGACGATCAGCTCGTTAGAGCCCAGGAAACCCGTCGCATCCTGGATCGCCTGGTGGGGTACACCCTATCCCCGCTCCTGTGGAAAAAGATTGCCTGGGGCCTGTCTGCTGGCCGGGTGCAATCCGTTGCGGTCAAGCTTTTAGTGAAACGGGAAAAAGCTCGACGCGCCTTCCGCCGAGGCACCTACTGGGACTTAAAAGCGCTGCTGGCCAAAGATACGGAATCCTTTGAAGCCAAGATGATTGCCCTAGATGGCAAGCGCCTCGCTACAGGGAGTGACTTTGACGAAAATACAGGGCAGATCGCGGCTGGACGCGATGTGGTGTTGCTGGATGAGGCCCAAGCAACCGCACTGCAAGCTCGCTTGCGCGAAGGCGTTTGGACGGTTAGCAATTTGGAAGAACGACCTTCCACCCGTAAGCCTTCGCCGCCTTTCACCACCTCCACTTTGCAGCAGGAAGCCAACCGCAAACTCCGTCTATCCGCACGGGATACGATGCGGGTGGCTCAAAGTCTGTATGAGCAAGGCTACATCACCTACATGCGAACGGATTCGGTTCATTTATCGCAGCAGGCGCTCGCGGCGGCTCGGGGCTGTGTTGAACAGAAGTACGGTAAAGAGTATCTCAGTCCCAAGGCACGCCAATACACCACTAAAAGCAAGTCAGCGCAAGAGGCGCACGAAGCCATTCGTCCCGCCGGTAGTACCTTCCGCACACCACAAAATACTGGCTTATCCGGTCGGGAATTATCTCTCTACGACCTGATTTGGAAGCGGACAGTCGCAACTCAAATGGCAGAAGCGCGGCAAACTCACATCACGGTGCAAATCGAAGTCGATAATGCTCTGTTCCGCGCTACGGGTAAGCGCATTGACTTCCCTGGTTTTTTCCGAGCCTATGTGGAAGGGTCGGACGATCCGGAAGCAGCTTTGGAAAACCAGGAGGTGTTGCTGCCTCGATTGGTTGTGGGGGATGGGGTGAATTGTGGCGAATTGGAAGCGATCGGGCATGAAACCCAGCCCCCCGCTCGCTACACGGAAGCCACCCTCGTAAAAACCCTGGAAAGTGAAGGCATTGGTCGTCCCAGTACCTATGCCAGCGTTATTGGCACCATCATCGATCGCGGCTACGTCACGGCGAATGGCAACAGCCTCGTTCCCACCTTTACGGCCTTTACCGTCACGGATCTGCTGGATAAGCATTTCCCTGATTTGGTCGATGTCGGTTTCACAGCACGTATGGAGCGCACCCTGGACGATATTTCCACGGGTGACGCCGAATGGCTGCCTTACCTGAAAACCTTCTACAGCGGTGATGAGGGACTGGAAACGCAGGTTCAAAATCGTGCCGATCAGATTGATCCAGCCGAAGCACGAACCGTCAATTTAGATGGCCTCGAAGCCAAAGTTCGTATTGGCCGTTATGGAGCCTACATTGAGTCTGAAGATGAGACTGGCCCAGTCAAAGCGTCGATTCCCCAAGATGTCTCCCCAGCCGACTTAGATGCTGACCAAGTTAATCTACTCCTCAAGCTCAAAACTGAGGGGCCAGAGAAGCTCGGTCTGCATCCTGAAACAGGCGAACCTATCTTTGTTTTAGTAGGTGCCTATGGTCCTTACGTGCAGTTAGGGGAAGCCACCGAAGAGCAGCCGAAACCCAAACGGGCTTCCTTACCAAAGGGCGTCAAAATTGAGGACGTCACCATTGAGATGGCGACTGGATTGCTGGCCTTGCCCCGTCTTTTGGGAGCCCACCCTGATACGGGTAAGCCGGTGAAGGCGAGCCTTGGCCGCTTTGGCCCCTACATCGTCCATGACCAGGGGAAAGACGGGAAAGATTACCGTTCCCTTAAAGGCGATGATGATGTCCTCACGGTTACCTTTGATCGGGCCTTAACCCTGCTGGCCGAACCCAAAAAAGGTCGCGGTCGTCGCAAGGCCGATCCGGTGAAGGAATTGGGCAAACACCCTGATGATGGTGAACTCGTCGCAGTGTATAACGGCCCTTACGGACACTACGTTAAGCACGGTAAGGTCAATGCTAGCCTGCCTGAGGGTAAAACCCCTGAAGACATGACGCTAGAAATAGCGTTGCCATTACTGGAAGCCAAGGCCGGAACCAAGAAGAAAACCACTCGGAAGAAGAGTGCCGACGCCAAATCAACCACCACTAAATCGAAGGCCAAGTCCACCACAGCTAAAAAATCAACGACTAAAAAGTCCACCAGTACAAAGAAAACAACCACCGCTCGAAAATCCACAACTAAGCAAGCAGCAGCCTCTAAGGCTACGGGTGCTAAGAAGACCACAGCAAAGAAAACAACGTCAAAATCGACCAGCCGCAAGGCCAAAACTGACCCAACTGCAGAAGAGTAAAGTCCAGTTTATTCACTCATTGGACATCTGAGAGTTTGGTTGCGTGATTATATCCGCACTACGCCCGTCACCCTGCCAATTCCTGAACAGGCAGGAATTGAACCCGATCGTTGTTTTTGGCTCAATAACTGGGCAGCTGTAAACGGCAAAACTCGTATTGACCTGGTAACCGATCCACCACCTGATATTGCAATCGAGGTAGATGTCACAAACTTTACGAACATCGCCGACTATCAACCTTTTAAGGTCGCTGAGATATGGCTAATTCGAAGCAATACCCTAGCAATCTTTGTCCTCACTTCTGATGAATACATACAGGCTGATTGCAGTCAGTTTCTTCCTGATGTTGCGATGCCAAGGCTCTATCAGCAGGTGATCGCATCAGTTGCCAAGGGTACTAGCCCTCCCCGAGCAATTCGATCGGTAGTTGAAATTTAGTTTCAGAAATTCTAAGCGATGAAGGATGCGATTGCCCTTTGAAGGAATTTAATAAACAGATATCGTTTTTATCAGTCTTCACTATAGAGATTGGTTTAACGCCTCCACGCTGACAGCCTTATTATGCTGACGATACAGCGCCCATAGATGGCAATCAGCATGGTGCTCTTCTGGATAAGCCGTGCGTAATTCCATTTGCACACGGGTAGCCAAATTAAAATCAGTAATAAGCCCATATCTGTTTACATCTGATGGGCTGTAGATATCATAAAAACCGCCGCAATTGCTTAAAGCACTAGCTCCGTAATCACGATCAAGCAGGTCATAACCGACAAGAATAAAGTCGTTTTCAATTTTTTGAGGGCAAGCCGCGATCGGATTTTGGATGGCGCAAATGACATTGCATAGGCCCTTAAATTCAGGGCCGATATGACCAATAGCGTACTCCAGACTTCGATGCAAATCAGTCATCAACTGGCCATCCGTAAAGACGCTTTCCCAAAATTCTGGATCCGTGCTGTTATCTAAAATCAAACTAGGACACAGCATTGGATCTAATGAAACAACTTCCTCCAACTGTTTGAGTTGAATCCATACTTTGTACTCCTGCCAATTCGGAGTAGTTGGGCCAAATGTCTCTGTGATGGCGTATATGTATTCGTGTTTAGGCTGCATAGTGAGTTGCTTGGATAAGCCTGCTCAATTGACAGAAACCTGATGGCAAACCAATATTTTCTTCGATCTATCAAGAAATCCGATTTCTATGCTGAAGAGAAGCAAGAATAACAGGGGCAATTACGACTCTTGTTGTCTACGATCGAGCGCGCTGAGCTGCTGATAGAGCATTTCAATACGCGGAGTATCCACGTTTGCTGTCTGAGCTGCTTTGAGTGGATTCCCTAGAATGGCCTCAACTTCGAGCGGACGCCCTTCATCAAAGTCAATCTTCATGCTGGTGCGATAGGGCTTCATTTTGGCAGTATGGGTCAGCATGGTGTCAATGATTTCTGATGAAAGGTAGCGATCGCCTGAAGGCGTCAATTGTTGGGCACACCTGTTTGCCGCCTGCACCACTTCCTGCATTAAATTCGCTGCGAGTTGCCGAATATGCGGCTCCGTCATCATTTCAGTTGTCGTGGCATTCAGCACTACTGACAGCCCATTGAAGGGGATATTCCAAACCAGCTTGCGCCACCGGGCTAAATACAAATCTTCCGTCAGTGTGATTTCAATCCCGGCTGCGATAAAGTCCTTGCCAATCGCTTCTAACTCAGGCAATAGGCCCACAGGTTGTCGCTGAGCATCATAAGCACCCAGCAAGATACTGCCATAGTCCAAATGATGAATGGTTCCTGGCCCAACCTTGTTAGAGCAGATGAAGCATAGCCCTCCCAGAAGCAGGTTTTGAGGTGCTAGCTCGCTAATCGTATCTTCCACATCGAGCCCGTTTTGCAGGGTCACAATGACCGTATCAGGCTTTAGTAGGGGCGGTAAAAGTTGAGGCAGTAGAGCAGTATTTTGCGTTGTTTTTAAGGCAATTACCACCACGTCAGCTGGTGGCATGTCTGTTACCTGACGGTAGCTCTGCACTTGAGGCAGGCCAAAATCCCCTTGAATGGAGACAATTTTGAGGCCGTACTGCTGCACATGGTCATAGTCGCGGTGCAGCAGAAAATGCACATCTTGCCCGGACCGTTGAAGACAGGCCCCGTAGTATCCCCCGATCGCGCCAGTTCCTAAAATGGCATACCGTCGTTTTGGTGTTTGTGTTGGGGAATTCATGCTGTTTACCCTAAACCTATGAATGCGGATGTCTTGGCCTAGTGATTACTCTTATCATTTGGCTGTATCCATAAGGCGGTGGAGTTATGCAATTGCGATTTCGCACTACGGCCATGTTAGGGCTACTGCTGGGAAGCTTCTTCCTGATTAGTTGTGGACAAGAGCGATCGCAGACAGAAGGACTATCACCAAATGCTTCCCCTGCTACGGCTCAAACCCCAGCAGCGGATACAGCAACCTCCTCGGAAGCCAGTTCCCCTCAAGTAGACACCGCTGAACCCAAAGCAGATGGCTCCGCTACAGCTATCCCGATCAATCCACCCCAGGCGGCTACGCTCAAAGCTCAGGAAGTGGATGCGCAAATCAACCTGCGATCGCAACCCACCACCGATTCTGCCTCCAAAGGCTATGGCCTAGTGGGCGATACCGTAACGCTCACCCAGGCAGCCGACGGTGCCGATAACTTTACTTGGTACTACGTTCAGTTTGAACAATCAGGTGCAGAAGGATGGATTCGGGGCGACTTTATTAACACAGCTGCCGCCCCTAGCAATACCGAATTGGTGGGGGCCGTCAGCATTGACAGCTACACCATTGATGAACTGTTTGCTGTGGATGGTGGCGGGTGCGGCATGTCGCTTAAACGGGCAGGCACCAATCAGTTCATCTTCTTCAACGGGCTCGAAACCACCTCCATGTGGATGAAGCTGGACGGCACCATGACCCCGTTTCGTAAGACGGCTACCTCAGGCGAAGATTTTTACGGTCAAACTACCACTCAAAGCTTTATTAGCCTTGACGGTTTTACTCAGGTAGAGGTGACTGTCACGCCAGGTACTGAAGTGGGCTATGAGGTCATCAATGTTGAAAGCGGCCAGTTGCGGTTAGATAGCGGTGGCGAAGTCCTGGAGATTGCTGTAGAAGGGGATGCGGGTTGCTAGTGGCTGTCATCATTTAGAGCCTGAATCTTCATTCTGAAAGCGGTTCAGCCTCTAGCTAGTTTTGCCAAGCGGGCGCGGCAATGCCTATACCGCAAGGCTTTCGAGTTTAATTGATGATGCGCCCTAGGAACCTTTTTGATTAGCAGAGCGGAAGCGACCGGCAACAAAATCGCGGCGCTGACTATGTTTGGTCTTGCGTCCGGTGACTCGCTTACGCCACATGCGGAAGCTGCTAGCTTTCATTTCGCGGCGCATGAGGGCAATCACCGCCTTCTCCTGGAGGCCATACTGCAGCTCAATGGCCTCAAAAGGAGTGCGATCTTCCCAGGCCATTTCAACAATACGATCGCGATCGTCGCTGTTGAGTTCCGATATTGCCTTGCCCATTGCCGCTAGCGACTCAATTCTTCAGAGTAATTAGTAATTGGCATGTGTACCAGCTACCTCTCCTCCCTATCCTAACGACTTCAGCTCACTGCCTGGAAAGGCTCAACAGCAGGTATGGTTGATCTGACGTTCATCAAAGTAAGAAAGAGATTGTGGCTGCGACCTTTTTTGAGCGAGATTTTGACCTCCAGACCCAATTAGAAACCGTTTTAGAGGCTGCTTGGGAAAACTTTCCTCGGCTAGCCCGCAATCAAATTGCGGCCACCTGGATCGTCTATGATCCCCCGTTTCCTATCAATACGGGCGGAGCCATCAGTGCCAGCGAGTTTTGGCAGCATCGCCCCCGAGGGGCCACCTATCGCGGCGTGGAGCGTATTTACCCAGCGAGTGTTGTGAAGCTCTTTTATCTGGTGGCTGCCCATGAGTGGATGGAGCAAGGCATGATAGCCTCAACGCCGGAATTAGAGCGAGCGTTGCGGGACATGATCATTGACTCCAGCAATGACGCCACAGGCTTAGTCATGGATGTCCTCACCGGTACGACCAGTGGCCCAGAACTCCCACCAGGGCCATTTGAAACCTGGCAGCAGCAGCGTAATCTAGTCAATCGCTATTTTCAATCCTTGCAGTGGCCGGAGCTGGAAACCATCAACGTCAATCAAAAAACCTGGTGTGACGGCCCCTACGGGCGCGAGCGTCTATTTCTAGGCGAAACCTATGAAAATCGCAACATGTTGACGACAGAGGCCACTGCTCGTCTGTTGCACAGCATTATCGGTGGTGTTTCAGTGTCGGGGGCGCGATCGCAAACCATGATGATGCTTATGGAGCGTAGTCTTGACCCGGTCATACTGGCTGCCGACCCTGAAAACCAAATTACCGGCTTTTTGGGCGCTGGGCTTCCCCTTAAAGCCAATATTTGGTCCAAAGCCGGGTTGACCAGCAAAGTTCGTCATGATGCTGCCTACATTGAAATTCCTGAACGGCTTCCCTACCTTTTAACAGTGTTTGTCGAAGGTGTAGAGCACAGTCAGAATGAGGCTATCCTGCCCTTTATCGCTCAAGAAATTCTTAATCAGTTGAAAGCCTGACAAGAGGCTTAGCCTGTAATACCTTGTACTAGGGTGCGTTGTTTCGATGTATTTCTTGTCTGTAGCCCGTTTCATGACACCTAAGGAAGTGTCAAGCGCACTGCTAGTTTCTGAAGAAGACAATGGTAGAATCGCGGAGAATTTCCTATAGTCACTGGAAGGGGGTGATAAGGGTTGGCAAGCGTCCATTTTCTAGTTACAAGAACATGGCGTGCAGCTCTTAGCTCTTCCTAGTGACTGGTGTTGGAGAATATTCACTTGGTGATTGAGGAGTGATTGTAGACATGGCTTCTATTCGGCGTATTTCTTTGCTCGCAGGTAGCGCAGCAGCAGCTGCCCTGATTGTGACCCTTCCTGCCAAAGCTGAGGAGCAACTTATTGAACCTGCCGTTATGGCAGATACAGCTGAAGTTGTTGTCTCTGAATCTGCTACTGAAACAGTTGAAGTAGCAGATTCAGAGATGGCTGACTACTTGGATAGTGAGTCTGAAGCAGGTGTACTGACTGAAGTAGTCGTTACCGAAGAGGTAGAGGCCTCGGTAGAGGTTGCAGAAGTTGACGTTGCCCAAGTTGCAGCTGAGCCAGTTGATGTGGCGACTGTGGACAGTACCGCTGCCCTAGAGAACACGGCCTCTACTTCTGCTGATGCCTTCTTCGAAGCAACTGAAGCAACTGAAGTTGCTCAGGTAACTCGTCCTTTATACCGTGGTGCTGCTCCCTTCTACGTGGGCGTGGGTGGCAACATCGGCATTATCGATAGTGACGAAAGTTCGGTTGGTGACTTTGGCTTTAACATTATTAGCAAAGTGTCCTTCGGCCCTCGATTTTCGATTCGCCCAACGCTCGGTATTTCTGAGGATGATGTCAACCTCACCATCCCTCTGACTTACAACTTCAATCCTATTGAGGTGGGTCAGTTCAACATGTATCCTTTTGCGGGTGCAGGTGCTGATATCTCGGATGAAGTGGGTTTACTCATCAATGGTGGTGTTGATATTCCTATTTCCCGTGACTTCACCCTGAACGGTCAGCTCAATTGGCGTACCACCAACGACACTGGCTTAGGTCTATCTTTGGGTGTTGGTTACAACTTCCCCTTCTTCTTCGAGTAAATCGCTTGATCGCTGCGATAACTCGCAGCTAAATCGAATACTTGTTTAGGGTCTTAAGAAGCGAGGTTGAATTCAACCTCGCTTCTTAGCTTTTATGAGGGAAGTACACCAGCACAACGTCAATGCTAGGGGCTGTCATCATTTAGAGCCTGAATCCTCATGCTGAAAGCGGTTCAGCCCCTAGCTAGTTTTACTAAGCGGGCGCGGCAATGCTGATACCGCAAGGTTTTCGAGTTTAATTGATGACACGCCCTAGAAACTAGGGTGATTTCACCCCAGCAGCCCCGCTTGCCTTTCTGACCTCTCAAGCTAATTCATGTCTGAAATTGTGGCTTAACACACCCGATGACTGACTCACCGTTTAAGGCTGCAAAAATCGTCCCGGACTCAGCCGTTGCTGCGGATCAAACTGATTCTGCAACTGCATCATTAACATCTGGGTCGATTTAGTTAAAGCCCAGGGATCCATCTGGGTCTTCCAGGCTGTTGGGGCTGCTAATAGCGTTAAATAGCCTCCTGCCTCTTCGCAGTGCGATCGCACTTTTACCAGCCGGTCGCTAGCATTGGCCTCACTATTGAGGCGTAAAGTTCCAATACCGCTGCTGGCATGAATACGCGCCTGCCAACTCCCAGGACTCAGCGTTGCGTTTAAGGTCGTCAACAGCGATATCGTTTTAGCCGGGAGAATGCCCAATTTAGCGATCGCGATCTTGGCATCCTGCTCAACAGGAAAAATTTTAAGGTTCAACGTTTGCCAAAACAAACTATCATCATCACCCCGTAAAACCTTTGAAGTCACGCTCTTAGGGCTCACCATTTGCAGCAGCAGGGCAACTTGTTCGGCAACGCCAGCTTCAATGCTTTGAAACTGGATGGCGAGTCCGTAGGTGTTGGGCTCAACTACGGACAAGAGTCCCGGCGATAGAATGTCCATTGCCATAGGTGTCAGTGATGACTGCCTGACCTCAGCGACCACAGACTGAATAGCTTCCGCTTCTCCTCGGAGTACCACAGTTTGAGACGTCGCCTGCACAGGGTAGAGGCGAAACGTTAGTTCTGTGATGATGCCTAAGGTGCCGAAGGAGCCCGTCATCAGCTTCATGAGGTCATAACCCGCAACGTTTTTGACCACCCGTCCGCCCGCTTTTGCCTGCTGCCCGTCATGGCGGATAAAGGAAATGCCGATGAGCAAATCGCGAATGCCGCCGTACCGCTGCCGCAGGGCTCCGGTATCGCGAGTCGCGACAATACCACCCAGCGTTGCTTGAGAAGCATAGGCCGGATCAATGGGTAGAAACTGACGACTGTTCAGAAGGGTTGCTTGCAAATTAGCAAATGGCATCCCCGCCTGAACCGTTACGGTTAAATCGCCAGCTGCATGCTCAATCAGACGATGCAGCCGTTGAGTACTAACGATGACATCGGCACCAGTTAGCAAACCGCCCCAACCCAGTTTGCTGCCCTGCCCACAGGGTAAAATACGCCATCGGTTCTGGTGAGCACAGGTAACGACTTCGGCAAGCTGCTCTGGCGTTTCGGGGTAAGCAATGCAATCGGGCAAGGATTGGGGGGCGATCGTCCGCTGTACCGTCAGCTTAAGTGACTCACCCAAATGCTCCCAGTCAATCACCTGGGCGTCACTCAATATTGATTTCAAGGTCTGAGCGATCGCGGCCATAGCTTACGTTCCCCATCTCACCGCTTTTCAGTGTAGGGCGATTGGGGGCCGCGATTGCGATTCCTATGGCTCAACCTCAGCCTTCATGCGTTCTAAGGTCTGGTTCATCTGCTCAAACATTTGTTGAGGCGTCATTCCAAACTGATTCAGTTGGGTTTTGAGCTGTTCAACCGTCATCTTCGCCATGAAGTCATCAGAAAGCTCAAAGCGCTTCATAAAAATACGGTAGCGCGCCATCAAGGATTCCATTTGCTCGATGTAGAGTTTTTTTCCTTCGCGGTCAAACTTACCGTAATCACCCCCCAGCTGTATCAGACCTTGATAATCCTGAAACAACTGCATTGCTTCTTGTTGAACAATTTCAGAATCAAAAAAACTCATCGCTTTACACTCTTTGATGCCGCTGTCGTTGCTGAAGCTGCTTTGCCTTGATAAGAAATGATGCCCAGTATCTAAACATTTTTAGGTCTCTTCCATCAATCCCAAAATGCTATTTCTAATGAGTGTCATTACATCTTCAGTTGCGTGCAGCCGATGTTATTAAAGATAAAGATTGCGCCAACACTCGCAAAGGTGAGATAACCCTACTTGGGCGATTGCTTACGCGCAAAGAACTTAAATAATCCTCCTTTTTTGCGATGACCATTGCTCACTACTGAGGTCGGAAGCTGGAGGTCGCTTAAATCAAGTTCAAGCTTTTGCGCATACTTGAGGGCCGTCTTATTATTGGCATCCAGCTTGAGAGCCTGACGAATATGAACCTTAGCCATTCCTGTCATCTTTTGGAACAGATAAGCCTGCCCGAGCATCGTGTGATGGTCGCTACTGTTAGGTTCCAGGCGCACCGCGTCTCTAAACTCTTGAATCGCTTCAGGATAGTTCTTATTGGCGATATAGGTTTTACCCCGGCTAATGTGACGCTGAGCATAATTAACGGGAGCATCTGATTCTGTAGAAGACTTGCCGCTAGCCTTAGGCGACTGGGCTGGAGCCGTAACGGGCTGCTGAATCTGAGCTGCCGATACCAATCCTGTGCGCTTTTCACGAATAACGGGGTCACCCATCTTCCGACGGAGATAGATTAGGTTGAGCTCAGCGATCGCAATGGTCTGCTTAGTGAAAACCTCAACCGATATATACTGAGTTTCCGAAAGTTCCGACAGCGCCTTCTCGTAAAAGACTTCGACCTCAGTATCCTCAACTTCCATGAGTTGCTTGGCGAGGCTTCCCCGCGCAACTAGCTTCTGCTCACGAGTCAAACGCCTGACCTTAAACCGTAACGTCGCCAGGGTTTCGGCACGTCCTTTGTCTTGCTTAAGGCGCTGATAGGCCGGATTGACCAGACGCGATAACACCTGATTCGCGAATTCCTTAACTTCTGCGTCAGCACTCACATGCTGATCAGGGTGAAGTTTCTTTGCCACTTGGCGGTAACGCTTGGAAATGCGTCGTTCATCAGCCGTTACCGCTACCCCTAAGACAGCATAGGGGTCAGCAAATTTCTTAATCCAATCAGGAGACATGGCAGAAGAGGACATGCAAACTAACCCGGTGCGGCAAAAGAGCGTGTGGGTAAATCAAAGTTCCAAGGATTAGCCGAGGAATCACTCATCGATAGATTCAACATGAGACCGTAGTTTTACTGACAGTAAGTTAGCGTTCTAACGAGTTTGGAAGACGATTCAAAATGCCAGTTTGTACGGTGGTCACTCGCTATAGGGTAAGGGCTTTCGTAAATTTGTTCAGAAGACACATGATCCTGCAGTGTAGATGCAGCTTAGCCTTACCTCTTTATGAGTGTCATTACAGGGTTAAGTCATCTGCCTTATTGAAGATGTCGGGGTTTCCAACATCCCAAACTCCACTTTATCGTCAGAGTCCTGAAGGCTGAGTGAGTTTTCAGTGAAAATTTCCTCCTTATCTTCTTCCTAAGTTAATGTAGGTCGACAGGAATTGTGGTGACTTTTTATGGCATCGGAGCAAGGGCTAAGAACCCAACCGCTAAAACAAGCCCAAGCTGTTGCGCCAGAAAAATGGCGTATTGCGGCTGCACTGGCTTTTGCGGGTGCCTTTAATCCACTACCTTTTCCCTTGACAGGGTTGCATAAAGTTTACTTAGGACAACCGCTCTGGGGGAGTGTGTATTTTCTACTGGGGTGGACGCAAATTCCTCGAATCGCTTGTTGCCTTGAAGGTTTATGGTATCTAACGGGTCGCCGTCAGTTCAACTTTAATGGGTTGAACTTGTCTCGGAAACCTTCTAATTCCTGTCAAATGGGATGGGTGGCCTCAGAGCAAACCCAGGCCGTCGCGACGGCCCTGCGTGAGTTAGACAAGTTGCGTCAAGAGGGATTGATTTCGGAATATGAGTTTGAACAGAAGCGACGTCAGTTCTTTGACCAGATAGGTTAGCTGGAATATCTGGGCTGGAGTAGTTGAAGGAGGTTGGGAGTGGGAGAGTCAGGGAGTAGAGGAGCGGTTACTTCGGCGTTGCGTTAGGCTCTGTAACTAAATTAATCGGCAACAATCCGTTCAAACTAATTTTCTGCATTGTATGGCTATGGTTAAGGCTTCTCATTTCGCGTTGCGATCGCTCTACCGTCACTCACGCCAACTCCTGCAAACCTGGCAACAGTCTGTCCATCCCGCAAGGCAACGGTTTCAGGGTGATCCGCTAGCGCGTCTGCAATCGGCAGAGGAAGTTCCCATCGCCTTAGCACTGGGGATTCGGATCGATGTGAACCAGGCGACGGTGGATGAATGGCTCCGGCTCCCAGTACTATCGATTCATCAGGCTCGAACTTTAACGACCCTCAGTCAACGAGGCGTCGCCTTCTACTGTATTGAGGACATTGCCGCCGTTTTAGGAATTTCCCAAACTCAACTGCATCCCTTTCGACCCTTGCTGCAGTTTTGCTATTACGATCCCCTCCATCCAGGCCGTACGCAGCAAGTGTCGCTGAATGAGGCGACCGGCCCCCAACTCTTGGCGCTATCCGGAATGTCCACACCGCTAGTAAACCGCATTTTGAACGAACGACGGCGATCGCCCTATCGCAATTGGGCGGATGCTCACCAACGGTTACGACTCACACCGGAGCAGACAGCGCAGTGGATGCATCAAGTGCGCATCTAATCAGTTTAATATTGAACTTTTCCTTGCAAACTATGCAAAAAGTACTTGACAGGCTGAAATTATTACGAGATGAATTAGAAAGCACCAGTTTCCTTGGCTGGAGTCAAGTTGAGATTTGGGGAAACAGAGCCCTTCCAACAATTGCCAAGCATTGTTCAGAACATCTAAATGAATTCAAAAATCTCTTAAAGAAACCCACTTACTCTGCAAGCCCTAGAATTATTGTCAGTCGTCCAGATTTAGATGATGCCAGATACATATTTTCTCCAGAGCGTTATGAGAAAGAATACAAGAAGTGGCTTGTATCTAAGATGGAAAATGAACAGCAAAGTGTAGTCGAAGCGGCAGTTTATCGTCAAAGTTGTGAAAACGCAGACAGGAAGATTCTTGCTTTTTTTGATGGCATAATTCAAGAAATGGAAGATTCTGTTGCAGTAATGACCACCTCAACTTACACTCCTGATTATGTGAATTTACAACGAATTGATGAATTACGTTCTATTAAAAATACATTATTCGACCTCTCTAAATTGATCAGAATATGCGAGGAACTGAATCTTTGTTTCTCCAATGACTCATATTTTTCAACTTTAATGCTTGTCCGCTCAATTCTTGATCATGTTCCACCAATTTTTGGATGTAAAACTTTTCCTGAAGTAGCTAATAGCTACAATGGAGGAAGCTCATTTAAAGAAGCTATGCAGAGACTAGAGAAATCTGCTCGAAAGCTTGCTGATGCTTACTTGCACCTACAAGTAAGAAGCTCTGAATCGCTCCCAAATCATACGCAAGTTAATTTTAATAGTGAACTTGACTTCCTACTTGGCGAAGTATATAGAATTCTGAAATAGTTGTAATTGTCCAAGCTTTATGTTTCCTTTTCAAAGGATGTTCTTATATCAGTGGATATGTTTTTTATCTATAAAAACTAGATTTGACTGAACTTCGAAAGACTTTTCTCTCGGAGATAGGGGTGAATTCATCAACGCAATGAGGTTTTGCTAGTTTCCTTTTGCTCTTGACTGAATGAAAACAAAACAATATTTGATTGCTGAACTTCCACCAACCCCAGAAACCGATGAAACTAAGGAATTGGCCCTCTGCTACACACCTAAAACAAAGCAAGGGATATTCTTGCACGGTGATGAGCAACTTCATTGCACTTATATCAAAAGGAAAACCAGAATCGGCAATACAGGTTCCTTCGATTCAGAAGATGAACGTCCGCGATCACATCAGATCCCATGCTCAACATGGGTAGAGACGTTTGGTGATCCACAAATTGAAGCCGGTCAAGTTCACAACACTAAAAGCTCTGGCTCAAGATCAGGTTCAAGCACGGACAAAACCTTCTCTGGATTCAAGTTCGATACTGACGCAGGTATTTGGCAATGTCATTGGAAATCTGAGGCATCCTGGTATGTCTACAATTCTTCTTATTACTCGACAATAGAGATCATGCTAGAGCTGAACTTGCTGGATAAGGTCGGACAATATATTGAGAGAATTTATGACGATATGTCCGACTAAACTTTGCTTGCTAGGGCAAGTTTAGTGACGCTTATTCCGCAAAATTTTCAGCCTCAGTCGGTGATGCACACTAGGCTACGGGGCCAAAGCGGGAAAGTGGCCAAAATCGCAGTCGGGCTACACCGATAATGTTTTGCGCTGGCAAAAATCCCCACACGTGGGAGTCGTTGCTGTCATTACGGTTATCGCCAAGCACAAACACACTGTCTGGAGGCACGGTAAAGGACGGCAAGCTGTACTCGGGTAAATCGAGCACGTAGGGCTCTTCCAATTGCTTGCCATCCACATAAAGATGGTGCTCGGTGACCGCGATGGTGCTGCCTGGTGTGCCAATCACGCGTTTGATAAAGGCTTGCTTACCCGTGTAGCCATAATCGCGCAGTTGGGGCGGTGGCTGAAACACCACCACGTCGCCTGATTCGGGTGGGTGGAGACGATAGGAGACTTTCTCAACCAATAGGCGATCGCCAATATGCAGCGTCGGCTCCATCGAGTTGGAAGGAATAAAGCGGGGTTCGGCGATAAATAGCCTCATGAATACTGCGATCGCCAGCGCCACAGCTAGAATGCGAATGTTTTCGCCTTGTCCGCCCAAAAACTTGCGCCAAAAGGGCTCGGGAGGAGCCGTTTCAGAGTCAGAAGATGGGGGCATGTCATCGGGATGGGTTTTCATAGCTGATCGCTGTTTAGAATCGCGACTCATACTCTAACAAAACACCTGTACGGTCTTGAAACTCCTCAAAGCTAGTGGTTCCCCGGAGATTAAATTGATTACTGATGCGGTAGCGCGTATTGAACTGGAAGGGCGTGTCATTGGTCAGCACCTTAAGGACAGAAACGGAAATATTAGAAGTGACATCAAACCCAATTTCAGCGCCGATATCTTGTGACTCATTCACTTCGCCCGAGCTTTCCGTCACCTGAAAGATGCGGAAGTCATTAATCGGGCCAGTGTTGCCAACAAAGTCGCGAATTGTGCTGAAAAGCGCTGACCCGGCAAAGGTGGCCAGCCCACCGGCAGAACTGCCTTGAGTGCCAAGGGCATTGATCGCCCCCACCACGTTGCCACTCAACAGCGCGATGATTTCGTTCTCTGAGCGCAGCGGCGAACTCGTGAGGTCCAAATTGCGGCGAATCGCATCAAAGTCAGACAAATCGCTGGCAAGGCCCGCGTAGCGAGCCGTCACGCTCACTAGACGATTACCCTGCTGAGTCAGTCCAATATTCTCAATGGTGGTGTCAGGCACTTCGTTGCGTGGGAAAGGGCTGGTGGTTGCTTCCAGACCCGGTCCGACGGACGTGTCCGGAATGGAAGCTTCCAACGTGACATCCAGCAGTGGATCGAAGGCCAGTTCTGGTTCAAATTCAGCTCGGTCATCCTCGCCAGAGAGTCGCAAAGCCACACCAAAGAGGCCCACTCGACCCGAGGGGAGTCGAACCACTCCCTCGGGTCTGAGGCTCGTGAGAGTTCCATTTAACGCTAAGTTCCCCGTGCCTTCAACATCCAAATAGACCCCCTGAACAATCTGAATATCGTCATTGAGGACGAGTTCAAGATTGTTGAATCGGACAGGAACGGCTGATTCCGGTGGTGGACTATCGCGGCCCTCGGGAATCGTGATCACACCATTTGATAGATCAATCGCGCCGGTTAGTTCCGGTCCCAATAGTTGGAAGGGACTAAAGGATTCCAGCAGGGCTCCTCCAACAATAATCTGGCCATTCACCTGACCGTTGTAGAGACCTTTAAGATTGAGGGCAATGTCGTCAAGACTTACCGATAGCGGTATTTCAGTGATGGGTAACTCAGGGGTTGGAAATTCCTCAACCTCATCCGGAGGCACTTCATCAACGGGCGTTGCAGCACTATCATCAGAGCCAGGCTCACTGTCATCGACGTTGCTCGTTTGAATTTGATTGCTGCCCAGGATAGGAAATGTGCCACGGGCCATGACGCGGCCCTCGCTAAAGTTACCGGTGACATCGTTGACGATGAGGGCGAATTCTTGATCGTCCAGCAAGATTTCGCCCTGGACAGCCGTCAAAGGTTCTGGCAACGCACTCAGCTCAACCGTGGCATCGCGTAAGCGCACAGAACCGTCAATGTTGGAGGGTAAGAACAAATTAACGGCCTCATACCAGGTGCCGTCCAACCGGAAGCGCGCTTCGCCCTGAACCTCCTGCCAGGTCACTTGGTTCGTCAGGAGGTTTAGCAAGGCAAAGCCTTCATCCACCACATTGGCTTCAACAAAGAAATCATTCCTGATGGGCGATCGCTCTACAAAGGGAAAGCGGTAGGGGGCTTCTGCGACGAGGGTCAAGGGTGTCGGAACATCAACGAGTTGCAGGTTGGCATCCAGACTGGCACGGGCTCCAATGTATTCAACATCAGCGGTAAATTGTTCAATCGGTCGCCGATTGAGCGTGCCATTGTCAATTTGCAAATTACCTATAAAGGTTGGATCTGCCAACTGCCCAGAAAGCATCGCGGTGCCATTGAGCTTACCACCCAAGTTGAGGGGCAAATTCGCTAACTCCGAAAATTGTTCAATCGGAACATCCACAATTGTGAGACTGATGTCACGACTTCGTCGATCCTCGGGATCGATGTCGAAGTTCCCTGTAACTTCGACATAGGCGTTGGGGTCACCCTGCAACTCACCCAACCGAATGGGCTCTAGAAAAACGAGACCGTTTTGGTAAGTTCCCTGAGCCTTGACCGCTCCTACTTGGAGATTCTGTCCCCAGCGCCAATCATCGCCATCAAGGTCAAATTCAAAGACGATATCTTCCGGTAGGGTGGCCGACAGCCTAACTTCCCCGGCAAAAGCCCCTTCTAATTCTTCCAAAGGAGGCAACAAAGCGGTTTCGGTCTGGATATCCTCCTGAAGCTCAATTTCCAGGATTTCTGACAATCGGCGGAGCTGATTCAGCAAGGTTCCATTGGGGTCGCCTGCGGGAACCGTTGCCAGGAGAGCTTCGGCTTCCTCCTGAGAACTCGGAATAAAGCCTTCCTCGGGGGCAAAACCCCGCCCCAAATCAGCCAGATTCTGAATTTTGAGAATTTCGAGAATATCGCGAAGCTGCCCTTCTTCCGTGGATAAGGCAGCCTGAATCTGAGGCGTGGAGTCAAAGCTATACCGCCCCGAGAGATCGTAGGTGCGAACAATTTCGACGCCATCCTCCGCCACATCAATCATGCGAATTTGACCGTTGTTGAAAGAGGCGACCCCATCGACATAGGCAATGCGGCCAAAGAGTCGATCCACACTCAGGTAGCCCATACCCAGATTCTCAATATTGATTTGGCCCTCGGTGCGGAAATCCTGGAGGTTCACGTTAGCGGTGGCAAACTTAATGTCGCCCCGTAAGGGACCGAAAGGAGCGGCATTACTGGGGGGAAGATTGAGGGCTGAAATGGGGAAATCTCTGACTTCAGCAGTGAGGAACTCCCCATCGGTTTCACCCGTAGCGATCGCCTCGCCTGCCTGAATGCGGAAGTCCAAATCCATGGGATCGGGCGTGTAGGTCACGATAATTTCATCGCGTCCCTGCTCGCCAATGAGAGCTACACGAAGACCGTCCTGACTGGAAAAGTTGATGTCCCCTGCGAGGAGGGGCTCAAAGACCAAATCGTTCAGTGCGAGATTCGCTAACTCGCCGGTGCCTAAAAAGCTCAAATTGTCCGGGGTTCCCGTTAGGCGACCACTTAAGGAGGCGGTTCCTGCAATGCCAACAGCCGGGGGGAAAGAGACCGGTAAGGCTGCTAGGGCATAATCTTGAGCTTCGACATCCAGATCGATCGCGGCAATGCCGGGGGCCTCTGGGCCGGAGAGAACCGGGGTAATCGTGCCACGGGCAAACAGCCCCTCCGTTTCTAAGGGATCGACGGTAATTTGCCGACCATCCCACGCCACACTAGCGGTTAGCGGTGCGGTTGCCGTCGCTAGCTGGGGTGAAAGCGCTGCTGCTGTGGCCAGACCGTCTGACAGGGTGACATTGGCTCGCCCCCGAATGCGGTTCGGACTCAAGTCCTCCAGGCTACCGGCAAGCTGAAACGTGCCGTCAGCAGTGCCCTGTAGATCCGTCGCTAGCTGTCCCAGCTGTACTCCATTGACACGACCGTTATCCGCCTGCCACGCCCCGTCCCGTAAGGCAAAATTACTGGTGACCGTACCGCCCGCGATCGCCACGGTGACATCACCATTACCCCGGATTCCCGGCAGAGTCAGATTGTCGATATCGCCTGCCAAACGAGCATTGGCGCTCACGCTGGAAACCGGCAGCCCCGTAGCAAACTGACTGATGGGAAAATTCCGGGTTTGGACGTCAGCATTCCAATTGCCATTTGCTAGGGCAATCTGCCCATCCACAGTTCCTCCTTGAAGGGAGGCTGTAACGTCGCCGTCGGCCTGAATACCCCGTAGACTCAAATCATCGAAGTTGCCTGCCAGTCGTAGGTTGCCGCCACCCGTGGCTCCCTGGAGCGCTTCATCAAAGACCCCGAGCTGAATTCCCTGTGCATTCACATCGGCATCCCAAACGCCCTCGTTTAAGGCGATGGTGCCTGAGCCTGCAATCGTGCCACCAGCCGCTTCTACAATGGCCTCACGCACGAAAACTGTGCTGGCGATAATCTCAGCTGTGCCTCGGGTTGGGAAAGTACCGCCTGGAGCCTGCCAACTCACCAGCCCACTCAAATCATCCAGCGGCCCGGAAATGTCGGCATCCAACGCCACTGCACCGAGAGTGATATCTTCCGGTAATCCATAGGCGCTAGCGATCGCATCGGCAGGTAAATCCCGTCCCTCTAATTGCAGGGAAAGTAGCGCGGGATCCGTCAGGGTATATTCTCCCGATCCGGTCAGACGGCCCCCAGCCAAAGGTTCAACGAGTAAAGAAGACAAGATCAAGGCAGCGGGAGTGTAACGCCATTCGGTCGCAATGCGCGCGAGCTGTACCCTGTCTACCGTGACCAAATTGGTGGATAAAAGCTGACCATCGATTTCAGGGTTATTCAAGGGGCCAGTGACCGTTGCTTCAGCCCTAAACTCCCCACTCGCTTCAACAGGCAAATCAAGCTCTAGTTCCTCGGCCAACTCAGCGATTTCAAAGGGCGCGATCTCCGCTTGCAGGTCATAACCGTTGCGGGTATCAATCAGCCCCTCCGCCTTGGCTTGGAGGTTGGCATAGTTAGCTGTACCCTCTTCTAAGGCCACGCGATCGCCCTGAAATCGCAGTTGAGCGCTGATGTCTTCAATGGCTTGAGGTAGTGCTGCAACGGCAACTTCCCCATCGTCTAGCCTAGCAGTGCCGGTAACGCGAGGGGGGGCTTGAGTGTCTAGCTCGATCTCTAAGCTGCTGTCTACAGTGCCTGCATTAATTGCCACTGGAAGCGTCTGCGGCAGACTCGCTAAGAGACTTGGGGCCAGGATTGCTAGGTCTAGCTGCTGCGCCTGAACAGCCAGATTGCCCTGTAAGTTGGCCAAATTACCATCGGATTGATCCAGGGGCGTCTCATCAACCGCCTCACCGTAATCAAGACGCTGTAAAACTCCAGTAATTGTCAGATTGCCAGCATCTTCCGGGTCGGCTGTGAGGTCTAGGTTAATCTCTTGGGCATCCAAAATACCCTCTGGGTTGCGAGGATCTTCCGATTCCACTTTGGTTAAGCCCACCGAGCCTGAGATATTACCGATTGTTAGGGGGAGGGGACTGGCCTCAGCCCCCAAATAGGGCAGCAAAATCACTTCGCTGTCAGCAATACCAATCGTCGGGTCAACTTGAATCAGCGGTTCCTCTTCTACATCTGCCTCAGGCAGATCGAGTTCCGTCTCCAGCCACTGGCCATCCTCGTTCTGCTCAAAATACCCCCGGAGGCCAATCAAATTGATGCGTGGTGAAATCTTGCGCCCCAAGAGCTGCAATAGATTAAAGCGGACGTTGATTGCTTCGATGTATAGCTCATCTGAATCAGCCTCTGTGGGAGGCACAGCTGAGGGGCCAAAGCGGATGCTCGTCAGGGAAACGCGCTCGACTTCCCCAAGCGCTACGGGACGGTTAAGGGACTCGGTCAAAAATTCCGATACCCAGGGCGATAGTCTTTCATTCACAAAGACCCAAGCCCACCAGACGCCACCCGCAATTCCTAACGTTGCGATCGCTCCGACGGTTAACCCTGTGGTAGCCCAAATACGGCGGCGACGGTGACCTTCCTGAGGGGTTTGTTCTTCCGATGGAGTGTGAGTCATGGGCTTTTACAAAACGGTTTCTGCAGTTTTGGTCTGCAAAGCATAATGATGTTCGCTTCAACACTAGCCATACAGACCATACTGAATATTTAGAAATTGGGTACAAATTGCCATCAAAATTAGGCTGAATGCCAGCTTCGATGACGCGCTGACCCCTAAGCGACTTAGAATCAACAGATATCCATAGAATCGATGGTTACGGATAAACGAATGCGGGTTTACGTTCTGTTGTTCAACGCAGGAACTGATAACGAAGGCATACACTCGTTGCAAGCGGGTGGGCGCAATACAGTCCTTATGTTTGAGGACGAAGATGATGCCACAAGGTTCGGTTTGATGTTAGAAGCTCAAGATTTTCCTATGCCGACTGTGGAAGCCTTTGATGAAGCAGAAATTGAGGATTTTTGCGATGGGGCTGGGCTGACGTATAAACGGATTTCAGCTGGAGAACTCCAGATGCCGCCAGAAGCTGTTGTGGAAAAAACGGATTGGGATGCGAATGGTCGCGATGGGGAAGAGGAACCGCCCACAGCCGATGAGTCACGGCTATCGAATGAGGAGCTTAATGACATTCGGCAACGGCTGGAAGGATTGCTGTAGTTTTTTATTGTCAGCGGAGGAGATAGGAGCCAGAAGTCCAGAAAAACCATGTGTTTGGTTATAGGGGCGCGACAAGGCCCAAACTGTATCGAATGTATCTGCCTGTTTTAGAGAGCGTAATTCATGACGACATCCGCTGCTGCTCCCGATGACGGTTTGGTCAACCGAGGCCACCTGTTAACCGAGCAGGCCAACGCTGCCAGCCAATTTCTCGATCAGCTTTCTCCTTTAGCCTTTGTGGATTTGGTTAATCAGGAGGATCAAAAAACGCTAGCTGCGATCGCGGCGGCACGGGAATCGCTGGCTGAAGGGATTACGCGCACTGCGGCAGCGCTTCGTAAAGGGGGGCGGTTATTCTATGTCGGTGCTGGAACCAGTGGTCGGCTAGGGGTGCTGGACGCCTCTGAATGTCCTCCCACCTTCTGCACGCCTCCTGACCGGGTACAGGGCATTATTGCCGGGGGAGCCGGGGCTCTGGTGCGGAGTTCGGAGGGACTCGAAGACGTTGCGGATGATGGTGCGGCGGCGATCAGTGAGCGTCATATCCACGAACTCGATGTCGTCGTCGGCATTACTGCTGGGGGGACGACCCCTTACGTCCATGGCGCGCTGAAGGCAGCACAGCAACGTGGGGCAACCACAATTTTCATTGCCTGCGTGCCGGGTGAACAGGTCACAGCCGACTACGATGTCGATATTCGTCTCATCGTCGGGCCAGAAATTCTCGCCGGTTCAACCCGACTGAAAGCCGGTACCGTTACCAAAATGGCCCTGAATATTCTGTCTACTGGCGTCATGGTGCAGTTAGGGAAGGTCTATGGCAATCGCATGGTGGACGTTTCCGTAACCAACACGAAGCTTCGCGATCGCGCCATCCGTATTCTCAGTGACCTGACTGGGCTCGATCGCACAGATGCCGCTGATCTACTGGATCGCAGTGGGCAACGCGTCAAGCTCGCTCTGATGATGCACTGGAGCCATCTCGCCGTAGCTGAAGCCGAGAAGCTGCTTGAACAACACGATGGTCACCTCCGCCCCGCAATCGAAAGTCTGAAATGAGCGTGGGTGCCGATCAGGGGACAAAGAGAAGCAGGGTTGAATGTTGTTGCTGTGATGAGTTGAACCGTTAAGCGATCGCAAATTCAGTTAAAGAACGCTTGCTAGGATGCTGAAAACCCAAAACAATATCTTCGGCGGGAATTCCTGCATCCAATAGTTCGCTAGCGATGCCCTGTTGTGTCCAGTCTTCTTCGATCCAAACTTTGCCCTGTTCAATGCTTAGATAAACAGTGATCCCAAAGTCTCGCTGCTTGCCATTCCAGCCAATGTGAAACCAGAAATAATGATCCTGTTCTAGGTCAAACGCAATGTGCTCCTGTACACCACTTTGGTCTGATCCAGCGGCCCAGTCACGGTACTCAGTCAGAATTTTTTGGATGATCTGGCGATAATGAGTTAGCTTATCCATTGCACAATCTCCTGTTTATCGATATCTACTACAAAGAATTTGATTTGACTGCGCTGAATCAGAAAATCAATTCCTGCACGTTTAAAGAAGTTAATGTAAGTGATGTCATCAATTGCTAAGTAGAGGTCATACTCTGAAGATGTTTTTTCCCAGGAGCATTTCATAAACCTTGTATTGACCAATCGCAAGATGAAAGTCGGTCATTAAAGAGCGCTCAACAAAACTTTTAATTTCCACCACGATTTTCTGTCCGTCTCGTTCAACCGCAATCGGGCGCTCAGCAGCTAAATCAGCGTATAGATCAATGTCCTCATATTGAATCCGGTAAGGACCAGCTACAATCACCTACTGATCCTTAATGAGAGCTGATTTCACCGCTTCATGATGTAAATCTCTTGCAGGCATAGTGCTAAACCTCCGCTTCTTCAGACATGGAGGCATGACAGCGAAAAAAATGAACTACTTTTACGCAGGCAGCGTATCTTCGGGTTATCAAATGAGGCTCTAACCACTACTGTCTACATGAGCAATCCCCAAAGGGTAGGAAAGAGCCAGACATAAGCCGGGTTCTGTTCTCTTGATTCATCATCAAGAGGGCGATTATCTATCTGGGACGCCTGTTACCAGACGCCTCTTGCGGTGCACCAAAAGCGGGACTGGAAAAAGACCAACCATTGCCCCTCCGACCTTGCTCCCCGCCGGGGTTTACCGAGCCAGCATCTCTCGATGCTGCTGGTGCGCTCTTACCGCACCTTTGCACCCTTACCTGTGAGCCATGGCTCCATCGGCGGTATGTTTCTGTGGCACTATCCTCACGGTCACCCGCACTGGGCGTTACCCAGCAAGCCTGGTCTTTCGGGAGCCCGGACTTTCCTCGGACTGTACAAGACAGTCCGTAATCGCCTCGCTGACTCTCTCCTGCTTCATAGTCTAGAAGCAAATTTTACGTTTCCAAAGACTGCGGAATATGAAAGTAGCAATACTTAGGACTTCCGCAGAACCTAAACCTATTCAACCGTAACCGTCACTGGCTCCGAGATGACGGGCGGTTCGTAGGGAATATGAACGTAATTTGCCAGCAGTAACTGTAGCGTGTGCTCTCCTGGTGGCAGGGTGAGTGTTGTTTCGGTTTGGCCACCCCCAAAGTGCTTGATATGCTCGGTTGCCGCTAGGGCCTCATCCAAGTCCGGTAGAGTTTCTAAATCAATCAATAGATGATGATGTCCGGTTCCTTCTTTGTCGATACCTGCGGGCGCTACACCCATACCCGATAGGCCAAATTGAACTGTAAAGGTGGATGGAACCGTGTCACCGTCTTGAGGGGAAATCAGGTAGACTTCAGCGCCCGCAGGAGCCTTCGAGGCATACTCATTTGCGATCGCTGGGCCAGACGGGATGAACCAACTCGCTAGTACCAGTAGTATTAGACTCCAAATTGCCACAATCGATTTCATAGCGCTCTTACCAAAACAACCGCGTCATTCCCAAGGTATACAGTTGTCTCGTTCAGAACAAGCGGTAAAACTTTTTTGCATGAACTATCTTCTGCGTCATCTCGTGAAGCCATGGAAGCTATGGCTTCTAGTGGGTTGGTTTGTAGTGATAGCCACGCTATTGCTACCACCGCAGTGGGTATTGACGCGGGTTTTACCGCCGATCGCCTGTCCAGGAGCCGTTTATGCCGTCCAAACAACCGCAAAAGTGGTCGCCTTAACTATTGATGATGGCCCTGATTTACGAGTTGGAGCGGCTAACTCGACTGAACAGATCTTAAATATCCTGCAACAGCACAATCAGCAACACCCAGAAGCCACCGCTCACGCCACATTTTTTCTGATCGGTAACCAGGTCAGGGCTCGCGAACAGGCTAGCCAATATCCCCAAGATGGCCTTACCGCCAGGATGATTCAAGAGGGACACGAAGTCGCTAATCATATGATGGAAGACAGTGCCAGCATCCTATTAGAAGAACGATTTGAGGATGTATTTTGGGCAACTCATCAGCGGTTGCTGCCCTATGCTGAGCTACCAGAAAGCCAATATCCAGCCGTTCAATGGTTGCGTCCTGGGGTAGGTTGGTGCGATCGCGCCATGAGCCAAGCCGTTGCCACTCACGCTTCCTACCGTTCCGAAACGGGACAGCCTCAAATCGTTTTAGGCTCAGTATGGCCCTACGACACTGTGCAACCGTGGCCTCAGTTTTCCCGATGGTTTGTGCGTCACAACGTGCAGCCAGGTTCCATTATCATCCTGCATGACTTTGGTCAGCGGGGCGATCGCACAGCGACCATGCTGGCAAATATGCTGCAAGATCTGTGGCGAGAAGACTACCGTGTCCTCCCGCTATCAAAACTGCTGAGCTACGGCGAGCCCGTCAAAAACGCAGCAAGACTGCCTGGTCGCCTGGAAAGATTGCGTAGAGCCATTATTTTGGGGCTAGAAAATTTGCGCTAGCGCATCCAGAACCCTAGTTTCTTGAAACTGCCAAAGCAATAAATATTAATCTCTAGAGTAGAAACCAGAGTTCCCTCACTAGACGGTAGTCACTTGCCGGACATTCTCTTCCCACTTACGGGGCTCACTGGCACGACGAATATAGCGCCAGACTTGAGTTGCCGCCAACGTGCCATCGGCAACAGCCACGGTCACTTGGTTCAATCCTTTCTTCAGATCACCCAAGGCAAAAAGACGGGGATGAGTTGTCTGGCACATTTCATTGGTCACCAAGTTTTCACCATCCCAGGTGAGTCCTTCAATACCTTTGAGGTACTTGTTGTGGTAAATCGAGCCCATGTTGATGAGCCCCGTTGTCGCTTCCACAACGGTACCGTCTACTAACTCAATGCCGCTCATCTTATGGTTTTCGCCTAAGAAGCGGGCAATGGGTGCTTCGTATAGGGGATAACCGTGGTCAGTCAATTTCTGCTTCATTTCATCGCTGACAGTAAACGCACCATTGGTGAATACCGAGATGTAGGGCGTAAACCAGTTCAAAACAAACGCTGCATTAATTTGCGGTTCGCGCTTAGCAATGAGTACTGCCTTCTGATCCCACATATCGTAGCCATCGCAAATCATGCAGACATGCAAGGTATAACCCGCATAGTCATAAACGTTCTGCATGTTTTCCAATTCGGGCAGTACATCAATGACGCCAGAAGCCGCAATCAAGTACTTACTCCGCAGCGTGTATCCCTTGCTGTCTTTCTTCCCAATCTTGACATCGACGGCAAAGGTCTCGCCTTCATCCGTCACATTTTCAACAAATGCCCGCAGATGATCAGCGCCCCACTCAAGCGCTTGCTTGGTGCCATGGGTCAAGATATTGCGACCAGGCGTGCTGGGGTCGAATCCCAGATAATTACGGGTTTCCTGCATCCAGAGAGAACGCCCTTTCCCCTTTTCAATCACTAAGCACTTAAGACCGTAGCGAGCTAGATAAATAGCAGCTGAGAGCCCACCCATGCCACCACCAACGACGATCGCGTCATAGACCGTATCGACATGAGCTTCGATATTTGCGCTAGAAAGTTTCATGGTTACCCTAACCGCCCTTGAGAAGACAACAACGGTAAAGACATAGCCTGCTTTACCGAAGAACCTCAACACTGACCGCCACTCTGGACAGGCGACGCTGAGGTGAAATCAATTTAAACAAATTAGTTGAATTTAAGAACTGAAAGTAATGAGTTTTTCCTGATAGAAGTTCAGCTATTTACAAGATAACCAAACTTCTATCAGAGCATCATTTTAGTGTCTGCGAGATCACACTTAAACCCCGTCCACTTTGAGAACTGTAGTTTTATGTGGCTGCTGAGGAACCTCTCCTAGCCTCTCCTTACCGGAAAGCTCTGTGAGCCTCTCCTTGCCAAGGAGAGATGCCGCAGGCGGTGAGGTTTTCCGAAAAGATTTAAGTTAGGAAACTCCGGTTACGTAAGGAGCCAGGAGTCAGAATCCAATTTCTTCTTGATTTCCGGCTCCTGGATTCTATCCCACAAAATTTACCAACTTGGTAAATACCTGAGCCTGATACCGCTTAGCCGACGAAAGCCTTGCGAGGCTCAGAAACACCAGGAGCATCTTGACCCTTGAGGTAAGCCAACATGGTGTCAGCATCAGAAACCTCAAACGGATCCGTAGGACAGTTGTCGGCAAAGTCAGGCTCAGCAAACATTTTCTCAACAGTGAGATCGTTTACCACCATGGAATAGCGCCAGGAACGCATGCCAAAACCCAAGTTGGACTTGTCAACCAACATACCCATCTTGCGAGTGAACTCACCGTTGCCATCGGGCAGTAGCTTCACTTTCTCAGCGCCCTGCTGCTTGCCCCACTGGAACATAACGAAGGCGTCATTGACAGACATGCAGTAGATGTCATCAACACCCAACGCCTTGAACTCTTCATAGAGTTCTTCGTAGCGAGGCAAGTGGTTGGAAGAACAGGTAGGTGTAAATGCACCGGGCAGGGAGAACACAATAACTTTCTTGCCGCCGAAAATTTCTTGAGTGGTCGTATCTTGCCAGCGATAAGGGTTGGGACCCTCGACAGACTCATCACGGACGCGAGTCTTAAAGACGATATCGGGAACCTTCTCGGTAACAGCCATGAAAACCTCCTAATCGGTTACTTAGGCGATGAACAACCAGGCAGTCAGATACATAAATACTGACAAGAGCGCTCTGAGCTCCTATATCGGCGCGCTAGCGGAGCACCAGCCAGATAACTAAGCTTTCAGCCATGCGCTTGCCAGATTTACTTCTGCCTTTTCTCAGAATAGTTCTTAGTTAGAAATTTATCAATACTTTGATTGATTTAATTGTTTATTCAACTCTGATACATGGTCAGCTCCAGAGTATGAGTGTTATGGTTTTAATATAAGTTACGGTGTGTAACTACCGTGGCATTGCCTGTTGTAAGTTTTGGAAGGTAGGCATGGCAAAGCGTTCCGAGGAAATCGTTCAGACCCTTAAAGCTAGACATTTGCGGGTGACCCCTCAGCGATTTGCTGTTTACGCTAATCTGCTGGCTCGGACGGATCATCCGACGGCTGAGCAGCTGTTGCATGACCTCAACCAGGATGCGCCCATTTCCTCGCAGGCCACTATCTACACCTCATTGCAGGCATTGCGGGATGTGGGACTGATTCGTGAAGTTTTATTAGAGGAAGGTGTTTGCCGCTACGATGCCAACGTGCTTCCCCATCACCACTTTCGCTGTCGATCTTGCGGGGCAATTGAGGATATCCCCTGGGAAAAGTTTGAACAGATTGACATTGAGCAGCTACGTCCAAGTTTGCAAGTAGAGAGCTACGAGGTCACTATTCATGGTGTTTGTGAAGGGTGTCAGCAGTAAAATGCTTGAAGCTTTGACCTTCCTATTCTTTTCCCTTTAGCAATCTTAGAAGCGAATGATGGGCACTCCCTTACAGGATCAACAAGCTCAAAACGGGGCAATTTTTGAAACAGCAAAGGTTTCTGTGCCCATAACCTATGGCAATAATGAGCAAGCGTGGCAGGCTGCCAGCACTGGTGTTGCCCTCTGCGATCGCTCCCATTGGGGACGATTACGCGTAACGGATGCGGATCGGCTGCGATTTCTCCACAATCAGACTACGAATCAGATACAGCTACTACAGCCTGGACAGGGCTGTGACACGGTCTTTGTCAACTCCACCGGACGGACCCTTGATCTGGCAACGGCTTATGTTCAAGCAGAGGCGGTGCTGCTCCTGATTTCTCCAGGTCAAGCGACTCCGCTCAGTCAGTGGATGGATCGCTACATCTTTTTTGCTGACAAAGTCCACATTACAGATGTCACTGACGCCACCGTTACTTTTACCCTATTGGGGCCAGAAAGTGCCGCCCTTCTGAAGCAGCTAGGATTTGAGGACTTAACCGAGGCACCTCATGCGAGCCATCAAACTGTTGCTATCCAGGGTGTTGAAACCCTGGTAGCGGTGGGGGGTGGACTCTCTACGCCAGGTTTCACGCTGATTGCCGCCAGCGATCAAGGCGCTGCCCTTTGGCAAATCCTTGTGTCAGCGGGGAGCGTGCCGATGGGCGAGCAGGTTTGGCAACAACTGCGAATTGAGCAAGGACGTCCTGCCCCTGGAACTGAGCTAACAGATGCCTACAATCCGCTTGAAGCAGGGCTCTGGCATACGATTTCCTTTGATAAGGGGTGTTACATTGGCCAGGAAACGATCGCTCGTCTCAACACTTACCAGGGTGTGAAGCAGCAGCTATGGGGATTGCAGCTGAGTACAGCGGTTGTAGCCGGTACGCCATTGCTACTAGAAGGGGAGAAAGTCGGTGTGCTGACCAGCTGGGTAGAAACGCCAGAAGGGCCGAAAGGGCTGGGCTATATTCGGACGAAAGCAGGTGGTAAAGGGCTGCAAGTCACGGCGGGTGAGGCAACGGCGACAGTTGTTGATATTCCGTTTGCTAGCCGAGGTTATTTAGATAATTAGGTCATATCAGAAGTTTTCACAGTGGATGTAAGAGAGTAGTTTTGCCAATGCGATCGCTGGCGTACAGTCGCTGAACGCATTACTGCATTACTCTGTGCTTAAGGATTAGGTACGATCGTGTTTGAATACTCCTTACAACGCCACAAGTCCCTTCCCCAAGAAACGCTAGATCTCTTGGAACTGCACCAGCTAGCCCAAACGTTTCGGCTCGAGCAGGATTACCGTGAAGCCCATAAGACCTTCTGTCGTCATTACCACAACCTCGTTCAACAACACCGCGAAGATCATGCGGTGATGCAAAACGAACTCAACGTTTTTGCGGTCTTTTGGAAAAAACGGGATCATTCCTAACGTCAGACCCGTTATTCATTCCCTAATGTTGATAGTCTGGTGGATGCTAATACTATTGTTTGCTGGTTGCAGCGATCGCACCCGTAAGATATGAACTTTAACCCTACGCTCTCTTCAACCTTTGGTTTAACCTTGTTGCTGTTTATTGGTTTAGGCTTTTTTATTCGTGCATCCACCAAAGACCGGACAGAAGTGGCGCTATACGCCTCTGAACTCGATGAGGTCACTTTGCTAGAGACGCTGGGCAAATATTTTGACGGGAGGGCTTACCAAGTTACCCAAATTGACCAGGATGAAGGGCGAATTTCTCTGCAGGGCATGGTTAAAGCCAGTATCTTTCTCGCGTCCTTTCTAACGCTGTTGGCTGGGGTTGGCCTGCTCTGCCTATCGTTAATCACCACGATAGAATTTCCTCAATCCGGTTATTGGCCCTATAGTTTGCTGCTGTTAGCGCCGGTCGCTACTTGGTTCTATTGGCGCGGAGCGACGCGGCTGGAAACGGTTGATTTCGAGCTTAATCCATCGGAATTTTCTACTCCAGACAGTAGCAAAGGCAATTCATTCCTACGCATGTCGGCTCATCGTGACGAATTAATTGTGTTGGAGTCAAAACTGCCTTTAAAACGCATTGAGGCCGAGTAATTAAACTTGGCCTCAATGTAAGTGTTTAGAGTTTAAGACCAACAAAGTTGAAGTTTGCAAAACAAAGTTTTAGCAACAACTTTTTGATTGAAAAATCTAGACAGTAGGTAAACCTACCATTTCCTCTTCCTCTTCATTTAAGAGTGCTCTCAGGCTAGGAAACAGGAAATGATTCTCTTCGACATACTGAGCCCCAAACAGTCCTTTTTCGGCCCAGAAATATCGATCTGTAGTGTGTTCATTCCGCTTCACTAGCAACAGTGCCGGGGGTGCAATGCTTTCAGTATGAATGAAGTTACGGGCAGCAGTAACGGGCTTTTCAGCGCCACTTTCAATACTATACTGAGGTACACACTCTAAGATGCGACGCCCTTCTAAACGGCGGCGGCTCTTACGCTTGCGTCTTCTTGCCAACCTGCCTACCTCCTAATCTCGTGTACTACAAGGTCAACACTGTAGCTTGCGCTACAAGTTGCCAACCTTGCAAAGTATATCCGGTCAAAACTAAAATTTCAACTTATTTAAATGTTGTTATTCTAGAAGCCCGCAAAAACTTTGCATTTTCTGAAGGCAGCTTTGATTAAGTTCTTGGCAAAGTGTTTCTGGGAGTCTAGCTGCATGTGTGAATTATGCTTTCGTGAAGGAATAACAGGCGATTTTGGCTTATGTTGATGCCTGCAAGCGCTGAGTTTTCAGCTCTATGTCAATCCCAACTTTCCTTGATTACGCAAGTTGTAGGTGCCGACTCTACAGCGATTTATCTAGCTGAAAGTTGGAATGAGCAGGCACTTCCACAGCTTGTTCCGATCGCGGTTTATCCCACGTTGACCCCATCAGCACAGGCAAAACCAGACAGCTACGGAACCGCCAAAGCCTTACCGGAAGACCTTGATCTCAGCCATTATCAACGTACGGTGACAAGCGTTTCCACCGCTGAATATTTCACCGATTCACGCAAGACAGCTGTTAGTAAGCAACCGCAACTTTTACCTTCAGGAGAGATTTTTCAGGCTCAGCAGTCAGCCACCCAGCAACTCATCATTCCTTTAGTGCATGAAGGCGGCGTTGTCGGCATTTTGGCCAGTTGGCGAACCGATCATCCCTGGCAACCGGAAGAACGCAACCGTTTGGAAGAATGTGCCCATTCTTTAGCGTTAGCCTGTGTATTAGATCAGCGGGGGCAGTGGGGGCAGACGCAAGTCAGTGCTTTGAATCAGCTGCAAACCCAACAATCTGATCGCTTCCACGAACTTTTGCATCAGTTGCGCAATCCCCTCACCGCGCTCAAGACTTTCGGTAAATTGTTAACGAAGCGTCTTCAACCAGAGGACAACAATCGCTCCTTAGTGTTGAACATGCTGAGGGAAAGCGATCGCATGCAAGATCTTTTAGTGTATTTCAACGACACTTTGCAGGCCGTAGATGAAGCCCGTACAGAATCCACTGCAACGGTACCGTTGCTTATCCCAGCGGACGGAACTGATCCTGTCTTAGAAGCCGAAGCCCTGCCTATCACAGCCGATTCGTTATCCCATTTTGGCGGAGCCTTAAAAATTGAGGTCTGCTCTATCCCCCAGGTGATCCTGCCGCTGGCGGAATCGATTCAGGCGTTGGCCGCGGCCAACGATGTGACATTTCGCATTTGCGCTCCGGAACAAACTCACCCAGTTAAAGCCGATGTGAATGCCCTAACCGAAATTACCAGCATCCTGTTGGAAAATGCGCTTAAGTATACTCAGTCTGGCCATGGGATTTGGTTAGCATGGGGGCTCCATCACACAACCGAGCAGCCTCTCACAGGGATTGTTGTAGGTGATACGGGACCTGGCATTCCCCAAGCCGATCAGCCGCATATTTTTGAGCGCCATTATCGCGGCGTCCAAGCTTCTGGTGAAGTCAAGGGCAGCGGTTTAGGACTTGCTATTGCAGCTGATTTGGCACAAGAAATGGCAGGCTTTATTGAAGTTCGCAGCCCTCTCTCGGAAATGACCTACCCGTTACCGAGCTTTCTCCAGAAATGGCCCAATAATGGGGGTACTGCGTTCATTCTTTGGTTACCCAAAGCCTAAAGTGGGAGCGCACTCAGTACGCTCCCACTTTAGATGACGAGAATTTGATTGGAAACGTTGGGAGACTACAGCGTTTTCAGTGCTTCAAGAATTTCCTGAGGATCCATGCGCTGGGTGTAATCAGCATTGATAGACGCATGGGCAATGGTGCCATCGGGTCTCACGATGTAAGTTGCTGGAATTGGCAACTCAAAGGTGTCGTCCCCATTATGCGCCGGGAGATCGATACCAAAGTTGTTATAGAGAGGGCGTAGCGTTTCGGCTAGTGTAAAAACTAGACCAAAAGAGCGAGCCACCTGGTTACCAACATCGCTGAGAACCTGAAACGTCAGGTCATTCTTTTCCTGCGTTGATAGAGAGTTGTCGGGAGTTTCGGGTGAAATGGTGACCAGATTTGCACCTAGCGCAGTCAATTCAGGAAGCACTGATTGCAAGGCACGTAGCTCTAGATTGCAATAGGGACACCAACCGCCTCGATAGAAACTAATCACAACCGGCCCTTGCGATAGAAGATTTTGCACTGATACGCGATCGCCTGTCGCGTTGGGCAGTTCTACCGTCGGAATCTGATCACCAGCAGCTAAGGCTTGATTGACAATTTGCGACTGCTCTAAGTCTTCGGTCGCTTTTGCCATCACTGTGAGCACTTCCTGGGGACGATTGGCCCGAAACTGATGACGAAAATCAGCCAGCGCTTGAGTTAAGTTCATGGGGTTCTCCTTTTTGGAACAAATAGTCAAATTGAAGTCAAAAAAATAACCTAATCTAGTACTCGCAAAATCAAGCGAGCAATCTGCTGCAAGGTATCTGGTTCGGTATTCACTTTGGACATTACCCGTAAGCCCTGGAGACTACTGGTAAGATACTGCGCCAAGGCACGGATATCTTTGTCCGCCGCAATTTCCCCCTGATCCTGCGCCCGCCCCAGAGCTCGGTAAAAAGCATCTTCGACTTGTAGCAGACTTTTGCGGAGGGGTGCCGCGATGACAGGGTCATGAGCTGCTAACTCCACAACCGAGTTGGTCATAAAACAACCTCGCCGTTGCCGATCAGCACTCGCGCGTTTTGCCAACGACAAAAAGTGCTGTTCAACCACCTGGCGGGCAGCTCCGGGAGCTTGGAGGGGGGCGATCGCGGCCTTCACAACGGTTGCGTTGTAGTGGGCAATTGCCTCTAAAAACAGATGGTGCTTGTCCTTGAAGGTGTCATACAGGCTCCCTCGATGAATGCCCATAGCCTCCACCAAGTCCTGCATCGACGTTGCTTCATACCCCTTTTCCCAAAAGACTTCCATAGCTTTGGCTAAAACCGTCTCGCGGTCAAAGGTCTTTGAACGAGCCATCTGTGTTACCTCCTAAAATTAAAATAACACATTTTGGAATGATTGTTCAGAATTGTGCTGGCATTGTTAACCCAGTTGATCTCCTTGGTTGGAGACGCTTGATGAAGCCTGTGACGTATCGTACGGATGCTCATTGCTGTTCATCAATGATTCCTGGACGCCATTGCCACTGAACTTGATGTGAGTCGGTGCTGCGAGAGGTGCCATCCTGATAACCTTTGCGCCATCAGAAGGTTCGTAGGCTCAAAATTTCAACCTGCGAACAGGTCGATGTCTTTGGCCAAAGGTATATTATTTGCAGCAGGGTAATGGCTACCCAATAGCCTGAAAGGGTACGGTCAAAGCAATCTTCTTAAGAGGATCCCTTGACCTAGAGAACTGACTGAGAGACACGACGACGCTCAATGAAGTGTCCCGACCACCTTGTTATCCCCTAATTAGATGGGATAGAACAAGCATAAAGCTCTCTTGGAATGCGGCGAGTCCTGTCCCAGATCCCATGCTGAATCCCAACAAAATTCTGTGTAACGCCTTTGTGCAGGAACTGCGTAGTAATTATGCTCAAGCCTATGGCGGTCTAAAGCCCGATTATGCCGACATCATTGCTTGGGTTGGCAATATGGGGGTTGAGACGATTGCAAACAGCAATGGTCTTTATCACGATGTCGAACATACTGTCTTTGTCACGCTAGTCGGCCAACAAATCCTTCGCGGCAAGCATATCCGCGAGGGACATGTGAAGTGCGAAGACTGGCTGCATTTCACGATTTCGCTGGTCTGTCACGACATTGGTTACGTCAAAGGAGTTTGCCGTCAGGATGTGGTTCCTTTACGGGTTTATGCGACAGGTAAGGGTGACGAAACCATTAAACTCTCTCAGGGGACGACTGATGCCAGCCTGACCCCATATCACGTTGATCGCGGCAAGCTATTCGTCCAAGAACGGTTTGGAGGGCACGGGCTGCTAGATGCAGAGGTGATCAAGCAGAACATTGAGTTAACCCGCTTTCCCGTTCCCCTCGACACGGATCATCAGGACACGTCTAATTATCCTGGGCTGGTGCGAGCGGCCGATCTCGTCGGTCAATTATCGGACCCTCGGTATCTACACAAGATTCCAGCTTTGTTCTACGAATTTGAGGAGACTGGGGTCAATCAGCAGCTCGGTTATCGTCATCCAGAAGACTTGCGCATCAATTACCCCCGCTTCTACTGGAAGACGATGTACCCCTACATTAAAGATGCGATCGCCTACCTCAAGCTGACTCAAGAGGGTAAGCAAATTCTCTCCAACCTCTATGCCCATGTTTTTGAAGTGGAGCATGAATCACATCTTGCCTCCTTTATCGCCGAAGAGGTTTAGTCTCACAGCTGAGGTTCAAAGTAGTTGGGATAAAGACTTTTGTACGATGTCACTGCCGAAGTAGGGATAATGTCTCTCCTATTTCCTTGGCTTCTCCATCTGCCTTACCCGAATCTTCATAGATGTCCCCTCCTTACGCCTCATCAACTGATTCCAGCGACTTGAATTCAGCACGATGAATAACTCACACACAACTCCACCCCATCGATGGCGATTGGACGGCAACTACCTCATGGGCATTACCAGCGATCGCTGGTGGTCACTCCTCCGACAAAACCACTGGCAAGTTGCCCGTCCCTATTGGTATCGCACCGGAGCCATTACCCTCACTAGTGGACTCAGTACCTGCCTCAGCTGGTTAGAATCCCGACTGTACGCTCATCAAGTTGAGGCTGCCGAACTTACAGCAGATCCGATCTTCATCCTGGGACACTGGCGCAGCGGCACCACCCTTCTGCACGAACTGCTTGCCCTCGATACGGAACAGTTTGCCTATCCCAACACTTTTGAGGCCATGAGCCCTCAGACCTTTCTGTTAACCGAGAACCTCTGTGCCCGTTGGTTTGCGAGGTTAATCCCTAACCAACGCCCCATGGACAACATGCGCCTCGGCTGGCAATCGCCCCAAGAAGATGAATTTGCGATCGCCCTGGAAAGTCTGCAATCCTACTATCTAGCCCTCGCCTTTCCCCATGCCGAAATCGACTATGAGCGCTATCTAACGCTGCAAGATTTGTCGAAAAACGAACGGCAACAGTGGCAAGCAGCCTTGCTGCGATTTTTGAAGAAGCTGACCTTCAAGTATCGCCGCCAACTGGTGCTGAAATCGCCACCCCACACCGCTCGCATTCGCTACCTGCTTGCGCTTTTTCCTCGCGCCAAATTCATCCACATCCACCGTCATCCCTACGAGGTGTTTCAGTCCATGGGACATTATTTCAAAACGGCGGGTTGGCTTACTTACCTGCAACGACCCCATTGGCCAGAACTCGACCAGGCCATTCTACGGCGTTACAACACTCTGTATGACGCTTACTTTGAGCAGCGATCGCTCATTCCTACTGGTCAGTTTCACGAAATCGCCTTCTCGGATCTGGAACACAACCCCGTCAGCCAAATGCAATCGCTGTACCAAGCCTTGAAACTCCCCTACTCTCAGGCTCTAGACATCAAGTTACATCGTTATCTTCATGCCAGACAGGGATATCGCAAAAACACCTTTTCCGCTTTGGATGACACGACAAAGCAGCATATCTATCGTCAATGGCAGCGTTCTTTCGATGAGTGGGGCTATGAGTCGTGAAATAGGCGACAAGCCGTGTATCAGCAGTGATGGAGTGATAGGGTTTGAACGCAACAGCGGTTTCTCGTGGAGTTGGGAAGAGGGAGCAGAAACTGTCGTTCTAATGGGACGAATGGGTGTCAGGTCAGAGACTATTGAGCTGCGTCATGGCCTGTGCCACATCTAAGGTTAGAAAGCGATCCACGGCCTGATACACCCAGTAGAGTGATAGTTTGGGATCTACATTCGTTTTTTGGAACCCCAGTGCTTGTGCTAATTCTGCATAGATGGGATGAATAACTAAACCGTACATATCCCAAAGATGAGGAAAGTCCTGTTGCATAGCAGCAAGCGTTTTTTGTGCATCTTGCAAGAGCGCGACTTGAGCCTGTTGACGGTAAGGGCTTTCGATCATCCAACTGCGCACAAACACGGCTCGGCAAGTGTCATCTCCAGGTGACGCCATTTTAAACGGATCCGTTGTGGCGACTTGGCTGAGGTGAAGTCCCTGGCTCGGCGGAGCAAAAAACTTGATTTCAGAGTCCCGTTGCACCGGGTAAAAAAGATAAAACCCGACAGGGTTCTGGTTGTCGCAGCGCCTAAGCACACGCATACCGGTTGCATATTGGCTGGCCCAGTCACGCAGGATGTTGGCAATGCGAAAGGGCACAGCGTCCGTGTTGTGGTTGAGCCAGTTGTAGTTGCTGGCTAACAAGTTGGCGATGGGGACGGCATCAGAGCGCAGGTCAAAAGCATCGGGGGCGACCAGGGCTATTGCTTCTGATGCTTTTTGCTCCAGGAGATCCGGCAGCGATTGAATTTCAATTTGGGTGCAGTTACCGTCGAACTGTTTGTGGATCAGCCCCAGCGCCACTAATTTATCGAGCATCATGCCAGCGGAGCGATCGCTGCCCCGATCGCGATCGCCGTAGAACACATTCGCCGCTTCCCGGCAGCTACACTCAACCCATCCCGAGGGAAATGCCAACTCCGTCAAAGGCGGTTGAGGAGTCGTCTGGTGGGCTTGGCAATCCTTCAAAAATAGATAGAGCCAAAGTCGAACAAAGCACTCCGCTCGTCGCCGTGTCATACCTACGCGCTGCATCAAGTGACTAATGTACTGCTGATGTAGCTGCTGGGGCAGCCATTGATGCAGGGCTTCAAGGTTAAAAGCTGAAAATACTGACATGATTGCTATAGAGGGGAAGCCGCTATGAAGTTGAGGGTAACAATTTTCGATAAATAATGATCGCGAACGTTAACTTCAAGGTCGTTAAATGACTTTCCGTGTCAACCAATAAGGTGGCATTTTGGTTGACGGTTTATGCACCGATTGCTACCTTTAAAGCTAGCGGATTAAGAATTCTCGCACTCTCTATGTTTTCCACAGCAGCGCGATTTTATTTTTGGTTTTTTGAAGGGGTTCACCAGTGGTGAGTACAGTTTTCGCTGTAAACCCTGGTGAACCGCAGAGTGACCTCTGCGGTTTTCGTTCTTTAAAGGGATGTTGCTGATCCTCGATGTGACTTTAGCAGCCAGATCCTTCCATATAGCATTTCCGAGCGATTGGCTCATCCGCTCAATCAGCAACGGCTTCAAGGGCCATCAAAGATAGTTTCAGTGAACGACCATGCTCCATCTCACTTTGAACAATTGGTTCTTTAGCTTTTACTTTTACACCAGGATGCGCTCCGGGTGACAAGGCCGTTATGGCCCTGCGACAACCCCCGGAGCGCTCAGGCGACCGGGGGTTTTTGATGGCGCTCACGTCCAATTTTCTGATTTGTCCACAACTTCAACTACACACAAAGGAACCCACTCATGCAAGACGCTAAGCTCACAACCAAAGCCCATGACGCTCACAATACGGTCGTTGCCCTGACTGATCACGTCACCGTGGGCGGCAAAGACCTCCTGATTATTGGCGGGCCCTGTTCCGTTGAAAGCTTAGACCAAATGAAAACTATCGCTACCCATCTGCGACAAGCTTCGGTTCAAGCCCTTCGAGGTGGCGTCTACAAACCCCGCACCTCCCCCTATGCTTTCCAGGGACTCGGTGACGCAGGACTGGCAATTTTAGATCGGGTACGACGACGGTACGATATGCCGGTGATTACCGAAGTCATGGCGATTCATCAAATTGAGGCGATCGCAGCCCATGCGGATGTCTTGCAGGTTGGCAGCCGCAATATGCAAAATTTCGACCTGTTGAAGGCATTGGGTGAAGTCAAACAGCCGGTGGTTCTGAAGCGAGGCTTGGCCGCTACGGTTCAGGAATTCGTGATGGCAGCAGAGTACATTGTCAGCCACGGTAATCCCAATGTCATTCTGTGTGAGCGGGGCATTCGGAGTTTTGATAATTACACCCGTAATGTGTTGGACCTGGGAGCCGTTGTGGCTCTGAAACAGCTCTCCCATTTACCCATAATCGTTGATCCGAGCCATGCCGCAGGAAAACGGGAGCTCGTGCCGAACCTGGCGCGGGCCGCGATCGCTGCAGGGGCTGATGGCATCATGATTGAATGTCATCCCGTCCCGGAAGAATCGGTTTCTGATGCCCGTCAAGCCTTATCGCTGGAGGATATGGCGGCTCTGGTAGACAGTCTGCGCCCCATTGCGGCGGCGATCGGACGAACGATTCCGCTATCTCACGCTAGTCGCGAACCCGCTTTGGTTTAAATCCGCAGCAACGATAGCCGCTTGGTTAAAGATCCAGGAACCGGGGCTCTGAGGTTGGTGGAACAGATCCTTGTTCGATTCATCCCGAAACCCGGTTTTTATCCCGCCATCGCGTAAGCTGCTGCGGTAACTCAGGACTAGGACTACAAAGCCAGGGGTATTTTGGGTACCAGGGCCGTTTCCGACACATGGTTGCGAAACGCCGAAGCCTGCCGTAACAGTTTCCAAGCTTGGGGTGAAAAGGTTGCCGGAAAACACATAGAAGCAACGGTTTTAAGCTTGCGCTGTTTTAGCGCCACAAACCCCCAATGCAGGTCTAAATAGTTGCGGATGGCGGTTAAAGAAGGAACTTGGTTACGGTACTTAGGGCTAATACGTTTATAAATGCGCTCTTTGATTTCAAAGTTCACATCCTTACGGCGTATCAAGTCAATATGCTGGTCGTAGCCACCCGGCCAAATAGTCCGGTAGGCCAAACATTGGTTAATAAACAGAGCATCACCATGTTCTGCAATACGAATCCAGGAATCGATTTCGACGCAGCTAGTCATGGACGCATCCCATCCCCCTGATGTCAGCAAAATATCGCGTCGCACCGCCACCTGAACAGGTGTTCCAAAGGGAACTTGCTCCAAAAACATCCCTAAATGAACGGCGTCTTGGGGAATATAAAACGCCTCGCCAGGACCACACATGGGGGTACGGCTCAGCTCTTGCCCTTCTAAATCAACTTGGCTGGCTTGACAAGAGCAGATAACAGCTTCAGGATGGCAGGCGATCGCCGCTTGCATGACTTCCAGACAATTCGCGGCGATGTAGTCGTCATCATCGACAAACTTAATCCATTCACCTGTCGCAACTTTAGCCCCAACATTAATGGCCCCAGCATGATTGGCATTGGTGGGGTTGCGATGATAGATAATCTGATCGCCCAGACTTCTAGCGTAGTCTTCGGTACCGTCAGTGGAGGCATTGTCGACGACAACGACCTCACAGGGAATGGTTTGATTCAACGCTGACGCGATCGCTCGTTTAAGCAAATCGACACGATTGTACGTTGCAATCACAACACTAAATTTCACAGACTTGCCACCTATTAAGTGTTGCTGGCTTAACGAATTACCCTAATGGTTTGAATGGGAGTACGACTGACTCCTATAGCCGACATAATAGCTTTACAAAACCTAGCTTAGTCACCAACAGCGTCAGCTTTAGACCAACAAGCTGTTCCCGGCATCGACTTTCCAGTTTGATCCATTTTCTAGCTTATCGACAAATATTCGACCAGTACAAACCCTAACTGACTTCAAGCTACACCTTTGAGTCATCTATCAAGGCTAGTTGCAATCGTTTAGGGAGTGGGGTTAAGGGCTTCCCTACGTAACCGATGCTCCCTTAATTATTCCATCTTCAACGGCACACGCTACAACATAGCCAGCCGCGATCGCAGAATTTCTGCTTGGGTCTCAGCTTCAATTAGGGCTGCACGAGCTCCCGCAACGACATCTTCAGGGGCCTTAGCGACAAAACCAGCGTTGCTCAACCGACCAGACAAAGCTTTGATTTCGCCCTCTACTTTACCGAGATCTTTGGCAAGTTTTGCTTTCAGGACGTCAATATCGACTAACCCAGTCAGAGGAATCAAGACCTGAACCGTGCCGACCACGCCAGCAAAGAGTTTGGTTTCTGGCGCTGGAGGAGCCGATGCTATATCAGCCACTGCATCGACTGCTAAGGCATCACTGATAGGCGGAACATCGACTTTTGCGGGGGATGTGGTCGATAATTGCAGCCATTGCGGCATTTCACCCACGATTTCCTGACGCCACTGGTCAAACCGTTGCCGGGTAAGCTGACGCTTGTCCGCATAGAGTAGGTTTTGGTTCACAAACCAAGCCACATAGCCCAGGCCGATCAGTTGGAAAGTTCCCCGCAATAAAGGAATGCTCTCCAGGGCCGCTGTGGTGGCCGTTAAGATTTGCAGTAAAACAACTACAGCCAGTAAGAACAGCAGGAGCGTAGCAGGGCGGCGCAAATCACTCATGAACCGCTGGAGATAAAGCAGAGGCTCCTCCAAAAGGGGATGCATGGTGACCCAAAAATCTGTGAACTCGGCTTTAATACCGTCTAAACTTACGGAATTACCGACAGCATCACTGCCCGTTTCGATTGAACTAAGACCTGTTCTTGGGGAAGACTTAGCCGCTGCCGACTTCTCAATCGTCAGGGTTTCGACCTTTGCCAGATTCTGAATATAGCTTTGCGTTGCGAGTAGGACACGTCTTTCTTCCGGATTGCCAGACTGCAGAATTGTCTTAATCTGGGCATTCGGCTTGATGCCCGCTTCGGCACGCAGATTGCGAATCGTACGGATGGTGCCAATCAGCAGTTCAAAATCCTGTTCTAGTTTGGGATCTAAGCGATCGCGATCCATGGTTGGATAAGCCTGTACAGCGAGATATTGATCCTCACTGGCTTGGTTTAAGGTATGCCAAATTTCTTCGGTGATATGGGGCATAAAGGGATGCAGCAAACGCAGAATGCCATCCAGAACATGAGCAATCGTTTGCTGAGCCACCTGCTTAGAGACGCCTTCTCCATAGAAGCGTGACTTAGTCAGCTCAATGTACCAGTCACAAAAATCGCCCCAAATGAACTCGTACAGCTCTTTGGTGGCCTCACCAAAACCGTACTTGTCCATATCGTCACAGACCCGCTGCACCACGCCGTTGTAGCGCGAGAGAATCCAGCGATCGGCTAGTTCCAGGTTCGCGATGTTAGGTTTACCCAGCTGTTCGGGCGTCTGACCGCCCAAGTTCATCATGACGAAGCGGGCAGCGTTCCATAGCTTGTTCGTGAAGTTACGGGAGGCTTCAACGGACGTGGATTCGTCTGTCTTGCGGTCATATTCCAGGCGGATATCCTGACCAGCCCCAGCCACTTCGCGAATCAGAGCATATCGCAGGGCGTCAGTACCGTACTTATTGATCAAAATCAGCGGGTCGATGCCATTGCCTTTCGATTTAGACATCTTCTGACTATTTTCATCTCTTACCAGTCCGTGAATGTAGACGGTCTCAAAGGGCATGGTTTCCGTAAAGTGCCCGGCCATCATCGTCATCCGCGCCACCCAGAAAAAGATAATGTCGAAGCCTGTTACCAGTGTCGTCGTCGGGTAATAGGTCTGGAAATCAGCCGTGGTTTCATCGGGCCAGCCCATGGTGGAAAATGGCCATAAACCAGATGAAAACCAGGTATCCAGCACATCTGGATCCTGTTTCAGAACCACCGCATACCCAAACTGGGCGACGGCTTTGTCTCTGGCTTCCGCTTCATTGGCCGCAACAACGAAGGGTGTATTGTCGCGAATTTCACCCTCCGTTTCGCTGACGGCATACCAGGCCGGAATTTGATGACCCCACCAGAGCTGACGCGAAATGCACCAGTCGCGCAGGCTCACTAACCAGTCGCGATAGACTTTAGTCCAGCGCTCCGGCACAAAGCGCGGGGATTGATGGTTGTCCAATGCGTCCAGTGCTTTATCCGCCAGCGGTTTGATTTTGACAAACCACTGGGTAGACAGCAGAGGCTCAACGGGGACCTTGCCGCGATCGCTGTAGGGAACCGTGTGCTGGTAGTCCTCAATTTTCACTAGGAAGCCGTCTTCTTCGAGTCGCTTCACAACTGCCTTGCGAGCTTCAAAGCGATCTAAACCGGCAAACGGCCCCGCCTCACTATTCATGGAGCCGTCTTTGTTCATGACGGTGATCATTGGCAGGTCATGACGCTGGCCCATGGCAAAGTCGTTCGGGTCATGGGCGGGAGTGACCTTAACGCATCCCGTCCCGAATTCTTTATCAACATACTCGTCGGCAATGACTGGAATTTTGCGTCCTAAGATAGGCAGCGTCAGAGTCTTACCAACCAGGGACTGATAGCGCTCATCCTCTGGATTCACCGCAACAGCCGTATCTCCGAGCATCGTTTCAGGTCGGGTTGTCGCAACTTCTAAGTAGCCGGAACCATCTGTCAGGGGATAGCGAAAGTGCCATAGATGACCGTTCACTTCCGTAGGCTCAACTTCCAGGTCAGATACGGCAGATTGGCTCGCAGGGCACCAGTTCACCATGTAGTTGCCGCGATAGATCAGCCCTTCTTCGTAGAGGCGCATAAAAGCTGTCAATACCGCGTCTGAGAGCCCCGCATCCATGGTGAAGCGCTCACGGCTCCAATCGACGGAAACCCCTAGCTTGCGCAACTGTCCCACAATGGTGCCACCGGATTCCTCTTTCCATTCCCAAGCTCGCGCGAGGTAATCCTGGCGGGCAACCTCAGTTCGTGATTTCCCCTGAGCCCGCAGTTCTTTATCCAGAATGTTGCTTACAGCAATACTGGCGTGATCTGTGCCGGGGAGCCACAGCGTGTTGTAGCCCTGCATCCGCTTGTACCGCACCAGGGTATCAATCAGAGCATTTTCGAAGGCGTGCCCCATATGCAAACTACCGGTCACATTCGGGGGCGGAATGACCACACAAAACGACTCACCCTCATGCTCCGGATCCGCCTTAAACACATGGCGGGTTTCCCAGACTTGCTGCCACTTTTCTTCGGTAATGGAAGGGTCGTACTGGCTAGGGAGGTTTGGAATCGCAGCCGTCATTGCACAGATCTCGTTTGGGCGGTCAGTTACCTACTGATTCTGCCATGAGGGTTCTCTAGATGCGACCATCATCCACCGCGATCGCTCATTAATTCACCTTAAATCACGCTCCCTTACCTTCCTAGCCTTAACTCTCCCGCGCTCATAACAAGGAACCAAGCTACTGCCTGAACCCTCACTCATTGCAATAGGGAACTTCAATTTCTCTTACAGCCGAATTCCCGCATTCCACAAAACTTCACGGTAGGCTGAGAGATAAGACGACCTATCCCTTCAGTCCCCGCAGCCTATGCAAACGGCCGACTCCCCCACTCCGCCAGCCTCATCCTCTTCGGAGCAGGCCATATCGCCTTCGGAACAGGGTTTTGATAATCAGCATCCGCCCGAACAAAATTTGATCGACGCCTGTGTTCACTGCGGGTTTTGTCTGACGACGTGTCCGAGCTATCGCGTCATCGGCAAAGAAATGGATTCACCCCGAGGTCGTATCTACTTGATGGATGCGATCAATAAGGGCGAAGCGCCCCTATCACCGACATCGGTACAGCATTTTGATTCTTGCTTGGGATGTTTAGCTTGTACGACGGCTTGCCCTTCAGGAGTACAGTATGACCAGCTCATTGCGGCGGTACGGCCTCAGGTACAGCGCAACCACACACGATCGCTCCCTGAAAAACTATTGCGATCGCTGATTTTCCAGCTGTTCCCCTATCCTGATCGGATTCGCTTGTTGCTGACGCCTTTGGGGCTGTATCAGGCTTTGGGTGTATCGAAGCTGGTGCAGGCTACCGGACTATTGAAGCGGTTCTCGCCGAATTTAGCCGCAATGGAGTCATTGTTGCCCCCGGTGACGGCCAAGAGCTTTCAGGACAACTTGCCAGAAGTGATTCCCGCTCAGGGTACCCGACGCTATCGAGTCGGCATGATTTTGGGCTGTGTCCAGCGAATCTTCTTCTCGAATGTGAACGAGGCAACGGCGCGGGTGCTGACGGCCAACGGTTGTGAAGTGGTGATTCCCAAAAGCCAGGGCTGCTGCTCGGCACTCCCTGCCCACCAGGGTGAAGAAGCCCAGGCTCAAGCCCTGGCCCGACAAATGATTGATGCCTTTGCCGAGACAGGCGTCGATTACATCATTATTAATGCAGCAGGCTGTGGCCACACGTTAAAGGAGTACGGCCACATTTTGCAGGATGACGAGCAGTATCGCGATCGCGCCCATGCCTTTTCAGCTCAAGTGCGGGATGTGCAAGAGTTCCTAGGAGAAGTAGGCCTGACGGCTCCGCTACATCCCCTGACCGAGGGAACGCTGTCTATGGTTTATCAGGATGCTTGCCATCTACTGCACGGCCAAAAAATCAGCCTGCAACCTCGCCAGCTACTGAAACAGATTCCGCATGTTCAGGTACGAGAACCTCTAGATGCCGCCCTCTGTTGCGGCAGTGCTGGAGTCTACAACATGCTGCAACCAGAAGTGGCTGAAGAACTCGGCCAAATGAAGGCCCAAAACCTGGTGAATACGGGAGCCCAACTCATTGCCTCTTCCAACCCCGGCTGTTCTTTGCAAATTCAGCAGCACTTACAGCGGCAAGGGCAAACCTTACCCCTCCGACATCCAATGGAACTTCTGGATCTCTCGATTCGTGATGAGCAGCTTTCCCTGTAAGGACGAATGCTTATAAATCAGTCTTAATCACTGACTAAAGCATGCGGTGAATTTCCTCTACTTCCTTCTTGGTAGAGAGGAAGTAGAGGAAGGTATCATCTATGCGCTTTCCAAACCCATCATCACAAACCGCCCGACAAAAACTGCCGCTAAAACCCAAACCACCCAATTGATTTCCTGAATTTTTCCCTGGAACGCTTTCAACAAGGGATAGGCAATGAAACCGATCGCCAGTCCCTCGGCAATAGAAAACGTCAGGGGCATCAGTAATATCGTCAGGAAGCAGGGAATGGACTCTGCCGGATCCGACCACCGAATTCCGGTAACGCTGCCCATCATCAAAACCCCGACCATCACCAGTGCAGGTGCCGTAGCATAGCCAGGAATTGCTGACAGTAGCGGAATAAAGAAAATCGACAACAGGAAACAGAGAGCGGTGACAACAGCAGTAAAGCCCGATCGCCCCCCTTCGGTGATCCCTGAAGCGGACTCAATGTAGCTAGTAACCGTAGATGTTCCCAGAATAGCCCCTGCCGTAGTGCCCACAGCATCCGCCATAAGCGCCTGGTTAGCTCGCGGCAGTTCCCCGTCTTCTTTGATGTAACCGGCCTGGATGCCAATGCCGGATAGGGTGCCGATGGTATCAAACATGTCCACAAACAGGAATACAAACAATATCGCGATAAAGTTCGCAATCCCCGCAGAACCGACTTGCCCGAGTCCCACAAAAGCCTGACCCAAAATATTACCGGGCCAGATGGGTAAGCCAACAATACCTTGAGGCCAAGGGGTAATGCCGATAATCCACCCGAGAATGGCGGTGGCTAAGATACCCCACAGCAGCGCGCCTTTGACGCGCCGAGCCATAAACGCGGCGGTAATCAAGAGGCCAAGGAAAGCCATCAAGGTTTCTGGTTGGGCCAGGTTTCCTAACGTTGTCGTCGTCGCTGGTGAGGGTACGATGATGCCTGCACCGCCGAACTCCGGATTACCCGCCAAGGCAATGTAGGCAATGAACAGGCCAATGCCTGCCGCTGTTGCCCGCTTCAAGCATTCAGGAATCGCTTGAATAATGGCTGCCCGTAGATTGGTCAGCGTCAGGGCAATAAAAATCAGTCCTTCAATGAACACTGCCGCCAGGGCAACGCGCCAGTCAATTCCCAGCTCGAGCACCACGGAGAATGCAAAAAAGGCGTTGAGCCCCATCCCCGGAGCTAGGGCAATCGGATACTTGGCAACGATGCCCATAATGAGGGTGGCGATCGCGGCTGAAACCCCTGTGGCCACCATCAACTCACCGAACAAATCCTGTGGTGCCGCCAGAAAAATGGCATCCGACAGAATGCCAGGATTTACCACCAAAATGTAGGCCATTGTGATGAAGGTCGTAATTCCCGCCATCACCTCAGTACGAAAATTGGTGCCTAAAGCTGCAAACTCAAAAAAACGGGCGATCGCGTTATCGGCCTGCCTAGCCTCCGGCGTTTGCCCAGAAGACGAATTACTCATAAAAACACCCACTCACGAACAGGGAAACACCTTTGCTCAATTCATCAAATGGATTTTATTCCGTCCCCTCAGCTAGGGTTGTTTGTAGCGACCATTCCCGACATATTTGGGGCAGGGCTCATTGAGGTCATCAATCGAATGAATAGAAAAAAGAACCGTAAGAAAAAAGGCGTTAAGAAATCAGGTCTCAGGCGATAAGAGCCACACCTTTATGAAATTCTGGTGCTGACTGAGGTCTCTCCACTGCTCTCGATGTAAGCACCTGATCGGTTTTCTCACCCGTATCTCAGTCATTTCTTAAAACACCCTTGAAGCGCTTGACTTATAGTGAAACAGAGACCTTTCAACCCTGACAACATTACTCACCATGGTTTTATTTGGCTTCGGCAAAAAGCTGACAGTTCCCAGTCCGGATGAAGCGCTGCCCGGTCGCAGCGAACCTATGCCGCTGCTGGATAAGCACTACGTCAACGGTCATTCTCTGAAGCCTCCTTTCCCCGCTGGTTTAGAAACCGCGATGTTTGGAATGGGCTGCTTTTGGGGTGCCGAGCGCAAGTTTTGGCAGACAGAAGGCGTATACACTACCGCCGTTGGCTATGCTGCGGGCTCAACCCCAAACCCCACCTATCGGGAAGTGTGTAGTGGCATGACCGGCCATAATGAAGTGGTGCTGGTCGTCTTTGATCCGGCTGTTATCAGCTATGAAGGTATTCTGAAAGTTTTCTGGGAAAGCCACGATCCCACTCAGGGTATGCGCCAAGGGAATGATACAGGCACCCAATATCGCTCTGGGATCTACGTCTACTCGGACGAACAGCGCCAGCAGGCCGAGGCTTCCCAATCAATGTATCAGCAGCAACTCGATACCGCAGGTTACAAGGCAATTACGACTGAAATCCTGGAAGCCCCTCAGTTCTACTACGCTGAAGACTATCATCAGCAGTACCTAGCCAAAAACCCTGGCGGTTACTGCGGTTTGGGTGGTACTGGCGTGGCTTGTCCTATCGGATTAAGCGTATAGCACTCCGGCTCCAGACTGCATAGCACGTTGAATGAGTCAAGGGACGATGTCTGCTTGACTCATTCAACGTGCTATGCGCAAGCAGTAAATTTTCCACTGTTATCCTCATCATCCTGTCCGTAACAGATGAGTTCTTTGGCCACAACTGAACCGATTACCAGAACTTTCAGCTTGCTAAACCACGATGCACTATAAAGTGACTCCTAGAATATTAGGAGATGGGGTTAAGTTGTCAGAACCCAACCAAATTCTATTTACAATCAATAAGTTTTGCCGTCACCGTACAACAAAATCTCAATTAATGTTGTCGCTTTTATTGGTTTATAAATCAATATACTTTTGTAGTTCTTAGTACAATCAAGAACTATCTTTCGTGAAAAGAATCAACTAATCAAGTCTAGGACTTGAATTACTCCAACTTTGAGGCGTTATTGATTACCAGGCAAACAGTACTCTTGTCGGTTAAAACGTATGTAAATTGCGACTGAAGACTTGATAATAGTGGTTTTGGTTTGTGATTTTTGACGCCTATTTTCTTGGCGGAGCAAGCAAAAGGCTTCTACAGGAGTTTGCAACTAAATAATTTTATTTTTGTATACCTGCTATCTCTTTTGAGGATCGGCTTTGAGTACTATCGAGCAGTTAAGTCCTTAGGGGAGAGCACATGAGTGGAAATGCAGCCCGTATTCAAGCTGTTCAGCAGATTACAAATAGAGAGTCAATGCCCCCCAGAACGCCAGGGTTGCTTGCCGATCTCTGGGCTGAGAATGTTTTTAATCTCAGTAAGATGCAGGCAAGTCTTCCCAAAGCAGTCTTCAAGTCCATCAAGAAGACAATTGTCGCAGGCGATAAACTTGACCCCTCTATTGCTGATGCTGTAGCGACAGCGATGAAGGATTGGGCGATTTCTAAGGGTGCCCTTTACTATGCCCATGTGTTTTACCCAATGACCAACTTGACTGCCGAAAAGCACGATGCTTTTATCTCTGTACAGGGAGATGGCAACGTTATTTCGGAGTTTGCTGGAAAGGTCTTAGTCCAAGGGGAGCCGGATGGTTCTTCCTTTCCTAATGGTGGCATTCGCGATACTTTTGAAGCACGCGGATATACGGCTTGGGATGTAACCAGCCCAGCCTATATTTTGGAAGCAGACAACGGGGCAACACTCTGCATCCCCACTGTTTTTGTCTCCTGGACAGGCGAAGCTCTAGACAAAAAAGTGCCCCTTTTGCGATCTATCGCAGCGATGGACGAGGCTGCTAACAAGGTCTTACAGCTTCTAGGGCATACTGACGTCGCACATGTGAACTCCAGCTGCGGTGCTGAACAAGAGTATTTCCTGATTGATGCTAACTTTGCTAGCCAGCGGCCCGACTTATTGCTGGCAGGGCGCACCCTATTTGGCAAAGCGCCTGCCAAGGGACAAGAATTTGATGACCACTACTTTGGGGCCATTCCAGCGCGCGTACATGTCTTCATGCAAGATGTCGAAGAAACGCTCTATAAGCTCGGGATTCCCGCTAAGACTCGTCATAATGAAGTAGCGCCGGGACAATTCGAAATTGCTCCGGTGTTTGAAGCTGCTAACGTTGCGAGTGATCATCAGCAGATGATCATGACAACGCTCAAGCACATGGCCCAAAAACACGGTTTTGTGTGTTTACTTCACGAAAAGCCATTTGCAGGCATCAATGGCTCTGGTAAGCACGTGAATTGGTCGGTCGGCAATGCTACGCAAGGTAACTTGCTTGATCCAGGCGACTCACCCCATGAAAATGCCCAGTTCCTGGTTTTCTGCGGTGCCGTGATTCGGGGTGTACACAAGTATGGGCCACTAATGCGGGCGGCTATTGCCACCGCGAGTAATGATCATCGCCTGGGTGCTAATGAAGCACCACCCGCTATTATGTCGGTTTATTTAGGTACCCAGCTAGAGGAAGTTTTTGACCAGATTAAAGAGGGCGCGGTCAAAGATTCTAAGCATAAAGGTGTGATGGATTTGGGCATTGATGTGTTGCCCCCTTTGACGAAAGATGCTGGTGATAGAAACCGGACATCGCCGTTTGCCTTTACCGGGAATCGATTTGAATTTCGAGCTGTGGGTTCAAGCCAGTCAGTATCTGGCCCTTTAATTGTGCTGAACACGATGTTGGCAGACTCCTTGGAGTGGGTTGGTAATCGCCTGGAAAGCGAATTGAATGGAGGTGCCGATCGCGATACAGCTATTCTTACCGTGCTAAAAGAAGTCATGGTGGAGCATGGTTCAGTTATCTTCGGCGGTAATGGATACTCGGAAGAGTGGCACAAAATGGCTGTTGAAGAACGCGGTTTAGCCAACCTGCCGACTACAGCTGATTCATTACCTTACCTCAAGGCAGAGTTTGTTGAAGACCTGTTCAAGAAAACTGGAGTGTTAACGCCAGTTGAACTGGAAAGCCGTTTTGAAGTTTACGCTGAGCAATACATCCTCGCGATTGAAGTTGAGGCCAAACTGGTTCTGAGTATGGCTAAAACTATCATCTACCCCGCAGCAATCGAATATTTGTCCAAGCTATCGGCAACGCTTTCTGAATTGACAGGGCTTGGCATCGATCTAGAAAAGGGAAGTGCCACCACGATCGCTGGTTTAGTCAACGCCATGGTTGAAGCGACTAACAAGCTCAGTACAGCGCTGGAAAAACATGACTTTGCTTCAACCGAAGAAACAATGCAGTACTGTGCGACAACCCTTCGTCCGCTGATGGATGAGGTGCGTGAGTATGCCGATGCGTTAGAAGGGGAAGTTGCTGATAGTTTCTGGCCCCTACCGACCTACCAGGAGATGTTGTTTATCAAGTAGATTCCGCCACTAAGGACAACGTAAGTTGTACGGCATGGACAACATTGGTGGAATCTAACTGCGTTTAAGAGGGTTGAACGCATAAACCCCTTTGAGGCGATCGCCTCAAAGGGGTTTTCTATGGACAGAAATGGCTACTGTACCAAGCAGGTTTCTAGTTATCCTTCTTACGAACAATTACGCCTGCAACACCCAGTCCGAGCAGCGCCATAGCAGTACCGGGCTCGGGAACTTTCGCGGTGTCGGTCAGTCCTCTAACCGCAATCACAACATCGTTGTAATCTTTGTCGCCACCGTTGTAAAGATCCTCATAAGCAAGCACTAGATATTCGCCGTACTGATACGTTGTAACGTGCTGCAATCCATCGGCATTCAAAGTATCGCTTTCAGTACCGCTGTCAAAAACGTTGGAGTGAGGGTTACGCAAGAAGAAATTAATGGTGTCGCCAGCGGCAACATCCCCGATCCGGTAACCTTCACCGAGGGTCATCGAACCACCATTGGCCAGGATACTGTTCTCAGAAGCAATACCATTCCAGATGGTTGTCACTTCGTTATTCCAGAACCCAAGCAGAGGGTCATTTGTCTGGCCATCATAAGTTGACTTGGCTTCCTCATAGGCAGTGGAATAGCCAAACTTGTTCCAGTAGCCAGCGCCTTCGTTAATGAAGAAGACTTCTACATCGCGAGCGCCAGCTTCCCAAGTCAAATCAGCGAGGTTCAACTCAGTCAGCTCTTGCAGTTTGGCACCGTCAGAACCATAGGCTGCACGCTCATAGTTCACGAAAGAATTCATGGCATACCAATCATCAAAGCTCAAGGAATAATCCTCACTTTGGCCTTGGTAAAGGTCAAATACCTCATCATACTTGGCACTATATTCGCTAGTGCCAATGGTGAGTTTAGTGAGCTTTGATGCTTCCCTCGATAGGTTGGCAGCGGAAGCAGTGGGTGAAACTGAAACAGCAGTAATCGTTGCGATCGCTGTCAGTCCAATTGAAAAAATGTGACGATTCATCAGGATTCTCTCTTTGGCTAAGCCGTTTGCAAAACAGGAAATAGTGACGCTAATGTGTCTCGACATGCCTAGTATTGACGACTTTGTTCCCTAAGCTAAACGGTAAATATTCGGCTTTTAGCGTTTGATTTTCGGTAGAGAATCTGCTGATAAATCGTGAGCGTTTAATGGTACTGATGCTAACATCCTCGTCATGATCACTAGAAAATAGAAACAGGATTGAGCATGAGCCAAATGATCACATTTATCGCTAAGAAAAATTACTCACTATTGACCTACTTTACAAGTGGTTTTGCGGAGCCTGCCCTACTGAGAAGATGTTGACACCGTAATAACGCCGTGTGCAACTAATTCGATGACCTCAGTTCATCTTCAAAAATCATGAGAGCTTGGCTAGAACCGATCGCCTTCGCCTGTTGAAGCACTTGCGGAATCATCGTTTTAATTGGCAAATCGGGAAACGTCAAGCTAGTTTCATGTTCCACGTATTTGTCTGCTTGCAAGTGAGAAATTCTTAGATTCCCAGCATCATAAATCCACAACTCAGGCACACCAATGGCCTCATAAGCTTCAGTCTGCGTTTTCGATGTGACATCGCTCTCAATGGCTAGATCCGGCGGTGGGTTAACCGTTAAATCGATGCGATCTTTGCCAATCACGGCCTGCTGATGCTGAATATAGAAACAGTCATCGGGTTCTACCCCCGCGAGTCCTTCGCGCTTAAACGTGGTCGATCACAAGGACTCCCAAGGTCGCTTTTGCAGGCGCAAAATCACTTTCACCAAGTCAGCAATAACCACAATTGAGCGTTCATATTCCGGCAGCGGAGCCATAATTGCCAACGTTTGATGGCAATAGGACAGCTGAGGTGTGCGGCGCTTTGCGCCTAAATCTTCCAGCAGCGTTTCGTATTGCTGCCAGGTGACATTTGGCACCTGCAAGCGGCTCCCCGGTGCCAGGTCAACTGTCTTAATAGGTATTTTGACAAGATTGAGCAGTGCCATTGCAAGTTGCTCGGCTGAGAGTTTGGTTACATCGTCTCTTGCGCAAAGCAGATGCTAGGAACTGTCATCATTTAACGATCGAGTCCTTGTTCAGAGAACCTTTCAGCCCCCTAGCTGGTTTTGCGAAGCGGGCGCGGTAATGTTTATACCGCAAGCATTCTGGCTTTAATTGATGACGCGCCTAGCGTTCTAAGTCAACGGAGATAAGGCACGCTATTAACCGTCCGATTCACGACGCAAGCGGTCTAGCTCATTTTGTAAATCGGCGAGTTCACGGCGGAGGCGATCCACGTCCCCTGTAGGAGTTGTTGCATCGACGTTAACCGTGCCATCGGTTTGCGATCGCAGATAGTCCCCTCGCTTAATCCGTGCATACTCGTCGGATTGAGCCCATGTTTTCAAATAGCTGAGGCGATCGACGGGGAAGGGGTGGCTCAGCATTGGCCCTTGGCCAGTACCGTTGTAAAGCAGAAACTTATAAACCTGGCTCAAGCCATCTTCATCCAGGTTTTGATAATCGTCAGCCTGTTTCTCAAAGGCTTGGAAGTTAACTTCATGGGCGAAGCGGTTACTGCCCCCTGCGACCTGCATCATGGTTTGCCCCACCAAACGCCAATCATCGGTTGCAAGCAGAGCGGCGCGATCGCAGGACAACTCGGCCATGCGTCGCCATTCGTAGAAAGCGTAAATCAAACCACTACTGATAATGTTGCCGATGCCAAAGGTGAGTTCACCCACCATCGATGCGGTAGTCATCGCCCACATGGCCATCTGAGTGAGCGTTGTGTGACCGCACTTGATATGCCCGAGTTCATGAGCCATTACGGTGCGAATCTGATCATCACTGAGCAGGTCTAACAATCCCGTATTGGCGACCACACAGGGATGTTCTTCCCCTAAGGAGTAGCTATTCACCAGAGGATTCTGCGCCACAAACAAGCTTGGCTCGGGATGCACATCGAGTGCCTGCACACACTCCCGGAACATATTGTAAAGCGTCGCATATTGCTGTGGCCCAGCGTGAATGGTGTTCCCCATCAGGGAGACGTACTGGGGACGTTCGTAGATGAATTCGACAAACTTGCGGGCAGCAATATCAAAACCCGGGACACTCCGCAGCGTTTCTTCCGCCTGCTTGTCGAGGGGATGACGAAAGGCATCACGACTGATTCCGGGATAGTCAGGCATAGTTGTGCGAGATATGAAAGGGCAAGTGGAGTGCTTCCCCAGTGTAGACAACCCATCCGAGCATCAAGGGAGAAGCACCTCTATTTCTACACTTCAGAAGGCACTGAATCCAGAAGTGTAAAACCTTTCACCTCCAAAAACTCATGCATAAACAGTAACCCTCTCGGGAGAGACAGTGGGGGGAATTAAGCGGTCAGCACTCGTGATTGCAATCCACCCCTACCTATGGCCCCTATTCCGAGAGGGAAAAATCAGCACATTTTTGAACGCTTACGCCTAAACCAACGTTGCGATCGCGCGCTTCAATTTCTGCATTGCTTCTTGCACATCTTCTGAAGACACAATCAGAGGGGGGACTAATCGCACAACTTGGGGGCCAGCTGGAACTAGCAGGAGTCCTTTTTCCATAGCTGCTTTCACGATATCAATGGATTTGAGGGAGGCGTCGGGATTGAGTCCTAGGCCGTTAATCAATCCCCAGCCGCGACTGCCGGTAAATAGCGTCGAGTGTTGCTGAGCGATCGCGTCCAAGCCTTGGCGCAGTTCTGCCCCACGAGCTTGAACATTTTGCAGCAGATTTTCACGCATTAAGGTCTGGCAAACGGTCATTGCCACGCCGCAGACAAAGGGATTACCGCCAAAGGTGCTGGCATGGTCACCCGGTTCAAAAACATCACAACTGGACTTACAAAGCATTGCCCCAATGGGAATGCCCCCCCCAAGTCCCTTCGCCAAGGTAAAGATGTCGGGCTCGACGCCCAAGTTTTCGTACCCCCAGAGCTTGCCGGTTCTTCCGACACCCACCTGCACTTCATCAAGAATGAGGAGAATACCCGTTTCATCACAGAGCTGACGTACCTGCTCAAAATAAGTGCGATCGCCAGGATTAACGCCGCCTTCTCCCTGCAAGGGCTCCAGCAAGATGGCCGCGACCTGAGGCTGCTCAGCGTCTAATTGAGCGATCGCGGTCTTCAGGGCTGCGAAATCATTGAAGGGTACATAGTGGAAACCCGGTACCAAGGGGCTGAAGTTCTTTTGATATTTGGGTTGACCAGTCGCTGTAATCGTCGCCAGGGTGCGTCCATGGAAGCTGGCATTGGCCGTTAGAATCACCGGGTTATCAATGCCGCGCTCAACATGGGCATATTTTCGCGCTAGCTTGATGGCTCCTTCATTAGCTTCAGCACCCGAATTGCAGAAAAAAGCCTTGTCGGCACAGGAGTTCTGCGTCAACCACTGAGCCAGTTCCCCCTGTTCGGGAATGTAATAGAGGTTAGAAACGTGATGCAGCTTTTGGATTTGCTGAGTAACGGCTTCCACCATGACAGGGTGACCATGCCCCAGGGTGCAGGTGGCGATGCCCGCGACAAAGTCCAGATACTCGCGACCATCAGTATCCCAAACGCGACAGCCTTGTCCTCGCTCCAATGCCAAAGGAAAACGCCCATAGGTTTTCATGACTGCGCCGTCAAAAGTCACAGTGTCGAAGGGGCGATCGCCGGGTTTAGCGATCGTCAAGGCTTTGAGGGAATTGCGGACAAGGGTTGTTAAGCTCACGAATAACTCCTTAAGAAGCCAAGGATGTAAGGACAGAGGCCGATCATTACTCTAATCAAACAGCGATAGAGCAACTTGGGGCCGGTAAATCTACCGAACGCGGATAGTTCGCCCATTCTAAACACTCTGTCTCAAAAACTGAACCCTTATTGATCGTGCATAACCTCAACAGAGTCTCAAAATCGCCAGTCCTTTGACAAACACATCATTTCAATGGGCCGACTTGACAATTAGCGGTTAATTGCTGATGGACGACTGCGATCGCGCGAAAACCTGATCTAAATCACAGAATTCTTTGATGTGAATCCATCTTCATTTTTTTAGATTGTTTATATTAAGGATATCTACTCCAACAGAGAATTGAGTTTGGAATTTGATTGACTTGAATGTGTAAAGAATTTCTTTAGAGTCAATCTATTTGTAAGCGAAGTGTAGATACATTATTCATCGGTCCAATGTCGATATTTTCAGTGAGCTTGGCGACATACTGCCAGCTCGACATAGAGACTATGGAAAAGTTTGTGGCGTGCTCAGGAGGTGTAAAGATGATGAATTTAGGTGCGAATCTATTTGAGTTCAAGGGTGGCTACCGTAAGCTTTTTGGTGAGTCGGCTTCGCTATACGATGTTTCATTTATGAACATTGCTGCTGTTAGCTTACTCAAAATATCGCGTGGCGATGCCCCTTACCACACCGTTCAACACACCCTTCAAGCAATGAGAGTTGGACATCTAATTCAGGAAGGAAAACAGTACTATGAAGGGTCTGTTTCGCCCTTTGCATGGCTACAGTTCATGGTGTCTCTGCTATGTCATGATATTGGCTATGTTAAAGGTGTTTTGAAGCAGGATAATCGCGATCGCCACCTTTACTTTGATGGCAAATATGGCCGCATCAAACTGTCTCCAACTGCAACGGGCGCGGCCCTGGAAGATCACCACGTTAATCGCAGTAAAGCCTATGTTGCTGAGCTAGAGGGATATCCGCTGAATCTGCCTGCAATTCAGTGGAACATTGAAATGACAAGGTTTCCAGTGCCTCACCAAGCTGCCTACGGGAATACCCTGAGTACTGCGGGGTTGTGTCGAGCCGCAGATTTGATTAGTCAGCTCAGTGCGCCTGATTATCGGGACACATTACCTGCACTATTTCAGGAATTTCAATCTACTGGTATGAGCCAGGATTTGGGATTTCAAAGTGTGGAGCACTTCCAGGCTGAGTACCCCAACTTTTACTGGAATGTTGTGTATCCCTACATCAAACCCAGTTTCCGTTACTTGATGGCAACGGCAGCTGGGCGCCAGCAGATTGCCCAGGTCTACACAAACTTGTGTATGGCTAGGCATGATCAGCCTTTGAGCGATCGCACCGCACCTGAGTTGCAAAATCTGGAAACGGTTACAGACTTGCTGCCCTGGCAGGAGGCTGGATTCATGTTCACTTAAGCTGATAGCCTTCACTGTTCGTCAGTGAAGGCTATCAGCATTGATATGTAGAGCTATGTTGTCACTTGTGAGGACGAATCAAAGCTACTGGACTTTGCACAAATATTTGAACCTATAGAAAGGATTAATGACAGCATAGGCAAACCTTGCATGGGTTTCGGTACTGTAGCTAATGTCCTAAGGGGAAATAGTTGTTTGACCTCAGGGACGTGGCCTCGGTAGGTATAGTCGAGTATGAAGGAGGCGCGGGAGTCGGTATTGCGGCAGCGATAACGCTGTTTGCCTTCAGCGCTGTTGCCGTTTTTGACCACATCGGTGGTGTGGCAGTGAGGATAACAAACGGGTTCCAGAACCATGGGGACAACGATAAGAACACGACACTGTCATCTTCCCTCAATACACAGGTCTAGAACATGACCATAGCTTTGCCTCATTTCACGATCTCATAGTGAGATCACCCTGGCTATTCTTCGAGGTGCCCTTCATTACAATCCGCGCTTACTCAACAGATGAGTTCATCAAAAATGGACAGATCGGCGGCAGGCTAAGTATATATTCAGTGTCAAATCTGGTAGATAACATCCACTTTGAAACTGGGTTTCGCTTGCAATATTAAAACCTATAGGCCATTACCAATGAGGATAAAGGGTGCCCAATAGTAAGGATGGCTGTAGTTGGTCGATCGCATGCTTTCCATATTGGCCCCAGCGATCGGAACCACGCCGATCGCGCGATCCGTGTCATTGGCAGCCGCATCCTGAAGATTGATCAAGGCGAGTTGAGCTGTTTTCAGGGCTTCTGCTTTGGTCATGCCTTGGGCGAGTGCGTCATAGAAGGTTTCCATCAGCAGGGCCGTACCTTGGTCACTCACCTGCCAGAGGGAAGCAATGACTGCCTTTGCGCCGCTGGCTTGAAACTGATAGCCCAAGCCCAAAACTTCCTCGCCATTACCTAACCCGCCAACCCCCGTTTCGCAGGCACTCAGCACCACCAAATCCACGCCATTTAGAGTCCAGTTTTCGATGTCTCGCAGGGTTGCCGTATCGCCGTTGCCGAACAGAATGAAGGAATCTTCCGGTACACCAGGGACAAAGGCCGCATGGGTGGCGAAGTGCAGTACCGAGTACTCATCCATGATGGGGCGCACCGCTTCCAGGCTAAAGGCTTCATTGAGGAGCTTCGTTTCGGTCGGCAGCGTTGCCACTTCGAGGCCAGCACCGGGCAAACCTTGGAAGCGGTAGGTTTTGCCGTTCACCTCTGGGATGTGGGTCAAGTCCACGTCCGTGTAGGCAGCGGCTAGGATGCGGGGTTCAGTTGTGTTGGTTGCGGTCAGATCGGTGAGGGATTCAGCGGTGATGTTGTTAATCTGGTAGCGTTCAATGAGCCAGCGATCGCCATCATAAAGTGCCGCCAGTGGAATGTACCGGAGCTGTCCATCAGGGGAGTAGATAATCGTCTCAACGCCTGCTTCTGCAAGGTCAGCTTCCAGAGGACGAATCAGCCAGTCGTAGAGTTTTTGGGCTGAGTCTTCAATGCTGGGATCGGCATCAACCATGGCCGTACGAAAGGCCAGAATCGTTTCGTTTAATTCACTCCGAGAAATCGGCACGGTACGGCGCAGCGGCGGTGCGTTAGGAGTCGTGATAATCAATTCCAGGCGATCTTCCAAAATGAGGGGATAGAAAATGGCAGCGTCGAGCTGTTCGAGCTCATCACGGAGACGGTTTAACTGATTTAGGCTCAGACTAGCCTCCTGAGCCGCAAAACTGAGCTGGTCAATCAAGGCTTGAATTTCAGGACTGTTGGCAAAGGCGCGAAAGTCTTTGTTAATGCTGTCGAGCAAAGCAGTGAGGTCACTAATCCGCTGGGATTGGGTGTTCGTCCGTTCCTCTTGGGGAATAGCCTTGAGATGGGTAAGTTCGTGCCCGACTTCAATGGCCGACTGCTGCAGATCCGTATAGCGGGCCAAAATGATCTCTTCGGGACGCAGAAAGTCAACGATGGTTTGCGAATCTTCCGCGCCGCGCACGTCTTGAAAGTAGTTGTCGAGTTCTTGAACTTTCAACAGATCAAGAATGCGCTGAGCTTCTAGGAGGCGATCGCGTTGGATCAGCAAATCGGCCAGGGCGCGGTAAGTTTCCGCATGCTTATCCAAAAAGAGATTGGCGAAGTCGGCGGTTGAAACAACGTCGGACCCGGCATAGCTCGCTCGGATCGTTTCGTAGTGATCAACCGCTCCTTTGTAAAAGGCGATCGCCAGTTCAGCTTCACCTTGCTCCGCAAAGAGTTGTCCCATATTGCTGAAGGCGGTTCCTACCCCGTCAAATGCAGCAAAATCGGGATCCTGCTGTAATTCCTGGCTGAGCTGAAGGGCACGCTGGTAAAAGTCCAGGGCGGCTTCAGGCTGTGACTGAGAGGCATAGTATTGCCCCAAGTGATTGAGGCGCGCGACTTCATCCAGGCGATTTCCTTGCGCCTTCACTAGGGCCAAATAGGATTCGTGAAACTCCAGGGCCAGAGGCAAATCGCCCCGTTCAAGATAGAGGGTGCCAATATCCCTCAACAAATAAGTCGAATCGCTCGAATCGCCGTGTTCTTGAGTAAGCTGCACTGCCTGTCGGAACATGGTCAGAGCCGCTTCAGGCTGGCCTGTTGCGAGCGTCAGTTCACCGATTTTACGCCGCAGCCCTGCCGCCACGGTAAAGCGCTCAGTCGCCTCATAAAGCTCATAGGATTGTTGATAAAATTCCAGCGCGCGCGCGGATTGCCCAGTGCTTTCATGAGTTTCCCCTAGCTGTTGCAACATAGCCGCAGCTTCTAAGGGCTCGTCATGGGCTTGATAGTGAGCCAGCGCCTGCTGAAAATTCGCGATCGCCGTTTCAGTGTCCGCGAGTGCTAAGTAGCGCTGGCCCAAACGTTCCAAAACACGGGCTTCGCCCGAGGCATTCTCCTCTTGCTTAGCGCTCGTCAAAGCCTGTTGATAAAAGGACAAGCCTAACGGATACTGCTTCAGCGCATCATAGGCATCAGCAATATCCATCAGCAGGCCCGTTGCCGACACATGACGACCTTCGGCTCGATAAATGGCGAGTGCTGCTTGGTAGGCAGCGATCGCCTGTTCATAGGCCTCGACATAGTCTGCTGGGAGGGGTTCTTGTGCCGTGATGCGTCTAAAGGTAGCCTGTTGCTCATCAAAATCAGTATTTTCAGGGAAACGGGCTGCTAATTCTGACCACCTTTTTTGAAATGCGGCATCCGTGTAGATATCACCCAGATGTCCCCAAGCATTGGCCAGGTCTAAAACTTCCTCGTTATCGCGCGCTAGTTCAACCGCTTGTTGGCTAAATTCAATTGCCTGCTCGTAACGAGCCTCACCGAGATAAAACCGACTGATGTGCCGTAATAATCGACGCGCCCGCCACGGATCCAGGGTTTGGTAGAGGTCAAAGGCCTGTTGATGAAAAGTTGACGCCCGCTCATATTGCTGGGCAAAGAGGGCTTGATTCCCCATCCATTCCACCGTTTTGGCTTCGGACTCCCCATCATTTAACTGACGGTAGATAGCGCGAGCCTGGCTATAAAAGTCAATGGCGGCGGTATGTTGACAGGCGTATTGACTCGTAGCTTCGGCGACTTGAACGAACTGTTGAGCCAGATTTTCCAGGCGCTCATTTTTCTGCTCAGGGGTGGTGGCTTGCTCGATCAGCTGTTGATGGGCATCCAGTCCCTGCTGATAGAAGGCGATCGCCTGCTCGTACTGAGCTTGGCTGACACAGGGGGTATCGAGATAGCGATAGAAAACACCTCGCTGCAAATACATGTAGCCGAGGGACTCCAGCATGATGGCTTGGGAGTCTAAATCACCGATGGCAACATAAACCCCATAGGCTCGCTGGCGAAATTCGATCGCCTCTTTGAACTGTTGGGCGGCGTAATAGACGCTGCCAATGCGCGACAGGGCGTTAGCCTCCTGCTGACGCTCACCCAATGCTTGATAAATTTGTAAAATTTGCTGTTCTAACTGCAATATCAGTTCTGTCTGTCGAAAGAACTGAGTCTGACTCAGGCGCTGGAGTCGTCTCAGAAGCTGGATCTGGCGATCGCGGTCTTGTACCTGACTGGCAACTGTGAGGGCCTGAGTCTGAAATTCAAATGCTGCATCGTATTGCTGCTGGCGAGCGTGGTGAGCCGCCAGACTACCCAATACTTCGGCCTGGCGATCGCGGCTATCCAGCGCTTCGTATAAGGTCAAAGCCCTTTGGCTGAAGTGACTGACCATCGCAAAGGCCTCATTACTGGGCTGATTGCGATAGGTGCGAGCAATATCTTGCGCGGCTTCAGCGGCGGCGAGCTGCCCGTCCGTTGATTCAATTAGACGAACGTAGCAGTCAAAGGCAGTGGTGGCTTGGGGGTACTGTTCCGCTGCGGCATACGCTTCGCCTGACTCGTAGCAGGTCTCTGCTGTTTGGGGCGTAGAATCGGCGATCGCTGGAGCGCCCAAGTGCAATAACGGTTCGATATCGGCAGGTCGTTCAGCTCGCGAGGGCTCCGAGACGCTCGCAAGACTCATTTCAGGCAGCGCCAGCAGCGCGATCACTAAGACTAATTGCCTCGACAATAGACCGTATTTCCTCGCCGATAGGCGTTGCAAGCAGGGCAACAGGGCAAAGCGCATTATTCAAGTTTCCGCAGTCATCGCGGATACAGACTTCCGAACTCTTTCATAGCGCAAATTTACGGAGAAAATGTGATTTGAGGCCAGTTGCATGATGTGTCTATCGATGAATCCTATAAAAATGGTACAAAAGGCCTAACTGCTCGGCGCAGCTGGAGCAAGAAAATGAGTTCGCGAATGTCGGACGACAGAAGTGTTGCCTGGTTGCGTCTGAGTTCTTCCTGCAGCTGATCGTATTCGGCTGTCGTAAGGACGGCCCCATCAAGTGGAGAACGAGCCTCTAAGATGATCTCTGTGCGGAGAACTTCTTCCGGCGTATCTTCCGGGGGGGGCAGGGCTACAGCTTGTTGACTCCAGGGGAGGCCAAGGAGTGCGATCGCTCCCAACAGCATAGGGACAGTTTGCATAGCATGATTGCGCTAACGTCTGCTTTCGCTTTCCAGTATCGCTAAAAATCAGATTGTCTATCGTTGCGATGTGCCTGTTATTGCCTATGCTGTTTAATTGGAGAGATATGAGACGTTGGCATGGACACATTGGCAATTCGCAATCGCGTGGAAGCAATCCGTAGTAAGCGCGAAGTGCTGCTCAAGCTACTCGAACAGCCGGATTTAGGCATCTTGCGGATTGACGTGAATCAGGCACTTGAGGAAATGGACGACCTCCTCGAAGAGTTTGACAACGCCTTTCCTGCGAGTGCTGCTTAGCGTCCACTGCTATTAGATAAAGAGAAAAGGTCTAAGAGGCGAATGGCGAATACCTTCACCGTTGAAATTAAGCATCAAGATAGTCTGCACAAAATTCAGGTTCCTGAAGACAAAACCATCCTCGCGGCGGCTCAAGAGGCTGGCTTAGAACTACCGTTTTCCTGTAGTGCCGGCGTATGTACGACCTGTGCAGCGCTGCTCACTGAAGGCAGTGTCGATCAATCCGAGGGCATGGGCGTTAGTCCTGAACTCCAAAGCGAGGGATATGCCTTGCTTTGCGTCGCTTTGCCGCGCTCGGACATCAAGCTGGAAACCGAAAAAGAAGACATTGTGTATCAGAAGCAGTTCGGTCAGCCTTCTTAACCCCAATGTCAATGGTAAGTTGATGGCATCGGCTACCGCTTGCTAGGGCGCGTCATCAATCAAACTCGAAAGCCTTGCGGTATCAGCATTGCCGCGCCCGCTTGGTAAAACTAGCTAGGGGCTGAACCGCTTTCAGCATGAGGATTCAGGCTCTAAATGATGACAGCTCCTAGAACGTTAACAGCGTGAGTCGCCGCTCACGCCTCTACTCATCCGCACGAGGAATTTTGATGACAACTCACTTCATTACCGCTGAAATTGACCTGACTGAAAATCCCCAAGATTTACCTCGCCAGGTTGAGGCCGAGCTACAGAAGCGTGGCGAGCCTCTACGTTGGGCCATTGCAGCAGTCGATGAAACCGCTCAAACGGCTCAGGTAGAAGCCGTCGTTACCACCCAGAGCGATGCTTAGGATAACTGCGTGACCCCGTCCGTGGTTTGCCATCGCCCTTATACAGTGGTCTTAGTCGTACCAACCGGCGTTGGGGCGGCAATTGGCGGCTACGCGGGGGATGCTCTACCTGTAGCGAGGGCGATCGCTCAAGTTGCCGATACCGTCATTACCCACCCCAATGTGATGAACGGGGCACAGCTCTACTGGCCGTTACCCAATGCGCTGTATGTGGAAGGGTACGGATTGGATCAGTTTGCAGCGGGTCACTGGGGTTTGTGTCCGGTGCATCAGAACCGCCTTGGCCTGTTGCTGGACGCTGGCATTGAGGAATCCCTACGCTGGCGACACCTACAGGCAGCTGATGCCGTGCGCGCGACCTTAGGAATTGAAGTCGCTGATTGCGTGATCACTGATGCGCCTGTTGGCGTTGACTTGAGGACGGCTGAGTCCGGAGCCACTTGGGGCACGATTCTCGATCCTGGTACGCTGCTGCGGGGCGCAGAAAAATTGATTCAGGGAGGCGTTGATGCGATCGCGGTGGTCGTCCGCTTTCCTGATGATGAAGGGTCAGAGGCTCTCCAGAGTTATCGATTAGGGCAGGGTGTTGATCCCTTGGCAGGGGCCGAAGCAGTCATTAGTCACTTGCTGGTGCGAACCTTTCGACTTCCCTGTGCCCATGCACCCGCCCTATTGCCGCTGCCCCTCGATCCGACCCTCGCACCCAAATCGGCGGCGGAGGAAATTGGCCATACCTTTTTGCCCTGTGTGCTGGCAGGGCTCAGTCGAGCCCCTCAATTTGAAGTGTCGCCATCCGGTTCCTCGCCAACTTTATGGCGTCGTGATGTGGATGCTATCGTGGTTCCGGCCACTGCATTTGGCGGTAGTGGCGTCCTGAGCTTGAGCCAAACCCAAGCCCAAGTCATCGCTGTAGAGGAAAATAAAACGACGCTCACAGTCACCCCCGAAGCTGTGGGTGTGAAGGCAACCCGAGTCAAGTCTTACCTGGAGGCGATCGGCGTGATGGCAGCCCATAAGGCTGGTCTTGCCGCATCGGCTCTTTCACCTCAGATGACCTCTATCAGTCGATTGATACCTTGATCCTCAACACTGTTCGGCTAGGCAGGTAAATGAATCAGTCGGCCAGGGGAGCAGGGGTGCGGGATAGGCCAGGGAACGGTTGCCTCGATGCGTGATTGCTTGGAACGTTCCTATGGGCATAGCATTGCCTTAGCAGTCGCTTATGATAGGGGCATCAAGAATTGATCGCGACACCCCTCATGGAACCCGACGCTCAAAACCTGCCTGCTAACGCTGATGTCGAGACACCGGCTGTCAATATCTCAGATAGCGAGCCCGAAGTAGAAACGACTGCCGCAACAGCCACCCCTACCTTTGGTTGGAATAGCTATGCCGAACGCATTAATGGCCGTTTCGCCATGGTTGGGTTTATCGCTTTACTGATACTTGAGTTCTTTACCCGCCAGGATTTCTTTACCTGGCTGGGGTTCTAGGGCGCGCCATCAATTAAACTCGAAAGCCTTGCAGTATAAGCATTGCCGCGCCCGCTTGGTAAAACTAGCTAGGGGCTGAACCGCTTTCAGCATGAGGATTCAGGCTCTAAATGATGACAGCCCCTAGCAACTGTGATTGCACTCGGTGCCAATGCTTACGTAAGCGCTGTTGCTTCCCTTGCCGACGCTTGGATAACGGCGACCTTGCCGTAACGCGGATCAATTTCTAGGCCCAGAATTTCCAAATGATGACCGACGCGATCGCTCGCTGGCGGAATTTTATAGACCGTTGTTTCCCCTGGCTCTAATGTTAAACAACAGTCAAACACGGCTTTGCGATGCTCTAGCGGCAGAAAAGCCATTTCGCCCATCGCTAAAGCCCGCTCATTCTGAAAAGAGAGCTGTCCGTCATGGTTCAGAATACCGGCTGGCGCGGAGCGATGATCACACCAATCGACGGCCAGGAACCAGCGCGCATCGGCAATGCGATCGAAGACGCGATCGGCACGGGGATGTTGCAGGACTCGATAGCCCCCCTCTACGGAGAAAATCATTCCTCCCATGAAACCACAGGCAACATTAATGGATGAACTCATGCATAGACTCCCTACAGCTGAACAAGGAACATAAGCACTGACCGACATCGGTTTGCGGAGCGGTTCTAAGTTGTGTACTCAGCATTGATCCGAACGTAGTCATAGCTGAAGTCACAGCCCCAAGCAATACCATTACCCGGCCCGTAACCAACACTCACCTTGACGGAAACAGTGTCGTCTACCAAATAAGTGCCTTCCGATGCCTGCTTGAGATAGCTGCTTGCCCCGGCCCGGTCAAAATCCAAGGGTTGCCCATGCTCCATCAGCAAAAAGTGACCGAGCTGAATGCGCAGGTCGCTTTGGTCAAAGGGAATTCCGGCCTTACCGGCGGCCATGGCAATGCGTCCCCAGTTGGGATCGTTGCCAAAAACAGCACATTTCAAGAGCGAAGACCCGGCAATTTCCTTGGCAATTTGGCGAGCGGCTTCATCATCCGCAGCTCCTGCAACAGTCACTTCGAGTAAGCAGGTTGCGCCTTCCCCATCCCGCGCGATCGCTTTCGCCAGGTGATCACACACAGCGGTGAGCATAGCTTCTAACCGCTCCGCTGCGGGGCCAGGGCTGGTGATGGCTGGCGTTCGCGATTCCCCATTCGCTAAGGCCAATACGCAGTCATTGGTGCTGGTATCGCCATCCACCGTAATTTGGTTAAAGCTATGGGCGATCGCGCGCTGGAGCATGGTTTGCCAGAGGGAAGACGACACCGCCGCATCACAGGTCACAAACGCCAGCATCGTGGCCATATTGGGGTGAATCATCCCCGAACCTTTAGCAATTCCCCCAATACGCACTGGACGCCCTTCTAAGTCCATTTCCAGAGCGATAGATTTGACGATCAAATCCGTGGTGATGATGGCATTGGCGGCATGCTCAGAGCCCGTGGCCGAGAGCGCCGCCACGACGGTCGGAATACCCGCGACCAGCGCATCCATTTTGATGCGTTGCCCGATAACGCCCGTCGATGCCACGAGGACTGATTCCACCGGGATATTCAGGGCAGCCGCTGTTTTCTCACAGCTTAAAATGGCATCCTGCCATCCCTGTTGCCCGGTACAAGCATTAGCCTGACCAGCATTGATCAAAATTGCTTGAGCGGCAGCTTTGGCTTCTAAGCGTTGTTGGCAGTAATCCACACAGGCGGCTCGCACCTGGCTGGTGGTGTAGACTCCCGCCGCGATCGCATCCGTATCGGACACGATTAAGGCCAAATCCTGCGCCCCTGAAGGTTTCAACCCTGCGGCAACCCCTGCGGCCCGAAACCCCTTGGGTGCTGTAATCCCCCCATCTACTACCTGCCAATCTGCCATTTGCCCACCCCTACATCTCCCGCTTAGACCCCTGATTATAAGGCGACTAGGGAATTAGGAATCCATTTCCCTCATCTCTCCTAACTCCTACCGCCTGACTCCTACCGCCTGAATGCCTCTACCCTCAGAACTCTCAGTGTGAGTTGAGCCCGACCGCCTCCCTATCCTTGCGTCTTAATTGAACTGGATGGATACAAGGTCATGACATCGGCGAGCGACATCCGCGATTGCGTTCCCAGCGTAAAAGAGGATTTATGCCCCCGACTGAGATGTTCAGCCGCCGCACACCCAATCATCGCGGCATTATCGGTGCAGTACTTCATCGGGGGAAACAAAACAGTTAGTCCCTGCTCCTGTGCCGCTGCGGTGAGCTGTTGGCGGAGTCCTGTGTTGGCGGCGACCCCGCCTCCGACGGCGATCGCGGTTAACTCATGATCCAAGGCGCAGCGAATTGTACGCTTCGTCAAAGACTTCGCGACTGTCCCTTGGAAACTGGCTGCCAGATCAGCTACGGGCAGTGGCTCTATGCCTTTTGCCTGAAGCGACTGCACCAATCGCAGTACGGCTGTCTTCAGGCCACTAAAACTAGAGTCGTAGGGATGAAAGCCACCACCGGGCCGCGAAATGTTCCCTTCCGGCAAAGCAAACGCTTTAGGATTACCCGTTGCGGCCAATTGATCAATCACTGGCCCACCGGGATAACCCAGCCCCAGTAACCGAGCGACCTTGTCAAAGGCTTCACCCGCCGCGTCATCGCGCGTTTTACCCAATGTCACGTAATCGCCACAGTCTTTGACATGAATGAGACTGGTATGACCACCCGATACCAGTAGGCAGAGGAAAGGAGGCTGTAAATCAGGTTGACTCAGGTAAGACGCATAGATGTGCCCTTCCAGATGATGCACGCCCAAAAAGGGCTTCTGATAAAGCATGGCTAGGGTTTTCCCTGCCGTAACCCCCACCATCAGGGCACCGACCAGGCCAGGCGCACAGGTTGTCGCCACCCCGTCAATACTGGCCCAATCGACACCTGCCTGCGCTAAAGCCGCTTCAATTACGGCACCCAGATTTTCTACATGGGCACGGGAGGCTACTTCTGGCACAACGCCGCCGTAGCGTTGATGAATCGCAATTTGCGAAGCCACGACGTTACTCAGCACGGTGCGATCGCGCACAACCGCCGCCGCCGTTTCATCGCAGCTCGTTTCCAAGGCTAAAACTGTAGTCATTTACAAAACGCAACAAAAAACTTTGAGAGATGTAAACCCCTTTCCAGCTTTGCTTTACCGGGTATCAGGCGCACGGTATTATGACCTGCAAGTTGGATTCAAATCCCTAAAGATAACTTAACGTTTTGACTCCATAAACTTTGACCTTTACGTAATAAAGGGAAACGCTGTATGCGACGGTTGTTTGCTCTAGCTTTAGTTATTTCTCTCTGGTTTGGCTTTGCAATGCCTGCCTCCGCTAGCATTGCGGGTGATAATGTTGCAGGCTTGGTTCCCTGTGGGGAATCGGCTGCTTTCCAACAACGGGCGGCAGGTGCTGCAACTGAGCAGGCCAAAGCTCGCTTTGATTTCTACGGCAACTCTAGTTTGCTGTGTGGTGAAGATGGCTTACCTCACATCATTGTGGATGGTGATCTAGCCCACGCGGGTGAATTTTTGATTCCTAGCATCCTCTTTCTGTACATCGCTGGATGGATTGGCTGGGTTGGTCGTGCTTACTTGATTGCAGTCCGTGATGAGAAGAACACTGAAGAAAAGGAAATCATTATCGATGTTCCTTTAGCTATTAAGTGCTCTCTTGCCGGTTTTGCTTGGCCCTTGGCAGCCTTTAAGGATATCGTCAGCGGCGAAATGTTTGCTAAAGACGATGAAATCACCGTGTCTCCTCGCTAGACACATCACTCATTCACTCTGTTGGAAAATCCCTCATGGATAAAAATTTACTGACTTACCTGTCCACTGCTCCCGTTCTGGCAACTGTTTGGATGGTAGTCACGGCAGGTATTCTAATCGAATTCAATCGCTTCTTTCCTGACTTGCTGCTTCACCCGTAGCCTTGAAGTTCCAAGTTGGTAAAGCTGCTGTGTTAGTTCGTCTATGTGAGTAGGAGAAACGTAGAAATATGTCCGATGCAATTACGCCTGCAGGCGATCCTCAAGTGGGTAACCTGCGAACGCCTTTGAATTCTTCCGGATTCACCAAGGCCTTTATTGGCAATCTGCCTGCCTACCGCCAGGGACTGTCGCCCCAGCGTCGTGGTCTGGAAGTCGGAATGGCTCATGGTTACTTGCTGTACGGGCCTTTTGCTTTGTTGGGGCCGCTGCGCGACTCTGATATTCCAGGATTGGCAGGCTTGTTAGGTGCAGCGTCACTGGTTGTGATTTTGACTGCTTGCCTGTCTATCTACTCGGGTGCGGGTGTTAACTCTGGTGTCTCTAAGTCCACGGCTCCTTTCACTCCTCCTGAAGCCTTCAGCACTGACGAAGGTTGGAGTGAGTTTGCTGGCGGCTTTTTGATTGGTGGCATTGGGGGTGCAACTTTTGCTTACCTGTTAGCAAGCAATATGCCTCTGTTGCTAAGTGTGGTGTCTGGCGGTCATAGCTAGTCCCGGAAGCATTCTCTCTGCGACAAGGGCGTCTCTCAGCAGACGCCCTTTTTTCATGGCTTGACAAGCTTCGTCTGTCGCCGTCCCCAAAACACTACAGCGATTCATCAAAGTCGTTGCTATTGAAACGTTACGTTAGGCTTCCCGTAGTGGGGGGAATAAATAGGCATATGTTCTCCGCAGAGTCTGATTCGAGCTCGATCTTGAGATAATGAATCCAAACCATACGGCTTTACTTCTAATTGGCTATCAAAACGACTATTTTGCATCTGACGGTATCTTGAGCAGCGTCATTGAAGAGTCGGCAACAGCTACAAACACTGTTGCAAACACCGTAAAACTGCTGCAAAGTCTCGTCAAGACGCCGACTTTAATGATCGCTACCCCCATATTCTTTACCCACAATTACGAGGAACTGGTAGAGCCCGTCGGGATTTTGAGCAAAATCAAAGCGGTAGGTGCGTTTCAAGAGGGAACTAAGGGGGCTCAAACCATTGAAGCACTGGCTCCTTTTCAGACAAATATTTTGGAAGTGCCGGGTAAGCGAGGGCTGAATGCCTTTGTGAACACTAACCTGAGCGAGGTTCTACAGCAGCGAAACATCACTCACCTGGTTTTAGCGGGGGCAGTTACCTCTGTCTGTATTGACTCTACGGGACGTTCAGCCTATGAGCAGGGCTATCAGGTCTCGATTTTAAGTGACTGTACGTCGGCGCGCACACGCTTTGAACAAGACTTCTACTTTGAGAATGTGTTTCCCCTCTATGCCAAGACCTTGACCTCCACAGCTTTTTTGGCGCAGTTAGAAGCGGCGGCGATCTAGCAGTTCTGTGTAGATGCAAGAGCACAACACTAATAACGAATTGCATACCCAGATTCAGTATCGCTTGATTGAAAAGCTCACTGAGTCTGAACGACGCTACCGCGAACTGGTTGAGAATCTGCGTGAAATTGTTTTTGAGTGCGATCGCGAGGGCAAGCTGACCTTTGTCAATCAAGCGTGGACAACAACGCTGGGGTATCCGATCGAGACATCCTTAGGCCAACCGCTCAAAAGCTTTATTGATACTGCCGATGTCAATACTTGGCAATCGCTACTTGCTCATCAATCCAGTGCATCGCCTGAATTGCGCTTTTGTCACGAAACCGGTCAGATTCGCTGGTTAGAGCTCTCAATTCAATTTGATCAGCGGTCTAATTTTTCGGGTTCACTCATCGATATTACAGAGCGAAAACAAGCCGCTACGTTCCTCAAGCAAACGAATGAGGATTTGGAAAGTAGAGTTCAACAGCGAACACAGGAGCTTACCCAAGCGAATCATGATTTGGCCGCAGCGTTGCAGCAACTTCAGCAGGCCCAGGGACGACTGATCCAGCAGGAGAGAATGTCAGCCTTGGGCCAACTCGTTGCCGGAGTTGCCCATGAAATTAACAACCCCATCAACTTTATCCAGGGCAACATTGTCTACATTCAGAACTATGTCCAAGATTTGTTAAGGCTGTTTGAGCAGTATCAGCGGTGCTACCCTTCACCAATGGCTGATATCCAAGCTGAAATTCAGAACATCGACTTCGATTTCATCCAGGAAGATTTGCCTAAAACGCTAGCCTCAATGAAGATGGGCAGCGATCGCATTAGCCAAATCGTCACGTTACTGCGTAACTTTTCCCGTGTGGATGAAACAGGCATTAAGTCGGTTGATATCCATACGGGTCTGGACAATACGCTGGTGATTTTGAACCATCGCCTCAAACCGCGTGCGGGTCAAGCGAAAATTCAAATCAGCAAGGATTATGCTGCATTGCCTAGGGTCGAGTGCTACCCAGGGCTGCTCAACCAGGTCTTCATGAATATTCTGACGAATGCGATCGATGCGTTGGAAACGCTGCTGCAAGAGGCATCTTCTGAGAATCGTGACGGGCTGATCCGGCAAATTACGTTGAAAACCTCACTCATTGACCGTCAATGGGTTCAGGTTGAGATTACTGACAATGGCCCTGGCATTCCTTATGACATTCAGCAACGAATTTTTGAACCTTTTTTCACGACTAAATCGGTTGGAAATGGTACCGGCATGGGGTTGTCTATTAGTCATCAAATTATTACGGAACAGCATGACGGCACCCTGGACTGTGTCTCAATCTTTGGGCAAGGCGCGCAGTTCATCATTCGTATTCCGCTTAAGGCGTAATGTTCGAGTGATTGAGTCCCGATGCGAGGGTTATCCCACTTTGGGGCTGTCGTTCTTAGGTGGGCACTGCTATCGTTTGTCGCTAGACTGGCGTCAGCATTTTCACGATGGGTGAAAGCGATTAAACCTGGACAATTGCATAGTTATGTTTACGCCTGTAGGTTCGTTTCAAGGCGCATCTTCATCTCAATTACGTGTCTAAAAATGTCTGTCTATTTCCCTTAATCGCAAATGGCTGTCATAGCTAAAATGCCTAAAAGCCTCTAGGCGTCAATGAGTTTAAGCGTTCTATTTGCTGCCATTTATGAAAGCCGATGGCGGGATTTGAACCCGCGACCGCTCGATTACGAATCGAGTGCTCTACCACTGAGCCACATCGGCGCGCACTTGTGGAACACAATTTTAGCAGGGTATTGCGATAATCTACTGCTCCTTGATTTTGAAATTAGCTTTTCCCCGAAATGACTTTTTATCCTAATGCTCTCAGTCACAACCATAAGATCCTGCTCCCCAGCTCCTTTATCCCCCTGCGCTATCTTTAGCTTTCAGAAGAAATAATGTGAACATTGTGGAAACGCCAGCGATCGCAACCTCCTTTAATAGACAATCAAACGATTACTAGCCCACAGGGTGCCTTCCCATCGCCACAATGGAAGGGTTGGTTGCATCTTCTAGCTGTCGTCGTTTATGAAGTCCCTTACCCTCACCCCTGAACTCAAAAGCGAAATTCGCGAGTTCCTCAAGCTAGCCGTTCCCCTTGCCAGTGCTCAAGTCGCCCAGGCGATGACGGGGTTCGTTGATACGGTAATGATGGGCTGGCTCGGACAAACAGAATTAGCTGCGGGTGGGCTAGCGGTCATGATGTTCATGACCTTCTTGATGACGGGCAATGGCATTCTGTCGGGTGTCAGCCCTTTAGTCGCAGAGGCTTATGGTGCCCAGCGCTGGCGACGGGTGGGGCAAGTCACCCGGCAGGGGTTATGGTTGGCGTTGTTGATCACGATTCTTAGTATGCCGCTAGTGGCTAACCTCAGGGGATTGATGATGCAGCTAGGTCAAGATCCGGCAGTCATTAATCTCACGGATACCTATCTCAGCATGGCTCGCTGGGGCTTGTTGCCGGGACTCTGTTTTGGGGTGCTGCGAGGGACGGTAACGGCCCTGTCACAAGCTCGACCCATCATGGTGATAGTCATTACGGCTAATGTATTCAATGTGGTTGGCAACTATGTGTTGGCCTTTGGCAAACTAGGCTTTCCGGCTATGGGGCTCGCGGGCCTAGCACTAGCGAGTACTCTGGCTCATGGGGTGATGTGTCTACTATTGTTGGCTTACATTCTGTGGCATCGTCAGACACTTTTTCAGCCCTACTGTCTTTTCCAAACGTTATATCGATTAGAGTTGCGGATCGTTAGAGTCCTTCTCAAAGTAGGTATGCCGATTGGCATTTCTACCGTTTTGGAGCACGGTTTGTTTACTGTAATGACGCTCATGATGGGGGCGTTGGGCACCCATGTATTGGCAGCTCAGCAGTTGGCGTTGCAAACCGTGATTGTTGTCTTCATGGTGCCGTTAGCCATATCCTATGCTGCGACAATTCGAGTTGGACAATGGTACGGTAAGCGCGATTGGGTTGGAGTCAAAAGGGCGGCCATGGTGAGTGTCAATGCCGCGATCGCGGCCATGGTCGTCGCGGCCATCGTTTTCATCGCCTTTCCGGAACCGATTATTCGAGTGTATTTAGATGTTGAAGACCCTGCGAATCAAGATGTGTTGCGGGTCGGGGTGGCACTCCTAACAACGGCAGGCTTTGGTCAAGTGGTAGATGGCGTGCAGCGCACAGCGAATGGTGTTCTGCAAGGCTTACAGGATACGCGTGTCCCCATGCTGTTGGGCATTGTGGCGTACTGGGTTGTGGGGTTGCTCGCAGGCTACGGGCTCGGATTTCATACCCCGCTGGCTGGGATTGGCATCTGGATCGGTTCCTATTTGGGCTTGGCTGTAGCAGCGATCGCTTATATCTGGCGGTTTCGTCTACTGTTGATGAAACATCAAGCGCATACTTTCGCAACGCTCTGACGGAAACCTTTCTGCTGCGGCTGGATCTAGATCAGGTCGAGTCATCGCCTTATCTATGGACTTCTTCGCTTTTTTGGCGCGCTATTTCTGGGTCGTGGCCATCCTGGTTGGAACTCTGAATACAGCGATTCTATGGCAGCGATCGTAACCCCGCATTCAAGCTAACCCTGACTTGGCTACTGGTTATGCGACCCTGTTGCGAGGTTATTGGGTTTGCCTGACCTTACCGTGGGTAGTGATGGGTATAGGGAATTACCGTGCTGGCTGTAACAATTGCGCGATCGCATCATCCTTACCTCGGCGCCGAGCGTAATCCAGTGCTGTCCGTCCCCATTGATCCACCACCGTCGGGTCAGCATTATGCGCTAGCAGCAGTTCCACAATTTCCAAATGTCCTTTGAAGGCCGCCAAGATCAGCGGCGTTACTCCTTCCCCATCGATCCAATTCACATCCGCTCCGGCATCGATGAGTAGATGCGCAATTTCAATAAATCCGTCCCGTGCGGCGTAGGTCAAAGCCGTATTGGTATTGTGAAGCACGTTAGGATCCGTACCGCTTGCCAACAGCGATCGCACACTTTCGGTATCACCTGCCAGCGTTGTTTCAATGAGCGGCGGGGGAATATCTTGAACCGTTGATTCAGTTGAAGAGGCGGAAGAGGTTGGCAAGTGATGACACCCTACAGTCACTGGGCTCAATATCGCGATCGCAAAGAGTCCAACCAAGACAAACCTAGTTTTGTATCGTTTCTGCTTGCTAAAGCTAACGGGGGAGCTAGGGAGACGCGGAGAGGGGGAGCAAGATTTGGAGTCATGATTTGGAGAATTCATACGACTCCATTGGATTAGCACAATCGTCATGGATTCCTGCATCAGCTCATTCAAAAACTTATCCACGCTAGTCGGCTTTTGATGCAGGCTTTTGCCAAGCTGCGGGTTGTTGAAAACGATAGACATCCTCGATCAGCCTCACCCATCCGTCTGTGAGGGATTGCAGCAGGCGATCGCCCTTTTCCTTTGTCGCGACCGTGGCATCGCCCAACACCCCGCTTGCAGTCAGGTCGCGGGTAACCCAAGCGAAGGGCAGCGCGCCTTCCATACTTAACAGGCTATCTTCGGGCAACCCGTGGGGATATTCGCAAACCGCCTGCTCCATCCTGACCTGATCAGGCAGAATCGACAGTAACAAACTCGTTTCAGCATCCCCAGCATGGATACCTAATTCCAGTTCCTTAGGCGTAAGGAGATCGGCAGCTACATTAGGCACGTTCCAGGTAAATAGAGGAAATACCATCAAGTCGGGGTACTGCTGGTGAAGGTCGCGAGCCGCCATATCAAAGACTTGGGGCTGACCACCATGGGCATTAATCCACACGAGCTTGCGGAACCCGGCCCGATACAGACTCTCTGCTGACTCGATGAGTACCTGGCGCAGGGTCTGAGCCGAAAGAGTAATCGTGCCGGGAAAATGCCAATGCTCATTGGACTTACCGTAATAAAGCGGTGGTAAACCATAGGCCGGAGTGACTTCTGGGAGCTGAGCTAACGCCTTGCCCAAAATTGCGGTGGCGATCGCGGCATCGACGACTAACGGCAGATGGGGGCCATGCTGCTCGATTGCACCTGCCGGTTGAATGATTACCACGTTCTCCTTATCCGGCATGGCGTCCACCATGGGCCAGGTGAGATAAGGGAAAAAACGTTGGGGCGGAATAAAGCCGTGCATCATAGGGGCAATCGCCTCCAGACCAGTTAGATATTTTTAACCTTAATTTGTTTTCCCAACAAAAAGCCTCAGGCAAAACGACCTGAGGCTTTCTAAATTCAAATTTGCTTAGCGTTGAGTCGCTTCCCTTAGCGGATGTACTCCTTCAAAACGCTATTGCGGTTGGGGTGACGTAGCTTGCGAAGTGCCTTCGCTTCAATCTGGCGAATGCGCTCACGAGTCACATTGAAAGTCTGACCAATTTCTTCCAATGTCTTCATACGACCATCATCCAGACCATAACGCAGTCGCAAAACGTCACGCTCACGAGGGCTTAGCGTACCTAGCACACCTTCAAGGTCTTCCCGTAGGAGGCTCTTAGAAACTTCGTCTTCAGGGGTTTCACCATCCGACTCAATGAAGTCACCCAGACGAGAGTCCTCTTCTTTACCGATGGGAGTTTCTAAGGAGATGGGCAACTGAGCCGACTTAGCGATGAAGCGCAGCTTCTCAATAGTCATTTCCATGCGAGTCGCAATCTCTTCTTCGGTAGGCTTGCGACCCAATTCTTGAGAAAGCAGCTTAGTGGTCTTCTTAATTCGCGAGATGGTTTCGTACAGGTGAACCGGCAGACGAATGGTGCGGGATTGATCCGCGATCGCGCGGGTAATGGCCTGACGAATCCACCAAGTAGCGTAGGTAGAGAACTTGTAACCTTTCTCATGGTCAAACTTCTCAGCGGCACGAATCAAGCCTAGACTTCCCTCCTGGATCAAATCCTGGAAGGACAGCCCACGATTCATATACTTCTTGGCAATCGATACCACCAGACGCAAGTTGGACTGAACCATCTTGTCCTTAGCGCGACGCCCAATGTGCAAACGCTTTTGGAAAGCAGGCAAGGGCATATCAACCGCTTCGGCCCATTCGGCAACGCTGGGTTCGCGCTCCATGCCATCCATTAGGTCATCACGGATGCGCTCCAGCTCCAACAAATCAGCGATTTTTCGAGCGAGTTCAATTTCTTCCTCAGCACGCAACAGGCGGATGCGACCAATCTCCTGAAGGTAAAGGCGAATGGAGTCTTCCGTGTAGTGCTTCTTCTTTGCCTGACCTCGACGCGGAGTTTTACCCTTAGCCGCTTTTGCCGGAGTATCGGTGTCCGATGCATCGTCAAACTTTGCATCGTTATCGCCTTCAATGAGAAGATCCAGTTCACTCTCCGGCTTAATTGTGCCAAGTAATTCGTTCGCTTGAGTCATGCCGCGTTCCTCGTGCTCCTTCGTGCGTGATGGACTTCAATAACCTGAGGTTGGTTCAGCTTAGCATTTCACTTTTCACATCACCTCAGGGACAGATTGTTCCTGGGGTGTGTTGCAGACAACTCTAGAATCAACCTGTAAACGAAATGTCTGCATGAAATCAAAAGCAAGCCAAATCTTAAGAACCACCAACGGTTATGGGGTCAACAGGTCATCCTTGATAGCCTAGATAGAGCGGACATCAAGCAGCGATGCAACCTGCTCCACGATTGTAGCCGCTCCAACAAAGTAACTACCACTACAGTCGTTGATATTCCGAGCATTTTTTATCAAGAAAGCATAACCGAAAGTAGTGCGCTAGAACTACTTCAAGAAATGTCTTTTCAAGGAATTGAGCTGAACCTTAGAGTTTGTCGATGCTTTAGAAATTTCCCCAGCTATCCATAAAATTAGGGCTGGATTTTCAAGAACTTATGGATTCAGCGTGAATTATCACAAATTATGATTCCTCAAATCCTCTGAAAATCTAAAATTCACGCATTTATCGGGTTGACGTTTGTTTCCATTCTGGTGGCAGCATCCGTTTGATGGGCAAACCTATTCGACAGGTCATCACAGCATTAACCGATACCTGTACAAGCCAAGCTTCTGTCAGCTGAACAATTGAGCGAGTGCCTTAAGGAGATTTTCGTGCTGGCAACAACCTCGCGTTAAAATTTAGACGCTCAAGGCTACATAACGTTATATAAGCTCATCGTTTTGCCATGAACCCAGATACGCTGACTGAAACAATTCAAAAGGGGGTTCGCGTTACCCTCGGCGCAACGGCCTCCTTAATGGAGGCAATTCGTGATCCTCAAGGCTCCCAAGCAAAGTTTTCTGCGATTGGCAACGATATGGATTTGCTGACGCAAGAACTTGAAGCCAAAGGCGCTGATACTGAGCGTGAAGCTCGGGTATTAGTTGACTCACTGATGAGCCAAATGGAGCAAATGCCCAATCCATTTGCCCCAACTTCGGCATCAGATGCAACGGTAGATACAGTTGCCCAGCCCGTAGCAGATGCCTCTGTGCAAGCTGAAATCGAGCTATTAACGCAAGAATTGTCAGCTTTGCGTCAGGAAATTGAAACGTTGAAAGCCCAGAAAAATGGCTAGCAAGCGTCTAAAAAATAGACGCTTGCACATAAACGGGCGGGCTTTGAGTAGGGTAAAAAGTTTGCCGCAGCCTGCCCTTAATTCAAATAACTGTCATCTATCTGTCAGTAAATGGGCTCACTAGGCCCAAACTTCAGCGTTGGGTCCATTAGAGAAGGCAAAAGGGGCAAGGGGGCAGGATAGTTACTATCCTGCCCCCTTGGTATTGACACCTTACCGAGAAAACGACTAGTGGTCTGTCAGTTTTCAATTTGGAGGTTGGGTTAGCCCCCGGCGTAACCCAACATAATTCTTGTCTCTGGGTTTCACTGTGTTCTACCCAACCTCCGCACAACCCACATTTGCAATGTTGACGCTGCACTAGGCAAAGGATGAGCCGAGGTCAGTACCGAGAGGAACATCCTGCCATCGTCCCTGGCCGATCGCTCGAATCGCTTCCGTTAAAGAAACGTCGCCAGTATAAAGCGCACGGCCAATAATGACGCCTGATACGCCTAAGGGAGCCAATCGCAGCAGGCTCAGCAAATCGGTGATAGAGCTAATACCGCCAGAAGCAATGACAGGCAAATCCACCGCATTCGCAAGTGCTCTGAGAGCATCCATATTGGGGCCTTTGAGAGTGCCATCGCGCTTAATATCAGTGTAAATAATGGCAGCAGCCCCCCGTTGAGCCATATCCTGGGCCAAGGCGATCGCCTCAACTGCAGACGTTTCCAACCAGCCTCGGGTGGCCACCTTCCCATCACGGGCATCAATGCCGACGATGATGCGTCCTGGAAACTCGGCGCTTAAGGTACTTACCAGGTCAGGATTCTCCACAGCAGCCGTTCCCAAAATGGCATACTGCACCCCCAGATCAAAGAGTTCAGCCACGCGATCGCGATCCCGTAGACCCCCACCAACCTCAATGGGCATATCGACAGCTTCCGCGATCGCTTGAATCGCTTGCCAATTTTCTGGCTTGCCAGCCTTCGCACCATCTAGGTCAACCAGGTGTAAGCGAGTCGCCCCTTCGGCTGCCCACTGTTGCGCTACCTCAACCGGGTTTTCGTTAAACACTTGCGATTGGTCATAATCACCCTGATAAAGGCGCACACATCGCCCTTCTAACAAATCAATAGCTGGGATAACGTCCATGAATCTCGCTCGTGCAGCAGGCTCATTTTATAGCAAGGGCCACAGCTCAACGCCGACAGTTGTCACAATGACCACAGCCCTGTAATCGCTGCGCCTCCTGACGAAAGCCGAATTGCTCCAATATCAGTTGCCAGCGACACGTCGAATGGTGTAAAAACTGCGTCATTGCTTGTTCGCCACTATATATAGAGGGAGCAATCGATGTCTTTTGAGGGAGACAAAGACGATAGCGAAAGGGATCAATCCACTCCAACTGTCCCAGACGATGTAGATAGGACAAGGCGATCGCCCCTTCCTTGAACTGCTGCTGAACCGCTTGCACAGTCCCTTCTGGCGGAATCTGAGTTGCCAACTGAGCGGCTTTGCGTTGCAGCTGACGCGCCTGCTCACGAAAAAACTGACTGCGCTGGCGATCAGTCGGGTCAAGCCATCCCGTCCGCTCGCTCACCAATGACAGCACGTGAGCGCGTTGTCCATCCCGTCCGGCGCGCCCAATTTCTTGCACATATTCCGTCAACAGAGTGGGTACCTGAAAGTGAGCGACCCATCGCAAATCTGGTTTATTGATCCCCATACCAAAGGCATTCGTGGCCACCACTACTTGCAGCTGATTGTTAATCCACGCTTGTTCACACTGGCGGCGATCGCTAGCAGGCAGGCCAGCATGGTAGGCCTCAGCTCGATAGCCCTGTTGACTGAGCCATTCAACCAAGGTTTCACTCTCGCGGCGAGTGCGGACATACACCAAACCCGTCTGCTGCAGATGCTGTTTCATAAAGCGCAAAAGTGCCTGTCTTCTGCCTCTAGGCGTCCAGACAGCTTGTACCGTCAGGTCTAAATTCTGCCGATAGGGACTCAGGCGAACCACGTCAGGGGTCTGTAATTTCAGGGTCTGACGGATGATACGCTGAGCGGTTGGATCAGCCGTAGCGGTAAACGCCGCGATCGGGATGCGCGTTCCCTGTGGTTTACAGGCAAGTAAGGCTCGTCGCGCCGCCCCTAATCTTCGATAAGCGGGGCGAAAAGTATCACCCCATTGCACTAGGCAGTGAGCCTCATCCAGCACCAGGCCGTTGATGTGCAGGTGGGGTGCCGTCAGGCGTTCCCAAATTGAATGACTGAGCAAGCTCTCAGGCGAAAGGTATAGCAGTCGCAATTGCTGACGTTCCAAGGCTTTGAGAACGGTATAGCGAGTCTGTTTAGAAACGTCACTATGAAGCGTTGCTGCGGGTAAGCCTCGCTGACGCAATTCCTGAACCTGATCCTCCATGAGCGCCACCAGCGGTGAAATTACTAGGGTTACCCCAGTCTGCAAAAGTGCCGGTAGCTGAAAACAGAGCGACTTACCACCCCCTGTCGGCAAAATGATCAACGCATCCCGCTGCATGAGCAGCGAGCGGATCACCGTAGCTTGAGGTGGCCGCAAGCTTGAATAGCCCCAAATTGTTTGTAGGTGGGCTTCAACCGTTTCCCATCTAGGTATAGATGATGTCACATGACTAAAGGATGCACCGTTGTCAGCATGCCCAATTTAGGTGACGAAGCGGAGGGTTAGTTGCTCCTCTCAGCTTTTGCCGCCATGGTTCCACTTCCGACAAGGACTGCGCACTAGGGCGCATCATCAATTAAACTCGAAAGCCTTGCGGTATCAGCATTGCCGGGTCCGCTTGGTAGAACTAGCTAGGGGCTGAACCGCTTTCAGCATGAGGATTCAGGCTCTAAATGATGACAGCCCCTAAGTGGGTTGTCCCGGCGATTGCGAAGCACTCGACCAGCATGAGTAGACGATTCGTACAGCCTCAAATGATGGCAGAAGCAAGATTTCGCGGGTCTATGGGACGCTCCTCACTCCGGACGACCGTGCCAATGGCAAGCCCGTGATTGGGCGGCGGTTATTGATGAGGTGGCTATTCACCTCTTCCATGGGACGATTACCTTTAGCGCTTCAGTCTGGGACTGAAACCGTTCATCACCCTCTTTCACTCAAGAGGCTAAAGCATTGTCAATGAGCTTCTGCAGCTCTTCCTCTCGCCATGGTTTGTAGAGGCAAGCGTGGAGATTCGCACTTTGGCGGGCACGCTCAATGGCCGTTTCATCAGCCTGTCCTGTCAGCATGACAGTAACGATCTTAGGAAAGCGCTGATGAACTTGAATCAAGAACTCATCTCCCTTTATTCCAGGCATTAACCAGTCAGACACGATCAGGAGAAGGGGAATTTCGTCTTCACTTAGCTCGTCAATAACGTCCCAGGCTTCTTTGGCACTCTGAGCGGTTTCATACACAAAACGCTTACCAAAACAGCGCTTCAACTGTTCCTTGAGAACTTTGAGGATTTCGGCTTCGTCATCGACACAAAGAATGGCGGGTTTAGACATAGCTGCACTTGTGAGGATTTTATAGGGGTATCTTTTTCAGGCTTGTATGAAGGCATTATGCCAATGCGCTTGCTTTAGGGGTAGAACTTTGAGTCGGTTCTTGGATGGGTAACTGAACCCTGAACTGAGTTTTACCCGGTTGGCTCTCAAAATCAATGTGTCCCTGGTGCTGATTGATCACCTTCTTGGTGATGTGTAATCCTAAACCGCTCCCCTCACCCGCATCTTTGGTTGTGTAGAAGGCATCAAATATTTTGGCCTGAATATCGGAAGCGATGCCGGAACCGGTATCCGTGACTGTAACCATGACATTTTTGCCTTCCTGGACGGTCTCGATGGTTAGCGTTCCGCCATTTTCCATCGCTTGAATCGCGTTGTGAATCAGGTTGCTCCACACTTGGGTGAGCTGCTCTGGGTAGCCCAAAAATGCAGGAATGGGTTGAAAGTCACACTTCAGCTCAATATTGCGTTTAATCTGGTTATGGTAGATTTCGAGCACTGCTTTAATGTCATCATTAAGCGCCACAGTTTTTTTCTGGTTGCTGTGGTCAAAGCGCACATAGTTCTTCAGCGAAAAAACAATTTTAGAAGCTCGATCAACTGCTCTATGGATAATCTGGCTATTACTCGAAGCGCTGTACAGGTTATACGCCAGTTGGATAAACCATTCACCCTGCTCGCTTTGGAGAAACGGCCACCAGGGTTCCATATCCTCATGAGCGCTCATCTCAACTAAGAGATCCGCTAAGTAGCGAGCATCCTCAATGTCACGGGCTTCCATTTCTTTAACGAGCTTGCGTCTCACGGCGCGATCGCTCCCTACTCCATTTGCGAATTCACCACTTAAGGATCGCTGAATGAGCTGGAAGAATTGAGCCTGTTGATTGGCATCTAAATATTTATAAAGATGAGGAAGTTCCGTGTATGCCTCTTGTAAGGCTTGACTGGTATTGCTGGACGAGGCTTGAATCGCACCCAATGGGTTATTGATTTCGTGCGCGATGCCCGCCACCAATTGGCCCAGAGCAGCCATTTTCTCCCTTTGAATGAGCTGCCCCTGGGTTTCTTGAAGGCTTTGATAGGAAAGCGCTAGAGCCTGATTTTTGGCGCTCATGCGTCGGCTAAATTGGTAAACGAGCGTGCTGATAGTAGCGGCTGCGATCGCCAACGATAAGTTGATGCCTAAACTGGCAAAGCCTTGAACCTGTTCCTTACGCGTTACATAGACAATTTCTTGGGCTGAAATTTCAGCATAGAGGTCATCATAGGCATCATCGATATCAAACGCTTCGTCTTCAAGGTCAATTTCAGTGACTCCGTCCTCAATCTGATTGAGGACGGAGTCAACCTTTGACTGATAGTCTTGATAATCGGCAAGGATGTCGGTTAGTTCAGCGTTATCGATTTCGAGTTGCTCTAGGCCTTCGAACAACTCAGCCGTGTCTTCTCGATACTCCTCTAATTCTTCCTCTAGGTCGTCGTCAATTTCATTCTGAGAAATTGCTTCCCACTCTAGCGAGTTGAGTCTGCTGAGCTGCTCTTTCATGCCAGTCAAAAGAAGTCTCGCTTGCTGGCTCTGATTAACCCTACTATTCAGTTGTTGAATTCCAAGCGCTGTGAATCCCGCAATCAGAATCGTTGACACTATCACAACCCAAGTGCCACGGTTTGAGCTTTGTTCTTGCGTATCTTCGAGAGGATTGGATTTGTTACTTAGATTTGGAAGCTTACTGTTCATAGGTGCTATCTGAAAACTCAAACCGCATAAAACGCACTGTAGACATACAACCTTCGAGGGATGACATACCAATATGTGCGAGTTGTCGCACACACATATTTAGAATGCCCGACTCATCGGCCAATTCGCCGATGAATACTCATCTAGATTTATTGTTGAGTGCTATACATGCAGAATGAGGTTTACGCGTCGTGTCATCAGAACTCGGCCTAATATCAACCAGCCTCTGTCGCGCTGCAAAATCTCAACGTATTACCTTCGAGGTATCAACATCGATAGTTGGATTATCAACATAGCGGCATTTGTAAATAGACAACGAGTGTCACCGCACCGCTTAAACAAGCTAAGTAGGCAGGCTTAATTATTTGTCGGATGGGTTAGCTTTAGCGTAACCCATGCAGGTGTTGGGTTTCGTTCCTCAACCACAACCTACATATACTCAGATTAATCGTGTCCACCTACTTAGTGATTAATTAGACTATTGGACTGTCGCCAGGCACCGGACTTAACAAACTCCTTCAGGTCTTCATGGCAACGTTTGCGATAGCGCTGCGCCACAATATCTTCTGGGACTGCCTCAATACAGGCTTCAAATCCTTCCAAAGCAGCCGTATATTTCCCCAAGTGGAGCTGTGTGAGGGCCGTTTCAAAGGTTGTTTTGAATGTTTGCTTCTTGTTTCGCACCGGAGCTGGATCCGCATCAAAGATTTCAAAGATGGATACGGGCTCCGATTTTCCCCTCACCTGCACCCGATCAATGAGGCGATAGCTGTAAGCTTCAGGATTTTGCAAGCGGAAGAAGGTGTATTGCGAGATGAGCAGAGGCACACCATACTGCTTGGTCAACTGTTCAATACGAGCGGCCAGGTTTACCGTGTCGCTAATGACGGTGCTATCCATATGGGATGGCCCCCCCACGGTGCCCACCATGGTGAGTCCAGAGTTGATCCCAATGCCGTTATAGACAGGTGCATACCCCTCGGCAGCGCGATCGCGGTTGTAGTGATGCAGTTCTCGCAGCATGGCGATCGCGCCACTGACGGCATGGTCAGCGCTACCGGGAAACAGGGCCATAATCGCATCGCCAATGTACTTATCAATAAACCCTCCATTATCGACAATGGCAGGCTCCATGCGGGCGAGATAGCCATTGATGAACTTGAAGTTTTCCGCTGGGCTCATGGCCTCCGACATCTCAGTAAAGTCACGAATGTCGGCAAACAACACGGACATTTCCTGCTGGATCTGATCCCCTAGGTTGACTTCAATAATGCTTTCTTTTTGCAGTAGTTGAACAAACTCGTGCGGCACAAAACGACTGTAGGCACGATTTAGATTGGCTAACTGAAGGTGTGTTTTAATCCGCGCCAATAACTCTTTCTTGGCAATGGGTTTGGCGAGGTAATCGTTCGCACCAGCTCCCAAACCCTCAATCAGATCAGCAACTTGATCCTTGGCAGTCAGCATCAGAATCGGTAACTCATTGGCAGAAAACCGCTCCCGTAACTTGCATGTGACTTCGTACCCGGTCATTTTGGGCATCATCACATCCAAAAGAATGAGATCGGGGCGAAACCCTTCCTCAATGACTCGAAAAACGTCTTCGCCACTCATTGCCTGAGTAATGGCATAATCCTCTAGCGCCAAGTGGTTATGAAGCACCTGCAAATTGACCGGTTCATCATCCACAATCAGAACTTGGAAGCGCTGATGTTCGGCAAACGCTATCTGGTCGGTGGTCGCGTCTAGTTCGGGCACAGCTGCGGGATCGCTTTCCCACAGGGACAGATCCAAAGGCTTGAGGGGTTCTGGGGTATCGACTGCTGCTAAGTCAGCCTCAGTCGATAGCGGTAGGGTGAAATGAAACTGCGAACCGACGCCAACGATCGATTCCACCCAAATTTGGCCGCCATGCTGCTCCACCAATTGTTGCGTGATGGCCAGCCCCAGACCGGTTCCCCCGTACTTGCGGGTAACCGATCCATCAGCCTGCTCAAAAGATTCAAAGATACGATCAAGCTTGTCCGCAGCGATTCCGATACCGGTATCCCTGATGGTGATAACTATTTTTTTTTCTGGATCATCCGGTGAGGGAGCAGCCGTTACGACAATTTCACCCGTCTCGGTGAACTTCACGGCGTTACCCATTAGGTTGTGCAAAATCTGTTGGAGGCGATCGCTATCCGCTTGTACCCAGGGCAGATCGATTGCCACTTGATTGATCAGTTGAACCGATTTATGGCGCACAACGCCCTGGCTCAGGGCCATCACCATTTCCACCACATCATGGAGGCGTACGGGCTGTTGACGGAGGGTAATATCCCGTTCACGTAGGGTTGAGAAATCAAGGATATCGTTGATGAGCGACGCTAGGCGCTTGCCGCTAGCAACGATCAGCCCCAAATTATCCCGTGTAGCGTGAGGCAGGATGCCCGTAACCCCATCAATTAACGATTCAGCAATACCAATAATGCCGTTTAAGGGGGTTCGTAGCTCGTGGGAAGTATTGGCAATGAATTCATCCTTCAGGCGATTGACCTGCGTTAGCTCCGCATTCGCTTGAGCTAATTCGACTGTCCGCTCCTCGACTTTAACTTCTAGCTCGGCATTGAACGTTTCCAACTGATGGGCATAGCCTTCCAGAACATCCATCACCTGGTTGTAGCGAGTTGCGATGTGGCCTACTTCAGTAAAGGGATCAACGGGGACGCGGAGGCTCAAATCCTGGGTTTGAGCATGCTCATCCATGGTTCGCAGCAGTTCGTAAGCATCCGTTTTAGCTTTGTGCTCAGCGTAATTGAGGCCAATTTCTTCGACCTCAACAGAGACTCGCAGAGGAAACTGATGGTTAATGCCTCGTAATAGCCAGTAGGCCACACCAAAGGCCCAGGCAAAACACACACCAATGCCCAACATCTGCACCAGAAGCTGACTCACAGGACTTAGCCCAGTACCTAGCAAGTCACGCTGACCGAAGAGGGCGACTGCCAGCGTGCCCCAAACGCCTGCGCCCCCATGGACGGCGATCGCATCCACAGCATCATCTAAGCGGTAATATTCCAGAAGCCGAATCACACTGTAGGCAACAATCCCACCGATCAAGCCAATCACAACTGCGGCGGCCGTACTTACCGCATGACACGAGGCTGTAATTGATACCAAACCAGCGATTGAACCGTTGATTAAACTTTCGGGCTCGGGGATGCCGGTGCGCCACCAGGTAATTGCCGTCAGCGCCATCATGCCTGCCACTCCAGCCATGACAGTGTTGACCAGGATAGTGGCGACTTGGTCATTGAAGGCGAGCGTGCTGCCCCCGTTGAACCCCAGCCAGCCAAACCACAGCAGCATGGCCCCAAGCACGGACATTGGCAAGTTAGAGCCGTGGATTTTGTTAGCCTTCCCCGCTGTGGTAAATCTGCCAGTACGGGGGCCAATGATGACTAAAGCGGCTAACGCCACCCATGCGCCAACACTATGAACCACTGTCGATCCGGCAAAATCGACAAATCCAATTTGCTGTAACCAGCCAGTGGTACTACCCGTAGCAATGCCGTTCCAGGCCCAATGACCAAACGTAGGATAGATCAGACCGGAGACTAAAACAGCAATTGTGCCGTACGTAGCAAAGCGCAAACGTTCGGCCACCACCCCTGAAACGATAGTGGTAGCAGTACTGCAAAACATCGCTTGAAACAGAAAAAAGGCGGCTAACTTTGCATCTTGACCAATCTCTAGAAAAAAGCTGTCAAAGCCGACCCAGCCCCACCAAGAGGAGCCAAACATCAACCCAAAGCTAAAACTCCAGAAAAGAAAAACTGATATCCCAAAGTCAGCTAGATTTTTGACGGCAACATTAATACTGTTTTTAGTCCGCGTGAAGCCAGATTCTAGACACATGAATCCCGGCTGCATCAGGAAAACCAGTCCTGAACAAATCAAAATCCAACCAAGATCATTCATTAGCCCGGTGCAAGTCCCACAAAAATAGAAAAACGTGTAGAGCTACCTGAAAGTAGTGAAATGGAGCAGATTCCCTATAGATTCACGGACACCTTTTCTATCTTAAATCGATTCAGAAGGACTTCTTCCGGATACTTTTTCGGAAAAGTAGTGTAATCTTTGGTATGCCAAGGTAGGTAGACTATTCTTCAGTCTGTGAATCTTCCTAAGAAAACACAATGCTGTTCATTGAGCCTTCAATTGGACTTTATAAGGGTTTTACGACGCTTTTTTTCATTGCGTAAGGTGAAATAGAAATTTTCAAAAGGACTTTTCACTTTAGAAGATAAGTGTGACAACTTCGTGTCATTTATCCTTTCATAATGAACCTTACGCCGTTTGCAACCTCTCTATCCAGGTGATGCGGCTTCCTTCCGGAAAGAACTGACTATAGCCTGTTGCTTTACTAGCGAGAACCTGTTCATAACTGTCAGCGCGGTTAGATGATGGCGATCGCTGATGCTGCGCGGTATCGTTATCCCTCTTCCCGTAATTTCAGACTCGTTAGCTGTGGATCATCCCCCCAATTCCCCACCTGAGAGCTTACCTCGCTTCACTCGTAGCGACTGGTTATTGCTGCTGTTCAGTCTTTTTTGGGCAGGGAATACCGGAATGTTTTTGGCTCTGCCTTCATTGTCTTGGTGGGTGGGAATTAGCGGTTTGGCGATCGCGCTTCTCTATGCCGCAGCCGTTACCCTCTTTCAACGGCGGGCAATCTATGGGGCGATCGCATTAACGATTCTGCTCGCCGTGGTGTTTCCGAACTGGGAGGCGGCGATCGTTGGGTACGCGGTAGCGACTACGCTGACCCTCAATTTCCTTCTGTTTGGTGAGTTGGGCGTCATATTCCGGCGATTAACGTCCCCTCGGCAAGTGTTTATCAGGCTAGGTGGGCTCTTTGTCAGCGCTTTGAGCATCGGCTGGTTGATTGGTGTCGGGTTTACCTAAGCGCCAGTGGCTTTTATTCAGAATTATCGCTCGACTGCTCCAAGCCTGTTATGTGTCTAAGAATGATGTCTAGCTTGACATCCATGGATGCGAAATTTGCGTCCACAGCAGCAAATTTCGCATCCACGTGCGATTCCAAGACATGGAAGGCTTCACCAATCCAGCCCTGCGGATCAACAATGCGATCAATCTCTTGCATCCCGGCTTCTAGTTTGTTCACCCGCCTTTCCAGGGCTGCCAAACGCCGGTAAAGTTCCATTTCTTCCATGTTGAGAAGTCCTCATCCTGCCCTGTCAGAGTTACTACCAGGATACTCAGGAAACAAATTTGAGCGGTCACAGATCAGAGAGAAGCTTAAGTTATCTATGTCATAACTCAGACCTGTCTTGCTAATTTTCTAAATTCACGACTACATACCTCGCCCCACAGCTCTCTCGTCCCCTTGCTTGTTGTTATGGCAGGTGATTTGCCAGGAAGTCACCGATGCGATTTGTCCAGCGATCGCGATCCACAGTGACTAATAAATTGTGGCCAGCGTCGGGAAAAATCTCTAATTCCTTTTCTCCTTGTAGGTTTTGGTAAATTTGTTCGATTTCTCCCAGGGTAGTCCAGCGATCGTTTTCACCATGGAGGATCAGGGTTGGGATTGTCACAGACTTGGCATAGTTCACCGGATTATGCGTAAATCCGTTGTGGCCATGCTGTACACTCCCCCAAAACACCACCAGTTCGGCAATTCCAGTTGTAGGAAAATCCTGGGCTTGCATCCGTGTTTTGACCGCGTTCATCAGATAGGCAAACGGCGATTCCAGCACTAAAGCATCCGCTGTCAATCCGTCATTAACGGCTTTCAAAATGGCGCTACTGCCCAAAGACACGCCGTACAACACATAGGGAGGCGGCAACTCAATTTTGGCTGCGTACTCCAACGCAGAGGCCACATCCGCTGCTTCACGTAAACCCAAGGTAGAACTATTGCCACTGGATCCCCCTTGGCCGCGAAAGTCCACCATGAGGGCGTGATAGCCCAAGTTGTGGAATACCTGAGCGGGCACCATCAGCTGATGGGCTTTGTTGCCGCCATTGCCTGGAAACAGCAGCACCGTACCACGGGCTTCACCATAGACGGGAATGCGCCAGGACTCTAGCCATTCTGTTTCGTTGATGGGAATCCGTTCGGTCGCATAGTCCAGCCCAAATTCAGCCGGGTATCTGGCATTTTCGGGTTTGGGTGCAAAGGCGAGCCCCGGCAGCATGGAGTCATTAAAGTGGGTCAGCGTGTAAGCGCCAAAGTAAGCGAGGCCATTGATCAAAGCCAGGATCACAGCTACGAAGAAAATTAAATACTTGCGGCTGCCCTTGCCCATCCAACCGACTGACAAAAAGGCGACGCAGCCAATACCGCCCAGCCCAACAAAGATGGAAGCTAGCGGCAACTGCCAAATATTAAACAGGCTGCGAGCGTACAGAATCCATAGAACGATCGCGCCTAGAACCATTGCGCCCCAAGCTGCCGTACCAATCTGAATCAGGTGCCGACGGGTTCTAGCGCTAGACTTCGCCATGATCGATTACGTCCTTGCTTACGGAGTCCCCAGTCGATGAGTTTTCAACAGTAGGGAGTTAACGACTACAGTTACCGAACTAAAGGCCATTAGCCCGCCGGCAACCGCTGGACTGAGACTCACCCCATAGGCAGGTAGTAATACACCTGCTGCTAGAGGAATACCGATCAAGTTGTAGGCAAAAGCCCAGCCCAAATTTTGTCGAATTTTAGCAACTGTAGCCCGTCCTAAACTTAATGCGGCTAAAACACCCGCGAGACGATCGCCCATAAGCACTACATCAGCGGCCTCAGCTGCAATATCTGTACCTGAACTCAGGCTAAGTCCTACATCGGCCTGCGCCAGCGCTGGTGCATCATTGATGCCATCTCCCACCAGGGCGACACATTGTCCCTGAGCTTGTAAGTCCACTAGCGCCTGCACCTTATCGGCAGGTAAAGCCTGAGCTGTAATGTGATCGGTCGGAATGCCAACCGTATTAGCGACTGCCATCGCCACAGATGAGCGATCGCCCGTCAGCAAATGGACAGTCAGTCCTTGGTCATGCAAGGTTTTGACGGTCGCGGAGGCATCGGCACGAACCGTATCAGCGACAGCAATAAGGCCCACGACTTGCTCTCCCATCGCTACGTACACAACCGTATGTCCAGTCGCTAAGGCTTGCATGGCAGCTTGCGCTTCGGCGGTCAAGTTGATGGCTTGATGGGCTAACCAGGCTTCGTTACCCAGATAGACACGATGGGGAATACCCTGCCACGTAACTGTCGCAGCTACCCCTTGACCCACTTGAGTTTGGAAGTCAGTGGCCGTTAACAAGTCGAGATTTTCATGTTGGGCGGCCTGCTGAATGGCGATCGCTAAGGGATGCTGGGCACCGCTTTCCACAGCGGCTGCAACTTGCAGGAGGTCAGCGGTAGACCAGTTGGGTGCGAGCACGTGACGGGTGGTGACTTGGGGAATTCCCTGGGTTAACGTTCCGGTTTTATCAAAAACGACGGTGTCTACCTTGCTCAGGGCTTCCAGCACATCCCCACCGCGAATCAGTAAGCCGTGCTCCGCTCCCAGACCCGATCCCACTAAAATTGCCGTGGGCGTCGCCAGTCCCAGCGCACAGGGACAAGCAATGACCAGGACTGCGATCGCCAACTTTAAGCTGACTAACAGCGCCGAGGACGTCATCGTCATTGAATGGTCGGCGTGCATGGCCCCTAAGGCACTCTGCATCACCTCAGGCCAAATTGCGAAGCCCGCAAAATACCAAAAGGCAAAGGTTAGGGTCGCCAGCGTCAGTACCCCATAGGTGAAATAGCCTGAGATGATGTCGGCCAATCGCTGGATAGGGGCCTTGCGTGTTTGGGCAGCTTCCACCAAGCGAATCATGTGTGACAAGACAGTATCTTGTCCGGTTTCGGTCACCTTGAGGGCGATCGCCCCGGTTTGGTTTAGGGTACCGGCTGCGACGTTGCTACCGGGTTGCTTTACCACAGGCATCGACTCTCCCGTTAATAGGGATTCATCCACAGTGGTTTGGCCGAGTTTAACAACGCCATCCGCAGGAATCGTTTCGCCGGGTAAGACCTGGAGCCACTCGCCCGCCTGCACCACGCTCACAGGAATCTCGACTCCGGCTGATGTAGCACCATCTTCGTCAGGTACGGCAATGAGTCGCGCTTTTGCCGGTTGGAGAGCGATGAGCGATCGCAGGGCATCGGTAGCGCGGAACCGGGCCTGCTGTTCCAAGGTGCGCCCCAGCAAAATGAAGCTCAGCAGCATGACTGGCTCATCAAAAAAGCACTCCCAGCCCAGAGTTGGAAACAGTAGCGCAATGACGCTGGCACCATAGGCACTCAAGCTGCCCAAAGCCACCAAGGTGTTCATATTAGGGGTACCGTGGCGAATGCCCTGCCAGCCATCTACCACAATGCTGCGCGCTGGAAACAGAAAAACGGCGGTTGCTAAAACCCCGTGAAACCACAGATCGCTTAAAACGGGAATCGCCAGCCAGCCAAAATGCTTTAAATGGCCCAAAGTCGATAGCGCTAAAAGCCCTAAGGCGATCGCTAGACGCTGCCACTGATCGCGATTCTCCGCCTGTTTACGACTTAACCAATCGGTCAACCCAGCGGTAGCTCCCTGAGTGGCATTAGTTGATAATCGCGGCTGAGCAGGAAAACCACCCTGAGTCAGGTGTTCAGCTAGATTGTTGGGATTTAAGGGCGGTTCAGCGATCGCCTCCACTAAGGCGACTTCGGTCAACAAATTCACGGTTGCCGTAACAACCCCTTCATAGGCCGTTAGTTGTTTCTCCACGGCCCGCACACAACTCGCACATTTCATGCCAGTGACATCTAGGACAAATGACTCAGTTTGCTGCGTCGGTAGCGAACTTGAGGGTTGTGCATTGGAAGTTGGCACATCCGAAGTAGGTTGGGAAGCCGTTTTAACCATGACAAGCGAAACATCCTGGGTCTATATAGTATCGACCCTAAGGGAAGACGCCTAAGGCACCCGTAAAATGTTGCGTTTTCTCAAGGGTTGGGCTGCCTGTCCCGTTACGGCAAGCCATTCCTCGGGCAGTGCCTTAGGTACGGAGGTGCGGGAAAGCGGAGGCGATCGCAACAAACCTACGGGCGATTCCCGTCATCCTGACAACAGAATCGTACTTGCACGCTCAGCAGAAAATAAAGCGCGATGCTGTTACCAAGCTCCTATACTGTAGCTGGTGGGTGATTCAGTAATACTACTCACATGATTCAGTAATACGACTCAAACGTAATTTCATATTGGGTGCATCAGGACTGACACGTCAGTTCGTCTCATTTTTAATATCTGTTCTTTATAGATATGTTATGTAGAAATGAATTTAAGCAGACGAAGACTTTTAGCATTAAGCACGCTTTCATTTGCTGGCATTTTAACGACTGCGAAGGTGCCTGTCCTTTATGCCCAATCCCGTAGTCGGTGGCTAAGTGTTGATCGGCTCTCGGGTACCGTTACGCTTCAGACGTCAGGTAGTCGCTCAGCTCGTGTCGGCGATCGCCTGACCACGGCTGGGCATGGTATTACAACATCTAGAGGGGCTAGTGCTGTTCTTGGCATCGATATCGCAATTGGTTCTATTGTTGTAGCCCAAAGCACACGACTATTGATTCAACGCCTGACGACCTTATCGGACGGTGCCGAGGTGACGATTCTGGATGTGCCTCGAGGCCAAGCCCGCATCCAAACGCGTTCCTTTAACAATCCCAATTCACGTTTAGAGCTTCATACCCCGAGTGGGGTTGCAGCTGTCCGTGGTACTGAGTTTGGGGTTGCTGTGGCTGACGACGGCAAGACCAGTATCGCCACTCTAGAAGGGAAGGTTGACGTGATAGCGCAATTGCAATCAGTCGCTGTTGATGCAGGCTTGACCTCCATCATTTACCCCGGCGAACCCCCAACCCAACCTCAATCGTTGGATCGAGACTTGGATATTGAGCTAACCGCACAGGGTCGCCGAAACGGGGCGTTTACGGTGTTAGGTCAGATTAATCCGGCTAATACGCTACTCCTAGATGGGAAGGAAGTCCCAATTCAAAGGACTGGACAATTTGAGACCACCATTCCCTCAGGGAGTCGCAATCATGAGGTCGAATTCGTTGTTCGGAATGCATTAGGCGAATCGCGGACGCATCTGATTCGGCAATGGCGGCTATGGCGATTACCCCGATCATAAAGGTCTGGATTGAGCGAAACGTTTAGTTGGTCTAGACCGTGTCTCAATTTAAAGCTTCTTCAGCGTCAGCGATCGCAGTTAGTTTTCAGCAAAACTGGAGACGAATGCGTAACAAATTGATTTCCAAAACCTCCCTTCAGGGGTACGCATCCTCTTTGTCATCTGGGTTGGTTGCTGCCGTTGCAGGGGCAGGGATGTTTGGCATGGGAATGTGGGAACCGCTAGAGCGGTTTGTTTATACTGGATTTTTCCTCACGCGCGATCGCTTGACGCCTCAAACCTGGGACGACCGCATCGTGGTCATTGCCGTTGACGAAGCCAGCTTAGATGCTTACGGTTCCTATCCCTGGCCCCGCGATCGCTACGCCGCCTTGTTAGACAAACTCCTAGCAGTACAACCAGCGGCTATTGGATTCGATATTCTCATGTCAGAACCCACCCCTGAGGATCCCGTGCTGGCCGACAGCATCCTTTTTAGTGGGAATGTGGTTTTGGCGGTTGGGGGCGATGCTCAAGGCCAAGCGATCCAAGTAACATCAACGCTGACCGAGCCCACTCAAGGATTTCTACGTGTCGGTCATGTCAAACACCTGCCTGATTCAGACGGTATCAGCCGCCAGGCCTTTTTGTATGAGCGTCACCAAGACGCGATTGCTCCGAGTTTTGCCATTGCTTTGCTAGAAACTTACCAACAGAGTCTCGACAATCTCATTACTAACGCGACCATTGAGGCACCCGCAACTAACCCCAAATTTCAGACCCAGCCCGAAAAGTATGATCAAACGCAACCACTCTGGATCAATTGGCTTGGCCTCACCCGTCCAGAGTCTGCTGAGGCTCGACAATCGCCCCAAAATCTAACCACGCTTTCCTATGCTGAGGTGATGGCGGATGATGCCCCCGACCACATTCTGGCTGCACTACAGAACAAGATTGTGTTGGTGGGGTACACGGCTGTCGGTATCGTCGGTAATACGGAGGATCCGCTCAGAACCCCCTTCGAAAAGCGGATTCCTACGTCAGGGGTGTATCTGCATGCCGCTATCCTGGACAATCTCCTGCAAGATCGTTTTCTGCAACGCATGTCGTGGCAATGGACACTAGTAGCGATCGTGATGAGTGGCATCGGGAGTAGCCTGCTCCTCAAACCCCTAAAGTTGAGAAGTCGCATTCTGCTCGCTCTAGGGGCGCTGCTAATGGGCTGGGTTATTGCCTTTACCTGCTTTCTCGCGGGCGTTTGGATTCCGATAGTCGCGCCTATTGGAACCGGGATACTCAGCGTTATCGCGTTTCAACTGGTAGAAGAACGAGAACGCCAGACCCTGAAAGAACTCTTTGCGATCAATCTATCACCGCAAACGGCGGAATTTATCTGGGAGCATCAGGGAGAACTGTTGACGCAAGGACAAATTCGCCCGCAAGAGCTGACGGCGACTGTCTTGTTTGCCGATATTCGTGGCTTCACTGCAATCACCGAAACCCTACCCTCAGAAGTCTTATTACCTTGGCTCAATCGCTATTTTGAAGTGATGACTGATTGCATCATGGCGGAAGGCGGTGTGGTGGATAAGTATATTGGCGATGCCATCATGGCTGCTTTTGGAGCTCCGATTCCCCGTCATGAGCCAGATGCTATTCGGCAAGACGCTCTGGCTGCGGTAAGAGCCAGTATCGCCATGGTCGAAAACCTGAAGAGCCTGAATCAAGAGTTTACGAGCCAGGGATTACCCATTGTCCGTTTTGGTATTGGCATTCATACGGGCTCTTTGGTAGCCGGTACGGTGGGTAGTCGCCATCGAGCGAACTATTCCCTATTTGGGGACACGGTGAATGTTGCCGCACGACTGCAAGACATGACCAAACAACTCACTCAGGATGCCAACCATCCCATTTTGCTCAGTGAAACAACCTATCTGGAAGTCTGCCATCAATTTCCAGGCTTTGAGAAGGAGCAAATTCAACTGAAAGGACGAACGGCTAAAATATCAGCCTATACGTTGGATGTTTAGCCCCACACGAAATGGGTTCTGTGGTTGCAGCGATGAGAGGAGCGATGGTCGTTCTGTGTCCTTAGCGTTAAATCTAAGCTAAGAGGCAGATGAGTTGAGGAATGCCTGATAGGTGCGCCAACCGCCAAATTCGGTGATTTCTTGTTTGCCCTCTACCGTCAAGGGTTCGCCAAGAACCCCAAGTACAACTTCGCGCTTTGCTAACTTGACTTTGCCGATCGCTAATCCCGGTGGTTCTTGCAGAAGGATGATTCCTAACCCTGCTAAAGGAACATCCCAAACTTCGACCGCGATCGCCACACCCCCTGTCGCAACCCGAACCATCGCTGGATAGCGATCGTCAATACTCCATAGTCGGTAAGCTGGCTCTGTTGTCGTCTCACAGTTGAAAGTAGCGCCCACATTCAGCAGATTGGGATTTAGAGCTAACCCCCGCATCAGCGTGCCGTTTACAGCTAGTTTCAGCGTGTCACTCATACCTTTAAAGGGGGGGTGAATCGGTTAGTCCGTTTTGCCAAGAGCTCCGGGTGCCCCGATTAAGGTACGTTTCGGCGAGCAAGTCACAATCATAATCAACAGCGTCAAGATATACGGTGCAGCGTTGAAAATATAATAGTAAGCGTTGATGCCCACGGACTGAAAAGAAGGGCCGATCGCTTGGGCTCCTCCAAACAAGAGTGATGCCCAAAGACACTGAATCGGATTCCAACGGGCAAAAATTACCAGCGCTACCGCCATTAAACCCTGACCACTAGAGATCCGTTCGGTCCAGACCCCTGGATAATACAGAGATAGACACGCGCCACCAATACCCGCCAGAAAGCTACCGGCTAAAATGCTTAAAAAGCGCACCTTAAAGATGGAAATCCCCATCGCTCTGGCAGCATCGGGACTATCACCGACCGCTCGGACATACAATCCCCATCGTGTGGAGCGGAAAAACCACTGCATCAGAGGTGCGATCGCAAGACCTAGCAGAAATAGCGGACTCACCTTTAAGGCCGCCTCAACCGCTGGATTACGACTCCACGTGCCCCAGTCGAAGGTGAAAAGCTGCGGCGCTTGAGGTTGAATAAACGGTTTACCCAGGAAGAATGCGAGACCGCTGCCAAAAATAATCATGGCAATACCCACAGCCACATCATTTACGCGCGGTTGTTGGGCTAGCCACCCATGAATTGCCCCTAACGCCATACCTGCAAGACCGGCCACAAAGACGCCCAACCAAGGTGCCCAAAAATCACCTAGAGCTCCCTGGCTCAGGTAAGACACCCCATAAGCGCTCATGGCTCCCATGAGTAAGGTTCCTTCTAGGCCCAAGTTGATTTTGCCGCTTTTCTCCGTCAAGCATTCCCCCAAGCTCACAAACAGAAAAGGGGCACTTCCGCGCAGGGTACCTGCCAAAATCCCGAGGGGTACTCCCCACCAGCCCAAAGCTTCTGTTGCCATTGCTCTACCTTGCTTGAGGAAATTATCAAACGGGGAAGTCTACATCCTGGCTACATTCAGAGCCCCAGTTTCTATTTAGGGAGACCCCTTGTTTGCTCATTGAATGTAGTTTAGGCACTAACCTACACTGATTCTTCAAGCGCAGTTTGGTACATTCACTACACCTGAGGAGCTTCCAACAGCAGTTCTTTGAAGCAAACCTACGAAGGAACCGATTCTGCTGGTGCTGGTGCTGCCACAGCAATTAAAGCCAGGTCTACTTTCTTATCACTGGGTTCGGTAATCTCAGCACGGATATTGGGGCCAAAGAATCGCTCGATTTTTGCCTGCTTCTCTAACCAGTTAGCCAATGGCATCAGGGGTGAATCGAACTCTAGAACCAGTGAATAGGCACCATCAATAGCTTCTTCACGGACTGCTTGGAGCACAGGTCGCTCTTCATCCGTTGGCCCTAGTCCCAGGCGTTCCAAGACTTCATCCAGATGTGCTTGTTGCCCATAGCGATAACGCGTGACGTCACTGCGCACCTGATTTTGTGTCGGTGTGGCCTGCTGTTCCCGCAACTCCACCACCTCAGGCGAGGTTTCCTGCGAGTAGGGGGTTGGCTCTAGTTCTGCGGCTCTTAATGCCAGACCGCCTAACAAAACCGGGACGCCATAAAAAAAGCCTGCCAAGTTGAGCGTTGCATTGTCTTGGAAATAAGCCACAAATCCAACAATTGTTAGGATTCCACCTACGACTAACAGGACATTCCCAATGGCTATTTTGCGCAACATGGCTTCTCTGGATTGCTTTGCCCTGTTATTGTATCGCCCTGACGGAAGGGAATTTTGACCCTATCTAATCTGGGAGGCTAGCGTTGGAGTGCCACAAGAGAGCGATCGCGTTGATCTACACAGAGCGGGTGATGCCACCATCCACTCTGATGTTTTGCCCTGTGATGTAACCTGCCCCGTCAGAGGCAAGAAATGCAATGACATCAGCAATTTCTTCTGTTTTGCCGTAGCGCTCCATCGGTATGCGCTCTCGAAACTGAGGTTTCTCTGGCAAGCTATCAATAAAGCCAGGGAGAACGTTATTCATGCGAATGTTCTCAGCGGCGTATCTGTCCGCATACAGCTTTGTATAGGCAGCCAGCCCGGCTCGGAATACTGCTGACGTGGGAAACATAGGATCAGGCTCAAAAGCCGCAAACGAAGAGATATTGATAATCACACCCGATTTCTGGCGCTGCATGATAGGGGTTACTAAACGCGTTGGACGTACCACGTTCAGAAAGTAAACTTCCATGCCACGGTGCCAGTCCTCGTCCGACAGTTCCAGAAGTGGACCTTTGGGGCCATGGCCGGCACTGTTGACGAGTACATCAATCTGACCCCAAGCTTCAACTGTTTGGTCAACGAGCTGCTTTAAGTCTTCATTCGATTGGTTAGAGCCTGTTACCCCAATACCATTCAGTTCATGAGCTATCGCTTCTCCCTTTCCAGAGGACGATAGGAGCGCAATTCGATATCCTTCGGCTGCTAACTTTCGTGCCGTCCCCGCCCCCATGCCGCTGCCGCCAGCCGTAACGATCGCTACCTTCCCATCCGGCATAATCTTTCCTCACTTTCGTTAGCGACTCTTATGATCGCGGCTTAAAGTCTACGACACCTAAATCAATTTAGCTGCGGAGTCTATTAATGCGGTAATCATGCTCAGGCTTCAGGGGTTAAGGTTTCACCGCTTTATTGCATTGACTAAAAATCCCCTAGAGCATTCAACCGTTCTGGGGGATTCTTGTACTCAATAATGATGATTAATCAAGGCAATCTAGAAGTTTTCTAGAATGCGCTGCACAATTTGCATACCCGTCAGGGCTTGCCAGCCAAACAAACCAACCAGCACAATATTTAGACTGATGTGCGTGTAGCGAGCCGTCTCATTACCCTTCTGCATAAAGGGGACGAGGGCTGCCGATGTGGCAATCATGCCGGTCATTCCTAAACCCACTAGCAGGTGAGGGCCAAAGAATAGTTTGCCATTGTTGATATAGGTGACCGTCATTCCACCAATACTCCCCAACACCATGAAGGCCAGCAGAGCAGAGCCCATCTGATGGTGACGGATGTTAAATTTCCCCTTAATCAGTTCCTTCTTTTCATCCCCTGTCGCTGCTCGCGTGCGACGAATCTGAAAGCCCAGATACAGGGCATAAATAGTCAGCGCGAATAAAGCCCACATCATGATGGGGTGGGCAAAGTTAAGCCAGGGCTTGATCGGGTCTAGTGGTCCGAGATCCATAAAATTCCTATTGCGTCCTTCCTTTAATAAAAATTATAGATTTCTGTTTCTCTTAGGGCTACCTCTTTTCCCAACTCATGCCGCCAAGTAAACCAATCATCTTCATGGCGTTCTCTGATTTCTATTCCTGTGAGTGGCAGCGTTACACTAAGTGACTGGCACCTATTGCAGCCCATCGCCTGTCATGACCCTTTTTACTCTCAAGTCCGTCAAAAAAGATTTCGGCATCAAGGAAATTCTGCGCGATGCCAGTTTCAGCATTGACGAAGGCGAAAAAGTGGGGCTCATTGGCACTAATGGTTCTGGTAAATCGACCTTACTGAAAATGATCGCCGGAACTGAGCCCATTGATGAAGGGGAAATCTGGCGTAACTCCGGCGCGAAAATCGTGTATTTACCCCAACAGCCGGAAATGGAAGGCGATCGCTCGGTGCTGGAACAGGTGTTTGCCGATGCCGGGGAACAAATGGCTCTGATTCGGGAGTACGAGGACATTTCCCACAAGATGGAGCAGGGACAAGGCGATATGGATGCCCTCATGTCGCGGCTGTCTTGGGTCACGGAAAAAATCGAGGCTGCGGGCGCTTGGAATCTTGAAACCAGCGCCAAAGTTGTATTAACCCAATTGGGCATCACTGATTTTGAAGCGCGCGTAGGGGATCTGTCTGGCGGTTATCGTAAGCGAATTGCGATCGCGTCAGCCCTCCTATCCGATCCCGATGCCCTGCTCATGGATGAGCCCACGAACCATCTGGATGCCGAGTCAGTGGAGTGGCTGCAAAGTTATTTGAATGGATTTCGTGGCGCTTTGTTACTGATCACCCATGATCGCTACTTTTTGGACAGGGTGACGAATCGTATCCTGGAAGTGGATCGTGGCGATCTTCAGGGCTATTCGGGCAACTATAGCTACTTCCTGGAAAAGAAAGCCGAGGCTGACACTTCCGAAGTCAGCACGCAGAAAAAACATGCTGGTGTCCTCCGGCGCGAACTGGAATGGTTGAAGCGTGGCCCCAAGGCCCGTAGCACCAAGCAAAAAGCGCGTATTCAACGCATTGATGAAATGCAAGATCGCGAGTTCAAGGAATCCTTGGGCAAAGTTGATATTTCGACTGTAGGACGGCGCATTGGGAAAAAGGTCATTGAAATGGAGGGGGTGACAAAAGGCTATGGCAATCGCACCTTAATTCAAGACTTCACCTACATTTTTGAACCCCGCGATCGCATCGGTATCATCGGCCCTAATGGAGCGGGTAAGTCCACGCTAATGAACCTCATCACAGGCCGTGAAACGCCTGATGCAGGCCAAATTGAAATTGGTGATACCATCCACTTCGGCTACTTCGATCAGCATTCCGAAGACGTCATTAAAAATCCCAACCAGCGGGTGATTGATTACCTAAAGGAAACTGCCGAACTGGTTCAAACGGTAGATGGTAGCGTTATCACAGCATCTCAAATGCTGGAACGTTTTCTGTTTCCCCCCAACCAGCAGTATTCTCCTATTCAAAAGCTGTCCGGTGGCGAACGACGGCGACTGTTCCTGCTCCAGGTATTAATGCAGGCTCCCAATGTCCTAATTCTGGACGAGCCTACTAATGACTTGGATGTGCAAACCCTGGCAGTGCTAGAGGAATATTTGGAAGAATTCAACGGTTGTGTCATTGTGGTTTCCCACGATCGCTACTTCCTGGATCGCACCGTAGAGATTGTGTTTGCTTTTGAAGGCCAAGGGCAAATCCGTCAGTATCCTGGCAACTACTCTGTCTACCTGGATTACAAACAAGCAGCGGAAGCTGTTGCCAAGGAACAAGCTGAGGTTGACAAGAAATCGGTCAGCGATCGGCAAAAAACTGTCGCGGCGAAAGCCGCCAGTACAACAACTGCAACTACCGCTAAAACGAAGCGCCTGTCCTACAAAGAAAAGCGAGAATACGAGCAACTCGAAACTCAAATTCCTGAACTCGAAACTGAAAAAGCCGATTTAGAAAAACGCCTTTATAACAATCCACCCAACGATTATGAGGAAGTACAGCAACTGTCAGAAAGATTAGCGGAATTAACTGGGGCAATTGACACCGCAACGGAACGCTGGATGGAGTTGGCCGAACGAGCCGAATCGAGTTAAGACGTTGCGTAGACATTGCCAGACTTGAGAATAAGCAGGGGCGCATACACAAATGTGGAATGCCTCTATTGTGGTTGAGAAAACGCTATCAGGTGCTCGTGTTCCCCAAAATTCACTTTTCCATCCCCTGCCTTGGAGACTTGGAGAGTTGGGCTATCAGTGCGCTGTTAGATTATTGCGAGGTGCCCCAATAGCAATTCTATGGCGAATACCTATGATCTTATCTATGCTGTAGTACGACAGATTCCGTATGGGCAAGTTGCTACCTACGGACAAGTTGCCGAACTGGCCGGGCTGATTGGTAAGCCGCGATTAGTGGGTTATGCCCTATATCGGATAACAGAGGCTGATGAAGTTCCGTGGCACCGTGTGATTAATGCTAAAGGCGAGGTTTCAAAGTCGCCTCACAGAAATGGTTCTGACTACTTACAACAATCCCTTTTAGAGGATGAAGGGATTGAATTTAATGCTGTTGGCAAGGTGGATTTAAGCACTTACCGCTGGTATCCAGAACCAGATCTTTTAGAAGCTGCACTGGCACATATTCATCAATCTATGAATGAGGATTATGAGTGAGGAACGCTTCGGCAAGTTATCTAATTGCTGAGAGCTCCCATAACGCTGAGTCCAAGTACCCGCAAGAACGCTTAAAAGTGCTCCTGCGCTTCTACCTCAAGTGGTAGAAGCGATTTAGAGTCCGTACTCCGAACTCACAGAAGTACGGCATCCGCCGGAGCGAGCACAATTGACCATGGCAACTTCCAGAATAAACTCACCATCGTACGGAGCCCTTAGCTCAGGCGCGGGTGAATTACCCAGAGCCTGGGCAACAGCGTTACCAGTACTAGCGTCATACAGCGTCAAATCGATGTCGTAGCAATGACGTGAACACTGGCCTGAAATCAACTCATCCGCAAAAAAGAAACCTGCCACTTTAGATGAGTCGCCATTACGCATCCACCAAGTGTCTGTCTCAGCTGGATTACTTTGGGATGAGCTGCTTTGAGCTAAGTTGTGCTGAGCTTGGATTGGCAAGCTGATAAAAACTAAAGCGAGACTAAGCAAAACACCGACACAAAACAGCTTTAGATATTTCTTCATGGTTCATTCTTAGCAATTAAGACATCTCAAGCAATCAAATCGAGAGTGACAAGGGTTAAGTCTGCAAATGCCTAACCCTTGTCATTAGGCTAGTTAGTCCACCTTGGACACAAAGCGAATGTAGCCATAGGAAGCGGGAGGAGAACCTGCTCCAACTGCGGGAGGTATTGCATTGGAGATACTGACAACGATTGTTCCGTTGCTGCTGTTGCCATCACAGCTGATGTCCGGAAACGTTACCCCAGGGTCTTGATTCGGGATGAAATAGTATCCTCCGTCCCCATCATTTGCATTTGTCAGCGAAACTTCATTGCCCGCTTCTGCCAAGACGATGCCTCGATCAGCCCCACTCAAGCCATTCGGATCAGCAGGCGGTGTTCCGGAACTGTAACCCCTAGGCACAAAGGTCGTATTCGTCGGAATGCGATCGCAGATTTGCAAGTCGGTAGCATCACTCAAGCCTGTGTTGAGGTAGTAAATCGTGTACTCGATTTCGTCGCCAGGCACCACAGGGGATGCAAGATCAATCACGCCGCGCAACGAATCTTCCTTAGGAGTTGGCCAATGAGAATCGTCGTCACCGGCATCCGAGCCGTTCTCAAAGCCGGTGATGGGAGCCCCATTGATAGCTGTAATCCGCTTTACGAGGACCATTTCTGGCGGCAACGAGTCACTGGTTACCGTCAGCGTTGCCTTGGGCTTAGTCGTGTTCTCAATCGTTGAACCCCCCAGCGAAGGCTGAATCTGAGCCGTGAGGTTACCTGCGTCGATCTGATTTTCGTAACTGCCTTGTTGGACTGAAATAACATCCACCAGGACTTCGCAGCTTGCGCCAGGTGCCAAGGTTGCCCCTGTCATCTCGACTACCGTTCCTCCTGCCGGTGCATTCACAGTCCCGCCAGAACAGGTTGTCGATGCATTGGGAATTCCCGCAATGAAGAGATCCGTGGGTAGAGGATCCGTGATTGACACATTCGCCAATGACTCCCCAGAAGATGTATCTTGCTGCAAGTTTTCGATAGTTAAGGTGAGTTGGCTAATCTCTCCGCCTGCCACGCTAGATGGATTAAAGGATTTGCCCGGTTTGATGGCCTCTAAAGCATTCAGCGTTGCCTGAGCTGGTTGATCATTGGTTACATTTTCTTTGCTCTCTATGGTGCTGATGGGTATTGCGTTAATCGAGTTACCGGTATCTACAAGGGTCACCTGCAAGGACACCGTGCAAGATTCACCACTATTCAGCTCAGCACCGCTCAGCGTAAATTCAGTGTTGCCAGCCACTGCATTGATAGTTCCGTTCGTACAGTCTGTTGTTGCACCGGGAACCGAGAACACCACCATGTCGCTTGGCATGTCATCTGTGAACCCAAACTCTGTAATTGGAATCCCGTTAGTGGGGTTTACAACCGTAATCGTTAGCGTCCCAGGGTCTCCCACCGTCAAACTGTTGGGGCTAAAGGCTTTGTTGAGGTTGACTGTGGCTGTGGTTCGTGTCAAAACACCTTGAAGGTCACTGGGGTTCGTAAAGCCCTGACTGGTAGAGATACCTTCAGCAGGAATTGTATTGGTAAAGGTGTCGTTGCCGGTTGCATCCATCTCTACATCGAAGCGGATTTCACAGGCTCCCAAAGTGTCGCCCACCTTAGCTGGAACGACACCATTATTCAACGTGACTGAGCGACTGCCAGAGGTGGTTGAAACTGTGCCATCAACTGCGCCATTACAAGTTGTATTGGCATTTGCCGGATCAGCGACTATAGTATTTGACTGAGTCCAGCTATCGGTGAAAGATACGACGGTTAGATCTGTGGGTAAGGAGTTGGTCAAACGAATCACAGCTGTAGACCGTCCCCCTGCCGTAATCTTGGCCGATTGGAAGGACTTCTCCCCACTTAGTGGTGAAATCACCGTTAACTGTGCTGTTGCATCTGTCGCGGTTTCATTCTCTTTGTTACTAAATCCAGACGTGGTGTTGTCGTAGGTTCGAGGTGTTGCATTCCCTGTGCTAAAGAAATTGCGATCGATTTCAGTCACATTGAACTGAATCGTACAGGTATCAACCTCCGGATCAGAATCGTCAACTGGGGCTAAGCTGCCATTCGTCATCCTAAACGTGATTGAGCCTGCCGTAATGCCGGTGAAGCTGGGGCTACCGTTAACGCCACTTTGATAATCACAGCCCGTGTGACTAAAGTCTGGCGAATCTGCCACTCTTAGATTAGGGGGCAAATTGTCGGTAATTGCAACTTCAGTGAGGGGTTCTGGAGCGCCCGTAGTAGTGCTCCGACGATTGTTCTCAATGGTAATAATCAGCCTTGAATCATTACCCCGGCGAATTGTGTTTGCGTCAAAAGCCTTTGTGATTTCAACGCGGCTTACCACTTCGAGGCGACCTTCTTGGCCGGTAACACCATTACTATCTAAGCCCTGATTATTCGTGACTGAGTCATTGTTAATGATGTTGTCCAGAAAGTCCCCAGCATCAACACCTTGGTTTTCAGGTAGAAACACGGCGATCGAAATGACGCAGGTACTGCTCTTAGCAACCGTACCGCCGGTGTAAGTCAATATGGTATCTCCAGCAGAAAGTCCTGAGAAAGCTCCAGAACCACAATCACCATCATCCGAGACATTTAAAGGCGTTGCCACCTGTAGAGGCGAAGGCAGATCATCGACAAAACCTACTCCAGTAGCATCCAGTGCATTTGAGCGGTTTTGGATGCTGATTTGCATCAGGGTTGTATCGCCAGGGGAAATCGTATCGTCGTTTGAGTAGCTTTTGCCGACAACCAGCGCAGGGCGTGCCTTAATCTCAGCACTGGCGGGATCGTCATTGGTTCGCCCCTCTGTGTTGCCCAGTCCACTTGCGGGGATTGTGTTTGTCAGTGTGGTGGTATTGACTCCCGGAATATTGTCCCCAGTCCCAGGATCGAGGGTGACGGCAACAACGATTTGACACTCGCCCAGACTATTGTCATTGGGATTAGAAGACGGGATTTGGCCCTGGCTAGCTGCTAAGGAAAAGCTGGATGCTCCCGAAGTTACCGGTAGCGTTTCTAAGTTGCCAGATACGGTGCAATTGGTTTCGGCATCTTCCGGGGTGGCAACAATTAGTGGTGCTGGTAGGTTATCAGTTAAAGTTGCGTTGGTGAGGGCACCCCCCCCATTTCTAATAGTGATTGTGATGTTTGTCGTTTCGCCTTCATCAATATTGTTTTGACCAAATGCCTTACTGATCGTCACCTCGGTCTGAATATTAAGTTTATCGCTGGCCTCGTTACCGTTGCTGATTTGATTGACGGTGCTCAGGGTTCCTGCAGGGATTGTGTTGTTGTACTCTCCTCCATTAGTTTGTGTGACAGGGAAAGTCACTGTACAACTGCCCTTGGCTGGAATGGTGCCCCCCACAAGCTCAACACGGGTGCCGCCATTCTCAATTGCGACTGTTCCACCGGTACAGTTGGTGGCGGGATTGGATGCGTCAGGACGAGTATCAACTAATAACTGGTTGGGGGTGCTGGGTAGCTCATCCACCAGTGTCGGTGCAGCCGTTGTGCCGACCAGATCATAGTCGTTGGGATTGTTGATGGTAATCGTAACTGTTGAACGGCCATCCCCTGGAATAGTAGTGGGGTTAAAGCTTTTGCTGATGGTTGCATCCTGAGATTCGTCAATCTTGAGTGTTGCAGCGGTGGGTTCGTCGTTATCTCCACCCGTGGTTTTGAAGGCTCCTTGCGGAATGGTGTCGATGTGGTTGCCCTCTTCAAAGGCTTTGACTGGAATCTCAATCACGCATTCCCCTTGTCCTGAAGCCCCTGGAATAGTGCCTCCTACAAGTTCAAAGGCACCTGGGCTACCTGGATTGCTGCCTACGTTAGTCACTGTAAAGGTACTGTTACCGCCAACATCACAGGTATTTAGAGTTGGCGTAGTTTGGCTAAATACGACATTTCCAGGCGAACCAACAGGCATTGCAGACGGACTAGGTAACGTGTGGTTGAGTCCCGTAATGTTGACATCTGCACCTGTATTATTACGAAAAGTAAGCCTGTAAACAGAGTCTTCCCCGGGGGGGGAATTTTCAGGCAAAAACGTATTTAGGACAACGATATCGGTTGTCAGTTGAGCATTGGCTGGCAGTTGAAAAAAGCTCAGGTGACTCAAGAGCGTGATGAAAAGTGCGCTTATAAAGAGGCTAATACGCCGCAGCGATTTTCTGAAAAATATCAAGCCCATAACAGAAAATATGCCAGAAACTTGTTGTCTGAACGGTCTTACTCGAAACTGCTCCATGAGTCATTCACCCTTTACTTTCTGTCCACTTGAATGTGGAAACTAAGATCAAATTTTCTAGTCAATACAAAAAACCACCCAAAACAGAAAGCCCAATATACTTTCTGTCGTATATTTCCCAAAATGGAGTATGTTTGATCAACTGAAGCAACTTCCTTTTTCAGCCAAAAAGAGACTTCATTTCGTTGTATCTGATTTGAGGCTTTAAAATCTTCTTGAAACTATTCAAAATCTATTCTCTAGAAATAAATTTCTTCAGAAGAAATAAATCATGTCTATTTGTCTTCCTTCTTGCGAACTACGCCTACGATGATTTCAGATGTGGAGTGTTGAGTAAAAATATACGTCAGTAGATTTAATGCCCTTTCTAAGGCTCAATCTGTAAATCTGTTATTTGCTCAACAAAGGTGATGTCAAGGCCACGAACATCATTGAAAATGAATTCTACTCGCCGGTTGCGAGCATAGTTTTCCCGATTGGATTCTTCTACCAACAGTTGTGTTTCGCCTAAGGAGCGAATGGTCATGCGGGCTGGATCAACACCTTTTTGGATTAAATACTCGCGAGCATTGCGGGCACGCCGAAGGGCTAGCTCTTGGTTATAGGCAGCGCTAGCGCGAGAATCCGTATGGCCATGGAGATCAACAACTAGTGTGGGATGAGCCTGCAAGGCAGCAGCAATCCGGTCAAGGATGACTGCACTCGCTGGACTAATCTGATCTTGGTCGAGGCCGAAATGAACATTGCGAGGAACTTCTAGGCGCAGTGGCTCTGGTGCAGGTGGAGCCACAACAACTGGAGGAACTGGAGGAGCCACCAGCGGCGGCGTAGTGCAAACGGGCATTGCGACATCGTTGGCTAACGATGGGCTGCGGCGATCGCCCAGCGGCGTGTTTAAATCTTTCAGGTCACGAACCACAACATTGGGGGCAGGTTCAGAAGTGCCGTATTGAGGATCAGTTGCGATCGCAGTCACGACATCCCCAGGTTGCAAGTCAGGCGTGACATAGCTAAATCGCCCTTGCTCATCCACCGTAACCTGGGCTAGGGGTTGACTGAGCGGACCTCGATTTGCAACAGCGCCTTGGGTCAGGTACAGATCTACCGTAGACCCCGGATCAGCCAGGCCATCCAAAGCGACTTGCTCACCCACGATAGGAAATTCACTACTCAAGAATTCAGGTGCATTAATCGCTGCATTGCCGGTTTCTTGACGACGATGGTGGGAGTTGCGTTTGGGATTAGGGCCATCCCCCCGCTGAAAATCCTGCACCCCTGTATGGCGGCGAGTATTCAGGTCAATGCTGAGCCCTTCTAAATTATCAAACTGGTTATTGAGAATCAGATTACGATGGCTTTCATTTGCGCCCCCGTCACGATTGAAGGCAGTGACCACTACACCCGGCCCCTTCTGATTTGTGATGGTGTTGTTGAGAATTTGGTGGTCATTGCCCATCACATAAACAGCGGCCCGACGCAAACGCTGACCATTGAACTTGATGGTGTTGTTGCGGATAGTGACAGAGCCTTCTGGCTTGAACATATAAAGTCCGCTACCATCGTTGCCACACATAAGGTTGCTGTCGATGATGGTATTGTCCACATAGCCTTCGATGCGAATGCCATCCGGCATTCCCGCGAAGCCATTAGCAACAATAATGTTTTCCGTAACTTCCAGATTCTTAGCGCGATAGCCAGTAATGATGCCGCTACCATCGTGGTGCGAAATGCGGTTGTGACGAACGATCGCTCCCTGGCTATTAAACACAGATACCCCAAATGCCGACGTTTGCGCTGGACGTTCGTCAGTTGGAGGAATCCCCAACCAATTATCTTCAATCACCACACCTTGAGGCGCTGTAGCCTCATCGTAAAACCAGTCATAATCGGCAACCGGCTGATCGTCACGGTTATGCAGCGGTGGTGTAGGGTTGGCAATAAAGATGTCAGCGGGTGGTGTCACTGCAGTCGCTTGGTGCTGCGCCGTGAAACCATAGAGACTCAGTCCCCGAACGGTTACATCATCCGCCACAATTGTGAGTCCCCGGAAAACCTCGGCATCGGGGGCTGGCGTCAAGGACACAATGGGAATCGGAACCACGATTTCAGCCGTGGCCGAAAGGTTGGGATCGTAACCTGGCTGGGTCGTGCCGTCGATCAGAAGCTCCGGACGCTGAATATCCGGTAACCCTTCTACCAATTCAATGGGGGACGCAGTCGGTAAGTTGAAGGCAATCCTAGAGGCGACACCAGCATCCTGTTGTACCACTTGAGCTTGCTCGGCTGAACTGAGCGCGGTGATTTCTAGCGTGCCGTTGACTAGCGCGATCGCTTCCCGTAAGGTCAGTGCTGCATCCGCCTGGATGGCTCCATCCCGATGGCTGTTAACGGTGACTGTCAAGCTGGGGGCGGCTACTGCCGCTGCCAGAACCTCACGATTCGACTGGCCCGTGTTTTGAGCGAAGACCATACCTTGAGGCAATAGGGTGGTCGCTGTCAATCCACAGATAGTGACGCGATGTAATAAATGACGCGATGTTTTCATCTCTAGATACCTTGCTGGATGGGCTACGTTGAGAATGGACTAGCGATCGCGAGGCGATTCTGATTCAGGCGAGTCAAGGCTGACGGTTTCAGCAGCATTGGTCGCTTCGGACTCACCTGGCTCGCTGCTATCAGCCTCGGCACTTTGGTCCCTGTCTGTGTTGGCTGTTTCAATGAGGGACTCTTGCTGCTGCTCTGGAACAATGTCTTGGATGCCGAAGCCATCAAACAAGCTGTTGAGCTTGGCGGTAATCCCGATGTAGGGGCCACTATTAGAACGGTTAGCGCCTGAGAAGTCGCGATCATACGCCCCACCAAGGCTGTAGCCTGCGTATAGACGGAGATCGGGCGTCATGTAGTAACCCAATTCCAGGGCTGTGCCATATTCGCTAAAGCCTGCAGACGTTCCAATCCAGCGAGCTTCACCCGTAATATCCCAGGAATAACCTAAGCGATAAGTCGCCCGCAGTTGGGCTAAATGAACCGCACTGCTGGAGGTGAAATCAGGGACTCGATCAGAGCCATCACCGATGCCACCAATACGGGTGGAACTCGTGCGGAAGGCGTACTTACCGTAGATTTCCCAGCGCCAGTTGGGGGCGTAGATTACCTCACCCGAGAATAGATGTTCGGAGGTATCGATAGATGACCCAAACAGTAACCCATCTGGCGTCGACGATGGATTTTTACGGTACTCATATCGTAGGAAGGCATTCAGATTATCCCGCTGAGGATTTCGGTAAGCCATCCCTAGCTTGAGGGTGCGGGAGGTTCCCAAGTCCAGCCCCTGGTTGGCTGCCCGCGACATGCGGAAGTCAAACAGCGTACTGATGGCAGGCGTCAAGCGCCCCAACGCCGAAGCTGTCACGACGGTATTCGAGCCTTGGGAAGACATCCGATGCTCTAAGCGTGTACTCGCTTGAAAGTCAGCGCTGTCTGTGTAGGACAAACCTGCGCTGAAGCTATTCCCACTCGTCAGCTGGAGTGCTGATGCCCCTGAACCCACCGCAAACGGCTGACTGAAGAGTTCGCCAGCAGCCGTGTTGCCATAGCGGTTGTTGAATACATGCTCATAGCTGAGATCCAAACGAAGTCCTGGCGATAGGGTAAAGCCTTGGTCAAAGCCAATGCTTCCGCCAATCTGTTGGTTGTCAATCAGAGAGAACTGACCCCGAATCGTAGTGTCTGCACCGAGTGAGTAATCACCTGAGAGGTCGATCGCGGTGAAACTATTACGCTCATTTAGGTTATCACCCAGAAATACCTGGCTGACTCCGAGGCTAATCCCTGGCATTAGTTGCCAGTCCATACCGAACAGTGTGCGGTTGGGATAAAGCGGGTCACTATCTGAAGAAACATTCAGCTCATTTTGGGCAAATGTGGTTAAGCCATCACCCCATTCAGTGGAAACCCGCGTGCGAATTTGGTCAGAAGTAGAGGTTAGTCGATCAATAGCCGCATTATCTTCGCGTTCGCGATGAATCCAATCCAGCTCTAGGCGACTGTCGCCTAATTGCTGCGATACTCCCAGCGATAAGGTGGTGAGATTGTTATTGACGCTGCTGCCTTGTAGTGGCGAACTACCCACTTCAATCAAATCTTCCAGAGTTAACAAAGGACGTGGTGCCGTTCCTCGGTTTTCCTCACGGTCAAACTGGAAACGCACAGTGGTATCTTCCGAAAGCTGGGCACTAAGCCGAGTACCATAGCGTGTCTGGCCGGGCCGGAAGCTTTCTGTGGCTAAGTTGCTAAAACCCGCATCGGTATGACGGAGATAAGCTCGACCCGATAACCAGTCGGTAATATCACCCGTGACTTCAACCCGATAGGCAGAGCCAGAAACGGGGCCATCTAAATCAAACTCGTTGCGGGAGCGTGAATATTCAGCAATGATTGCAGCTGCTTCACCTAAGGCAATCCGAGCATCAGCCCCAAATAACGTAAAGTTACGACTGCCCTGATTTTCTTGAACGTAGGTTGCACCGAGCCAGCTTTCCTGTCCCTGAGTGCGATTTAGACTGTATTGCAGTCGCCCACCGTAGATATTTGTGTCGCTGTTGCTGTTACCTTCAAACTGATAAGTGGCAACAATGCGGCGGACTAAGACCGCCCCAAAGTCCCCAACTTCTGTTCTTAAGACCGGATCGCGGAATAGGATTGAGCCCCGGTCATAATCAATTTCGTAGTCGGTTCCTCGGTATAGGCGCTGCCGCTCTAAAACGGTGCCGGGACGATCTAGCTCTTCAAGCTCGATATAGATTTCCTCACTACCCGCAACGAGTGGCCGCTGGGAAAGGAAATAGGTACCACTGGTGCCATCAGGAGCAATGGTATCGCGCTGAAACCCCTCAACATTGTTGCCGTAGAAGCCAGTGAAAGCCAGATTGCCCAGGTTGTAGTGGGTCTTAAAACCATGAAGGGAGCGACTAATTCCACTATAGAGCTGCGACGCAGTTGCAAATTCTTCCGTGTTGTAGTCACCCCAGGCAAAATAATCGCTGCCAGCTCCAGGAACCGGTGATGTGCGCTCAAAACGGAGATAAATGCTGTCAGTAGAGGGCGTCAGAACATCGCGGCTAGAGTCATCGCCATAGATTGGGTAGGCATTATCACAGGACTGATCCTGTCGGAAGAGGGTTGTTTCGCCAGCGCAGTCCTCGTTGAGGGCGCGATCGCTGTCATAGGCTCCGGTAAATAACCACTCACCAATGTTGCCGGTGGCAAAAACGCGCCCCGTAAAGTCGAGTTCATAGCCCTCAGCACCGGGCGCAAGAAAGTCACGACGACTCCCGTAGAAATTCGTCCCTTCCGCCCCTAACCGTAGATCCAGAACCCCAGTGATGAGCGTAGGGCGCTGCTGTGTGATGAATTGCACCTGGTTGTAGGCGGTTAGACCACTCGCTCTGGCTTCCAACTGTACTAGCTGAGCATCCAGAGAGGATTGCAGCTCTGCTGTGTAACGACCATTGATAGCTTGCACCTGAAAGCCAGGCGTATCAGGCGCATAATCGGTGCCCACAAAAGTGCCATCACTAGCTGCCAGCGTGACAACAGTGTCCCAGTTGGAGGTATTACCGTTTTCGTCTAGCAGCTGTCCCTGCACTGTAAGGGTGGAACGACCATCCGCTGCGACACTATCGCCTCGGGTAGCGACACGAAGCTCTACAGGTGCGCCCCGAACTTGCATTGTGAGGCTCGTCAGGATTTCGTTGCTGCCCACAGGAGTAACGCTCAAAGCGTTATCGCCAGCGGCCAGCGGAACTCCATACCACGTTTGGGTAACGAGCTTAGTTTCTGGATCGGTGGCTGTACGACCGATTAGAGAAGTATCTACGGATACGCCATTAACGCGTAATGTGACTCCAGTGCCTTCGGGATATTGCAAGATTACCGTAGCAGCGGGAATATCTAATATCGTCCCGACTGTAGGGCTCAGAATCTGTACTTGATTATTTAGATTTGGCGCTACTAGCGAGTTGGTAGTTTCGTCCTCGGCAGTGTTGGCTGTAGGCGCAGTGACTGCGCCACCTTCAGTATCAGCCACATCGGAGGAGCCGGATGCATTGGTGGCGTCTGACTCACCCGTAGCCAACGCTTCTGAGGTTTCTGACAGCTCAGCCTCGGCGAGGAGCCGGGACGCCTCGCGAGTTTCCAGTTGAGGCGTTACATCGGGGTTATGAGTTGGTGCTACCGGAGGAACGGTGGTTGACAGGTTAGCGATCGCTGAACTGCCATAACCTGCTACACCAGCAATACTAATGACGCTGGCTAGCCCCGTCTGGATGAGTTTTTTGGGTGTGTTAGCAAGCTTCATTCTGCCCCCTCCTCTTGAAATGTGGGCGTTACCGCGAAATTCATGCGGGCTAGTCCACCGGGGGCTAAGTTGACTAAGCGCGATTGACTGTTACGTTCTTTGAAATACAAGTTGGGAGCGAGGGTGTAACCTGGCAGGCTGCTTAAATCCAAGGCACCAGTTCGACGACCGGCTAGAACGCAATCCACTGAGAACAAGCCGTTTTCATCGGTGACGATGCGATTACCGTCATCTAAGAACACCACCGCATTGGGGACACCGGGCTCGCCTGGCTGTTGCTCGCCATCAAAGTTCTTATCCACAAATACCCGTCCGATGAGAGTGCCACAGTCAGAGAGAATGCCTGGATCAAGTCGCATCCGGTGAGTAACCGGCCCGTCCTGAAGGGCGTAGTCATTATCCGTACGCTCACCATTGACGGTGGCTGAGTTACGTCCATCCCCTCGAACGGCATCGGGCGTAATCTGTACCGCGTAGACGATATCCATGGAACTTCCAGCTGGAATCGAAGCCGAACTAGAAAAAATGATGTTTAATCCGTCAGCACTGGTTTCAGTCCGGATGGGTACGGGCTGACCGTCGATAACTGCCCGAGTCGCCTCAGGCAAAATGCGAAAGCCCAGGGGAAGCTGATCTGTTGCAAACACCTCATCAATCGGAACTTCCGCAAAGTTTTGAATATTCAGTCGATATACTGCGGTATCGCCGGGTTGAGCCGCACCGCGATCGGCGGATTTAGTGATGCGGATTTGGTTGTTTTGACACATGACCATGCCTAGTGCCAAAGAAAATAGATTCAGTCCCTGAGACTCGGCATCGATCACTTCGATAACGGTATTAGTCAGCTGTAGCCCACCTGTTGCTGAGAGGGGAACACCATCCAGCGCCTCGGCCCGATAACGAACAACGCTATTGCTCAACCCACCCGTGCTGCTCAGAATGGTTAGTAATACCTGGCGTTGCGGTAAGCCTGATGCTGATGAAGGATTCACCACCAGGATGTACTTGGACCCCACCTCAGCCTGGTTCAGTCCGGCATTGACTGGACTCTTCAGGGGTTTGCTAGGGTCAAACAAAAAGTTGTAGGTACCGGCATCCGCGTTGGTGAGTGGGAAAGGGTTGATATTGCCAATGTTGGGTGCCTTACCACCGGCAACACCGTTATTGGTAATATCCGGAAATTCTGTCGGGGTTAAATCCAGCAAGTTGCCAGGTGCTAATCCTGATGCATCAGGCTCATATATAAGTAAGGAAAAACCGTTATAGTCGGGCAGCAGGCTACCGTCACAGGCCAGAATTTGGCCGAGCGGATCAATCAATGTCCCTGTCCCGACAGGTATACCAGCCTCCGAAATTCCTTCATAAAGAAGATTTTGTGGGTCGTTGTAGCCGTAACTAGCTTGATTATTGAGCTGAACCTGGGCAAACGCTGCCGAATTGCATTGCCAGACACTTAACAGTGCGGTAACTAGAGCCCAGCCTCGTCTATATCGATATTTAGATTTGGGTTGAATAGGATGTTTGCAAGGCATGGATTTTCTCCCGAGTGCTCAACGCCCCAAGGGTTGAGGGTTAGTCGTTTCCGAATTGGTTTCAGATAGTTCGGGCAATCCACAAGCACAAGAATCCTGTCGCGAGTCAGAGGTCATCACAGCGACCTTTAGTGCCTAGGGCGCGTCATCAATTAAACTCGAAAGCCTTGCAGTATAAGCATTGCCGCGCCCGCTTTGTAAAACTAGCGGGGCTGAACCGCTTTCAGCATGAGGATTCAGGCTCTAAATGATGACAGCCCCTAGGGCTCGCGCAAGCAGGTTTTCAGTTAAGTCGCGCTAACGTTAAATACTCAGAGTCTGTTGGAAAGCTGTAGTGCAGTTTGCAAGAACGTCTTAATGTGACGAGTACTGTTGCAAAAAGCTTAGCGATCAGGTTGCGATTAACAGGAATGACTGACGAAATTGCAAACAGCAATGATGGTCAGTATTGAATGTGCCAGTAGATGCAGGGTAAGCGCTAGTCAAAAGCTTGAACAGCTTCTGACTAGCTTGATCAGTAAGAGGAATTACTTCACAATCACTTGGTAAGCGACTTCCACATCGGTCGCTGATGTTAGTGACTCTTGGAAGCTCCAGTTGATGTGGGTGTAGGCTTCAGCCGGTGCCGGTTGCAGCTCAACTGTGCCATCGGCTAGTTCAACTTCGACCATCGGTTCCTCAACAAATGTCTCGCCGCTATCAATGCTGTAGGTGATTAAGACATCATCAGCGCCGATAGCAGAGTCCAACACGTAGGTCATTTGTGCGGGAATGAGCTGGGTAATATTGAGGTTGTTCGCCTCAATGTCGCTAGAGTTGCTGCCGTCTACGGTATACCGCAAGATATCCCCAGGCTGGACTTCCGCCTGTTGACCCAGATCATCCCAGGTGATTTTCTCTTGACCACTAACATCCAGGTCAATGCTTTTCTTTTCAGCTGTCATCGTCAACTTCACTTCAGGACGACGAATCGCTTCGACAATGGCCTCAGTAACTTCTTGTAGTTGGGCTCGAACAGGCGTGCTGGCAAAAGGCAGAATGCCTAGAACCGCTAGGGCTCCAATGCTAACGAAGAGGCGCTTTCTAGAGAATAGGGTTTTCATGAGTGTCTACTCGCTGTGTCAATTAATTGATGAAATTGCTAAGGATTGTGGCAATGAGTTTTGGGGAATGAACGATGTGAATAACGCCCATCAATACGGCTGATGGGGAGCTTCACCCCCAAAACTCCTGGCGATTAGTTCAAGATGCGATCGAACTCGATAAAGCCAGACTCACCAGGCTGAACATCGCCAGCAATCTCAAACAGATACTTCGTGACATCTGTGTCTACCGAAGTTCCTGACTGTTCGCCTGTGCTCGTAGCCCCGGTGGGGTTAAAGCTGGTTACGCCCCCCGAGCACACAGAACCACCACTAAAGAAGGTTACGAGTGAACCCACCTCAGCTCCAGTCAGATCAACTCCCCCGGTAACGTGGCTGGTGTCAATGGTGCCGACTTCATAGTCAGTGCCATCGTCATTGTCTAAAGCCCAGTTGTTGGCACCCAGCAAGGTGTCATAATCACAGGCTCGTTCGGTGCCGTCCTCCAAGATTTCCAGATTTTGAGCAAACAAGGTGACGTTGCCGTCCATACTGCCGGTCTCTTGCTCAGAGATATTCTGATAGCTGACTCGGTACCGTATGACGTTGCCGGGAGCCGGAGCACCGACAACCGGAGGACCTTCCCCTTGGAGTACTTCAACGCTCTTCAAAAGTTCCAAGAAACCCGTGTATACGCGGTCAATTGTGGTGTTAGTGGCCACAACGTTGGCCGGGTTGTTCATCTCGGCTTGAGTGGGCGCGGCTGGATCGGTCAAGCTAGAGAGCAGGACTAAGTCTGCCTTGATGGGAACCGGGTAGCCCGTTAGCGGCTTGATATTATCCGGGTCATTGTTGAGAGGATCGGTACTACCATCGGGCGGTAGGTCAATCTCAACCCCATACGAGATTTCGTCATCGCCGCCATTAGAGTCATTGGCAGGGTCACCATTATCTGCCCCAATCGGAACGTACACTTCTGAACCACTAATTAGATTCCAATCAGTTCCGTCGTACTCATAGGTGGCTGAGATGGGGGTACCGTTGACGTTAGCCAGGATTGTGGCAGTGGTGTCCGTGGGCAAGAAGTCACTTGGGGGTTGAGGCTCTAACTTTACCCAGCCAGCTTCACTACTGTCATTATCCAGCGTGTTTGTGAAGGGAACTACAGGTGGATCGTCACCTTCAACGAAAGGTGTGGACTTGTTAGTGAAGTCGTCGTTAGTGCTGGTGGGGCCAACGGCATGGGGTTCACTGTCGGGGCCGTTGAGTAAGTCAGATGGGGTCTCAGATACCAAGATAGTGACAATTGCCTCACCATCGTCCCCAGTACCCGTGTTGTTTTGATTGGTATCCGTGCCCGTGTTGCCAAGGTCAGATGGGTCATCAATAAAGCCATCGGGAGGGTTAAAGCCGGAATGGGGATCATCAGGCCCAGACGTGTCTAAGGCATTGGGGTTGAAGTTGCTAAACGTTTCATCGGTTGGATTGTGGTTGCTGGGTGTTTGGTCACCAGACTCATCCATCACAGGGAAGTCGAGCGTTTCATCTTCTGGGGTGAACGGGTCGTCCACATTCCCCGAACCGAAGACCTGCGCAATGTTGGCGATGGTAATGGGGTTAGCGTTGGGATCAACCTCACTCGTGACAACCGTCATCGAGAAGCCACTGATGGGCGATGTGCCATCGAAGATGTTATTGGCGGCATCACTACTCCCATCAACGGTGTAAACAGCGTTGGTTGGGCTCACAAAACCGACTCGGGTAATCGCAGCAGCTTCCGTTGCATCCGTAGGAGCTGTTGCTGTCCAGGTGGCTTCCAGAGCATTGGTTGTGACTGGTGTCGATGAATAGACAACCGTCCATCCTGATGCAGCTCCGGTGGCAGTCGGTAAATTAGTGTGATCAACGACCGTGCCTTCTGGAACCGCATCAGAAACCAATACAAAGCGATCGCTAGTTGTACCCACTCCGGTGACATCCAATGTGATTGGCTGTAAATCGGCTGGGGTAACACCACTGTTGGTGGGGTCAGAGTCTAGAACAGAGAACTCAAAATCATAGGTAATGCGGTTATCAAGAACGCTGTTATTACCAGGGTCAGGGTCAACGGCTGTCCCCCCTGTTTTGCTGAGCTGTACCAGTGGTTGTTCGACTGGGGTCTGATTAATACCAATTTCACCGACTGAAGCCGCCTCTCGTTCCCCATTGCGAGGTGACTCGGACGTATTAGCTTCCCCAAAGTCAGGATCATTTGGATCAGTGATGGTATCGTCATTGTCGGTATCAGCAGTGAAGACGCTACCACCCGAGTTGTCGTAGGACTGGTTTTGAGCGTTACCGGGGGTATCACCATAGGTCATGGTGATGATGTCATCAGCTTCAGCGTTGGTGGATACCGTTGCGGTCACTCGAACCTTAATGATTTCACCCGGCTCAATGTTGGGAACAACCGTTCGCGATGTGAAAGGAATCCAGTTACCGTCAACATTAGGATCGGCTCCTACAGGCAAATACTCAAACGTATCGATGTTAGAAACTGGCCCTGCTGGGGTTGCTGCTGCTGGCAAACTGAAGTCGGTGAGGTCATTACCGACGTTTGTGATGTCGTAAACAAACTGTACCTGTTCATCAGGTTCGAGAATACCGTCGGCATCCGAGTTGGCATCGGGGCGTTCTCTGACATCTGTAGTAGTGACGGTAATACCGGCAACCTCTGCAACCGTAACCGTTACTGTATTAGATTCTGTAGTCAAAATCTGATCGGTTGGATCAGTGTAGGTAGCTGTTGCTGTGTTGGAAATGGTAGTTCCAGCAGTAGTTCCATCGGCCAATGCGGCACTAATCATATTGAAACTACTACTAATAGCTAGCGCAGCTACTATCAATGGCCGATAGAAGCTGCGTGAACTTAGTTTTCGACACCCGCTATTGTTAGACGTTTTGGGAGACATGGTAGACGACTTTCTAATGTGGAAATAGATGAAAATAACAGTACCCAAATACTGTTTTAAACCTGAGGAATCAAGAAGAAATAGTCCAGACTCTTGCGTTAAATTCAGAAGAACAATGATCTGAATTTTCATTCCTGAAATTATCTTGCCCTAAATTAAGAATTTTTTACTAGGTGTTATCATCCATTTATTAAAGTCTTTTGATTGCATTAGCAAAGACGACTTCTCTGATTTTGAGAGACTTGAATAAGACCAAAAATAGATGTTAATACTGAATATTCGAAGATCTAAAGGCACATTCCCAATACAAGTGGACAAGATTTAGGTGAAAATTCTGATTAGAAGAAGTGGATTTCCGTATAAATATGGATGCTGTTCTTCAAAAATAATTCTGTGCGGATAGAATTTAGGGCCTGAGATCTTTGACAAGCAACATTGGGCCTTACGTACAGAGTTCTTTGTTAAATCCCTTCTTGAAATGATTTGATTGACCCTCTTGAGAACGTTGAGACCCTGTTTTAGTGGGGATATGTCAGGTTTGAGATTCCTGAATAGCCCTCATCCCCCAACCCCTTCTCCCAATATTGGGAGAAGGGGAGCAAGCATTTTGAAGTCCCTCTCCCAAGCTTGGGAGAGGGATTTAGGGTGAGGGTTCGAAAGTGACATGCTCCCGTTTGAGTCGCTTTCTAGGTCAGAACCAATGAATTTTATCTGTCTATTTTTGCAGAAGGATTGAAATTTTCCTGCTGTTTTTTCTGGTACACAATATTTTCACTTTTTCAATGTAAGGGTTCTGAATATTTATAGTATTGTCCTAAACATTTAGAATTTATCGTATGATTCGTCCAAAGTTGATGACTGAAGTTGAGCCGTCTTCTATTGCTCTGGGGAGAGTTTGATGGTGTGCTAAGTAGCTAGGTTGATTCAACTGTAGAATGGGTTAGTGGTAGCGTAACCTATGCGAGCGTTGGGTTTTGTTCCTCAACTGCAACCTACGGCGTCTGACATTTAATGGCAACTTTTTACTTATCAGGTTGCAATTAAGCTACTCTCATAGTTCTCAGAAGGCCATTAAGTCACGCTTATTGTTTGGTCAACTCCCTCTCAGAAGCTCACTCCACAATAGAGCCCAAGATGATTCAGTAATCAATCACTGAGGGAGTTCTAGATATGAAACGCTTTCCTACTGTCCTAATGGCTCTAACGCTGTCTGCTGCCGCGATCGCAATTGCTCCCACCGCTTCTGCGAGTATTGACTTCGACCAGCTGCGCCGCGAGAACGTAGACAAGGACGCTGTGAACTTTAGCTAATCTCGTTGTAAATGCAGCGATCGCCCATTGTTTCCATATGACAGCATTCATACCTCGGCAACTCAACTGAGGTATTCTCCCGTTGCCCAAGGCAACTTGGTTCGTGTTGTGTTCCGACCGATGACAAGTCCGTGAGTTGAGTGGTTCGGTACCTATTGCATTAGGTACTCAATACAACTCAGACAGCATATCCTCAACTCCTGGCGGTAACCCACTGGGAGTTTTTTGTTGATCACCCTAAAAGGACACGTTGAGACTTTGCCCATTTTGCTTAAGACCCAAGTTGACGTTTGCGGCTTTGCCCACCGATCAAGTGATTCACAATCTTGCCTGAACCTGCAAAAAGCCCACGCCTTGCAAATCAAGGCGTGGGCTTCACTTTTCAAGTAATGAACTGATTGGAGGCTCTAGTCTTCGTAGACGCGACACTCATCAGCTTCAGGGTTGTCATCGCAGTATTTTTCGAGAGATGTCTTGGGCTTTACCTCAGCGCGCTGATGCGAAGCTTCTGCTTGGAGCTCTTCAACGGCATCCCAAGCAGCTGCGCACTCAGGGGAATCACTACCAGACGTATCACATGCGCTACGAGCTTCGGCTAATTCTTCTTGAATTTTTTCTTGAATGTTGTTGCTCATAAAACCTCTATTGAAACTGTTCAACAGCCCTCTACGGGACAAAACACTCCCCTATATTGTGGGAGCAACTGCATACTGGTGGTCAGTGTAGCGCCTTGCTATTGTCAAAGCAGTATAAACAACGGAAAAGCTTTATACATCCCTTGTGAAGGCGCTCTACTTGTAATATTCCTTGATGAAGGAATACCTCTTTACCATACTCAGACTAACCCTCGCACACGTCTATCGTAGGTAGGGTATCCGTCAATTTAATGTCGGTTCTCGCGAACTTTTCGCTAGGGATTAAATTTTGTAAGTGCTTGGTCTAGGGTTGTCTCAATTGAGTTGACTACAGCAAAAAACCACAATCACAGTCGGTATCTTTAGATACTTAATGATTTTATGTTGCGACATTTTCTAGAATGATATTTGCCTCAAAGCCTATGATCCCAGCAATGAATTGGCGGTCGGTAATAGGGATATTAGGGGAACCTTAGACGCTTAGTTGCCAGTTCTTGAGGGAATCAGCCAAACGCGATCGCATGTCAGTGAGTTTTTAGTCTCCTCCGGGCTGAAGAATACTCGTGTACCCTATTACCCATAAACACTTAACAGCGGGAGGTTGTTTATGGCAGGAACCGCGCAATCGATGCAGTGGGTGAGTGCCCTCTCTACCAAACCTTCGCTGGAGGCTGCGGTTCACGAAGTGGTGGCCCAAGCGAGTCAAGTCCAATCCTCTGCTGATCTGGGTTTGGTGTTTATTTCGGCAGCCTTTGCCAGTGAATATTCGCGGCTATTGCCCTTACTGCAGGATGCCCTACCAGTGCCCCATCTCATTGGGTGTAGTGGCGGTGGCGTCATTGGCTCGACAACACCGGGAGACACTTTTGAAATTGAGCAACAACCGGCTTTAAGCCTTTGTTTGGCGAGCTTGCCAGATGTTGCCATCACAAGCTTTCACCTGCGCGGGGAAGATCTCCCTGATTTAGACAGCCCTCCTGATGCCTGGATTGAGAAGATTGGGGTTTCCCCAGCGGAAGAACCCAACTTCATCCTCATGGCCGATCCCTTTTCATCGGAGATCAATAACTTACTACAGGGACTTGATTTTGCTTATCCCGGTGCAGTTAAGGTGGGTGGTCTAGCCAGTAGTAGCAGTTTTCAGCGCGGGAGTAGCCTGTTTCACAATAAGACCCTTCATTCAGAAGGCGTGGTTGGGGTCGCCCTGTCAGGCAATATTGTGATGGATGCCATTGTGGCTCAGGGGTGTCGTCCGATTGGGCAGCCCTATCGAGTTGTGGAAGCCGAGCGTAACATTGTGCTGAAGGTAGAGGCGTCGGAGCAAGCCGATAGCCAAGCATCACAGGCACCTTTAGAAGCCTTGCAGAGCATTTTGCAAGATCTGGGCGAAGACGATCGCAAACTGGCCCAGCACTCTCTCTTTATCGGGGTGGCTCAGGATGGGTTTAAGTTGAACCTGCATCATGGCGATTTTCTCATTCGCAATTTGTTGGGGGTAGACCCGCGAGTCGGAGCGATCGCAATTGGTGATCGTATTCGAGTGGGGCAGCGAATTCAGTTTCACTTACGGGATGCCCGCACCTCCGCTGATGACCTGGAGACCCTACTGGCGCGCTATCGAGGTCAAATGATGACTGAGGGGAATGCCCCGATAGGAGCGCTAATGTTTGCCTGTATGGGGCGAGGTGAGGGACTTTATGAGCAGCCCAACTTTGATTCGCAACTTTTCAACCGCTATCTCGAAGCTGTGCCGTTGAGTGGCTTTTTCTGTGGCGGCGAGATTGGCCCTATTGGGGGAACGACGTTCCTACACGGGTATACGTCGGTATTCGGTATTTGTCGCTCGCGCGATGAGTAGTCAGGTGGTCAGGACTCCCAACATCAATCACGAATCTCCGTTTGAGTCGCCTCAAGTCAGCTATATTTACGTAGCCGGAGTTTGGGACGGGTCATTTGAGCTCACAGTTTGAACACTGCGATCGCGATTGGTTTAGAGCTCCAGACACAACTTTACTAACGACGCACAGACGCCGTCTCGGGAAACGTTTCGTGCCAGTGTGTGGTTAAGTGCATTGTGTCTGCTAGTCTTTACCCCACTTATGGTTATATTTTTGGGGCGCAATGGGCACGACTCAGAAATCACTACCTTACTTCAGTCATTCCGTAGCAAAACAGTAAAAGATGACGGGCAAAATCGGCGCTAGGCTTCACCGAATACAGTAGGAGTAACACGATGGCGATGGGAGGCATGGGAAGGTCTAATTCTCTGCTCGGAGGAAGATACCAAATTCTACGTGAGCTGGGTCGTGGCGGCTTTGGCTACACCTACCTGGCAGAAGACATCAACCGCTTCAATGAACTGTGTGTATTGAAGGAATTTTTTCCTCAGGTCACTGGCGATGCTGCACTTCAAAAGGCCAAACAGCTTTTTGAGCGGGAAGCAGGTGTGCTCTATCAGCTGAATCATTCACAGATTCCCCGCTTTCGTGAGCTGCTGCGTGTCCAGTCTGGCCGCAACGGACAGCTGTTTTTGGTACAGGATTACGTTGAAGGGCCAACCTATGAAGAACTTTTGGCGACCCGTTTGCAGTCGGGCCAGCATTTCTCGGAATCAGAAGTGACCCAGCTGCTGAAACAGATTCTGCCCGTGCTGGATTATCTCCATGGGGTAGGCGTTATTCACCGTGATATTTCACCGGATAATCTTATTCTGCGCAATGCCGATGGGCTGCCTGTACTGATTGATTTTGGCGGCGTGAAGCAGCTCGTGACGGTAGTCGAACAGCAAGTTGGTGCCGAAACCGTGACGACACGTCTAGGGAAAGTCGGGTATGCCCCTGAGGAGCAACTTGCCTCGGGCAAAGTCACCCCTAGCGCCGATCTTTACGCTCTGGCCGTAACCGCACTGGTATTGTTGACTGGCGAACAGCCCCAAGTTCTGTACGACGGCTACAACAAACAATGGCAATGGCAGCGCTTTACAACCCTTAGCCCTCGCTTGAGGCAGGTGCTAGAGCGGATGTTAGCCCCTCGCCTGGGCGATCGCTACGCTTCTGCCTCAGCGGTGATCAATGCGCTGTCAACACCGAATACCTATGCGGTATCCCCCCCAACGAGCCATCGATACGAACCAACCATCGCTGTGGCTCCAGGGATGGGGAATGTGCCGCCAAGCACCATTGCAATGCCGCCTGGGGCGACTCAGCAATCCGTTACAAGACCTGCCAAACGATCCAATAAGACTGCTAATGGTTGCCTTCAGGCATTTTTCGGCTTGCTGTTGTTAGTAGGTTCGGTGGGGCTCGTCTGGTGGATTGCTAGCCAATGGAATCCTACTAGCCTGACTCCCTCCACCGATGCCAATGGAGTTGAGGATGCGGAGGCTCCAGAACCCCCTACAAGCTTTTCGCCAGAGGAACAGGCCCGTAAAAATGCCCTCAAACAGCGGCGTGATGCGCTCCAAGTGAACGAGGCCTTTTTAGTCCGAGTGACGGATCAATTCTTTTTTAATCAGTTCCCCAACATGCAGGGCAAAGCCTTGAGCGATAGTCCGGAAGATGCCCCGATGCGGGCTGAATGGGATAGCATTGCCAATGAGATTTTGGACGTGTTGGAAACCCACTTAAGTGGTGCTGCCCGTGGCCGACTGGGTTCCTACACCGCCACTGATCGCGATCAGTGGCGTGAACAGGTGAACCAGAAATTTGTCAGTAGTCGAGCTTTATATGACCTGACGGATGCTAAGTTTGCCTATCTATTTCCCCAAAATGCGGCTCAGGATTTCATTGATCAACCTATTGGGCAGGTTTGGCATGGCATTGCCAGCGATCGCGTGCAGGCCATTGTGTCGGGCGATCGCTTAGAGGAAATTCAGTTTCCTGAAGATGAGTTTGGGCAATCCCTGCGCGATCGTCTGGAGCCCGGTGAGGGTCGCATTTACACCATGAATCTTTCCCAAGGGCAACTTCTACGTCTGAATCTACAAGCTCCGGCCCAAGGATCGCGGCTATCACTCTATGTTCCGCGCCCGGACGATGAAATCGGTTTTTTGCTGGAGGATTCTACCGAGCGTGTTTGGTCAGGGGAATTGCCTCAATCTGGGTATTACGAAATTGTCGTCGTTTCAACTCAGGAGAATCCCTTGGATTACGGTTTGGATGTGGGGGCGGATACGGTAACGTCTTCGCCTAATGAACCGGAGGCTACGCCTGAGGATAAGGACTAAGGGGGCGTTGCCAATGGCTATGGCTGTATGTATCGGCTACCCATTACCGCACTCAGAAATTCTATCAAAAGCTGAACTTTGAGCCCATTGCCCAACCCTGCTCATAGGGACAGATTACCTGTCATCAACGATAATAGCGTTGCTCATCAGTGAACTGTGACCTTTACCTGAGTTATGGCAACCCAGAACTACACGATTCGGACAATGACGCGGTGCGAGCTGGATTTCGCGATTGAGTGGGCGGCAGCAGAAGGCTGGAATCCTGGCTTGCATGATGCGGATTGCTTCTATGCTGCTGATCCCAACGGCTTTTTGATGGGCTTTTTAAATGGTGAAGCGATCGCGTCCATTTCCGTCGTCAAGTACGATGATGCGTTTAGCTTTTTAGGTTTCTACATCGTGAAGCCTGAATATCGAGGGCAGGGATATGGTCTACAGCTGTGGCAGGCAGGATTGGATTATTTGCAAGGCTGCACCATCGGCTTGGATGGGGTCGTTGCTCAGCAAAGCAACTATCTAAAATCGGGATTTCAGCTTGCCTATCGAAATATTCGTTATGAGGGCGTGGGGGATGAAGTTTCACCTCCACCCACTGCTGAAACACTGATGCCCCTGAGTACCGTTTCTATCGAGCTGGTCATCGCTTACGATCGCATTCATTTCCCCAGCGATCGCACCGCATTTTTGCAATGCTGGCTAGCGCAGCCGGAGAGTATTGCCCTAGGTGCTATCCGCAACCAAACTTTTATGGGATACGGTATCCTCCGACCCTGCCGCGAAGGCTACAAAATTGGCCCCCTGTTTGCTGATACGCCTGATATTGCTGAAACAATCTTCCTGGCACTTAAAGCCCATGTCGTATCCGGAAAGCCCTTCTACTTGGATGTTCCCGAAGTAAATCCTGCGGCCATGGCACTGGCTGCTAAGTACTCCATGCAAAGCATGTTTGAAACTGCTCGCATGTATCGGCCTACAGCTCCAGACCTACCCGTTGATCGTATTTTTGGAGTTACAACCTTTGAACTCGGTTAGTGGCCTGTTAAACCTGAAATTTAAGGATGGGCCAACTAGAGGGAGTGGTAGGAGTGCAGGGGAGAAATGCCTCGATTCCTCAGGTTGAGGCTGCTCCAGAAACATATTTTGAGCGCACATCAGCTCAGACTTAGCATTGCGGTGATGGCAAGGGCAGCGGTAACGCTGTAGAACACACCGACAACCTTAAGTTCAGACCAGCCGGACAGCTCAAAATGGTGATGGAGGGGAGCCATGCGAAAAAAGCGCTTGCCGACACCATCGGGGCCTTTGGTGGCTTTGTAATAGCTCACCTGAATGATGACCGAGACCGTCTCGGCAAAAAATAAGAGCGTGACGATTAATAGCCCGAACAGGTTACCAGCCAAAATGCCGACAGCGGCTAAAGCTCCCCCCAAAGCGAGAGACCCCGTATCACCCATGAACACTTTGGCCGGATTGCGGTTGTGCATCAAAAAGCCCAGGCAGGCACCACTCATGGCAGCGCAAAACACCATTAAATCGGGATGGGTGGATGCAACCAGTGCCCCTAGTCCTAGCAGCGAAATGGCTCCTGTCCCACCCATTAAGCCGTCTAAACCATCCGTCAGGTTAGTGGCGTTGCTTTCCGCGACGAGCACAAATCCAGCCAATGGCCAAAACAAAAGACCGAGAGGCAGACCGAGTCCAAAAGGCAACGCGACAGTTGTCAGGTTTGCAGGCTGTGTTCCTAATACCCAGGCGCAAAAAGCGACAGAAAAGACAACCTGGAGGATGAGCTTAGTTCGGGGCGCGATGCCTTTGTTGGATTTACGGCGTAACACTTGCCAGTCATCGAGCCAGCCGATAAATCCATAGGCTAGGGTCAACGCCCCAGTAGCGAGTACAGCCGTCGAAAAGCCCGAAAGGGCGATCGCCACAATGACGCCTACTGGAACAAAGAAAATACCGCCCATGGTAGGGGTACCGGCCTTCTTGAGGTGGGTTTGAGGCCCTTCTTCACGAATAAATTGGCCCGTTTTCAGGGCTCTCAATAGGGGCAAGGCAAAGATGCCAGCGATCGCAGCTAGCCCCCAAGCCACGACCAAGGGAATCGTGATTGACTGTAGTTGTCCTAGGCGACCAGCAGCACTATCTAAAATCAAACCACTGGTTAAAATCCCAGCACTCACCAATCCAAGCAGCATTTGCCCCGACAGGGGAAAAGCCTTCAGCCCTCGCCCTGATAAAAATTTGGCATCCACAACAGTACTGACTCCTCACACACAATATTCACGCTCACCACACATTGAAATTTGCGATCTTAGCCCTAACGCTGAATCGCCCATTACTGACGCCTACACGTCATCCTCTTCGAGTTCCATATCATCATCGTCGAAGCTCTTATCGCCATCGCCCATCAAGTCATCAATTTCTTCGCTTTCAGCTTCTTTGTCCTCACTTTTAATCACGACTTCTTCGCGCGGCTTTAATCGACCAGTGCCTTCCAACCAGGTCATGATCGAAGGTTCTTGCTGGGTTGGTAAAACATCGGCTGGTTGGTCGCGAGGAATTTCGCGTAGAGATGGGTTGTAAGTCATGGGTATATGGAGTCAAAAAAGATAAGTGATTCTACTCGAAATCACTAGAGTTGCTCAACTACTCTATCAATGTGACCATGAGTAGAGTGAGATAACCACAGATAAGAGTTTACCCCGGATTGTTAGACCACATTCCGGGAAATGTCAATTAAAAGCTACGTAAGCTTACAGCGTCATCCTGGATTCGAGTCGAAATTTAGCAATCTTCATGAATTCCTATGCTGGGCAAAACAGAATTACTGGAAGCGATCGCAGCCACTAATCGAGGGCTCTTAGCTACCGCTGCGGATCGCCAAGCCATTCAAAGCCTGGTTGCCCGCCTGGAAGATCGAACCCCTATTGCTCAACCTCTAGAGGCACAGGAGCAATTAGAAGGTATCTGGCGGTTGCTTTACACCACCAGTCAAGAACTCTTAGGCATCGACAGTATTCCTCTTTACAGGCTTGGACAGATATATCAGTGCGTCTATCTGACAACCGAACGAATTTATAATCTGGCCGAGGTGGTGGGTTTGCCCGCACTGGCAGGGTTAGTCACGGTTGCGGCTCGCTTTGAGGCAGTTTCTCCGAAACGTATCAATGTGGCCTTTGAGCGGGGGATATTCGGCTTGCAAGGCCCCTTGAATTACTCAACACCGCAGACATTTGTTCAAAAGCTCCAAACCACCGATAAGTTACCCCTGTGGCAAGGCATTGATTTTCGCATTAACCAAACGCGTCAATCAGGTTGGTTAGAAGTTACCTACCTGGATGACGATCTGCGTATCGGACGAGGTAACCAGGAAAGCATTTTCATCCTGCGCAAAATGAAGGCCCCTAGTTAGTTATCTCTGTTGATTTGTTAGTGTGACTGGACTTCGCCGAGCCCATTGCCCCAACGTAGTGAAGTCCACCAAAGCATGACCCTACTGTGCGTACGTCCTACTAAGTTCAAAACACGCTGTTGTCGTACGACACGCGCCAACTTGCTGGCATCGGAAGGTTAATTTATGCCTCTTGATATAACGAATTAGCTTGCATTCGGGGATTAATAGAATTTAGACTCCCCTTTAAGTTCTGTACCCAATGGCACTGCAAGTATTTTCGTTAGAGATAGTGCAAAAGGTGCGTCAGCACATTCATGCGCAACTGACGCTACCCCCCACAGAGCATCAACCTATTACTCATGATGATGAGGCGGCGTCTACGGTCAACGTTGAACCTGCTTCTTTGGATGCTCTTGGGGATTTGTTTCGAGTGGGTGGGTTTGCCAGTGACGATACGCCCGCTCCCAATGATGAAGGACGCTGGTTTGTCAGTACGATTGATCCAGCCGCAGCCATTGTCAAACTGCCTGGATTGGCCTTGAAGTCGGGAGTTCGCTTAGTTACCTATCTTCAGCGTCGTCCTGAAGGCGGTATGGGGGTCACTTGGGCCTTGCCAGAATTAATGAGTACAACAGCTCATTTAGAAACCGCTATTGAATCAGCGGGTAGTGGTTCGATTCCCCCTCATCCCAAGGGGGCTCTGGGAAACGTCATGGAAGGCATTGAAGGTGAAAAAACCCCCGCTTCTTTCATTGCTGCCTCGCTGCTACTGCGCGAATTAAAGGAGTTAGGTCGCTCTGGTACCCATTGCCGCTGGTCCCAGCACCGTCTGATTACCAGCATTCCGACTAAGCAGCCCTGGCAGTGGCTCACGAAGGTACCGACTGATCTTTCGCCTAAGGTCAAGATTCAGGACAATAACGTGGTTTTGGTCGAGTTTTTTTCTTGTCGGATAGCTGCACCGGTCACCCTGTTCCGACATCTGGACGAATATACTTTGAAGTCTTATCGACCCAAAACTCACGATCGCGTCATCGCTCTGCTCGAAAAAAAATCGGCTCAATGACTGTGGGATGTCACGCGGGCCAATAGCTGATCAGCAGAACGTGAGGATCGGGCCAGAGCGTTGACCCATTTCAGGAAGGAAGGACGTTCGCTGAGCGATCGCTTTATGATGAAAAGGGGTTTTCCCTTATCCGAAGTAACAACGTCCCTTTCCAAGTTATCCATGACTGCTCAATTAACGACCTATCCTGCCCTCGAACGACAAAGCTGGATCTGGCAAGGACACCATATTGAATACACGGTGCAAGGCACCGGGTTACCCCTTGTGCTTGTGCATGGCTTTGGGGCTTCTATGGGCCACTGGCGTAAAAATATTCCGGTGTTAGCTGAGGCTGGCTATCAGGTGCATGCTCTGGATTTACTTGGATTTGGCGACTCTGACAAACCTGCGATGCCCTATGCCGTCGAAGTCTGGGAAGCGCTCTTACAGGATTATTGGCGATCGCACATTGGTCAGCCTGCCGTGTTCGTGGGTAATTCCATTGGGGGGCTCATTACCCTGATGATGTTGGCGAACTCACCGGAAATGGCAAAGGCCGGAGTTTTGCTGAACTGTGCTGGCGGCTTAAATCACCGCCCCGAAGAATTGAACCCACCACTGCGATTCGTCATGGGAACCTTCAGCAAGCTGGTCAGTTCTAATTTGCTAGGGCCATTCATCTTCAACGAAGTGCGGCGCAAGTTTCGGATTCGGGGCTCGCTACAGCAGGTTTATCGCAACCGCAGTGCCATTACGGATGAGCTTGTTGAAATGCTCCATCGTCCGGCTTGTGATCCGGGTGCGCAGAAAGTGTTTGCCTCTATTGTGACGGCTCCTCCAGGGCCGAAACCGACGGTGCTGCTGCCAAGGATTCACCAACCCCTATTGGTTTTGTGGGGCGAAAACGATCCCTGGACACCGATCAAGGGCGCTGATGTTTACCGTAATCTCAGTAACCAGCCAGAGGCTCAACCAGCCGTCACTTTTCACGCCATTCCAGAAACAGGGCATTGTCCCCATGATGAGCGCCCAGAAGTGGTTAACCCTTTGATCATCGATTGGTTACAAACATTGTCGTGAGTGTCACAGGTTCCGTTGGAACGTGACGACAGCCTATTGGGCTAATGCTGAGCAACTCATACACCCAAAGGTTCTCGCCTAAATGATTAAGACTCCCATCACCAAACCGGAATCCCCCCTCCTAAGCGTGAATTCAGAATAAGACGAGTGTTGATTTAGTGGACGGTTCTGGCAATAATTTCGTTGAGTGTTGCTGATTCTCGGCATGATTTTATCGACGCAGATAAACGCTAGACCCCTAGAATGTCCAGCCAAATCAGGCAAACAGCACTACTTAAATTGAATTCTTACCCCTCGATATCCCGTGAAAAAATCTATTGCTGCCTTATATCAAAGCATGCCACAGGCATGGCTCCGTTTGATTTCCACAAGTTTTGGGATGACGGGTACGGCCTTGAGCCTGGCCCTCATGGGAACTGTGGTACCGCAATTGGCGAGTGCAGAGACTGTTAAGCCGATTCGTCCAACTGCCACCCTGGCTCAAATTCAAGATGAAGACATCAACATCCAGGTCTATCGGTCAGTGAGTCCAGCGGTTGTGGCCATTGATGCGGGTGATGGTGCTGGCAGCGGCAGCTTGGTAACCTCGACGGGACTCATTTTGACCAACGCTCATGTAGTGGGGAGTAGTTCCACAGTGCGCGTGCGATTGGCTGATGGCCGCGAGTTCACTGGCGATGTTGTGGGCTATGCCAGCGATCGCGTTGACTTAGCTGCCGTCCAACTCCGAGGCAACCCCACAGGCTTGCCCACAGTGCAAATTGCGCCTCAGAACTCAGTTCAGGTGGGACAACGGGCATTTGCGATCGGCAATCCCTTTGGTCTGGACGGAACATTTACCGTCGGGATTGTGAGTCGGATTGATCCAGAGAGAGGCTTGATTCAGACCGATGCCGCTATTAACCCAGGCAATTCGGGTGGGCCGCTCTTAGATCGCAATGCTCGCCTGGTCGGCGTCAATACTTCGATCTTCACGACGGGCGGTGGTGGCAACATCGGCATCGGGTTTGCCATTCCCGTTACCGAGGTGCAACAGTTTCTGACTGCCGTTCGTAACGGTACAGCTACAACAACTGCCAGCGCTGCGGGTAGTCGAGGCACGCGTGAACCGCAGAGCATTCAGCCCAATAGCACGGTAACCGGGCAACTCGGTCGCGATAGCGATGTCCTCCCCGATGGCAGCTATTTCGATGCCTATGCGTTTGAGGGGCGGCGAGGACAAAAGGTTGCAGTCGAAATGCTCAGCCAAGACCTAGACGCCTATCTCATCCTCATCAGTGAGGAAAGTGAACTGTATATCCAGGATGACGACAGTGCGGGCGATTACAACGCCCGCCTTGAAGTCACGCTGCCCGAGGATGGCGTTTATTTCATCTTGGCAAATTCCTATGCCGAAGGGGAAGAAGGGCGCTATAGCCTTAGTCTTAATGAATTGGGTTCCGGCAGTCAGGGACAGGCCTATCTCTTACAGGAAACCGGACGCCTAGCCCCCGGCGATGATATTGCGCCTGACGGCACTTTATTCGATCGCCATTTCATCCAAGGGCGCGCTGGGCAGACAGTGACGATTGACCTCCAAAGCCAGGAGTTTGATACCTACCTGGCCATAGTAGATGAATCGGATCGGGTAGTCGCTGAAAATGACGATATCAGTGAGACTAATACAAACTCCCAACTGGTAACCACATTGCCCAGCAGTGGCCGCTATACCATTATTGTCAACGGTTTCTCTGTCAATGATCAGGGGAACTATCGGTTACTCGTTCGCTAAGGCGCATCATCGGTAAGGAGGAGTCAGGAGCTAGGAGTCAGGCATCCGCCCATTCACCCTGTCACGCCATCGCTCATCCACTCCCTAAGCCCTTACCCGACCGACCAAAAATCCGTAATGCTGTACCCCAGTTCTTCAATGAGTTCCCGCAGGAGAGGCATACTCAAACCAATCACGTTGGTATGGCAGCCTTCTAGTTTTTCTACAAACACACTGCCCTTGCCATCGATCGCAAAGGCACCGGCAGACTTTAACGGCTCCCCCGTCGCCACATAGTCAGCAATTTGCGCATCACTCACCTGAGTAAAAAAGACTCGCGTTACCTGATACCGCACAATGGATCGCTGATTGGCCGTGTCAATCAGGGCATGGCCGGTGTAAATTTCGCCGATTTGCCCTCGCATTGCTTGCCATCGCGCGATCGCGGCTTGCGGGTCATCTGGCTTGCCGTAAATTTTGCCCTCAAAGGCCAGCACCGAATCACACCCCAGCACGAGGGCATTCGTATACTGGGGGGCAACGGTTTCTGCTTTTTTCACGGCTAAAGCTTGCACCAGTGCAGCGGGATCCGTGAGCTGAATTTGATCTTCGTCAAAGTTACTGGGACATACGAAAACGGAAAAGCCGGCATTTGTGAGTAACTTGCGCCGAGCGGGGGATGCTGAAGCCAGAACAAACTGCTGTTCGATCGCCATAACTCATTTGCTTAGTAAACGGAGAAGGAGGCAACCGCCTGCTTCATCAAGTCCTTGACTTTTTCCCAACGAACTTCACGGGTTGACGCATTAAAGGTAAATAGCTTGCCACGACGTACAGCCACACTGGCCAGGTTGTGACGAATGCCAGAGGGCAAATCCGCAACATACTCCAGGATGTAGTAGGTCTCGTCCTCTTTCGTAATAGATTGGGCGCTCGTCAATTCAACCTTCCGATCTTCGCCCGTGAACGCATTGATACTCTTGGAAAGCTTATAACCGACATCTGTGGGTGTACCTAGATCTTCTAAGGTTTGGCCCTCTGGCACATCGCTAATCACAACACTGATATTCTCCGTTTCATGCACAATGTCATGAAATACGACGTCCGCACTGCCAGCGACCCTGACCTCAGTCCAACCGTTGGGATAGAGAAAACGGTAGCCATCGTAGTTATCGACATAGGGATTGAGCCCACCTCCGGCACCTACGCATCCCTGTAGAACTAGAGCTATGACTAAGATGAGGAGTGTAGCGAGTCTTTTCAGCATGGACATCTCTTAAAACAGTTGCATTCTTGCGATCGCGCCTTTCCTATAGTCTCATTTCATGGAAAGGAATGCAGGCATCAGACCGGCTTTTCAAAAAAGAGTAAATGTTGTTGCGGCAGTGAGTCATCTGTCTTGATCCATCGCAGTCCAATCGCGCTCATCTCTCGCTTTACTTGCGCCTCGCTCATTTTATGCAGGCGTTTAATCAAAACCATGGGATTCTCGGCACGATACTCCGCCAGTACTACCTGACCACCTGGCTTCAACGCATCCCGTAAATGGCTCATCATCTCAAAGGGAAACTCAAACTCGTGATAAGCATCCACCATCAAGGCTAAATCGACACTATCCAGGGGCAGATGAGGATCGTCAGCTTCGCCTTGAACAGGCTGCACCGTAGTAATCCCTGCTTCTGATAATCGTTCTTCCAGCAGCGCCAGCATCTCGGGCTGCACATCCACTGCCAACACTTGACCATTGGGTGTGCGTTTGGCTAAGCGCATCGTCATGTAGCCGGTACCGGCTCCGATATCAGCAACCACGGCGTCTGGCTCTAAGTTCAGATTAGCCACGAGCGCATCAGGATGCTCTTGAATAGCTCGACTCGGTCGTTCCAGCCAGTAGGCTCCCTCGTGCCCCATAATCTGAGCAATTTCGCGCCCCAGATAAACCTTGCCAATACCATCACGACTCGGTGCTTGATAGCGATAATCGGTTCCGCTTTGCATGGGCAACCCCTGGCACCCAACCAGCATCAAACCAAAAACAACGGTAAGAATGCACCTTGCCCACATCCCAATCCTCGGTTTTTGTTTGAGGGGCAATACTTGTTGCCAAATTGGACGTGGTTTCAAGCTCAACTGGCTAATCGGCAACATCTTTACCTCTCAACATGAAGCTTATGAATAGCTTAACGAGTTCTTCTCGCAATCTGAATCATTAGCGACCTCAGTCTTGACCAGCAAAAACACTGGAATCACGGTATGGGAAACAAAGAGAGCATATAAACACTGAGGCGATGAAAATTCATGCAGCAATAACAAAACTCACCGCAAATCGCAACAAATCCAAACAAAATCCGAAATTTGTAAAGAAATGTTTCGCAACATCTCAAATGTCTGCTATGTTAATGGAATCAGAAACGTAGAGGAAATATCATTATGCGCTACACCGTTGAAGATGGTGGTCGTCTGAACAACTTTGCTGTAGAGCCTGAAATGTATGAGGCTGAGCCACCTACCTCTACTGATAAGCGTAATTACATTATTCTGGGCGCTTTGGCTTCTGCCTTGATTGTAGGCATTGTATCGGTGGCGTTTGTCGTTTCCTAAGCTGCCTAAAACCGATTAATATTGAGAGCCACAGTTGAACAGTCGCAGTATTACTGCGGCTGTTCAATCGTTTTGAGGCTTTTTGCGAAGGCGTATTGATCAATGGCTCCTACTCCAGTCTGTCTAAAGTTTGCGGATAAAAGTGACCTGATACGAACGTCACTCTCCGCTGTAATTGATACAGGTCAGCACTTATGGCTGGGATGCGACGAAACAGCCACGCTAGAGCGCTTAACGCTGGATGGGGCTCAGGCTATTGATCATCAACACTTTCAAGTAGCGGATTTTCTGGATTTGCCTCACGCGGAGGAAGAGGAGATTGATATTGAAGGGTTGGCCTATGCCGACTATTACCTGTGGTTTGTCGGTTCCCACAGCCTTAAACGGAAGGCTGCTAAACCGGACAAATCCCCTCAAGACAAGATCAAGCGTCTCAGAAAAATCGAGCGAGAAGACAATCGCTATACGCTAGGGCGCATCCCGCTAGTGGATGGGCAACTTCTGAAAGCCTGCCCCCATCCCCAAAAACCAGATATGACTTTGGCGGCAGCACAGCTAAAGCGGAAAAAGTCTGGCAACGAGCTAACGCAACGGTTAGAAGACGATCCCCACTTAGGGGATTTCTTAAAAGCCGACATCCCCGGCAAGGACAATGGGTTCGATATTGAAGGTCTCGCCATCGTTGGCGATCGCTTGCTGGTCGGCTTGCGCGGGCCCGTATTGCGAGGCTGGGCCACATTATTGGAGCTGTGCCTGGCGGAAGAGGAGCCCGGCATCCTGCGTTTACAGAAAATGCCCTCACGTAAAGAACGATATCAAAAACATTTCCTTGATCTAAACGGTTTAGGCATTCGTGACCTCTGTGTTCGGGATGACACTCTACTGATTTTGGCGGGGCCGACCATGGCTTTGGATGGAGCCATTAAGCTATTTGCCCTCAAATTAGCGGATCTGGAATCGGATACGGGAATACATCACCCTCGTGTGGAGTTGGAAGTTCCCTACGGACAAGGATGCGATCGCGCTGAAGGGATTACGCTTTTGCAACCAGAGCAGCAGGAGCTGTTGGTGGTATACGACGCCCCCGCACCGGAGCGATTACAGGAAACGGGTGCCGTACTCGCCGATCGCATTTTCCTGTAGGTTAATCATCTGACGTGTAATACAGGATTCCTCTTCTTGAGATAACTTCCTGCTTTAAGTTGGTAGCGTATCGTCTCGACCTAACCATTACCTTCACAGGTAGCTAACGGATCCTTTGGGGTTAACCAATATAGATACATCCGTTCACCCGCAATCCAGGACTTCTCGAAGGTGGCGAGCGAGGCGATCGCAAGCTCTGGGTGCTGGGCTTCCAGGGGTTTTCGCAGAACTAATAGAATCCGGCAGCTGGGGATTTGGGGGAGTAAGCCATGGGCTTGCTCTAAAACACCGGGTTGTTCCACAAGCGTTCGGCGACCTTCCTGGTAAATTGTAAAGCTACCCATCCCTTGCAGTTCTGGGTAGTAAAGCGGCTGCCCTAAATATCCAGACACCGTCGCCATATTCACGTCTGGACTGGCCATGATGAATTCCGTTTCCAGCTCCGATTCCTGAATGTATTGAGCGGCGGCTTTGCCCGCTGATAACGGCACAACCAAGTCAAGGCCAAAGCGATACAGTCCGCCACCCAAATGAAAGAGAAGAATAACAGTGAGCAAAACACTGTAAGCTCGCTTTACGGATAAGGATTTGCCTAAGAGCTTAAATTTATCAATTGTTAGCCAATCGGCTTCAGCATGATGTTGAGCCAGCCAAAGACTGGCTATCAAAATCAGGTAAACAAATCCATAATGGCGTGCGCCATGACCCAAATAGCGTAAGTAAAAAAAGCTCAGTAATCCGCCAGTGCTCAAAAGATAGAAAAAAAACGGTGTCCGATTTCTGCTCAGCTTGGTTGCGATCAAGGACACCATTGAGAGCCCGATGCCTGCTGATAGGATGAGATCCAACCAACGACGTGAGTTGGGAATGATCAGCACATAGCCCCCCATCAGGCGTCCTAGGACGCGAAACAGGTGCAGCACATCAAAGTTCAGTCGCCAACCATCACGGCCACCCACATTAAGGCTGTCTGCCGGTGGGTTAAGAATGCTAAAGGCAAAGGCATAGAGGACAATCAGAATAACGAGGCTGATGACTAAGTCGTAAACTTTCTTGTGGTTTAAATAGTGCGATCGCTGTCCCTGATCCCAAAAGAATTCTAGAGCCAATGTCATTACTGCAGCCAATGAGATGATGGTAGCAAACGCATGACTATTGGCCATCAAGCCTAAGACTAAGGCAAGCCAAATATAGGTTTGCTTACGGGTTGGATATAAGGCACAAAAGAGAAAGACAAAGAGCATCCCTAAAACGTAGGGACGACAGATCAAAAAATATTCAAAAAAGGGAAGATAGCCGAACGTAAACAGCGTCTTTTGCAGGGGAGTGAACTTGCTGAAATACCAGAAAATAGCAACCGCAGTGGTTCCTAAAAACCAATGGAGCAGCTGCATGACAACTGGACTATTGGCAATATTGCTGACGAGGGCAACCAACAACGCCCAAAGGGCTGGGTGTCCTTGATAGTTGACGTAGCCCAACATTTCACCTAAAGATGCACTATCCCTGACAATCAGCCAGGTATTCATCTCATCGCGCCACATCGCATGATTCAAAATGCCAATCAATCCCAATATTGAAAACAGCGGCAGGATGAATCGAGGCGCTGTCATCTTGCCCAGAAATAATTGAGGCTGAAGGCTCATAATTGTGCGCGGTCTCTTAGTTGCTGACGTAGGCGTTTAGCAGCTTATGGGCTGCATCCAGCGTATCAGCTTCTTTCACCGGCTTATCCGTTCGCCAGCGTAGGATACGCGGAAAACGCACAGAAATGCCGGACTTATGCCGTTTCGACTCAGCGATCCCCTCAAAGCCAATCTCAAAGACGTGAATCGGCTCGACTGACCGTACAGGGCCAAACCGTTCAATGGTGTGACGGCGGATCCATTTATCCAGCGTCTCGATTTCTTTGTTATCCAATCCAGAATAGGCTTTAGCAAAGGGCACCAGTTCTTCATCTTGCCAGAGGGCAAAAGTGTAGTCGGTAAATAAATTGGCTCGCTTGCCACTGCCAGCCTGAGCGTAAATCAACACGGCATCCAACGTCATGGGATCAACCTTGTATTTCCACCAGTAGCCGCGCTTACGTCCGACCAGGTAAGGGCTATCCCAAGCTTTGATGACCAATCCTTCAGCTCCATGCTCACGAGCCTGTTCGCGCATAGTCGCTAAATCGGCAGTGGCGTCGAAGGCTAACGATTCTGACTGTCCCAAACGCGTATCGTCATGGGCCGTCATCAGTTCCTGGAGCCAGGCTTTGCGATCGCGCAGCGGCTTCGCACGAATATCGTGGGTGGCATGTTCTAGCAAATCATAGGCAATGAACCGCACGGGATTTTCTGCCATGACTTTCTTGGTGACCCGCTTGCGGCCCAGCCGCTTTTGTAAATGATTGAAGCTGAGAGGGCGATCGCCTTGCCAGCAAAGAATTTCCCCGTCAAACACATGCCCGTTGGGAAAGGCCATAAACGCCTCAACGACTTCAGGGAATTGCTCCGTTATCAGATCCTCTCCCCGTGACCAAATAAAGACCTCGTCAGCGCGTTTAATCACCTGGGCCCGGATGCCGTCCCATTTCCACTCTGCTAGCCACAGTGTCGGATCTTCTGACTGAAACTTTTCCTCATCAATTGGAGACGCCAGAAAAAACGGATAAGGCTGACTCGGTGCCGCCGCAATATCTTCTTCACTCAGGAGCCTATTGTAGAACTCAACCGTCGGCTCAAAGTCCCCCATGAGACGGTGAGCGAGGATTGCTTCCGGGATCCCCGAGGCTGCCGCGAGTCCCTTGAGCACCAGCTTTTCCGAGGCCCCTACTCGGAAAGCCCCCGTCAGTACCTTGTTTAAGACGAAAACCTCGGTATCGTCCAGCGATCGCCACCAAGACATGATTAAAGCATGACGTTCGGCTTCCGTGTCTGCCGCTTTCACCAGGGGAATGATTTGCTCCATCCACTCATGCAAGGGAACATCTGCTGCCGACTGTCCCTGGAGCGGCGTGTCACGCAGCAGTAGCGCAATGACCTCAGCCGAGTCCCCGACATGGGCATAGCAATCTTTAAACAACCACTCTGGAATCGGCGCAATGCTGAGATACACATCCCGCAGCACCCTGGAGGTCACCAGACGCCGCCGCGTCTTATTTAATAAGAGGTACAGCGCCCAGACGGCATTAGCAGCAGCCTCATCAGCAAAGTATTGGCGCAACGCCTCCACCTTTGCATTCGTAGACGTTGTGGCATCAATTGCCTGAAAAAGCTGCGTGAACCGCTTCATACTGTCGAAAAAAAGCTGGGGATCCTCTTTGTCATTATGACGCTGGATGGAATTTGGAAGTCGGAGTTCGGAAGTCGGAGTTCGGAATTTGGAAGTCGGAAGTCGGAAGTCGGAAGTCGGAATTTACGCTCCTACTCCCTTGCTCCCTCACTCCGCAACCCCCTCACTATCCTTCGGTCACGCCATTCGTCGAAATAGTCTCAACGGAAAGCCACCGTAATAGTCTTCACTGATGCCCAAATCAGTCATGCCAAGACGCTGAGTGACGCGGACGGAACGATCGTTTTCTAACAGCGTTACGGCATAAATGGCAGGTAGAGCTAACTGTTTGAACCCGTAGTCCATGACAGCTTGAGCGGCTTCGGTGGCGTATCCCTGGCCCCAACTTGCCGGACAAAAGTGCCAGCCAATCTCAATCTTGCCGCTGGGAGTATTTGCCCGGTCGGGCAGAGGCATCAGCAACATGGTGCCGATGAGGGTCTGGGGAGCTTGAGTCACAACCGCCCAGCATCCCAAGCTAGGAAAGTCGGCAGTGCGATCGCGATAACGCTGCAATCGGGCCTGAACAGCCTCCACCGTTGCATCCAGGGACTTGTCGCCAATCCATTGGGTGACGCGGGTATCCCCGTAGATGGCGATCGCGGCTTCGGCATCCTGTTCTGGCACCCAATCCCGCACCTGTAATCGTGATGTCTCTAGCTGCATTGGTTTCCCGATTCTTCAGGGTTTCAATCAATATCGCAATTTTTTTCACAATGGTCATCTGTCGATGACACACCCGCTTGATTCATAGAGATTTCTCTCGATATTCCAAAGAAAATCTTTTGAATAAATCCTGCTTCTATCAAAGTTGTCTAGCCTTAACGAAATCTGTATTCATACATTGTCCCTGGATGTATATGAGCAAGCGACCCCAGCAGCATTGTTTGAGGGCAAGTTCGCTTTCCGCATCCACATCGTTAGCTTAAGGCAGCAAGTAGAGATTTCCTATGGCACAAAGTTTTGGTGTAATTGGCCTCGCGGTCATGGGCGAAAACCTGGCTCTGAACGTCGAGCGTAACGGCTTTCCCGTGGCTGTTTACAATCGCTCACGCGATAAAACCGATCGCTTCATGGAGCAGCGCGCTGGCGATAAAAACGTCAAAGCGACCTACAGCTTAGAAGAGTTCGTTGCTTCGCTTGAGCGTCCTCGCCGCATTTTGGTCATGGTGAAGGCGGGTGGCCCTGTTGACGCTGTCATTGGTCAGCTAAAGCCCCTCCTGCAAGAGGGTGACATGATTATCGATGGCGGCAACTCCCTATACGAAGATACCGAGCGCCGCGTGAAGGAACTTGAGCCTACTGGTTTAGGATTTATCGGCATGGGAGTTAGTGGCGGTGAAGAAGGCGCGCTCAACGGCCCTAGCCTCATGCCGGGGGGAACTCGCGCTGCCTACGCCGAAATTGAGCATATCGTCACCAAAATTGCGGCTCAAGTGGATGATGGCCCTTGCGTAACCTACATTGGCCCTGGTGGTGCAGGTCACTACGTCAAGATGGTGCACAACGGCATTGAGTATGGCGACATGCAGTTGATTGCTGAAGCCTACGACCTCATGAAGAATGTCCTCGGCTTGAACCACGAGCAACTGCACGAGGTATTTGCTGAATGGAACTTGACCGATGAGTTGAATTCCTTCCTCATTGAGATCTCCACCGATATCTTTACCAATATCGATCCCGATACCAGTCGTCCTTTGGTCGAGATGATTGTGGATGCGGCTGGGCAGAAAGGAACTGGCCGCTGGACTGTGATCAGCGCGTTAGAAATGGGCGTGGCGATCCCGACCATTGGAGCTGCTGTCAATGCTCGCATCATGTCTTCTATTAAGGCTGAACGAGTTGCCGCATCGAAGGAAATCACGGGGCCAATCAAGCGGTTTGATGGCGATATCAAGGCTTACGTCAGCAAGATTCGCGATGCCCTTTACTGCTCCAAAATCTGTTCCTATGCTCAGGGCATGGCTTTGATTGGCAAGGCTTCGCAAACCTACGACTATGGCATTGATCTGGGTGAAACAGCTCGGATTTGGAAAGGTGGTTGCATTATTCGCGCTGGCTTCCTGAACAAGATTAAGCACGCCTACGACGAGAATCCAGAGCTGGCTAATCTCCTACTTGCTCCTGAATTCAAGCAAACCATCCTCGATCGCCAATCCGCTTGGCGTGAAGTCGTGGCGATGTCCGCCGACCTCGGTATTCCAGTGCCTGCCTTTAGTGCCTCACTCGACTACTTCGACAGCTACCGTCGCGATCGCCTGCCTCAAAACTTGACTCAGGCTCAGCGCGACTACTTCGGCGCTCATACCTATCAGCGGGTAGACAAGGAAGGCACCTTCCACACCGAGTGGACGAAAGCTCCTGCAAAGGTGTAAAGACGTGAATGAGTGATGGGGTAGTAGGGTAGATGGGCGATAGGGTGGATGGATTTTAGATTCAGGAGTGGGTTTTTACAGGATTGGGGAAGATAAGGTGACAGGTGCTGCTGGTTGTTGCCCATAGACTTTGCCTCTCCAAAAATGTGTAAACCGCTCAAAAGCACCCATTCACTCATCCACCCTCATACTCCCTACATCCCCAACTCCATCACTCCCCAACTCTTCAATTCCGCTACTGTCAAATGTCTGAACAAAAAGATCAAGTTCACCCCCAGTACCGAAGCGATCGCGCGATCGTGAATCAGCTTCTTTCAGGCAAGCCTGACGACTACAATTTGGCTGAACTCGGTCGCCTTATTATTCGCTATAAAGGTTTTCCAGGAGCCCGCGATATTCAGAAGGATCTGGACAAGGTGCTCAAGAGTTGGAACTTAACTGAACCGGAACTCTATGAGAAAACCAAAGTTATTCATCAACAAGGCAATATCTATCAGTCTTTAAATCGCAACCGTGAAGATTGGAGCTAAACCTCATCCAGGTTCAGAACTAAAGTTTTCTGTTTCGGAAAACCTCACCGCCTGCGGTGAGGCTCCCCAGAAGTTACATAAAACTACAGTTCTCAATGTGGAAGGGATTTGAGTAACAAAATACGAGTCGTTTTCAAGAAATTTATTTGTAATATCGATTCTCTGAAAATGAGACTGCGTATCAAGCTTGCAAAGCTGGAGTTTTGATCTCTCAAGCTGTTTTCGTCAGCATTGAATTGGCGATTGTCTAAATAGGAAGTTGCAATTAAATGTAAGAAATCGTAGGTTGCGGTTGAGGAACGAAACCCAACGCCCGCATGGGTTACGCTCCCGCTAACCCATCCTACAGTTGAATCGGCCTAGCTACTTAATAGAATCGAACGTTAATCTCAAGCTAGCCAAAAGATTATACGGCTTATTGTTCTGCGACTATTGATGATCAGTTGCGATTGCTCGTTTATAGGCTCTTGCGCTTAGCTTTGCCTGAATTACTTGCCTATTTTTGTTGAAGTCGAAACGCTCAACGAATTTCTATTTATCGAGTTATTTTAAGTGCTTATGGTTACAAAATTCTATCATCGGTTTTCATAGCTCTGCTTTAACGATGTTATGCAGAAGCGACGTCTCTTATTTATGAAGAAAACCAGAAAAAGTAACTTAATTACCTTGAAAAAATTAGACAAGCCATGTAGCTTATAAAAACCTGAGATCGCCAGTTTTTCTCGAAGCGTGTGCAAATAGAGTTTGAGAGCTTAACTTCCAACATTGATCGCTACTGATTCTAAGCTACATTTAGCAGCTTTTTGAGCACACCTGCATCTCAACGTATCAGAAAAAATAAATGAGTCTTCCAGGTATCATTCCAGCTTCGCAGCTGGATATATTTAGGTTTTATGATTCCCACGGTATTCATCAGGCAGCTATTCATCAAGGAACTGTGCTGAAGCTTTTCAGGGTTTATCCAGTTATTCGGAGAAATGAGGCTTATAGATTTGCCTCCAAGCTGAGCCAGCAATGTCTGACTATCCTGTCGCCTAACTCAGAGTACTTTCGAATTTGGGTAGATATTAACTTTTCAAGTGTTTCAAATTTATCTGAGCACTACAGTGCGTTCCAGGCTATTGGTTCATCGGTAGGCTTAACTTCTGGCAAGGTTCGCACCGGCGATCGCCGCCGCACGCTACCGCTGATTAGCTCACAACAGTCACCCATTGAAAACGTTGTAATCCCTCAAATCGCAACTAGAGCAGGGTGACTCCTAATAGCCGTACTTCATCAGTAAGGGCCACGTCATCAAACTGACTTTGAGCTGATCTGATCGCGCCATTTTCTGTTTCCACACTTCATCTAAACGTAGGGTCACCGTCCCAGTCGAAGCTCGGTTATCGTTGCCAAAAATACTGTGGGTAATGCCGAGATTCACCTCGGACGGGGTTGCAAATGGAAGCGAGTGCGGTTCTAACTGCGCAAATTTCAGGATTTCCTCGACCGATTGCTGGGGTTGGCTAACGAAGTCTTCGTACCGCAAGCGGTGATAGTGAATGTTGGCATTGGCAGGCAGTGTTTCGATTGCTAGATTGCGCAAATTCCACCCGAGGGAACTGTCTTTTAACTCATAGGAACCCAAGCCGCTCTTCTGGCGCTTTGTCCAGGAATAGGTGCAGCCTCGGACATCTCGAATCAGATGTACCAGATATACTTCTAGACCTGGTACAGCCGCCAGGGTATAGCCATAGCCTGGATGTAGTGAGTCATCCACAACCGTATCTACCCCGCAAACCTGGCCAATTGCCTGGTATAGCTTGGCCAGTACCTCACGATAGGGTTGCGATCGCTGGAGAAACGTTTGCCGTTGAGCGGGTAAAAAGCGCAGCTTAAATAGTTCCTGACTCCTTGGCTCACTTTGACGACGCAACTGTACCATCGCCTTCAAGTCCACCTGTTCCAGGCCACCAAATGCCTGCTGCATAATGGCATTCCAGACTTCACACTCGCGGGTGGGTAAACCGCAGCCACAGCGACTTTTGGCCTTATAGCCGTCCGTCCAAAGGGTTCGCAATTCGCCTAAGTGGGCAATCCCTTGAACCTGTCCAAGGATGCGGGCCAGCAAGGTACTGCCACTTCTGCCCCAGCCGGCAATGTAAATTACTTTCATGCGAGTCTGGTTAATCCGTCGTTATCATGCCTGGATGATGCCCAGCGACAACTATCTGTCCACTGTTGCGCGCTTAGTATGCCCAGCGTGGGTAAGTAGCTTGAGCATCCTCTCAGACCGTAGCTTTCCTGCGCTAAACCTAAAAAAGGAGCAAGGGAGGGGGGACAGGCTCTGTGCCGTGATCAGAGAATAATTAATCTATTAATCTCATTTTCTATCTCCCCTACGCCCCTACTTGCCCCCCTTCAGTTGTCGGTACCTATCGAACATTACTGAATAAGTTCCTTTGAGCTAAATCTTCGCAGTGGCACACAGGTCTTAACTTTTCTCAAAGTCACTTTGTACACTTAAATTGAGGTAGCTTCACATCTTTACGCTTAGGGTCAGGTAAACAGAATTCAATACCGGCTGGGTCCGACGCTGTCCATAGCAGCGCCGGACTTGTTCTAAGGAAAGGTTGAGTGAAGGGAAGATCACCGAGTCAGTAAACGTGCTGCGATAAGGAGCGGAGAATGTTTTCAGAGGATTTCAAGCGTTCCCCCCAACGAATAGTTAAGCGCGATGGAGAAATGCCTGACATTGTGCGTCTAGGTGATCCTCATTCGCCCCTGCGGGATGTTTACCACCTGCTGTTGACGATTTCCTGGACAGGGTTCATAGGGCTGTTGCTGTTGGCCTACCTTCTGCTGAATGGCGGGTTTGCGCTGGCTTACCTGGCAGGGGGAGCCGATGCGATCGCGAATGCGGAACCGGGTTCTTTCCTAGATGCCTTTTTCTTCAGCGTGCAGACAATGGCCTCGATTGGGTATGGGGCCATGTATCCACAAACCCTTTATGCGAACTGGCTGGTCGTCATTGAGGCGTTTTTGGGACTGTTGTTCATCGCGATGGCAACCGGTATGATTTTTGCCCGTTTTTCCGTTCCAACGGCACGGATTTTGTTTAGCCACAACGCGCTCATTTCTCCCTTCAATGGGATTCCCTGCCTCATGTTTCGTACCGCTAATAAGCGCCGCAACCGTATTTTAGAAGCCCAGTTGTGGGTGGCGCTGGTGCGGGATGAAATAACTGCCGAGGGCGATCGCTTTCGCCGCTTCTACGATTTAGACCTGATTCGTTCCCACACACCGCTATTTGCCCTTACCTGGACGGCTATGCACCCCATCAATGAGGACAGCCCTCTGCACAACGAATCGCCCGAATCCCTCCGCGAGTCCCACGCCGAAATCATCGTCATCATTACCGGACTTGATGAAAATCTGTCCCAAACGATCCACGCTCGCCATTCCTTTGTTGCTGACGAGGTTCTATGGGATTACCACTTTGAAGACGTACTGGGTTGGACGACCAGTGGCAAACGGGCCATTAACTACAATAACTTTGATAATGTCTATCCTCTAGAGCAGCGAGACTGTCGTCGCGCTAAACAGAAACCGTTCGAGGATACCGCTTCATCAAGGATTGCACCTGCTCGGCGTGGTAGGAACTCCGAGTAAGGGGGGAAGATACCACTTGGAGGAAACCCATGGCTTCCCCAGCAACTCGCCAAGCATCAAACTGTTCGGGTGTAACAAACGCCTGCACCGGCAAGTGTTTCGGCCCCGGCTGTAGATACTGCCCGATGGTCAGGATGTCACAATCGACAGCCCGCAGATCAGCCATGACCTCACGAACTTCGGCGTCAGTTTCCCCTAGCCCTACCATGACGCCAGATTTAGTGTATGTCCACGGAGCTAGCTCACGGGTACGGCGCAGCAGCTCTAAAGACTGCTGATAGTTGGCTTGGGGACGGACGCGGCGATAAAGACGCGGAATTGTTTCGGTATTGTGGTTAAGGACTTCAGGACGAGCTTGCAAAATATCAGCCAGTGCGTCCCAATTGCCACATAGGTCAGGAATTAGAACTTCAATGGTGGTCTGCGGTGACAGTTGCCGCGTTTCCTCAATGCAGCGCTGGAACTGCGATGCGCCTCCATCGGGCAAGTCATCGCGGTTCACGGCTGTAATCACCACATGATTAAGGTTCATCCGCTTGACTGCTTCAGCTAAGCGTAACGGCTCGGTGGGATCTAAGGCTTGAGGTTTTTTCTCAAAATCAATATCGCAGTAAGGGCAGGCACGGGTGCAGGCTGGCCCCATGATCAAAAAGGTGGCCGTTCCGGCGTTGAAACACTCACCAATGTTGGGGCAGGAAGCTTCTTCGCAGACCGTGTTGAGGTTGAGATCACGCAGCAGGGATTTCACGTTGCCAACTCGTTCCCACTGAGGTGCCTTTACCCGAAGCCAATCTGGTTTAACCGCCACGATGATCCCTAACCCATTCGTTACACAAATTCCATCGTAGCGGTTGAATTCAGGATTTTCAGAAGCGCCCAAAGAATTTTGGGTAGTGTTCTAGACTTGTGGAAAGCAATCAGATTTCAGATGATGTTCTAGACCTGTGGCTAGGGTTGCTAGGGGCTGTCATCATTTAGAGCCTGAATCCTTATGCTGAAAGCGTTTCAGCCCCTAGCTAGTTTTACAAGGCGGGCGCGGCAATGCTGATACCGCAAGGCTTTCGAGTTTAATTAATGACGCGCCCTAGCACCCTTTCAGGACGCAAACTCTAAAAAGAGCACCCGCAGGTCTGGCGCACTACTAAATTCCCTCTAAGGTTGGATGTTCAAGGGGGCAGACTGTTTGAAAATGTATGTGCTATTGGTGGCGATCGCCTTCTTTCACGGGAGTGAACTTTGATGGCCTTAGTAACGTACCCGGCTGTGTTATTGACATCTCTCGGTAGCTTGTTTGATTCATTATCGTCTTCCTGGGAGACAATCCTTAGCCCTTTGACCCAAGGGCCAATTCAGGATCCGGTGACCGTGTTTTTGGTGATTGTCGGCATCATGCTGATCGCTCCCCTCATATTTGAGCGCCTGAATTTGCCAGGCATTGTGGGGTTGATTCTGGCGGGGGTTGTTGTGGGGCCCCACGGTTTAGGTGTTTTAGAACGCGACGAAACCATTGTGTTGTTGGGCACCGTCGGACTGCTGTTCTTGATGTTCCTAGGTGGCCTTGAAACGAGCCTGGAGGATCTCAAGAAGAACGCTGGATCGGCCCTCAGCTTTGGGGTGATTACCTTTCTTTTGCCGATGCTAATGGGGACAGGAGCCTTAATACTGGTGGGGTACGGGCCGCTAGCCGCCGTTCTGATTGCCTCCTGTATTTCCTCTCATACCCTGGTAGCGCTGCCAGTGCTCAATAAGCTGGGCATCATGAAGGCTCCACCAGTGACAGCAACGCTGGGTGGAACGCTGATTACCAATGTTTTGGCATTACTGGTATTAGCCGTCGTTGTTAAAGCTCAATCTGGCGACCTGACACTCGATTTCTGGCTATTCCTCATTCCATCACTCATTATTTTTACCTTTACAACCCTCTGGGGTATTCCGCGTTTGGGACGCTGGTTTTTCCTGAAGTTTGGCCATGATGAAGGGGCGGAATTTGGCTTCGTATTGTTGGCCTTGTTCGTGGTGTCTTACATTGCAGGATTGATTGAAATTGAGCCCATCGTCGGGGCTTTTCTGGTGGGGATAGCCATTACCCAACAGATTCCCGCCCTGAGTCCCTTGATGAATCGGATTCAATTCATTGGGAACACGCTGTTTGTTCCCTTTTTCCTGATTTCAGTGGGCATGTTAGTAGACCCTTTGATTCTCTTCAAAGAGCCTAAATCGATGCTGATAGCTGGCATCATCATCGTGGTGGAACTGATCAGTAAGTTTCTGGCGGCTTGGGGCACCGGCAAAATGTTCAACTGGTCTTTTGACAGCTCCATGACCGTTTTTGGCCTCACGGTTGCCCAAGCTGCTTCCACCCTGGCGGCCGCAACGGTTGCGTTCAATCTGGGGATTGTGGATGAGGCGACGGTGAATGGGGTGGTCGCCATGATTTTGGTGAGCTGTATTGTATCCCCCTGGCTGACTGAACGCTGGGGCAGTCGTATCAATCCGATAGCCGCATCAGCCGCTGATACCGAGGAAGCTGATTGGGGTAAGCGCATTCTAATACCCGTATCTAACCCAGACACTGAGAGCAATTTGCTAAATTTAGCGGTGCTGCTTGCCAAGCGCGTAGAAGGCACGCTGTTGCCGTTGCATGTATTGACGGATCGCCAGGGCAAAGTCTCGCAGCAACAGCAACAACGGCAGCGACGTTTGCTAGCCAGTGCCGAAGATCTTTCGCACAGTGCCGCAGCCGATGTGGAGACTATTGCTAGGGTGGACTACAGCATCGAGAAAGGCGTCTTGCGGGCTGCCATTGAGCATCAGGCCAGTTTAATCATTTGCGGCTGGAATGATCATAGCTACTACCGCAAAAGCCTGTTTGGGAATGTGATCGACAGTATTCTACGCTTAGCTACGATGCCGGTTTTGGTGGCGCGATTCCTCCAGCCGGTTCAAGTGGTAGAGCGGATTGTTTTGGCGCTTGAAGTAAAGCGCAAGTTAGCAGCTACCGAGCAGTTGTCTTTGACACTGGCGCAGCAGCTTGCTGAAGAGCTGAAGGCTCCACTAGCCATTGTTTTGCTTGATGATGGTTCAGGCAAACGGGCGATCGCGGATTGGGTCGATGAACTACCTGAAGAGGCGATGCTTAAGCGGGTCAACGGTGCCCCCGTCCGTCGGCTAGCGGAAGCGCTAACTGAAACTGACCTTTTGGTTTTACCCGCTAAACGAGGCTTTTATCGAGGCAAGTTGATGATGCGTCGGGAACCCGAAGCGATCGCCCACCACTGTCCTCAAACTTCGATGATTGTGGTACACACGCCAACCAGTCGTTTGTCCACCCGCTCTGCGACCAGTGCGCGCCCGAGTGTCGCAGGGCCAGTCAAAGCGGTGAAGGAAGTTATGACTGGCTAACTAAAGCTAGAAATAAGATCTTTACCCGCCTGGAAACTCTTCAACACTAGCGTCGGCTTTGATTTCCAGCCTGCCTGTGAGGATTGTTAGCTCGCGTATGCGCAGATTCATGCCTTCTAGCTCAAAGTTGCGCATATCCAGCAACTCAGCCGTGCTTTCAATCAATGCGGTAGTCACTTCATCCAAGGTATCGACATTATTTTCGTAGGCGATTTCCTTCAGCACAATCCGATGGCCATCAGAACTAGCCACCGGGATTGCCGTAAACGCAACGGTGTATTGGCGGCTCTCACCAAGAGTTTCAACGTTGGCCTGTATTGCGGCTCTACCTTCACCGGGCAGACGAAACTCAATGCGCAGGGGAACAATTTGAAACGTTTGCCCATCAATATGAACCTGAAGGACTTCAAACTTGCTGAGCAGATATTCTGAGTTAAGAGCCTGATTGATATCTTGCTCGGTTAATGTAATATCTGCTTGCGCCTCGACGGTTTGCTTCAGTTCAATATTGCCGAAAGCAGCCTTCCAAGGGGTAATGGCGATCGCGCCGGTTTCAACATGCAGTTTTGCGGTGCGTAACTCGTCGCCCTGCATTGCCAGCCCTTGACCGTCAATGGTGACTGACTCAATTTCACCCTCAGCTAGGGTCTCTGGCGATACCTGAACCTTTACCGTTAGATTATCGCATTCATCAAGCTGCGTTTTAAGGCCCATTTCAGCAAGTTTGCTGATGGCCTGTTCGCCCATATTTGAAGCATCAGACATCATTCAAGCGCTACCTTTATACCGTTGACGACATTGCGATCGCCAGTTTTGTCGAAAGCCAATTCTGAGGCTTCAAACTGGATTAAGGCGACCCTTTAAGCATAGGGAAAGAACGCTGTCTGGCTTGTCCTCCCTCGGGTAGAGATGTTTGCCAGCTCCAAGCAACCGCTGTTGCCAGAAGGAATATACTTTACGGTGGTTTTGGGCATTGAAGCCCTGTCAGTCCCAAAGCCGTAGTCATTCGCTGGAAATCAAGATGGCAACCTCAGATTTTGTTGCTCAAGTCAGAACCGCAATAACATCACCGATCCTCAAATCTCCCTCTTAGCTGTGGACGTGACGAACTGCGATCGCGAGCCCATTCACATTCCAGCCGCGCTTCAGCCCCATAGCGTCTTGCTCGTGCTGCGGCAGCACGACTGGCAGATTCTGCAAGTGAGTCAGAACACTGATGAGTATTTCGGGCGATCGCTGGAGGAATTGCTGAACCAACCCGTCACAGAAATTTTGACAGCAGCCCCAGTTGAGGCCATGGAGCAGTGCTTGACCGCTGCATTTGAGGCGGTCAAGCTGTTGCGCACAGATTTATGTTCTCTGGTTCCGGCCTGAGGTGGTGCAAACGGTGAATTGGGCTGCTCGCCCCAATAAGCCGGTTGAACTTGATCAGGCTGGCGAACCGCGGATATCACCCCGTTAATCCTTTGAGTCGTAGCAAGAATTGGTGCATCAGCGATCGCTGCCCTGGAGGCAGTATGAAGTCGATGCGGTATTGGAACTGCGCATGACGGTTGTGGGGCTTGTACTCCAGAAGGCGGATGAACTAGCCTAGCTGAACACGGATCTGGCGCGTAGCAACCTTGAGCTTGATGCCTTTGCCTACATTACTTCCCACGACCTCAAGGCACCCCTGAGAGCGATTGCTAACCTGGCGAACTAGCTAGATGAGGATCTTGCCGACCAAATTCCTGATGAAAACAAGCAGCAGCTAGGGTTGATGCAGTCCTGCGTCCATCGGATGGAGGGGTTCATTTTCAAGGCGCGGTGAGTCCATACCGTTCTCATTGAGCGCCTCAGCCTGTAGGTGGGTCTCCAACAGGGCCAAATTACGAATATTTGATTTGTAAGCAGCGTCAAAAATGTCGCCTAAAACAGGAATGGTTCCGACGGCTGTTTCTAAGAGAACGTTGAAAATCATTTGTCTCAACACGTTCCCCGGTAGACGAAAACGAGTCGCCAGAATCAAAATGTAAGCCGAAACAGCAGTTGCAATGGCGTCACCGGCCCCTGGAATTAGGCCAATGATAGGATCGAGACCAACTTTAAATTTCGTTCCCGGAATGCCAAAGGCGGTATCCATCAAACGGCTAAGGCGACGAATCCGGTTAAGGTTTCGGCGGCGCGAAGACGTGTGCGGAGCGATCGCCGAGCTGCGGCTTGACTGCATCATATAAGTTAAAAAACTAGCAAATATGCTCCATTACACCGCTTTTCGTTGCATGATTCACCTAGCCAAGGACAGATTTTCCAGCCTTATCTGGCGTATTCATTGCCAGAGAATTAGCGTCTGACTCTTGTAGGGCAGAAACTTGAGGATACTGCAAGTTATGGCGAGTACAAGCATTTTTGATGCGCCGGGTGAGGTCGGTTTTATACACGAACTCGTCACGGGCATCCATCGGATAGGCCTTGAGCTTGAGATGGGTCGCCCAGGGTTTCTCTAAAACCAACACAACGACCGGCAACTTGAGTTGAGTATAGCGACTACTGTAAGCAGCCTGATACAAGAGGTCGATGGCCAGATCAATGTCAGCGTTGTGAGCAAAGTAAAAATCAGTGACCACTTGAGCTTCCAGTTGCCCACTATTGGCATTGGAAATGGCATCGGTCCAGGCCGTGTTGTGGGGAATTGTCACAACGCTATCGTCAGGGGTTTGTAGCCGTAGACCGCGCAGACCATAGTCCACAACTTCACCGTAATAGTCACCGATTTGAATGCGATCGCCCATCCGAAAAGGGCCTTCAAATAGCGTGACGATACCGGCAATAATGGAGCTCACATAGTCTTTAAAGGCAAATCCTAGCGCGACCGCAATTGTGCCAGTTAGGGCAATGAGATTGGAGCCCGTTAAATTCAGCAGCGAATTGAGCCCATAGGAAAGGGTTGCAACCAGCACCAACCCTTTCAGAATTGGAATCGATTGTTTAATCAGCAATCGAAAACGACGCGGAACCCGTTCTGAAATAGCTGTCGTGATCGACCGAATGATCACGAACGAAACATAGGTAATTAAAATCGCTAGGATCAGTCGGAAAACTTTGCCTGCCGTCACTTCTTGAAAGAGCCCCTTCAAGGTTTCGTCACCCGGCAGTGATGATTGAGCTAATAAGAGTGTTGCGTTGAGAGAATGACCAGCCATATTCATCGTTTGCCGACTAAGAAGTTGTTATTCTGCATCTCACTGCGGAGCTTGGGGTAGTAAGCGGGATGAATGCTCAGACGGCGACCCTGCCGGATAATGATCCCTTCTCGCTGTAGAACTTGCACCCGCGACCGAATCGTTCGTTCAGCTTCGCCCAGGCTAAGGGCCAGGTGCGATCGCGTCATTTCACCGTGAATAAGTAAAGAGTGCAGCAGGTAGCGATCCGTCACCCCAAGAGACATCAGTTCTAACGAAGCGGGTTTTGTTTGCTGCAGTATGACTTTGTCAACGTCAGTCATAACGGCTCCCTCTTCAGCTAAATCGTCAGATCGGATGCGTAGCGATTGCAGCCATAGGCGAATAGCGGTCATTTTTGAGCCTTCTGCCTGATCGGTTAAAACATTCCAGTACTCTGATTTGCCCTCATCTACCCGCACCTCAGGGCAATCGGCAACCGATATGTCCAGGGGGGTGTCAACGAGCACGGCGAGCCAAGTCTTGAGATCTTCGCCAGATAATTTGGGCAAGGATATTGCTTTTTCTAAATAGGCATCAATCTGGCAAACCTTTTCTAAAAAGGCCCAAGCCCAATGATTGCAACCAAATACCCAAAAGATCGACCGATCTTGTGCAGCAAATGTCTGCAAATATTCGATGCCTTCCCATCCCTGAATACAGCGCAGAAAACACTGCTCAAGACTAGGAATCACTATCACTGTTGGCATATCTTCCTGGATGTCGGCCTCAGTTACCGAAGCTGACAGTGTTTCGCTATCGTCGATCGCGTCTGGTTTAAGCTCTCGCTGTAAATGTTCAAGGATTGTGAGGGGGTCAGGTGGACGCTGATATCCGCTCAAGAAATACTGCAAATTGCAGTTGGGAATGTCTTTTTGAAAACTTGCTTTGAGAATAGGCGCGATCGCTTCATCCGGTTGACTCAGCACAACCAGACTATTGGCTTCTAACTCCGGATCAGCCTGCCATGCCCTCAACGCTTCGGTAAAAGCTTCGCGGATAGCAACTTGGTAAGGCTGAGGGACGGGTAATTTCTTGACCTGCTTGCTTAAGTCATCGAGAATGCCAGATGGAACATTCGCTAAATCCTCACTAGGCGCTGCTGCTGGGGTTTTAGCCAACCCGATCGGCAAAGCCTGGAGAAAAGACCTAATCTGCTTTCCCACCATGACGTATCTTTGACAACTTCACTAGATACTATGCCGGACTCTAGCCGAGTCGGTATAACGGGTCAGAAACTTAAAGAAGCTATCCGTCAATATTGTGCGCTCCTCAGCACAGCGAACCTGAGCGATCGCCTGAAAATAAAGACCTGAACAATAAAAATGTGAGTATTAGAGGCTGTCATCATTTAGAGCCTGAATCCTCATGCTGAAAGCGGTTCAGCCCCTAGCTAGTTTTCCAAAGCGATCGCGGCAATGCCTATACCGCAAGACTTTAATGCCTATACCGCAAGACTTTTGAGTTTAATTGATGACGCCGCCCTGATACTTGCGAAATACTTGGCGAAAGGCAAAAGATCGTTCTGGAGCAAGCCTTTTAAGCATACTTGGCTGAGCCAAGTATGCTTAAAAGGCTTGCTACCGATTCAGGGAAAGGGCTATTCCACAAAATCTGTCCTCTACGGGGTAAACGTTGCGGCTGCCTCTATCTTGAAAGTCGGCAATACTGCTTAAATTACATCAGGCCAAGCTGTTCTAAAATGCCCTGCCCCGTCAGCAGCTCGGTCAACAAACCAATGGTAAAACCAAGCATGGCTAGGCGACCATTCCATCGCTCAGCGAAAAAAGTAAAGCCAACTTTTTGTTCGGGTACTTGAGTCTGCATAATGAGTAACCTCTTTATCTAGCTGTTAATTGCTTCAATTTGCTTGTCATAAAAGTAACAAGAATTATCTAGAGAAGAACTCTATCAACTGACATAATCTCTGGGTAGAGTTTATGTTGTTTACCTGAGGAGTTGACTTGAGGGGGCTATTTTTGGGGCAATTAAACATCGTTCGCTGGAGTGATGTGTAACGTCTTCAGACTCTTTATGTTGAAGGCACAACTTCAGCTTTTCTATTGATGCAGCATTCCATCCGTCAATCAGAAATCCTTTCTGTTCCCCCCCTTCGTCGCTGGCGGCAGCGCTGGGCGCAGGGGGTAACGTTAATGATTTTGGTGAACTTGCTTTTGGTTGTGTTCAACCTGACGTACATTCCCCTGCGTCAAATTTATTTGCGATACTTACCGTCCCTAGTGCGTATCTATGATCCCATTAAGGGAATCGAACCGCATTTCGTAACGCAAAACTATTTAGCCGAAATTGAGACGTTGCGATCGCAGGTTGCAGAAGAAGGGCTGACAAGTTCTAACGTGCAATCAACCCTCGCCAGTCTACAACAACAAAGCATTACGCTGATTCGCGAAAATCCTTTTTTAGATGCCAATCAAGTCACGACCTTTGCTCAGCTCAAGCAGCGGATGCGGCAATTTACCGGGGCAGCCTCCGCCCAGACAGCCTTGGTTCAGTTCTGGCAAATGGATTATCTTCAGGAGTCAGGTTGGCGACAGGCCGACGCCTTTTTGTCCAGCCAAATCGAACCGCTCCTCAAGCAAACGTACTTTCGGGAAACCCTGCCCACAGGGCAATACGTCGATCGGTTTTGGCGCATTGATATTCTTTTTGTCCTCTTCTTTGGCAGTGAAATCTTGGTGCGCACGTTTGTGCTCAGCCGCGAGCAACCAGGAACAAACTGGGGCGATGCGTTAGCCAGACGCTGGTACGAGCTACCTCTCGTTTTGCCCTTTTGGCGCTGGTTGCGATTACTCCCAGCGGCGGTGCGTTTACATCGCACTCAATTATTTAAAACGGGGCGACTGGTTGACCAAATTACCCGTGAGCCCGCAGCCTATTTATCTGATCGTGCAGCAAAGTACCTGATCGTGCAGCTGATTAATCAAGCTCAGGTCTCGGTGCGTGAAGGTACGATATTGAATGCTTTTACAACAAAATCCCATCAGACGCAGATTGGTGATGATAAGAAGCTGGATCAAATTACGGATCGCATCGTGCAACTCATTGTGCTGCGAGTGATGCCAACGGTGAAGCCTGACTTAGAAGTTTTGCTACGCCACAGTCTTCACCAGGCGTTGATGAGTGGTCAGATATATGATGGGCTGCTCCAGATACCAGGTTTGGATGTTTTGCCTGCGGAAGCCTTGGATGGTGTGGCGGATTATCTCTCCCAAACAACCTGTGATGTTTTAGCCAATGCCTACACGGATGAAGAAGGCAAGGTTCGCTTAGATCAGCTCAGCCGTAGTTTTCGTCATGCCTTGGGCCAAGAACTTCAAAATGGCGCAAACTCAAAGGAGTTACAAGTATTGCTTTCTGATCTGCTGGAAGAATTTAAGCTGAACTACATTCAGCGATCGCAGACACACGACCCTGAAATGACGCTGCAGGAGGTTGATAACCTGCACCAGAGCATTGAATCCAGGCCATTGTTATAGATGAAGCCATCGAATATGGCGTCAATCCAAGACATGAGGAGAATAGTCATTCATGGTTTCGAGCAGTTCTCCTCAGAAAGTAGGACGTCAGATTCAGCGATATCTTAATTGGACACTAAAGACTCGATGGGCCCGTCGGTTCATGCGTGCCGGGTATGGGGCCAAAGGAATCCTGTATGGGTTGATTGGGCTCTTTGCGCTGGTCAACGCTGTGACGAACACCTCATCTGACTCTACGGCTGGCAGCGAAGGGGTATTAATTGCCTTGGCCGATCGCGCAATTGGGAATGTACTCTTAGGTTTGATAGGGACTGGACTACTTGGTTATGTCCTATGGCGACTGGTTCAAGCTTGCCTTGATCCAGAAAACGCGAAAGAAACGAGTTTTCTGCGCATGATGCAGCGTTGTGGCTATGCTACCAGTGGGTTCACTTACTTAGGCATTGCTTACACGGCGGGAAAGTTGGCGATCGGGCTAACCGTAGAGCACGATGACACCTTAGAAGATATTGCATCCGTACTGTTTGAGCAGGATGTCGGGCCATGGCTCTTTCTCATGATCGGACTGGGAGTCGTCGGTGTGGGGTTAACGTATCTGTACGGTGCCGCCTCTGGTAGCTACATCAGTGATTTTCGATCCGAACTCCCTCAAGTTATAAAACGAGCAGCCCGGTTCATTGGGCGTATTGGCATTGCTGCGCGAGGAGCGGGTTTTATCCTGATTGGGCTACACCTACTGCGGTCAGCGTACTTGGTGGAAGATGACCCAGCGGGAGGATTGGGAAAAGTACTCGTTCAATTAGATCGGCAACCAGGGGGCGACGGTTGGCTATTAGCGATCGCCTTTGGGTTTATTGCCTATGCCATTTATATGATCGTGGCGGCGGTTTATCGTCGGTTTCCTAAAGCCCTACCCTGATTTAAGCACGATCCATTCCTACTCTATTTGATAGATATTCTGTGAATTGTTTTCCACTGAATGAGGGAGGCGAAAATCTGTGCTCTCCCAGTATTCTAGTTATTTCAAAGCATTGTTGAGAGCGCAAGTTTGATTCCACATAGGCGTTCAAAGACAGGCTTTTTAGCGAAGTAGTTAATGCATCAATTGGATTTGAATAGCTTACTTTGCTTATCAAAGATTTTTTTAGGAGATATTTCATGTCAGTGATGAAAAAAGATTCTCACAACATTACCCGCCTCAGCCTAGCTTTACTTGCTGTCGCCGCCTTCGGTTTGCCAGCTTGCAGTACCCCTGTTGCAGAAGTTGATTCAGCCGAAGATGCGCAGGAGAATGTAACTTCCGAAGAGCTAGCGGAAGATTTTGCCGCCTATGAAGGCCAAGAAGTTACAATCCGCCAGGATATTGAGGAAGTCATTGGTACGAACTCGTTTACGCTTGATGAAGATCAGCTCTTTGGTGGTGAAGAACTTTTAGTCATTGATGCGCTTTCCTCTGATGACTTCGAGTTGATTGCGGAGGAAGGAACTGAAGTACAAGTGACGGGCGAAGTGCGGCGGTTTTCTCTAGCTGAACTGGGTTCTGATATCAGTGTTGATTTAGAACCGGAATTGTTTGGTGACTATGAAGGAAAGCCGGTCATTTTGGCCCGTTCGATTGCCTTGTCACCTGATCCAGGCGAGGTCACTAGCAACCCCGAAGAATATTACAACCGCCGCATTGCGATTGAAGGTGAAGTCGAAGAAATTCGCGCCGAAGATATCTTAACGCTTGAAAATGAAACCCTCTTCGGTGGCGAAGCTCTACTTGTCCTCAATACCGAAGGTAATATCGTGGCTCAAGAGGGTGAGGAAGTCTTGATAACAGGTGTCTTACGGCCCTTTACTTTAGCCGAAATTGAACAAGAATACGACCTGACTTGGGATTTTGATCTCCAGCGAGAGATTGAAATTGAGTTTAGCGATCGCCCCGTTTTTGTCGCCGACGAAATTTATCCTTCAGCAATGTGATGCAAGGATTCTCGACCATCAACTTCAGCACATGAGGGTTGAACCGGATCGCAGTTGAGCTTAAAAGTGGCCTCTTCTGACGATTATCGTTCTCTACAGGTTTGCCGCGATCGCGATCGCGGCAGGATAGATACGGTGTTCTTGCACTTGGATGCGGTGTTGCAGGGTGGCCACCGTGTCGTCTGGTTTCACAGGCACAACTGCCTGCATGACGATAGGGCCACTATCCACCACAAGTTCCACATAATGCACGGTGCAGCCTGCCACCTTAACACCTGCCGTTAAAGCCTGCTGCACCGCTTTTACACCGGGGAAGCTGGGCAGCAAGCTGGGGTGAATATTCAAAATCCGTCGCGGCAAGGCATCAATCAGGACTTGAGTCACGCGCCGCATCCAGCCCGCCATAATCACCCAATTGGCGTCGTGCTGCTGCACCGTTTGGACGATAGCTTCATCCAACGCTTCACGACTGGGGAACTGACGATGGTCTAACAGTACGGTGGGGATTTGCTGCTGGTGGGCGCGTTCAGCGACCTTCGCATCAGGATTGTTATAGATGACGACTTGAATCGTAGCGTTTAGGCGTCCTTCCGTAATCGCAGTGGCGATCGCCGCCATATTGCTACCAGTGCCTGAGGCCAAAACTGCCAATCGCAAAGGTTGTGGGGCACGGGGCAGGGGATCAGGAATAGGAGGAGAAATCAGGGCGTCCATGATTGCGAGTCGTCATTACACATTGGCCTAGACAGCTTATACCGATTTTTCCAAGCGAGACTACCGATTTGCACCACAGCTCTTCGGACAGGCTAGGTGCAAAGCATATGCTCTATCAACATCGCACTCCAACCCTACGAGAAGCGGCGATCACGCCAGCACCCTATTACCCTATTACCCCATCACTCCAACCGCGATACAACCGACGAAATCCGACAGTCCCCGACGGCGATCGCCGCTTGACGCGGGCACGATGGCTATAGTGAGTTGTGATAACGCGTTTATGGCTGTGCGAACACTTTTGCGGCGGGGCATGATGGCCCTCATTGGACTGGAGGTAGGACTAGCCCTGGCCTACTACACCGTGATCTGGCAACAGGGACAGAGCCCTCTACTTCTGGACTTTAACGGGTTGCGATCGCTGCCATCCCTGATTCAGGCTGCCCATCTATTTACGATTGGGGGACTTTGTCTGATCGTGCTAATTTACCGACACCGTATGGCTCGCCCTCTGTCCTGGTTTTTGCCGGTAGCGCTGATGAGCCTCTGCTTTTACGGTGGTTTGGATGAAATGACAAAGCTGCATCTGTACCTTAATCAATACGATTGGAAGGTTATTTACCTGGGCATTCTGGTTGCCATTCCTATCCTGGGCTGGCGAGACTTAAGACAGATTTGGCGACAGCATCGCCCCACGATGCTGTGGGTATTATCAGGCGTGGGCATTTTTCTGGTAGGAGGGTTTGGTGCCGAAATGTTGAAGGGGGCGATCGCCTCTGAACTCGCGATCTACGAAACGTCGCGGATTCCGTTTCTGGCCGAACATCTCCGGATCACAGTGGAGGAACTGGCTGAACTATTGGGCGAAACGCTGATTCTGTATGCCTTTGCAACATTTACCTACGATGTGCTGATAGCGCGATCCAAGGCTGTCGATTGAGAGTCAGAACTTGAGAGTGTGCTTTGTGGTGCCTTCCTGATAACTAAGGGGGACAGAAGGCGCAAAAGGAGCACGGGGAATAATCACCTTAACTTCTTGGCCTGACGCTGTGCTAGCAGGTTATCTCAGAGTGCATTCGGTACTACAGAAGGTTGCGGCTGCTTGCTCTACTTTCAAACTCACACTTTCTATAGCTATACCCACCCTTAAAACTACGACTACAGATTCTGCCCCTCTACCCTGATGCTCCCTTGCTCCATCTGTAGCGCTAGCAATGAGAAACGGTATGACTGCTCCTACTTCGGTCACGTTCGGTCAGCATTATTGTCATGATCATAGAGCCCCACTATCCCCATATTGTGTTTGCGTTTCCCTACCGTGGACTCAGCATTGAAGTTGAGCGGGGTGCCCACGATGGCCGTCCCATTTACGCCGCCTGGGTGAACTACGCAACGGGTTCAGCTGTTGCCGTGCCCAGCGCCGCCACACGGGAAGATGCCATTCGACGCGCCAAACGGTGGGTCGATCGCAAATTTGCGTAACGTCCATTTCGACGACATCTCCATCTCCCCCGCTTACTCCCCCTTGCTTCATCAATAGAAAACGCGATCACGCCACTTCCGAAGTCTGAGAACTCTCCTCCTCAGCTTCCGCCAACTCAGCCAGGAATTGCAGAGCCTTGGCAATGTATAAGGCGCAGTCCTTGGGCGATCGCCGGTAGAAGGACGACCAAGCGGCTGCTTTTTGTACCTCGTAGCGGCCCAAGCGTTCGGGACGATTGTCAATCCAGGCGAGACGCACGGCGTGTCCGACGAGAACATCCAATGCAATGTAATCCTCGAACTGCAAATCTGGGTTGCCCTGAAAAATGACGGCCAGTTCCCGCAGGGCTTCCATCGTCATATGACGATATTCGGGGGCATGGATTTTGGTCAGCAGGTGATCCAGGCGGCGGGTGAAGTTGGCTTCTCCTGGGGTCATTTCCGACAGCACCGATTCACTGTCAATACGGTTCAGGCGATCCAGCTTGTCGCCGATAATCACGCCTTTGCAGTGATGCAACATGCCCCAAACCTGGAGCGAAAAGTCCTCTGGTAGGCGAGACAGTTCGCCATCGATTTGGCGTTTATGCCACCAGTCCTCGACGGTAGGCTCAGCATCGACTTGATCGGGAACAAGTCCCCATGTGATGCGGGCGTTTGCTCTTAAGTGCAACGATTCTTGCTTGAACAGGGATTTGTTTAAGCCACTGTAGCTGGCGAGAACCTGACGGAGACGGGTTTTGACCTCATGAGGACTCATGGCCGTCAGGCGATCGTAGGCTTCATCCCGAGGGATATCCTGCTCGCGAGCCAGTTCACTGGCGAGGAGAAGGATCAAATAGCCCACCCGCAGCGTCAAGAGGCCTTCAAACAGTTCGGGTTCCGCCTTGATCAACACACTCAGATAAACCACAATCTCTTGCGTTAAGGCGCGATCGCGCTTGTTCTCCCCACAAAAACAGATGATTTTTTCCATGATTTCGGTGTGGGGCATCGGGTCCCGAATCAGCGAATCGTCGCTATAGGCTTTGCCCACCGTGACGTACTTCTGCCGCACCAAGAGTTCCGTCACTGCATCGGACAAGTTGACGTCGATTTTGTCCAAGAGTCCCGCCGCACGGCGGACAATCTGCCACAACTCTTGCCGACCGGCTTTGATGTAAACCTCTTCTAAGAGGTCGGCCAGGGTAACCGTTCGTTCCGGCTGACCGAGCCCGGTATCGTAATCCTCTCCTACCAAATTGCCTAAATGAGACAGAATTTCGATTTGCTCGTAGAGGTTACTAGAAACCTTGAGGGTTTCAACTAACTGAGCTACATCCGTTTGCCGCTCTAGCTTGAACACCTGCCATACCGTCAGGGGGCACGTCGCCTCTGGCACCATGGGCAAGTAGGCAGCAATATGAGGCATGTAGCGGAGTTGCGGGGACTTCAGGGCATAAACACCGATATCATCAATCCGTTCAGTACCAGCGGTCAACAGCAGCTGATAAAGGGGGCCTAACAGCACTGGTACCCCACCACATGCACCGGATTTCATTTCCTGAATTAGCTGTAGTAACGGCGACTCGTGGATTGGGCGGCGTCCCAACTCAAACATTTCCTGGGTCAGTAGCAGGGTCATGGTGGGCCGCCCCGAGCCATTCCAGTGGTCGTAAATGTAGGCCAGTTCACTCCGAATTTGAGCCACAAGGAAGTGGTAATCCAGCGTGATGTAAAACTTTTGAGGGTCAAGGAAAGAGGGTAGAAATACCACCGTTTCTCCCTGAATCCGAAAGACTCGCGATGTGCTGAGGCTACGCAGCCGACGAATGGGACGACCGCTAAGTTTCAGCTTTTCGTTCTGGCCGATCTGAGCATAGACGGCAGAAAGCTCCCCTGAGGGATGCACGGCAATGGGCTCTACCTGCTGTTCCACCTGGGTTTGAATGCCGTAGGCGGCGAGTTCCTGTTGCAGGGCTTCGTTTTCAGCTAGCAGGGCAATTTGCACAATGGAGCGACGATGCTGCCCGACGCGTAAATGTCGCCCCAGAGGATCAATGTCATTGAGGCTGAGCAAGCCATCGTTCAGCATCTGTCCTAGCAAAAATAGACTCTGGGCCCACACCAAGGGAATGTTTTCGTTGGGTAAACGATCTTGACTGTGGGGGGTGGTGCGTTCGGCCTCAATGCCCTCTTCCGGCACAAAATACAGCTCTGGCAGCAGATGAAAGCCATCCTTTTGCACCGCGATCGCTTCTAGACGTTGGCGATAAAATCGACTCGCTTTGCTATCGTTGCGAAACAACGCATCCAGATACAGATAGGTGAAGAATAGAGGCCACTCACATTCAATGTGTTCAAACTGCTGGAGTTCTTCTGATTCGTAGTGCAGTCGGGTGGTATCTTCAATGACGGCTTGATGACCGTCCCGTAAAAAGCGCTTACATCCGTAGCGTCCTTGTAACTTATCGACAATCTTCTGGTGGGTACGAAGCACGAGATCAGCATCCTCAACCGCGAAAGCAGGATAGCTAATCACGCTCAGAACCGCTGCATCCACTTCCTTCGATCCCGATTCGCGGGGTAACAGGGATTCTAAGGTCAGCCGCGCCCGCGAAATTTCATCGGGTAAAACATGGACGACAGAAGCCTGCCCGCCGCGCACGCCAAACAAATTGATGCCATCCATGGCCTCCAGCGCAGCCTTTGCCATGCCGACCGAGCTGGCATTCAGTTCGGGCTTGCCGTGATTGAGTTTGTTGCCCCGTTCCCAGATGCCATAGTCTGGTGTCCGGTAGGCCCGCCCGATGTAATAAATCAAGTTTTGGACAAAGCTCACCTCATCCAGCGTGAAGACAATCTGCAACCCGGAAGCCGTCATCTGCGCCAGCATGAGCAGAAATACCGACGTGGCATCCAGTTGCAGGTGCCCCCATTCATCATCTTTCACCACGGGCATCCCCGTAGCCGTATCGTACTTAGCATGGAGCGCTTCTAGCGGCTCTTGGAATGCCTTAAAGTGCTCTACCTTATGCGCTTGCTGCATCATGGCGTACAGCAATCCCCGCATCAGCTTTACGACACTTTGTTCGAGTTCATAGGTACGCCCCTGGTTTTCGTCAATTTTGCGATAGGCCAACGCCAATCCCCAAGCGGCGAGAATGCTGTAAACGTTATCTCTAACCCAAGCATCGGTGTAGTCGCCGTGGGTGGTCACAGCCGTACTGGCAGGCAACAGGCCGCTGACGGGATGCTGGCGCGTCAAAATAACAGCTTTAATCTGACGATAGTACTCGTTGAGTCGATCCGTCAGAGCAGCAAGGGACGACATAGAAGAACCCATAGAAATGTCTGCGATAAGGGGATTAAGGAATTGTTAAATCAGCCTACCTGGATAGCTTCTAATTCAGTCAGGTAAACAGGGTGCGGTTGTAATTCTTAAATTGCTGTAATCCTGGGGGTAACGAGACGATTCATTCATGTCACAGGGTATTTAGCTTCCTCAAAATGACTGTTGCGGTGCTCAGATTTATCCTACTGATACAGCTTTATAATTCCCAATCCTGACAACTGCTCATGTTTCTGCTGCTCATGTTTCTGCTACCGGCTAACCTAGGCTCTATCGGTCAACATCTAACTCGATTCACATTCAGGGTCGTCCTCCTTAGCCTGATCGGTGGCTTGTGCATGGGCATGGCCGTCGCTGCACCCTCAACCTTATCCATTGAGCAGGGCTACCAGCAGCCGAATGGCACTGAGATTGTGGTGTCGGGAATTGTAACCGTCCCGAGTGGCCGGTTTGCCTCCGCGATCGCGGATCAAGGGTTTGCCCTGCAAGATCAAAGCGGTGGCATTTACGTCAGCACGGAGAAAAATCTGGCCTTGCCTATCGGCGCTGCCGTAACCGTGCAAGGCACCTTGCAGGATGATGGTCATGGTCAACAAGTCCTGCGATTGCTAGCCTGGACACAGCAGGAGAAATCTTTCCAGGCTGTTGTCCCTCAAGCTGCTTCAGTTGATGAGGCTATTCACGCCCACGGTCAATTAGTCACTGTACAAGGCACGATCGCCCAACCGCTGCAACTTGATGCTCCCTACGGCGATCGCCTGTGGATGCAAGATGACACCGGCACAGTGCAAATCTACATCCCCCGCTCGACTCAAATTTTTCCGGAGGAGTTGCCGTTCTTAACGATGGGGCAAGCGATTCAGATAACGGGCCTCAGCAGCCAGTACGACGGCCACGATGAAGTGGTGCCGCGCCGCATTGAGGATATTCAGCCAGCCCGCTGATGTGGCGAGCGTCCTGTTGCCTCTGATAGTTGATTCCCCTCATTGTTGTTATTTAGAGAATCCACTCTGTCAGCGTGAGGGAAAACTGGGTTTAACTGCGTAATCCTAGCGCTGCAAGTTGTATGTCCCCTCGGATGTTGTGAGTGGCCAAGGCAGATTACATCATGCGGACATCATTGCTATTGAAGTTTATCGGCTGGGTTGGGCTTGGGATAGTTGGGACTATTTCTACTGAAACCGTTAGAGCGAATGATCTACCTCCAATCACGCCGTTGTCTGCCCCGCCCCTCGAATCCACACCACCGCCAGGGTCTATACAGCTGCCAGAGCCTAGGCCGTTATCAGACCCAATACCACCATCAGCTTTTTTATTCCCTTTAGCACAGCAGCTTTTTTCTCCCCTGCTGGATCCCACCTTCCGCTTTGCCAGCTCAGCATCCAGACCAGACGCAGATAATACACTCCAGGCAACGTGGCAGCAACTTGCAGACCTAGAAGAAACCTCACCGCAGTTTTTGACTCAGGTAGAGGCTTCTCTCGCGTCTCTACTATCCATCCAGCAGCAGTACCAGCGCGTAGGCGATCGCTGGGGTGAATTAAAGGCCTTGGAGATGAGGCTCAAGCTTCACTACTTGGCTTGTCGCGACGATCAAGCCTTGCGACTGGCTCAAACAGGGTTCCAGCTCGCTCAAGCAACTGACAGCGTCAGGGCAGAACGGGAATGGGCTGAAATTCTGGCGGCACTCTATTGGGTGCTGGGTAATGCCGATGAAGCGATCGCCCGGCATGAACATAGCTTGGCAATTCGCCGTTCTTCAGACGGCACCTTCTCCATGCTAGAAGCCTACGATTGGGTGAAAATGGGTCACCTTTACGCCAGTGTTGGCCGCGAAGCCGATGCGATTGAAGCCTATGAGCAGGCCGTTGCCAGTGCGCTTACCCCTCCTATAGAAAGGGTTTTAGATGTTTACTATGCGGCTGGACATGGCTTTAAGCAGTCTGCGATTGAAGCGCTAATTGCTGCTCACCAAGCCGCAGGCGATATAGAGCAGCAGGCTTATTGGATGCAGCAGCTAGAGCAAGCGAATCAAGCTAATGAACAGTTTACTCAAGCGTTTGAACGCTTGAGTGAGCGGTGGGCGGTATTGAGTAACCGCTCGACGGAGAATCCTGACTTGCCCCAGCAGCAAGTCAGACTTGAAGAAGCCTTACAAATATTTCGCCAAATTGGCGATCGCTGGGGCGAGATGGATGCCCTCAAGGAGCTCAGTCGCATCACACTCGACCAGTCCAACTATGAAGCTGCAGTTGCTTATGGCGAGGCCGCCTTTGAGCTAGCAACAACTTTCAACGCTCCGCGAACTCAAGAGGCTCTTTTGCCTATCTTGAGCGAGGCTTATCGCGAGACCGGACAGACTGATCAAGGCGAGGAAATTCAACGTCAGTATGCTCGGAACATGGCCCAGTTAGACTCGACAAAGGACGTCAATCCAATCTTTAGATATGGGTTTGCAGTGGGTTATTCCTACGAAATCTTGCCCGTTGCCCATCAACAACGTGTTTGCGCCAGCAATGAATGATTAAGTTGTCCGCAAATGCTCTCAATCGACATTAAAAACCCTGCTCCTCTAATCCCCTGCTCCTCTTCCTCCAATTTAGTTTTAGCCGTGAGAAAAGCAGTCTTGATTAGGAACAGTATCAGTCTCCAAAGTTTTAGTTGAGCCGAGTTAGTTTTCAAAGCTAGGCGTCTAAACTAGCGGATAAGCCCCCAGTGTTTTTACGAGTTCTCGCATCACCATCGTATTAAATTTCTTACCCATGGTTCGGAAAACAATGATCTTTCCCGCTGTGCTGGCAGGGGCAATGTGGGCAGTTCCAGCACCAGCAGCCACTATTCATCACACCATCGATAGTTTCTCGGACGGCGTCAGCGGCAGCATTGTCGGTGGCGCAAACTCGACGTTTGAACTCTATGGTATGGGTTACACTCAGGTCGATACCACGTTATTCTTTGGGTTCAACACCAACTTACCCATCGGCGGTGACCCTAATCCAATCGCGCTGAATGGCAGCGTTGCTTGGGGCGATTTGTTTCTCAACTTCTCTGATCAGCCGTTTGATGACGCGATCGCAGCTGGTGACGTATACGGCATTCGCTTTGATGCCGCCAACGATTCCTACATGCCGACTCTGGGGCTGTATCAGGTACAAGCAACCGCCAATGTGACGGTTTTCAACAGCGGTTTTTTGTCATTAGCGGACTATCAGCAAACCGTGCTTGAGGCTGGGGGTACCCCTTCTATGGGCGCTATTCCTATGGATGGAAGTTACATCAGCAACACTGAACTTCCCCAAAATGTTATCGCCGACGGAACGCTACTTTCCGACCAGGTTCAGTTTATTGAAGACTTCAGTACGGTTGGCTTGGGTGCGGATTTTGGCTTCGGTTCGGTTCTGCCCGAAATCGGCACCTACACTTACGGGTTCAGCGTTGATGCTTCAGCCCTACCCCTGGATGATTTCATTGCCCATGTGTTCGCTGAATGTGTGAATGACGCGCTGGCTTTGAGAGGCACCGTCATGGCTGCGAGCCTCACCTCATCTAAAACATCAGCAACCACCGTACCGGAACCCGTATTGGGTTGGCCCTTGCTGGTATTGGGTCTGGCTTACGGTGTTAAACATCCACGCAAAACTCAGTAGCTTTGATCGGAAGAGTGATTACTCGTTGACCTTATCAACCCTGCTAAGTGTTGAGCTATAAAGCTGTTAGGAAATAGTTGGCATTTAGGCGAATGCCAACTATTTCCTCTGTCCTACCCAAAAGATTAGGCTGCCATCAAGTAGAAATTCCATAATCCAGTCGCTGTGAACATCAAGTGGTCATCCAAATCCTTGACCCGATTGCGATAAACGGCACTTACAGCACCATAGCGTTTGACCCCAGCAAAGGCGTTTTCACAGACTACGCGCGATTGACTCAACACTCGGTTTGCCGCCTTCGGCTCAACACTCAGCTCCCCTCCGCGCGGTTTCTTATGGGGCAACCGTAGATTGTCGTACTGCTTTTGAACACCCAGAAATCCCAAATCCAACTCAATCGGAATGTCATCGGGGATACCACCCATGATGTCTTCTTCAAAATAAGTAACACAAATCTAGCTGCTTGTTGCCTCCAAAAAAATCTCCTGAAGCCCTTGTAGGGCGAGCATCATTGCTGTGGGTAATTGGGAGGATTTCACATTAAGTTAAGGGTTTTTAACGTGGGATTTGTTATATCTTCAGCCACTGATGAGGTGTTTTTTCACCTCATTAGTAAACAACGACATCTACCTCCCAGGAGAACACATTCTATGGTTTTCGCCCCAACCGCCTCAGGGCAAACGTTGACCACAATTGAAGGTGAGCCCGCCGTCCCCCTCGCGGCGATGCCTGCCAGTTGGCAACGTATCGTGACCGGTGACTGGATGAGTGAGCCGAAGATGTACACCGCCATGGCTCAGGTGTTTTTGGCGAAGCACCAGCAGGGCCAGGTGCTGTTTTGCGATCGCCCCCAATCCGCTCATCTGAAATCCGCTTACTGTGAAGGCAATGGCCAGCTAGCCTATGAAGCCGTGGAGCATTACGGCAATGCCTTTCTGCCTGAGCAATACCCTAATTTTGAAGACATTCGTCAACAGGTGAGGGGTCACCAAACTCAAGAGCGCATGGCCCTAGTCGATACTGTCAGCGACCTGTTTGATGAGCTCGGTTATGACGTGCCCGCCACATTTTATTGGACGTTTTTACATCCGTTGCAGCGCGATGATGTATTTGAACTTCGTTCTTTCCGATTTAGTGAGCAAGATCTCGGCGTGGCCCGACAATTTGATGCTATTTTGCATGGCGGCTATGTGTCCATGCTACGGCGATTAATCGACAGCGTTTCCAGTCGCCATGGCTACTTTATTGAACATGGCTGCGCCTGCGAAAATCACCTGGCTAAGCTTAAACCCTGCGACTCTCCCTTTGACTATCAGCTCCCTGTAGCCACCCGTCGCAAAACCCTGCGGGCCTTTTTCTGGAGCATCATGGAAGAATATCTTTTGTTTGAACAACGGGCAGCTACCCTGTTGGTCTATAGCGATAGTGCTGACTTGTAAAGTCTTGCTGTAGGGGCATTGCCTGTAATGCTCCTACTGACAGAAATAGTAGTTAGAGGGTAGGAGAATCGCGTTCTTTGTTGTAGTGCACAACATAAGGACTTATAGGCGCGAGTTTAAAGGCTCTACTCATCACTATCTAGAGGGCTAACGAACCAATGAAGTGCCATCAAATCGCACCCGCATCCAGGGTTTCGCCGCAAGGTTCACAGAGGCCAAAGAACTCTAGGGTGTGATAAAAGACCGTGAAATGCTGCTTCTCCTCCAGCTTTTTTTGTAGCCCGTGGGCGGGGCACTCTTCTACCGGCACCGATCGCCCACAGTTCAAGCAAGTTAAATAGTGGCAATCCTCCGATGCCAGCCGATAGACCCATTCCCCATTGGTGAGCGATCGCGCCTGTATCAGCCCCTGCAACTGCAAGGCTTTAATCGCTCGATATACCGTTGCCAGACCGAGCGATCGCCCCTCGGCTTGTAGTTGGGCAAAGATCTCCTGTGCCGTGGTTTCGGTTGATGTGCTGTTCAGCAGTTCATACACCCACTGCTGACCTCGGGTAAGTTTGGCCTTCATTGCAGTAAATTAGAGAATGATTATCATTCCAATTTTACCGCTTCACGCCATGACGTCTACTGAAATTGCCCCCACGCCTCAAGCCACTACCGAAGCCACTGCCTCTAACGTGCCTTCAATGCCCTGTCGTCCCCGCCGACTGCGGCGCACCGAAGGGTTACGACGGATGGTTCGCGAGCATCATCTCACGGCCAAGGATCTAATCTATCCGGTATTTGTGATGGCCGGGGAGGGTCAGAAAGAGGCGATTCCCTCTATGCCGGGGTGTTACCGCTACACCCTGGACTTATTACTGGAGGAAGTCGCTGCCGTCTACGAGCTGGGTATTCCTGGGATTGCCCTCTTTTCACTCATTGCCCCTGACCTCAAAGACAACGCCGGTACCGAAAGCTATAACCCGGCAGGGCTGGTGCCCCAAGCCGTGCGAGCGATTAAGCAGGCCATCCCCAACCTGCTGGTGTTTACTGATGTCGCCCTAGACCCCTACAGCAGCGCGGGTCACGACGGCATCGTGGAAAACGGCAAAATCCTCAATGACGAAACCGTGGCGGTACTGGTGAAGCAGGCCCTCTGCCACGCTGAAGCCGGAGCCGATTTCGTGTCTCCCTCCGACATGATGGATGGCCGGATTGGGGCGATCCGTCGTGCCCTGGATGCCGAAGGATGGATCAATGTGGGCATTCTGGCCTACTCCGCCAAGTATGCTTCTGCCTACTACGGCCCCTTTCGGGATGCGTTAGACTCCGCTCCCCAGTTCGGCGACAAAAAGACCTACCAGATGGATGCGGCCAATGCCCAGGAAGCCCTGAAGGAAGTGGCCCTCGATATCGCCGAAGGGGCTGACATCGTCATGGTGAAACCGGCCCTAGCCTATATGGACATCATTCACCGCATTAAGCAGCACACCACGCTGCCCGTGGCCGCCTACAACGTCAGTGGGGAATACGCCATGATCAAAGCCGCTGCTCAGCAGGGGTGGATTGACGAACAGGCGGTGGTAATGGAAACCCTCACCGGCCTCAAACGCGCTGGAGCCGATGTCATTTTGACCTACTTTGCTAAAGATGTTGCCACCTGGCTACGGAGGTGAGGGATGAACGACGCCATGAATTTCCTGGAGTGTTGCATCCTGCCTTTGTCGGATGGCACTTACCAGCTGCGACATTTGAGCGGCGCTGTGTGGAACTCCAGCGATTTGCAGTCCTGCCTCAAGGCCGCGGCCAAAGCCTGGATCATGAGCCGCCCCCATCCTGCCGTGGTGATTCAACCGGGCGGGTGGCTTTTGGGCAACCGGGCCGCCACTGCTGCCAACTGGCCTTATGCTGACTTGGGGCTACTGCCGGGTCAGGTTTACCAGCGCCTCGCCAAACAAACGGCATTACAGGGAGAATGGGAAGCGTGTTCGTTTCAGAAAGTCTTGATCAACGACCGGGATTTTCTACTTTTAGAAGCAACGGATAATGCTACCCGCAAAAAGGGATCAGTATGACCAGACCATTAGAGCGCGATCTCACCCTATCTTCTCCACAATCTCAGCTCGGCGGCATCGCCCACACCTATGATTGGCAATGGCAGGGGCAATCCCTAACGGTGACCTACGAAACGGTGGGTGAGGGCGAGCCGGTGCTGCTGCTACCGGCCTTTAGCACGGTCTCAAATCGGGCGGAACTGAAGGATTTGGCGGCAGGGTTAGCGCCTCACTTTCAAATCACGGCCCTCGACTGGCCCGGCTTTGGGGAATCCGATCGCCTACCCCTGGATTACGGTCCAGCGCTGTATACCCAATTTTTGCAGGACTTTGTGACCGCAACCTTCGAGAGGCCGATCGCGATCGTGGCGGCGGGCCATGCGGCGGGCTATGCGCTGAACTTAGCCAACCAGATGCATACCTGCCAAAAGCTGGTACTGGTGGCTCCCACTTGGCGCGGGCCACTGGCCGTGATGGGGGCACCGCCAAGCGTGCGATCGGGCGTCAAAGAATTGGTGAGAACGCCTCTGCTGGGGCAGGCCCTCTACGGCCTCAATACCCACCCGGCGTTTCTCAAGTGGATGTATCGTCGCCATGTTTTTGTAGATGAGCAGCGCCTGACGCCAGACTATATTCAGCAGCGCCATCAGAGCACCCAGCAGCCCGGAGCCCGCTATGCCCCTGCCGCTTTTGTCACCGGCGGGCTGGACCCGGCACTGAGCCGCGAAGCCTTTCTACAAAGCCTGGAATCACTTACCTGTCCGGTGATGGTTGTTGTGGCGGAGCAGGCTCCCCCCGCTTCTAAAGCTGAAATGGAAGCGATCGCGGCGCTGCCTGAGGTGCAGTCCACCCGCTTACCCGGCACTTTAGGTCAAGCAGAGGAATATGGAGACACGGTGGCAGAGACCATCAGACCGTTTTTAGCTAGCTGGCTTTAACAACCGGACAAAACCTTCCTGTTCAAAGTGTCGATCAGTAGTCAATGCTTCAGCACAGTTCTGTTGACGCATCAAAACAAAGCTGGCGGCATCGCAGAGTGAATAGGTCTTGTCTTGCCGCAGAGTTAGCAATTCAACAGCAGCTCGGTGAATTGACTTATCAACCCATACCGTCTCGATATCTGGATTGCTCAACAGGTCAACGATAAAGTCGAGTACAGAGGAACGGGAAAATCGTCGAGCATTGGCAAGAGCAACGTATTCTGCAATGACGTAATTGTGGGTCAGGCACATGGTCGCTTTTTGATAGGCCATGCAAGCCTGGGTATGCAGCGGCTCAGTAGAGAAATGTAGACACAGCAACCCGGAGGTATCAAGGAGCATTATTCTCCCTCATGGGAACTGGCATACTCTCTCGCTAGATCTGCATCAATACTTTCGTTGTCTAAACCTGTAGCACTGTCTAATGCTAACGTCCCGAAATGCCGCTCAAACCTGATCCGTGCCGTGTTTGTCTCAGCGTCGTTTGAAGATAGCTTGAAAGCTTGTGGAAATTGTTGCTCTAACAGAGTGGCTGCTAAATGCGCTGGAGAGGTCCCGATCGCTTCTGCTTGCTGCTGAATCGCCACAAAGACCTGTTCACTAAGTTCTAACGTCAGACTTTGGCTCATCGGAATTTAGGGACGCAAATGTAGACTGATTATAGCTTTCCTAAAACTGTGACCTTATCGTAATAAACACAAATGCCGCGATCGCTCAGCAGTTTTTGGAAGTCGATGATTGCTATCCCAGCAATTCTGCTGGCGCGGCTAAGGGAAATTTTTTCTTGCTGAAACAGAGCAATGGCAATCTCTCGGAACCAGTCGCTCTGGTTGAAGGTTTCGGTTTGGCCAAGGCTGTCAGGTAGGTTCAGGGTGATTTGCATCGGGTTGCCCTCACGCGCTTACCTTCAATTTTAGGGTTTTGGTAAGCGAAGCTGTCTACCGATTGATTGGCCTGCGAAGTTTGGATTATGACCGACAATCTTTAAATAGAGGCGATCGCAGCGCTTTCTGAAGTGCAGACAATCCATTTACCTAGCACCTTGGGCCAAGCCGAAGAATATGGAGATGCTGTGTCAGAGACCGTCAGACCGTTTTTAGCTTCCTTAGCTTTGTAGAAGTCACCGAGAAAGGGCATCCAACGGCGAAGTTTTTCGGCGACAAACAGACTTGAACGTTCATCAACAACCTTGATCCCGCCGCACCAACGCATCGTTTGCTAACTTGGGCAAGATACAGACCCTTTCGAGACCAGAAGCGTACAATTGGGAAAGTAGCAAGGAATTGGGCTATGAGCGTTGTTGTCCCTAATGAAGTCTTAACTGCCACTCGCATGACTGAAGCTGAAATGCGTCAAGAGATCGCTATCATGCTCTTTCAGCGTGAAAAACTTACCCTTGCTCAAGCTAGTCGTTTTGCGGGAATGCACCGGGTTGCTTTTCAACATCTACTCGCTAGCCGCCACATCTCAGTACATTATGGCATAGAGGATTTTGAGCAGGACATTCAAAACCTCCGGGAGATGGGTAGATTGTGATTGTTGTCAGTGACACATCACCCATCAATAATCTCGCTGCAATCAATCACGTCCATCTGCTTCATCAACTGTATGGAACGGTTTTTATCCCCGAAGCCGTTTATCGAGAATTAACCGACCCCAATTTTCCTGTTGCAGGTGCGATTGAAGTACAAACCTTTGACTGGATTCAAATTCGCACTGTTAGCGATCTCACCCTTGTCGAAGCTCTGACCAGCGAACTGGATTTTGGCGAAGCAGAAGCGATCTCGCTGGCTGTCGAGATGCAAGCTGATCAAGTTTTGATGGACGAACGCCGAGGTCGGTTGATTGCAAGCAGGCTGAATCTTCGCTATATAGGTATCCTCGGAATCTTAGTCGAAGCGAAAAATAAAGGCTTGATCGTTAAGGTGAAAACGCTATTGGATGCGTTGATCAATAAAGCTGGATTTTGGGTTTCAGAGCCTTTGTATAAAAGTGTTTTGCAACTTGTCAACGAGATCGAACTGCCTTGATTTCCTGGATAACTAGTAAGGGTTGCGAATGTCTTACAGACAAGATGGAGCTAACGGCAAAACGTAGCGGCGGCAGGCAACCTCGAACCCAGCACCAGTAGCTTTCGTCCGTCCGCTGCCGTGACGTGTTAGGCATTGGAGTTAATTAAGTGAAATATGTAATTAAGATATTTCTGAAATTTAACACCGTGAATTCAAGATATTCAAGAAAGTATTTAAATTCCCAACGTGTAGAAAAATATTTTGTTTCGTATATCAGCATCTTTCAAGAGTTTATCCCAACTCAGAACCTCCATATACAAATTAATATTTTCAAACCATTGAAACCAGCCCATACGATCTGGCATTGGTTTAAAGTTTTTCTCACATTCTAGCCATTTTTCAACTTTCTCAGAAAGATCACATACTACATATCCATAAAAAGGAGTATTTGGTGCAATATTTATTTTTCTACCTTCTGGAGTTTTGAAATTACCATCTCTCATGCTATTAACGTAGCGAATTGTTTGCTGAACGGGATCTTCTTTCGATGATGGATTAACAAAATCATCTCTGTCAGGCTTTTTAAACTCAAATATCGTTATAGGATTACTACTATCATTCTCACCTCGAAACGCAACTCTTCGATCATAAACAAGTAGATCAGGTCGATCTGTCCGCCCTCCATTCAGTGGCAAGTCAGAGGCAATATAGTGAGTAAAGTTTAGTCTTTCATCAATAATCCATAAATTATTTTCGCTATAGTCTATGGTTGCGCTATCTTTCCTCCTTGGGAAAATAATGTCGTGGACAAAACCTTCTGAAGCATAATCACCGTCAGTATTGATTTCTAGGCTTTTCTTGAAAAGATCCAGCACCTTTCGACGTGTTGCAATGTAGTGGATTAAGTCATTCTTACTAGATTCTGATATCTTCTCAACAATTTTCGCTGCGCTTTCTTTAATGTTTTCTATATTTTCATCTTTTAAGATGGCACTAACTTCAGTCCTTATTTCAAGCTCTTTATGGAATTTTGCTACCTGTAATCGAGCTTCGATTTCTTCATTGCTGGGATTATATGGAAAATCAGACAGATCAATGTCTTTCACGATATTCTTATGCCAAGGAGCATCTTCCTCGACATAAGAATGAATGCGCTGTTCTTTCTTTTCTATCCTAGTTGAAATAGTATCAATAATGGCTTTTTTTGTTAGTTTTGAAACCTCAGACTCAATATCAGTTTGAGATATTCCATACAAAATATCATTGTCTTTTTGGAATTCAAAACCTCCACGTTCAAGAGAAACATTGTTATCTAGAAAGTCGCTGAAAACATAAGATTTGATTATATAATTTCTTTCTAAATTGTCTGTTCCATCTTCTCTTTTATCGTAAAATTCATCAATAAATTCAGGAATATAAGTATGCATTGAAGTCTCAGTTACTTCACGCTTATCGGCAACCAAACTAATTTTACTTATTTTGTTTTTTGGAGAATATATTTTGAATATTCTAATCTCAAAATCATGAATACTTTCACCTTGGCCCAAAGTGAAAGTATTTTTCTCAGTTTTCAATTCCTTAATGACAGCAGAGGAATCTCTAATGTAATCATTTAGGACAATTTGTTGCGAACCATCTTCCTCAATCAATTTAATCTCAGGGCAAATATAATCCTTAGTAATGAAGTAAGGTAAAAGCTTTTCTACAAGACTTCTAGCTATTGTAGGCAGTCTTTTGTCAAGTAAGTTACTTTTTGCGGAAACTAATGATACTGAAGTGCATAACTCGTTTGACTCAGAATCAGTCACAACTTCGTTAACAATAATATCATTCTGTTTTCCCATAGAAAATTTTCTTCTCTTGTATTCTCCGGAATCTAAATAAGTACTATCAATATGTAAATTATCAAAGTATTTTAGACATGTAAATCTTCCAAATCCTTTTCCTCCTTTTTGAATCTTGTAGTCACTGTATAGGGTGTCAAATGAATCTCTATTTTCAACAGTAAAACCAATTCCATTGTCTATGACTTCAATGCTTTCTATAGGGGGAGTTGAGCTATTGACTTCGAGCTGAGAAGAACGCTTAACAATAACTTTAATTTCTCCCTGACTATCATTTTTACTCTCTATAGCTTGAATGGCATTGACAATTAATTCAACAATTGGAGTGTAAATAGTAGTACTAGACTTGATATTTTCGATGACTCGTTTTATGTTGACATTACTCATTGTTCTTGGCAGAGTGAAGATATTGATGTGTTCCTGGGAAAAAATAATTTGTAGCAATGAAATAGTATGGTTGATGCATAACAATCTTATTAGAGAGAAAGTTTCCACATATTGTCCCTATTTAGGGTAGATAGGCCGAAACTTTCTGCATATTCACCTCTATTCGCTCGATCACGAGAAACTTTCCGCATATTATCCCAACAGCCCAAGATCGCCAGCAACCTTTCAACTCTTTTCACCTAAATCTCATTCCATAGCATCCATACAGCGCTTAAAGCCTGCAAACGCAGTTCTTTACAGCAACGCAATACTGACCTGAGCAAACCAGGGCAAGACGTCTCGCCAGACTTGATCTTGCTTTAGACTAGGAATGATTATCATTCTTGTGGGTGATTCACTATGGTTAACACCGCGATCGACACAGTGCCCGTAACCGTCCTGACAGGTTATTTGGGGGCTGGCAAAACCACCCTGCTAAACCGCATCCTCACCTACGAGCATGGCAAAAAGGTGGCGGTGATCGTCAACGAGTTTGGGGAAGTCGGCATTGACAACCAGCTCGTGATCGATGCCGATGAAGAAATCTTTGAGATGAATAACGGCTGCATCTGTTGCACCGTGAGGGGCGACCTGATTCGCATCATTGGCAACCTGATGAAGCGGCGCGACAAGTTTGATCACCTGGTGATTGAGACCACTGGGCTAGCCGATCCAGCTCCTGTCATTCAGACCTTTTTTGTAGACGAAGACATGCAGGGGCAGCTCAACCTGGATGCGGTCGTCACCGTCGTCGATGCTAAGCATATTCATGACCATTGGGAGGCGGATGAAGCCCAGGAGCAGATCGCCTTTGCCGACGTGATTTTGCTTAACAAAACCGATTTGGTGAGTGAGGCTGACCTAGAAGCTCTAGAAGCCCGAATTCACTCGATGAACGCGATGGCCAAGGTGTACCGCACCCGCGATGCCGCCATTGAGATGGAGTCCATTCTCGGCGTCAATGCTTTTGATCTGAACCGGGCTTTGGAAGTCGATCCTGACTTTTTGGGTGAAGATGCCCACGAACACGACGATACGGTCGGCTCTATTGCCTTGGTAGAAGCGGGGGAACTCGATGGCGAAAAACTCAACGCCTGGCTCAGCGAACTGCTGCAAACCCGAGGCCCCGATATCTTTCGGACGAAGGGCATTCTCAATATTGCCGGAGAAGATCAGCGGTTTGTGTTTCAGGGCGTGCATATGCTGTTTGATGGTCGGGCCGATCGCCCCTGGAAGCCGACTGAAAATCGCAAAAACGAGCTGGTCTTTATTGGTCGCAACCTGAATGAAGCTCAACTGCGGGAGGACTTTCGCGCGTGCCTAGTGTGACCAAAACGCTGCTGGCTGTTTGTCGGCAAGGCCATCTCAATGACTATGTGACGGCGATCGCTTGGTCGCCCAATCATTCCCTCGCGATCGCCTCCGCCGCTGGCGAAATCCTCCTGGTCAATCCCGAAACCCAGGCCGAGACCATCCTCCAAGAGGCTAAAAGGGAATCCATCGACTGCCTTGCTTTCTCCGCTGATGGCCACTACCTCGCCGCCGGTGGCCAATCCGGCCAACTCCTGATCTGGCCCCTGCACCCACCCTCTCACTCATCCACCCATCCACCCATCCACCCACCCACTCTTCTCTCCCACCCTCGCACCTGGCTCGATCGCCTCACCTGGAGTCCCACCCGTAACGAACTCGCCTTTAGCCTCGGTCGCTATGCGCAAGTCTGGGATGCGGCAGCGGCAGCCATCGCCACCACCCTCCAGTTTGAAAATTCCTCCATTCTTGATTTGGCTTGGCATCCTCAGGGCAAACACCTAGCCGTGAGCGGTCACCAGGGCGTCAAAATCTGGCCTCGCGACGACTGGGATGCTGATCCAGAGGTGCGCGAAATGGCTGCCGCCAGTGTCGCGATCGCGTTCTCTCCCAATGGTCAATACCTAGCATCCGGCAACTTAGACCAAACGTTGCTGGTATGGCCCTTTGAAAGTGCTGAGCCTTGGCAGATGCGGGGCTTTCCGGGTAAAGTCCGCCAGCTTGCCTGGTCTAACGTTACTGTCGGCAAAGCACCTTTGTTGGCGACCGCTAGCGGCGCGGACGTGATTGTCTGGCGCCAAAAAAGCGACGCTAGCAACGGTTGGGATGCCCAGGTGCTCGACTTGCACGAGCAGCGCGTGAACGCGATCGCCTTTCAACCGGGCAGTACCCTTCTCGCCTCCGCCGCTGAAGATGGCCAACTCTGCCTCTGGCAAAAGGCTCAACAAGTCGCCCAGATCCTAGAAGGAGCAACCCAGGGATTCTCCACCCTCGCCTGGAGCCCCAATGGCAAATGGCTCGCCGCCGGTGGACAACAGGGCGAATGGCTGCTTTGGAAACAGAGCGATCGAGGCAGGGGGTTTGGGTGATGCCTAGGGCGCGTCATCAATTAAGGCCAAAATGCTTGCGGTATAGCATTACCGCGCCCGCTCCGCAAAATCAGCTAGGAGCTGAAGCGTTCTCTACACAAGGACTTGATCGTCAAATGATGACAGCTTAGACCCGAATCAGTTGGTAAATAGTTGCAGCCAAATCATTGAAATTAATCACCGGTTTTGCTAGATGACGCTGAAAACCAGCCTCAGTAGCAGCTTGTATATCCTGTGAAGACGCATAGCCCGTTAGGGCGATCGCGGGGAGTTGCCCCCCTTGCTCTGCGGGTAGAGCGCGGACTTGTCGCATCAGTTCATAGCCGTTGACTTCGGGTAGCCCAATATCACTCACCAAGAGATCCAGTGACTCGCGGGTAATAATGGTTAGGGCCTCCGCTGCAAACGATGCCGTGAGCACAGTAGCGCCTAAATTTTCCAGGAAAACTTGAAGCAGATGCAAGCTAATCGCGTCATCATCGACCACCAGGATGCGGATTCCGTCTAAGAAGTTCTCTGTGGTTGGAGTGGTTAGGGCACTTGGTTGAATAACCTCAGCAGTAGCCATCTTAGGTAGCGTGATGGTAAAGGTCGCCCCTTGCCCGACGCCCAGACTAGCGGCCTCAACCGTGCCTTCATGAGCCTCCACGATAGAATGCACTAAAAAAAGTCCGAGCCCCAAGCCAGCTTCTCTCCTGGTAATAGAAGCATCACCTTGACTAAAGCGATCAAAAATGTGCGGCAACATGTCTGGCGCAATTCCCTGTCCGGTATCCTGCACTTGTACCTGCACCTGGGAGGGCGAATCGGTCAATCGAACTGTGATGTGCTCACCACTGGGCGTAAACTTAATGGCGTTCGATAGTAGATTGCCAAACACCTGTGCCATTCGCTCGGGATCAACGGCAAGCCTTTCTAAGCCACTTGTCAGTTCGACCTCTAACTGAAGCCCTTTCGCCTCGATCTGAGGCTGCATGAGGGCGATCGCCTGCATTAACAAATCGGCTAAGTCAGTGGATTGCGGGTTGATCTGGAACCGACCCTGAATCATCCGCGAGGCATCGAGTAAATCTTCCACCAGTTGACTTTGGATCAAGGCGCTAGTTTTGACCAAAGCGATCGCCTCATTCATGCCAGACTCGTCTAGCCCCCCACTCTCCATCAGTTGTGTCCAGCCCAGAATGCCATTCAAGGGCGTTCGTAACTCATGGGACAGTACAGAAAGGAACTCATCCTTACGGACATTCGCTAGGTGGGCTGCCTGCTCGCGCTCCAGTAGTCCTTGCCTTTCCTGTTGAGCCCGCATTAAATCAATGAATTCAGACGCTTGACGCGCATAGAGTTCCAGCATTCGGAGCTCACGCTCAGAAGGACTATAGGGAGTGGTGAAATGGGTCGAGAGCACGCCCAACAGATCCCCGGCGCGGTTCACCAAAGGCGTCGACTGTACCGCCCGGAAACCGACCGTCGCGGCTGTCTGGCGGTGTAACACATAATCTGGATCAGCTTCAATATCTTCGACAATAACTTGCCGTCCACTTGTCAGAACACGACTGTAGGGGGAACCCCCGTTGGGCAGCGCAACTTGCAACGTGTTGCGAACGCTTGGCTCAAATCCTTTTTGAGCAACCATTTCGAGTATGTTGTGCTCAGAATTATAAAGATGCACACACCCCATCTGCGTATGATGAATCGTCAAGGCGACATGCAACACTTCATTGAGCGCCTGGTTGAGGTCAAAGGACGTAAACAGCTGACGGCTGAGGGACTGCACCTGATTCATCGTGAACAACTCGGTTTTTAGTTGTGCTTGGCTGTTGCGCAGGCTTTGCTCCGTTCGCTTGAGATTATCAATATCCACCAGCACAATCACCACCCCATCAATCTGGTTCGCCACAGTGCGGTAGGGGCGAACCCGTAGAAGATACCAGCAACCTTCCCGGTCTTGAACCTCTTGTTCAACGGTATTGAGCGTGTCGAATACCTCTGCAATCAATGTTTCTAAATTAGGGATATCAATCTCGAAGCGAATATCACTGATAGGCCGTCCAACGTCAGACGGAATTAAGTTAAACAAACTCCGCATCATGGGCGTAAAGCGCCGAATACACAGGTCATTCGACAACATCAAAATGGGAATGTTGACGTTATTGATCAGATTGATCAGGTCGTCGTTAGCACGGCGTGCTTCCGCATTCCGACTTTGCAACTCTTCATTTGTGGTTCTCAGTTCCTCATTGGCAGACTGAATCTCTTCTTTAGCGGTTTGGAGTTCCTCGTTGGTACTTTTCAGTTCTTCATTACTCGATAGGATTTCTTCGTTGGCGGCGATGAGTCGTTGATGGGTGCTTTCCTGCTCCTCAATCGTCAGCCGTAAGAAGGTTTGGGTATCCAGCAACTCCTGACGGGCAGTCGCCAGGTCCTGCTGTAGACGATTCGTCTCAGCATCAGACGTAGTGGGCTCCTTAGGGGCTTCTGAGCCGCGATCGCCCCTAGGGACGGTGGCGTCCAATGACGTTCGTTCAAACAGCACCAAAAAGCAGCGCTCTTGAGATGTTGTCACATTAAACGGAATCACCTCCAGCGACACTTCCGCTGTCGGCGGATCTTCCAGCTGCAGTTGCTGACAATTGATCGCCACATTCTGCGCCTTGGCCGCTTCAATCGCGGACCGTACATCGATCAATAAGCTAGGACGAATCATTTTCAGCAAATTAAAGCTGGGTTCCCCCACGGGAGGCCTGAGATAGGAGCTGGTCTCACCGCGAAACTGCAAAATCTCTAAATGATCGTTGATGATCACCCCCACCGGAGCGTAGCGATTCAGCACGATCTGATCGGCCCATTGCCGCACATTGGACTGGTTCAATGAAGCCGGAAAGCCCCGTCGCTGTTCGGCTATCATCTCCTGGGGATAGTGTTGGCTCGTTACAAAATCAAGGTTGAGGCGCGTTGGCACCGCACGACGGGTATAAACCTTGGCTGGGGAATTGTGAACTTCAAACAGTTCGGAGGTATCGCCGACACTCTCAGAGTTACCCAAGACAAGAAAACCGTTCCCCTTCAGGCTGTAATGAAAAATGGACAAGACGCGCCGTTGCAAAGGTGGCTTGAAGTAAATCAACACATTGCGGCAGCTCACCAGATCCATGTCGGAAAAAGGGGGATCGCTGCTCAAATCTTGGCGGGCAAAAACGCACAGTTCACGCACGGACTTGTTAATTTGATAGCCGCTATCCACCTCGGTAAAAAAGCGTCGCTGTCGTTCCGGCGACACACCTTCCATCCGATTTTGCCGATAGATGCCTAACCGCGCTTCCTCAATTGCCGCATCACTGATGTCAGTCCCAAAGATTTGAATCGTGGGGCTAATGAGCATTGAGTTGAGGCATTCGAGCAGGCAAATCGCAATGGAATAGGCTTCCTCACCTGTGGAACATCCCGGCACCCAGATGCGAATGGAGGAGGTCGCGGACTGCTGCTGCAACAGGGCTGGAAAAACCGTTTCTTGCAGCACTGCGTAAATCTCGGGATCCCGAAAAAAGCTGGTGACCGTAATCAATACGTCCTGATACAGGGCTTGAATTTCGGGTGGGGTCTCTTGCAGATACTGAATGTAATCCGCCAAGGCTGGGAGCTTATGCAGAGCCATGCGCCGCCGCAGCCGCCGCTGAAATGTGGTGGGCTTATAGCTCGCAAAATCAACCCCCATACTCTTTTGCAGCAGCCGGAAGATGGTTAGCAGTTCGCCGCCCTGAAAAATTGCTGGCTCGTTGTCCCCCTGTTCTTCTACGGGGGCTTCACGCAGGTAGGGCTGACGACTGATTTTGAGCAGCTCTTCGGTAATTTCAGCGGGCGGCAGCACAAAATCGACTTGTCCTGTGGCAATGGCCGCATTCGGCATTTCGGGAAATTCGGCTGTGGCGGGACTCTGAGCAAACGTGATGCCTCCAGCCGCCCGGACGGCAGCGACGCCCTCAGCGCCATCATTATTACTGCCGGACAAAATGATCGCGATCGCTTGATTTTGCTGATGATCCGCTAGCGACTGGAGAAACAGATCGATAGTTTTAGACCGCTGCTGAGCCTCGTCACACACGGCTAGATGGAGCTGTCCTTCAGTGAGGGTCATCTGGGCATTAGGCGGAATCACATACACTTGATTCGCCTCCACCACCATCCCGTTTTCTACGGTCTGTACGGGAATTTGGGTGGTTTGCCCCAGGAGCTCAGTTAATAAATTCGTTTGCTGAGGATCTAAGTGCTGTATCAGCACAAAGGCCATGCCGGTATCAGTCGGTAAGTGATGCAGTAATTCGGAAAAGGCCGACAGCCCACCAGCAGAAGCGCCCACACCCACAACCGTCAAGATCGACTTTTGGCTAAGCTGCTGGGTCTTCATTAGGCATAACTCTAGATAGGGGGGAGTTGAGGTAGCTGCAATCAGCTTTCCATTGGCGACGTTCTAACCTCAAAACGCCCATCTGTTTTGGCGGCGAAGTTCGGCTTTCTAGCTGAATTTTATCGGTTTAAAGCGGTCTGCTCACCCCTCTTTAACCTCTTTAAAGAGAGCATCGGCAGCATGAGCAAGTTTACCTGCCTTGCAGTTCTCATCCTCATCGTTGACATCTTTATGCAAAGGCAGTCTGTTTGGGCTATGTCCTGATGATGTCCGTTCTAGGGAAAATTAGCACGCGATAGTAGCCCATAAAGGCTGAATACTAACGCTCAACTGGCCTCTAGCAGAAAGATTCAAAGTGAAGTATAGTCAGTCAATAGGGTTTTTACCGACGTTTGCTAAACTCGCGATCAATTGTGAGAACGAGTTTGAGAAAAATCTTTCCCCATTAAAGTAGCGCTGATGATAGCTCCCCAATCTCCAGGCAAGAGCGTCAGTCGACGACAGGCAAGGGTCGTTAGCGATTTGGTATGCCCAAGCTCAAAACACCCCCTGAAGCTATCTAAACAGATGCGCTGCTGGCTTCAACCGTTTACCCATACGATAGTTAATCTTGTCTGCTAGCTTCCCCCTGTCACGTCGCTTTATGTTTGGGGGTGGTCATCTAAAACCCCTGACAGAGTCTGCTAGCCCCCCATCATCTGAACAGCTGTCAGACCTCCAAACTGCCGATTGCTGGCTAACTAGCGACCTCCTACTGCACTATCAGCGCTGTACTCGGCGTGCGTATCTGGATGTCCATGGCGATCGCGCCCAAGCTGCACCTCCCAGCGACTATCTCCAAAAAATCAAGCAAGATAGTACCGAACATCGCCATTTGGTGTTGCAAGATTACAGTCCCCTACAGAAACCTGGCTATCCTGCGGGTGATTGGCGGCAGGGTGCTCAAGCGACGGTCGCTTTGATGGCTGAAGGTGCTGACTATATTCGTAGTGGGGTACTCATCAACACGGTTGAGCCCCATGTGTATCTGGTGAGCTGTCCCGATTTGCTGGTCAAACAACACGGATGGTCATTCTGGGGCGATTGGCAATATGCGCCGATCGATATCAAATTAGGCAAAAAGCCGAAGCTCGACTATCAGATCGTTGCTGCTTATCACGCCTATCTTCTCACACAGGTACAAGGCAACTGGCCCCATGAGAGTTGGTTGGCCCTGCGCGACGGGCGCTACTACTCGGTCGATTTAGATCGCCAGTTGATCAAGATGGGCGAGGTTCTATCAGCCTGTCTAACCGATTTAAAGCATCAGACAGCCCCTGAAGTCTTTATTGCCCATAGTCGCTGCGACTTGTGCCATTGGTTTGACCAATGTTATCAGTCGGCTAACAAGACTCAGCACTTATCGCTACTGCCAGGGGTAACACCCGCCCGCTACACCCACCTGAAGGCGCTGCAGCTCACAACGGTCGCTGAACTGGCTGCTGCCAATGTTACCCAATTAACCTACCTGCCAGGTTTCGGGGATGCTGTGGCCGAAAAGATGATTCATCAAGCACAGGCTTCGCTTTACAATCGCGCGATCGCGCGCAACCGCTCAGCGAAGCCTGATCGTTTCATCCTGACCCCGCAGGACTTACCCAGTGCTGAGGTTGAGCTTTACTTTGATATCGAAGCCGCCCCTGACTTTGATTTAGTCTATCTGAACGGTGTGCTAGTCGTTGATCATCGCACTCAAACAGAAACGTTTCATCCACTCTTAGCAGAAAGCATTTATCAAGAGCGAGAGGCTTGGGAACAGTTCATTGATTTGGTACTGCAATATCCTCAAGCGCCCATTTATCATTTCTGTCCCTATGAGGCCCAGACGGCTCGGAAGCTGACACAGCATTACGGGAGCTTGAGCGCCATAGACTTGGAAAGACTGCTAGCGCGTTTTGTTGATATCCACTGGTGTATCACCGAGGCCGTTACCTTACCCGTAGAAAGCTATGCTCTAAAACACATTGCCCGTTGGATTGGGTTTGACTGGCGGGATAGTGAAGCGAATGGAGCCCAGTCGATTTGCTGGTACAACGAGTGGTTAGCAACGGGCGATCGTACGTATCTGAACGCTATTCTGCGCTACAACGAAGATGATTGCCGCGCCACTTACCACGTTAAGCGCTGGCTAACCAACTTTGCTCAACCCTATTGGGAGTCCCCAGCATCGTCTTACATCACGGCGTCCGCGTAGAACCCCTCGGATTCCAGAAAAAGTTTGACAAAAGGGAGCATCCCAAGCCAATATAGATATCGCGCTCTAAGGGCCTGTAGTTCAATTGGTTAGAGCACCGCCCTGTCACGGCGGAAGTTGCGGGTTCGAATCCCGTCAGGCCCGTTTACCCTGTACCGTAATATTTTACCCAGAGCTCAAACTGCACAGCGAGTCCAGAACTTACCCGGCCGCTATAATGTCGCTCCAGTGGTAGTCCATATAGGGGGCAAATGCCACGACGACACCGTTCCATTGGTCGCGGAGCGCAGCGTAGTCATCAGCGCCGGCTTGAACGTCCACTACTGTTTCACCCCCGTGACGCTGTAGATGCGCCACTGCGTCCAGATAGCGGTTCCGCCATTCCTGTTGATAAGCAGGCTGTTTGAGCTGCTCTTTCGCAAGAAACGAGTCAGCCAGCCGAAAGAGGGTATCAAGGCCGCCACTCTCAAGTTCGGTTTAGGTTCCCTTATTACTCTTCAGGGTTAACCGTGAGTTCGGGGAGTCGGGTCAAATCTTCTTCTTTGGGCAACGTTTCCCGGCCGGGTAAAACAACGTTAAGAGCCTGAGGCAAGCAGACCACTTCAATGGGCGTCTCCCCTGCCATTTCCCCGTCGAGCACGACCTGCTGTGCCGGTTGAGTCGCAATTTTCACGGCTTTACTGCGGAGAAAGCCAATTCCCTCCCGTTGAGCGGCTTCACCGCTCATGGCCGAGCGAAAGAGTTCATAGGAAGCTGCTAAAGCACCACCAAAACCTTTAGGTGCCACGATCGTGATGTCCAAAAAACCGTCATCAGCCACAATACTTTCAGGCCCCTGAGCCAGGATCGAAGTGGGTGGCGCCATGTTAGCCACAGTGACGGCACAAGCCTGAATCGAGAGCACTTTATCATCGGTTTGCAGGGTGACCTCAAAGGGTTCTAGCTCGCGTAGCTCTTGAATCCCTGCCAGCATGTAGGCCAACACACCCAAACGATCCTTTGCGCTGCGCGAGGCCCGCTCAACCACACCCGCCTCTAGGCCAATACCGGCTAACAGAACCATAGGCATGCCGTTACAACGAGCCGCATCAATGGGATGGGCTTCACCTGTCAGTACCAGTTCACAAGCCTCTTCCAAGTTGGTCGGAATACCTAAAGCCGATGCCACGGCATTTGCCGTTCCCCTCGGAATAATCGCCAGGGGGATAGAGGTTTCGACAAGAGCCTCCGCTGCCGCGTTGATGGTGCCATCGCCCCCCGACACCACCACTAAATCAACCCCCTGTTCAACCGATTGGGCCACCAGTTCATTGGCATTACACTCTGGCGAGGTTTCGTAAATGGTCAGGTCAAAAATAGGCGACAGGCGCGATCGCAAAAGCTCCAAATCCTCCTGGGCATTACCTTGACCAGAAACTGGATTAAAAATCAGGTGAATCGTGTTGTACATTTCACATGCTTGACCGTCTATATAAGGCTGAGCGGACATGGCAGAGCATTGGGCACTTACCCGGCAACCAGGTATCCTCGCAGCTGGCTACGGTGCTGCCGCAACTTGGTGACTGCCTGCTGCTGTAACTGACGAACGCGCTCACGACTGATATTCATACGTTTACCCACCGACGCGAGGGAAAGCGGATTACCATCTTGTAAACCGTATCGCAGGTTCAAGATTTCGCGCTGCTGTGGGGTTAGCACATCCATCACAGTTTCCAAATCGGAGCGCAATGCGCCCTGTGTGACAAAGTCCTCGGGCGTCTCGTCGTCAGACTTCAGCAGGTCGGATAGTTCTGTGTCGTTGTTATCACCCACCTTGACCTCCAGCGACAGTGGCTTGCGGCTGTACCGTAAGCAATCGCGTATGCGCTGTGGCGTGATGTCGATGTGGGCCGCGATCTCTTCAATCGAGGCAGCGCGGTTCAGAACCTGGGTCAGCTCGCGCTGAGCCTTCTTGATTTTGTTCAAGGTTTCGGTGATATGGATGGGGAGGCGGACAACCCGGCTCTTTTCCGCGATCGCGCGCGTCATCGCCTGCCGAATCCACCAGTAAGCATAGGTGCTGAATCGATAGCCCTTAGTCGGATCAAACTTCTCAACACCGCGATTGAGACCGATCGACCCCTCTTGGATGAGATCCAGCAGATCCAAATCACGCTGGGTATACTTCTTGGCGATTGAAACCACTAATCGTAGGTTGGCCTCAACCATTTGGTGCTTAGCTTGCTTCCCGACGCGGATAGCAGCTTTCAAGTCATCCACATTGACACCAGCGCGTTCGGCCCAGAGTTGCCAGGAGGGTGCATGCCCTAGCTCCTCAACTAAGTCGGTACGTAGTGCTTGCAACGACATCATGGCCTGCACCTGCTTGCCATAAGTGATTTCCTCTTCATGGGTCAGCAAAGGAACTCGACCAATTGATTTTAGATAAGAACGAACTGCGTCAGAAGAACTCGTGTGTCGCATGGAGCTACTTACTCAAGTAAAGTTATGTCATGTATACTAATAGGATCCATCAATATCAAAGGCACCACATCAGTCTCCTGGCAGATTTGTTGTATTCCAGCCCTGACTTTGCGGATTAAACCCTCAGCTTTGCTCAGCAAAGTCAAACGCAAATTCGTTCAGACGATATACGGGGTCGCTACCGGCGGCGATATTGCTAAGCGGGGATGCTGACATCCTCCTTAAGGGAGACGGTTTCTGCCATGCAAAGATCTATATTGGGACATTATTGTGTTGTCCACCTCTCTGAAATACCGTGAGCTACGAGAGGCGGCTGTCGATGTTGAAGCGTAGCCAAGAAGGAGCTTTCTGTGGAGGAGCATGCCATCAATATCCTGCTCGTCGAAGATGATGAAGTCGATGTCATGAATGTGCAGCGGGCATTTAAGCGAAACAAGATTACGAACCCCCTGTATGTGGCTCGCAATGGGTTGGAAGCGCTCGCGATACTGCGTGGTGAGGATGCTGCTGAACCTCAAATCCCCAGTGATCGTCGCATCGTTCTTTTAGACATTAGCATGCCAAAAATGAACGGCATTGAGTTTCTCCACGAGTTAAGAAACGATCCTGAGCTGGCCTCTACCCCTGTTATTGTCTTAACCACTTCTGATGAAGATCAAGATAGGATGGATGCCTACAAATTAAATGTTGCTGGCTATATTCTAAAGCCGGTTAAGTTCTCAAATTTCGCTGAAGTTATGGCCGCCTTAAACAAGTACTGGACGCTCTGCGAAATGCCTTGAATTTAGACAAGCAAGCTTTAAAAGAACTCAATCGGTCAAGCTTAGACTCTGAGACAAACGCGATCGCTTCTATTTTCAGGTAGCCTTATAGCTGACAACTATTGTCCCTTTCACCTACATTCATCAGGGAGTGTAGTTACCCAGATCGAGCCAATAAATCGAGAGCATGTCACTTTCGAACTCTCACCCTAAATCCCTCTCCCAAACTTGGGAGAGGGACTTCAAAACATTCGCTCCCCTTCTCCCAATATTGGGAGAAGGGGTTGGGGGATGAGGGCTATTCAGAAATTTGTAAACCTGACATGTTCCCAATAAATCCTTCTTAGAACAGAGGCTAAAATAGTTTTAATTCGTCCATAAGTTATGTCTCCTCAAAGAGAAAATAGCTCTTAAGGGGCGATAAGGTATAGCCAATTGCTATCATTAAGCCCAATCATGTGGGATGCCTATCTTTCCCTTTCAATTGAAAATCCAACTTTATTCTGGCTGATTTTGGCCGCTATTGTGGGCGGCTCAGCCGCTTTGCTGGGACAGGTAGTGCCATGGCTGCTACAGCTACTATTGCAGCGTATCCTCCAAGAGGACGCGACGGTCTTTTACAACCGCGTTATTCAGCCCCACCGACCGCTTCTCACCACGGTAGGTGCATTGGTAGTGCTGGACTTCGTCGCTTTAGGACTGCTCCAGGGTCTTTGGTACGTTCCCTGGTACCCCCGGTTGGAATTCAGCATTACCTTATGCCTGACCGTCACGCTGGGTTTTCTGCTATCGCGGTGCTTTCAATCCTACTCTGATCAATATCTGTTAGATGCAGCCCTGAAGGAAGGCCGCAAGACCAACAGTGAGCTGTTGATTGTGAGCCGTTTTTTGGCGAACTTCGGCATTATTGTCATCCTGACAATTTTGTTTGGTCAAACGCACCACCTGAACATCTTTGGCTTGATTGCCAGTTTAGGGGTTGGCGGTATTGCGATCGCATTCTCAGCGCAGAAGGTGTTGGAACAGCTGCTCGGGGGAATTGTTATCTATGTAGATCGACCCTTTGTGGTGGATGACTATGTGGGCTTACCAGATGGTACCTTTGGTCGGGTTGAATCCATTGGTTTGCGCTCCACCAAAGTCAGGACATCTGGGAAAGGAACACTCGCGATCGTGCCTAACAGTGCCATCATTCAGTCCACCGTGGAAAATTTCACTGGGGCTAAAAAGGTGATGGCGATCGTTCATCTCAACCTTTATCGCACTGTGGGCGATGAAGAGAAGGCGCTGATTCGTCAGGTCATTATTGAAAGTACCCGCGATATTTTTGGCATTGACACACGCAGCACGGATATCACTTTTCGTAAGCTAGAGGGGGGAAATTTGACCCAAGTGCAAGCTACGCTCTTTATCCTGGGGGCAGGCAGTGGTTCTATGGAAATTCGGCGACAATTGCTAGGCATTGCGAATCAGCAAATGACCGAACGTCTGAAACGCTATGGCATTGCTTTTGATATTGAAGAACCGACGGTGTATGTCGATTCTCCGATCACCATCTAACTTGTAAGGAAAGGCTCAGGGGGATGGTTTTGGCCGTTAAGTTCGGGTAACGCCTATGATGCTGATGTCTAGGGGCTGTCATCATTTAGAGCCTGAATCCTCATGCTGAAAGCGGTTCAGCCCTTAGCTAGCTTTACAAGGCGGGCGCGGCAGTGCTGATACCGCAAGGCTTTCGAGTTTAATTGATGACGCGCCCTAGCACCGCACGACCTCTAAATCGCAATTGCTAAAACCCATGATTGATTTTGAGGGGATGAATATTTGGGACCGGTTCGAGAGCTTATCCACTACGCTGCTAGACGCTCCGACGCTCGTTATTTTCTTAGTATCGCTACTGTTGGCGATCGCCATAGGGCGTTTTACGCCGGGTATTGTGCGGTTAATCATTCATCGGATTTCGCCAGAGCAAGTGTCCTCCTTTCACGACAATCTGGTTGACCCGCTGAGGGGAGCGTTTCAGTTAGCCGGCACGCTACTGCTCGTCTCTCTATCGATGGTGTGGCTCCAGGAAGATTACCCCAGTTTCTATGGCTTTTTGAGTCCGCCGATTGATCTGGCTGTGATTAGCAGCGTTGCTTGGTTAGCGTCGCGCCTGTTCCGTCAAATGGTGCGAATTTACGGCGTCGATCTCTTTAAGCGTTTAGGGCGCGAGGTGGACGAACTGCTGCTGGTGTTCGAGACCCTGGCCAATGTGGTTATTGGGTTCATTGCAGTTCTGATTTTTGCCCAAAGTCAACAGTTTAATTTAATAGGGCTGTTTGCCAGCTTAGGGGTGGGCGGCTTGGCGATCGCGTTTGCGGCGCAAAAAATTCTGGAGCAAATGCTCAGCACGGTTGTTCTCTATTTGGATCGTCCCTTCATTCCAGGGGAATATATTCGCCTAGCGGATGGCCAACTGGGACGCGTCGAGTCCATCGGGTTACGCTCCACTAAAATTCGGACTGCGGCCAAGAGCACCCTATTCATCCTCCCGAATTCCACACTGATCAGCATGGAAATTGAGAATGTGAGCCGCGCTAAAAAGGTTATGGTGCTGCTCTACTTCGACTTTGTTCGCAAACTCACGGACGAAGATGCCGCTTTAGTCAAGCAGGTCATTACCCAAAGCACCGACTCAGTCTTTGGTGTTGATCCAGGGAGTACGAGCATTGTCTTTACGTCCGACGGCGAGTCCGGTCATGCCAACAAACAAATACGGCGAGCCCGAGTGACGTTCTTTATCCTAGGGTCAAACGAAAGTTCCATTGAGTTGCGCAAACGTCTACTAGAGTTAGCGAACGAAACTATTGCCAAACGTTTGGATGATTACGGTATTCGCTTCCGCATGCAGGAACCGACCGTTTATGTAGAGTCTCCCGTAACACTTTAATAGCAGCCAAAACAGTTTATTCTCCCAGCAAGCAATTGTGGCTCTCCCCAAAGACTTAAGACTGATTCACCGTCTTGCCTAGTCAAACGCCATCGTAATGTCGCTCAAACTTATTCATTGCGCCCCAACACGATAATCCGATGAATCACAGAATGTTATGGCAACGCCGAATGTCGCGATCGCGCCAACGCCTTCTGGTTTTGGGACTAGGTGCTTGGCTGACCGTTTGGCTAGTGTGTTCGTTTCCTCTTGCTGGCCTAGCCCAGTTGCCAACGTCTCCCTCCCCTGCCGTGGAGGAACCCGTCTTTACAGCGCCGACGCTCAGGGACAGCTTAGAATCTCTGACGCCGCCCAGCATTCAAACACTTTTACTCAACAATCAATCCAACCTGGCAACGGCACCTGTGCGGTTAGATGGACGTACCGTCTTTCTCGTAGCCGCCCCTGTATTTAGCGATGAAGCGGGCGAAAGCAGGTCTCTATCCGCCCAACAGCGGGCTCGCGAGATTGAACGTCGCCTGCAAAGCATCATTCAGCAGGGAATTCAACCCGATTCACTGGTCGTTGTGCAAAACTTTGATACGCCAAGCAATCAACCCATTATTGAGGTGAATGGCGAATTCTTAGTGACGGTAACATCCCTGGATGCCCAACTGCACGGGTATCCCTATGTGTCGCTGCGCGCCAGAGAAATTGTCGATGCTGTTGACAATGCGTTGCGCCGTTACTACGCCGAACGACAAATTCCTTATCTCCGCCGTCAAGGTGCGATCGCAGCCGCGCTGATGGTGCTGATGGGGGGCTTGCATTTGGGCATCAAGGTTCTGCAAGCTCGCTTTAGGCACTACCGGCAAACCTTAGAACCGGTATCGGGTTCCTCCGATGCGATGCCCTCTCAGGCGATGCCCCAACGGCGATTTCCCCATACTTTGCGTCAGCAATGTCGCGAACAGGAAAAACAGAGGTTTATTGATTTAGGCCGAACTTTACTGAAGATCGCCCAGGTCGCCAATGGTGGCGTGGGTTTTTATATTGTGTTGGGATTGTTTCCTTACACGCGCTGGCTTCAGAGCCTCATGCTAGGACTTTTGAAGCTACCCATCGCCATTGGTGTGCTGATTCTGAGCGCCTACTGGCTGATTCGTCTCGGCACGGTTTGGGTCGATCGCGTGTTCATTATTTTGCAGGAAGGCGCAACCTTAACGCCGAAGCGATCGCAGCGTCTCGAACTACGGTTTTCGACTTTCTCACAGGTTGTAAAAGGAGTACTGTATTTTCTGATTGGCCTGGCAACAATCCTGGTCGGTCTCAGCATCTTTGGCGTACGTTTGGGGCCGCTTTTAACGGGTGCTGGGCTGATTGGTCTAGCTTTCTCCTTAGCGTCACAAAACCTAATTCGCGACTTTATTAACGGCTTCCTAGTTCTGTTGGAAGACCAATATGGCGTAGGCGATGTGATTATGGTGGAGGATGTGTGGGGCTTTGTCGAAACCTTGAACCTGCGCATTACTCAACTGCGCAACGAAGAAGGACGGCTGATCACGATTCCTAATAGCCGCATTAGTATCGTGCAGAATCTCTCGAAGGAGTGGTCGCGAGTTGATTTGACCATTCCCGTCGCCTTAACAGCTGATCTGGATAAGGCTTTGAATCTTGTCGAGCAAGTAGCCAATACGATGCACCATGATGCTGTGTGGGGCAACTTAATTCTGGAACCCCCTTTACTGCTAGGTGTTGATCAGTTAGACCATGTTGGAGCCGCTATCCGCATTTGGATCAAGACCCAACCGCTAAAGCAGTGGGATGTGGCCCGTGAATATCGCCGCCGCTTAAAGCGAGCGTTTGAAGATGCCCACGTCGCGATCGGGATACCGCAACACGTCGTTCATGTGGGTGCTCAAAGTGAGAGCTTCAAGCAAAGTGAGAGCTTCAAGCAAAGTAGTGGTCTATCGGCATGAGATAACCTTCCAAAATACGAAGTTCACATGCAAATTAGTGGATGCCTAAACCCCGTCCACTTTGAGAACTGTCGTTTTACGTGGCTGCTGAGGCACCTCACCTAGCCTCTCCTTGCCAAGGCTACTACGTACACATCAGTCCTGAACCCCTTGCTGTAAGGGCTTTCCCCACCCTTCGGGAAGAGCATAGCTCTACATCCCCCAACCCCTGCTCCCAGAACGGGCGAAGGGGACTGAGGGGTTGAGGGCCGAGATGTGTGTACTTAGTAGTTCCTAAGGGAGAGGAACCGGAAAGCTCTATAAGCCTCTCCTAAGCCCTCTGGGCAGGCTTTGCCAAAGGCAAGGAGAGGTGCCGCAGACGGTGAGGTTTGCCGAAACCGAAAACTCTAGTTCTGACCTGGATCAGATTTATTTTTATCAGAAGTAAACCCGATCTCCTCCCTAGAGTAGAAGTCTAGATCACGAATTCCACCTATCTTCATTTTGTTATGGACATCATGATGACGGTAGAGCCCTCAGTTGTGATGCATCGCCATAACGAAGAGACGCAGCATATTAGGAGTTTTTATGCCAATTAACTTGCGCGATGACGTCGCATACATCCTGCTGAAGAAAATTGGTAAGGGCGATCAAGCTACAGAAGGAAAGCATGAGGTTAATTTTACTGAAACGGACTTTACGGGGCGATCGCTCACCAAATCAGATTTGTTAGGACACTTGGATTACCTCAACCAGAAAGGTTTTATTGACGCTGAGTTTTCTGGCAATGCTTACGGTAATCAGGAAGATGTTCCCAATCTAGTTGATCCGGAGGAAGTTGATGCAAGGGTTGCTAATACCTATGGTGCCGAGGATGGTCCTTTACCTCACCTCATTACTTTCCAAAGAGCAGAGCTGACCTCCAAAGGGCAGCAACTTCTGCAAAAAATGGATGCAAATCCGCCTGAAGCACTCCGGGGTGGCCCTTCCAAACCCATCACGACCGCAAACATGGATTTTCTTGAAAAGGTCATGATTCGGGGTGAACTAGAGGATGTTTTTGATGCGCGCGATGTGTCAGAAGTTGTTTTCCGGACAATGCGCGATTTGATGTCTACAGAAGCGGCTGACCAGGTTGCCAGTGAGTTAGAAGAACCTGCCGTTGATGCTGACAATAAAGCTTTACAGGTGGATATTGCCGAGCTGTGGGAAGATACGAACCCCTTTGTTAGCCTTCTGAGTCAGTTACGTCCACCCCTGAAGTTTGATGGCGACACGTTCCTCTTCCGGGTGAATCAGGAAGCCGGTCTACAAAAAAATGTGGTCCCCGAGAAGGCGGTTGCGGCTGTATTTGCGGCTGTGAAGGGTGAGCTTTCACAGGAAAGTATTCAGGCGATCGCGAAGGCGCTTCCGGGCAAAGTCAATGAGCTGTGGGAGCAAGCATAAGATCGCCTGAAGGATTCGCCAGCGGGAATCCTAAACAGGCACAAACTTAAACTAATCTCAAGAAGATGAGATGTTGTTTAGAGTACCCCTGAGTACGAGAGGGTTGAGTGGTTGTAAATGTTTGACGTAACCCATGCGGATAATGAGCCAGAACGTCGCTCTCAGCCCAGCCGCAGTCCAGAGCCTTCACAGTTCTGCATTCTCAGGTTGCAAGGACAGCGGTTGCAGTTGATTAATGTCTGTGCATTAATCTGCGTCATGTCAGTTTGGAGCCTTGAGGCCCAGGCTGGCCCGCTCAATTCGTTTGACCAATGGGCCTATCCGCCGGCAATGTCGGTGTTGATGGTGTCTATCGTCCTGCTGTGGAAACCCAGCCTTCACCCATGGCGGTTAGGGCTCGCTAAGGTTTTGAGCATTGGGATAGCCACCAGCTATATTCTTGGGCATGCCCATGCCGTAATCCAATATCCTCAAGCCTTCAGCACCTACAGCCAGTATTCGATTTGTCTGTGGTTGCCGCTGCTCTACGTGCTCAACTTCCTATTTCTCAAAAGTCGCCATGCCCTGATTGCCGCCGCTGCCATCTATGGTTCTTTGCTCGTGTCAGCCGCCATTCGATGGGGGCGCGAGGGTGCGAGCTGGGATTTGTCTAATCAGATGGGGCTGTTATTAAGCGTGTTGTTGTCCCATCCGGTTTACATCATTGCTCTGGTGGGGATTACGAACTTGCACCAGGCGTTGATGCAGGCTCAGCAGCAGTCTGCGGCCGTTACCCATGCAGCCAATACGGATCACCTAACCCAAGTGGCCAATCGCCGCGCCATGAGCGATCGCCTCCAACACCATTTGCAAACCTCACGTCCCTGTAGCGCCATCCTGCTGGATCTGGACCATTTCAAAGCCATCAACGATACCCATGGCCATGAGCAAGGCGATCAGGTGCTGATCATGACGGCTCAGTTATTGACCCAAGCCTTACCCGAGACGGCTTGGGTGGGTCGCTGGGGCGGCGAAGAATTTATTGTCGTGGTGGAAACCGATCAGTTGGCAACGGTGATGCACTGGGCCGAGACCTGTCGCCATCGCCTAGAGCAGCATTCATTCCCGACGGGAACTACAGTAACGGCCAGCTTTGGGGTGGCGATCGCGGTGGCAGGGGATACCTTAGAAACCTTGATGAAGCGCTCTGATGAAGCGCTGTACGCTGCCAAGCGCCAGCGCAACACCGTCTGCTGTGCGCCCAGTCCCATTCAGGTAGGCTAGTGCCTATTCAACTCGATCACCCATGACAAGGCGGCAAGCTGTTGCGGAGGGTGCCCTGTTGCGGAAAAGGCGGCTATAGCGAAAGGCAGAAGGAAAAAGGCAGAAGGCAGAAGGAAAAAGGCAGAAGGCAGAAGGCAGAACCGGAAGCCCTGACCTATCAAAGCTTCAGCGCTCTATCCTATGCGAACCTAACTGCGGCTTGCTATATCAGCAACCAGACTTCTGACTATCGCCTGTGTCGGGTCGTCAGGCAAACTCTGGCGGCTCCGTTACAGCCATCCTACTGGAGCGGAGGAACTTCAGGCCCGACTGCCGAACTCAGGTTATACCAATTCTGTGTGATAGCGCGACTGATCGAGAATCCCCTGCTGTCGCCGCCCCCTTATAAAAAGGGGCTCTTCAACGACTGAATTGGCATGCCCTCTTTGCTCAAGGGGGGTTGGGGGGATCTATATCAATATGTGGATGTGTAGTCCAAGTTTAGAGAATTGGTACTAAGTAGCTAGGCCGATTCAAATGTAGGATGGGTTAGCGGTAGCGTAACCCATGCGGGCGTTGGGTTTCGTTCCTCGAACTACGATGTCTTACATTGAATTGCAACTTCCTACTTACCTACAATTGCCAGTAGAAGAGATTGCCTAAGCGACCCATCAGTTTTTGTTTGAGGGGTCGCTTTTGCCAGTGGTCGGGTTGAATGAGACAGCTCTCACCAAACCCCTGCTGGAAGAACTCATGCACGTCTTGCACTAAGGCAGGAGCGCTGGTACAGATATTGAGTTCGTCGTTATGGAAAAAGCTACGGGGATCTAAATTAGCGCTCCCAAAGCTAACCCAGCGATCGTCAATAAGGATGATCTTGGCGTGCATCATGCTGGGCTGATATTCGTGCACCTTGATGCCCTGCTGTAATAAGAGACCGTAGCGTTCTCTGGATACGTAACAGACGTAGGGTTTATCACTCTTTGGCCCCATGGTCAGAATGCGAACGTCTACACCGTGTTCGTGAGCGTCTGTCAACATCTGGCAGGTCGCTTTATCCGGTAGCAGATAGGGACTGGCAATCCAGAGACGCTGTTGGGCCGATGCGATACAGAGATGCAGCAAGCTCCGGATGGGAGAGTCCCCCATCGAGGGATCTTCACCCGGGGTAATTAAAACGGGAACCGATTCACTCCTATGGGCTCTTTCGGGAAGATGGTTCTGGAGGTCAACAGTCCCCCCTTCACTGAGCCAGTGCTGCCAGAAAAATCCAGTCAGCAGGCCGACAACTTTGCCCCGCAATTCAACTTCAAAGTCGTACCAGGGAGTCTCACCAGCATACTGGTCTTTACCGTCCCAGCAGTCAGCAATCCCGGCTCCCCCCACCATGGCTATCTGCTGATCGACGACCAACAGTTTGCGATGGTTACGGCGGAGAAAGTCTAGCGGGGCTCGTTTAGAAAACGGATTAAAGAAACGCACCTCAACGCCAGCATTTTGGAGCTGTCGCCAGTAGGTAGCGGGTAAGGAATGCGCGCCGTAGCTATCGGCAAGTACCTGAACGGTCACACCTTCAGCAGCTTTTTGCTTTAAAAGCGTGGCGAATTTGGCCGATCGCTCGCCAGGCGTCATCATGAAGGTCTCGAACTGAATCAGCTCCTGAGCTTGCGATATGAGCTGAAGGCGAGCCGTCTGAATCCTATCAATGTCTGACCAGAAACGCGCGATCGCGCCCTCGGTCATGAGCGAGTCAGACATGCTGGCAACAGTTGCCAAAAAGTGAGGGGCACTGCTGGGCAATCCGACCAGACGATAGGCTCCTTGTCGACGGAAATTCCCCCCTAGATATAAATGACCAAAGAATATCAGGATTAGTATGGCGAGCGCGATCGCAACAACCCAAAAGAATACACCCATGAAAGGCTAACCTTAATTGCCTGTTTGACTGTCAGGAGCAGCCTCGTAGCCAATCTGGGCCGACCATGCTTGATTGTCTTCGTTAAGCAAATCCAGCAAACTATCAGCTTCAACACCCATTTCATCACAGGCGGCTCTCAAGGCAGCTCGAAAGGCGGCAGTGTCGTCACCGTAGCCACACTGCTGGGCCGCGATCGCTGGGCCACTTTTCGCATTAGCTTTGGCGCAGTCTACCAGGATGACTCCGGTCAAGGGCGATTGAGCTGTCATATAGTCTTTTCCCGCTAAATTTGCTATTTATCCCACTTAACATATCGGCAACCCTCAGCGGCTGAATCTAACTTAGGGTTGATTTTGCCAGGGTAAACCTATCAAAGGGTGGGGATTTGTATCAGTGCAGTTCCCGCAACAGATAGATGAAGATTCTGTGAAAGCGGCCTTCAATAGATGTGTTGATATCGGAATCATCTGGATTTTTATGGCAATTAATATCGGTCTAACCGAAGAGCAGCGTCAGGGCGTTATTGACCTACTTAACAAAGCCTTAGCTGACGCCTATCTGTTGATTATCAAAACCAAAAAGTACCACTGGGATGTGGTCGGCCCTCAATTCCGCTCGCTACATGCCCTTTGGGAAGAGCACTACGAAGCACTGACTGAAAACATTGATGCCTATGCCGAGCGCGTGCGGATGTTAGGCGGCTATCCATTGGGAACCGCCGAAGGTTTTCTGAAGCATGCATCTTTGCGTGAGCATCCCGGCGATTTGCCCACTGCACAGGAAATGGTCAGTCGCTTAGTGACCGACCACGAGCAGGTGATTCGCAACTTGCGGGAGTCCGTTGATCAAGCGGCTGATGAGTTTCACGACGAAGGAACGGCTGACTTCTTGACGGGTCTCATGGAACAGCACGAGGAGATGGCCTGGATGCTGCGCTCCTTCATTGAAGGTGAATCTGTTGAGCCTAGTGGTCAGCGTGAAACAGCCCTTAAGACGCCTGCTGAAGCTTAATTCGGTGATGTTTGACCTAGCGCTTCCTGGCTGATGCGGGGGTGAGACTAAAACTCACCCCTGATACGTATATTTTGACCGACTGTCTGAGTCGTCTGCTTGCCTTGAAAATGCGCTTTTCGATCCAATTATTCGCTTTTCAAAAAATACCCTTCAAATGAAAAAGCCATCGCCGTTTCATTTTTTGTTGCGTCCATTTGGCAAGCTAGGTCGCACTAATCCTCTTCGAGTCCTTCTTTGGGGGTATGGCAGCTACGTCCTTGTGGCCTGGGTGCTTCTATGTTTGCCTATTTGTTGGCAAGGGGATGCCATCAGCCCCCTCGACAATTTGTTTATTGCAACTTCAGCGGTCAGTACAACCGGGCTTATCACCGTCAATACGCCAGAAGCCTATAACTTTTTGGGTGAACTTGTCGTGTTGTTAGCTTTTCAGGTGGGTGGCTTGGGCTACATGACCCTGGGCTCATTTGTATTACTCGCAAGTAACGATGCCCTACCGCGTTTTCGACGCGATATTGGGTCGGCGGTATTTGCCATGCCCGAGGGCTTTGATCTGAAACTGCTTATTCGTCATACCGTTATCTTTACCGTGCTAGCGGAAGCGATTGGGGCAGTCTTGCTAGCTATTTTGTTTGCCGCTAAGGGAGTTGAAAATCCTATTTGGGCAGCTATTTTTCATTCTGTTTCAGCATTTTGCACTGCAGGATTTAGCGTCTTTCCCAATAGCTTAGAAGACTTTCGCAGTGACTTTTGGGTCAACGTTGTTGTCAGTGTGCTCAGTATTTTAGGTGCAGTCGGCTTCCTCGTAATTTCTGACTTTTGGCAGGGAGCTACAGGCAAACGACGACGGATTGCCTTGACGACCCGTGTCATCCTCTACCTCACGGCTGCCTTCCTTTTAATTGGGTTCCTCCTGCTGCTTTTCTTTGACCAATCCCTATGGTCGCTTCCTCTGAGCGAAAGGATCTTGGCAGCTTGGTTCCAGTCGATGACGGCGCTGACAACGGTCGGATTTAATACGCATCCCATCGGCGCGCTGAGTGCTTTTGGTGTTTTGGTGGCACTGGTGCTCATGATTATGGGAGCATCGCCTTCGGGTACCGGGGGTGGTCTTAAATCCACCACTATTTCGGCTGCTTTAGGCGTTATGTGGAGCGCTTTACGAGGCCGAGGATCAACCGCTTATTTTGGCAGGCGGATTCCTGAGGAGCGTCTATTTGCCGCTTTTTCGGCCATCATCTTTTACCTGTTCATTTTTCTCGTAGGAGCGGGTGGGCTGCTGTTGTTTCAAACCCAGGCTTTTGAAGATGTCCTCTTTGAAGCTGCGTCAGCGTTGGGAACCGTTGGCCTATCGAGAGGCATGACTGGGGATCTGACGACGGTCGCCAAGTTTATTGTCATCTTCTTGATGTTTGTAGGGCGTATTGGGCCGCTATCTTTCGGGATTGCACTGTTCTATGAAAAGGCTAAAGCGCAAACGAATGAACCGATAGAAGATTTGGCAATTTGATCGATTTAATTTGACTGAATTTAATTTTTACTGATTGGAGGTTAGCATGGATACGCGATCGCTCAAGACAGCGGCAAAAAATCAAGATACGGCCCAGTGGATTGAATGGTTGGCTCGCTTTGGCTATGCAGCTAAAGGGGTGGTGTATAGCTTAGTCGGTATCCTGGCCTTTCAGGCTGCGTTTAATTGGGGGGGGAAAGTCACGGGATCGAAAGGGACTTTCCAAACAATTGCGAGTCAACCTTTTGGCAGCGTATTGCTGTTTTTAGTTGCACTGGGGCTTATAGGATATGTCGTTTGGCGATTTGTCCAGGCGATTTACGATCCAGAACATGCTGAAGAAGGGGCCGAGACGATTGGTCGCCGCTTGTCCTATGCTGTCAGCGGTTTAATTTATGGCAGTTTAGCGTTTGCGGCTTTGCGGATTGTGTTTGGCAGTGGTTCTTCCTCTGGGGGAGGAAACTCCAGTAGTGAACAAACTGCAACGTTACTGTCGCAACCTTTTGGACAGTGGCTCGTTGGTTTAGTGGGTGCGGCTAGTGCTGGTTACGGTTTCTATTGCATCTATCGAGGTATCAAAACTAAGTTCCGCAAGAAATTGAAGCTCGCTGAAATGGGTCAAACTGAGGAAGATTGGGCCATTCGGATCGGACGATTTGGCCTGATCGCAAAGGGAATTGTTTCAGTTATTGTTGGCTACTTTTTTGTGCAAGCGGCTCGATTCGCTAATCCTGAACAGGCCAAAACGACGGAGGGAGCTCTTCAGTCGATTCAGCAACAGCCCTTTGGAGCCTTTTTGATGGGTATCGTAGCACTAGGGCTTCTAGCTTACGGAATTCATATGATTGTGCAAGCACGCTATCGACGCATTTCACCGGAGTAATCCGGTAATAGACGCGCAGAGAATTGGGAGCATATCACTTTCGAACCCTCACCCTAAGTCCCTCTCCCAAGCTTGGGAGAGGGACTTCAAAATGCTTGCTCATCTTCTCTCAATATTGGGAGAAGGGATTGGGGATGAGGGCTATTCAGGAATTTGCAAACCTGACATGTTCCTCAGAGAATTGCTCACAATTGAGCCCATCCATAGTTGCCAAAAAGGCTTAGTGTATGTTTCTCGATTATGAAACCACTAAGCCTTTTTTTAGTAATCGTAGTGTACTGAACTAATCCATAAGGCATAAAAAACTAACTGCATTTGTCTCTCTTTAGCATGAATCATTTATTTTTTAAGGATGCTAAGTTTTTATCAGAAATATGAGCCATGAAAAATTTTGGTATAGCTAAAGGTTTTTCACTGGCTGTATCTGATTTGCAAAACAAGGGAGATATTTATATGAGCAAGGTGCTTTTTTCCAACATTACGGGTGCTTCTTTATTAGCATTGGGGCTAACGCTAGCACCTACTCCCAATATGACCTTCGCTCAGGATAGTCAGACCACTGAGCCGGGGGATCCTGAAACAGCAGGTGAAAATTTTGAAGATGCCGGTGATGCACTGCAAAATGCAGGCGAAGAAACCCTCGAAGGCATTGATGCTACTGGTGAAGCCATTGAAGCCGGTACCGAACGGGCCATCGAAGGAGCGGCTGAAACGACTGAAGATGTTGTCAATACCACCGAACGGGCGATTGAGGGAACGGCTGAAGCTACTGAAAATGCCGCTCGGGATGCGGCTCAGAGTGCTGAAGCTGCAGCTGAGCGAGCTGAACTTGCAGCTGATAATGCCGCCGAAGCCATCGAAGCTAGAGCCAATTGGGGTTGGTTAGGGCTGCTAGGACTGGTCGGTTTATTTGGTCTGGCAGGCGGTGGTAAGAAGCGTGAGGTCAAGGTTGTTGAAGTTCCGGATCCCGCCTATGTGCCTCAACAGCAGTCAACTGTTGAGCCTCAGCAGCCAACTGTCTATCGTCAGTAATCGGCTGTTGGAGCCTGGGACGCAATGCTCCCAGGCTTTTTGATATCGCTTTAGTCATCTAGGCCAGGACACTGAGTAATATTCCGTTGCTGGGTATATGGCCAGATGGCTTCGCCATTGCGTTTTAAGGTCGCTGGTGACGGCTTTAGGGGCTGTCATCATTTAGAGCCTGAATCCTCATGTTGAAAGCGGTTCAGCCCCTAGCCAGTTTACTGAACGGGCGCGGTAATGCTTATACCGCAAGGCTTTTGAGTTTAATTGATGACGCGCCCTAATTTTTGCTCACTGAAGAAATCATACTTATCCCAATTCTGTGTGATAGCGCGACTGATCGAGAATCCCCCGCTGTCGCCGCCCCCTTATACAAAGGGGCTTTTCACCGACTGAATTGGCATGCCCCCTTTGCTCAAGGGGGGTTGGGGGGATCTATATCGATATGCGGATGTGTAGTCCAAGTTTAGAGAACTGGTATAAATCCTATGAGGTGACGTTGCCAATCGCGAATCAGCGGGAATGAAGCAAGGATGCATGAGTTGGCCGTTCTGCGAACCATGGGTGGGCACAAAAAATCCCGACACGGATGCCGGGAATTGATAGCCTATGGGAGCAATAGCGATTGCTATGCCTGGTTAATCCTATCTACAGTCTTGACGTCGTTATTCCATAAATTGTTCAGGAAAAAAGTTGGGTAGGAAAAGCAACCCTATCCACCGATGCTCCTACCGTGCCGTAGCTGAGGCTGTCTATGGGCATCAACCCCTGCAAGGCAAAGCTACCTACTCACAGGTCTTGTTGGCAAAGTCACATTGAAAGATGACCGGCTCTTGCCAGGAGAGGGGGATTTCCAACAGGTCGCGCGCCCCCGTCATGCCTTGGCCGATGAACAATATCAGCGCAATGGTGTTGAGGGCAATATGGGCGCGCCGCCAGGATTTCGAGCGGTAAATTTCGGGCAGTACAGCAACCGAAACGATCATCAGTAAAGCCGCAATGATGCCGTAGTAATAGTGGGAAACAAACCACTCATAGCCCCGACGGAAGATACCGGGTTGGCACCCTAAAACGATCAGCCCCATGCTAGAAAGGGCGGCAAAAGTCCCTCGCCACACTGGTGCCTTGGCTCGATAAAGCAGAACGAAAGTGGCAATGGTAAAGACAAACATCATGGCGATAAAAATCACCTGAAAAGGATTCTCTGTCCAGGTGTTGTTTTTGATGATGGTTTTAATCAGCGGGTGAGCCATACCCAGTAACGCGACACCAACCACGGATGCTGCCAACCAACGTCCTACTTTCACATGCTCTTGCCCGACAACAGGCGCAATTTTGCTCTTTTCTTTATTCTCGACTGCGAGGCGACGCTGACGGGTTTGCAAGGAAAAGTAGGTGACGATACCAATCATCGGAAACACATAAAAGACCGCGATCGCGGGATGGACTAGCCGCAAGATATCAGTTGTGTTCATAGACTCAAATTCAGCCGCAACAATGGTGAGGGATTTACTCTGCAATTGTAGAGAGCACAGTTGCAAAGGAACGTTAACTTCTTTAGAAACATTAAAGGGGCTGTCTGAGAACTTTCTGAGCGCACCCTGAAATAGGGCAGTGAGGTTAACCCCTACGGTTCGCTGGGTGAGAGCAGACAGGGAGAAAAGGAGGAGGAGAGAATGGGAGCGGCCATAACGCTCACTTATTGAGCGAACTCAGAGGCTACCAGCATTGACCCAATGCCCTGATCGGTAAAAATTTCCAGCAGCAGTGCGTGATTGACACGCCCATCTAAAATATGCGCGGCGCGAACTCCTTGGGCGAGCGATCGCACGCAGCAATCTACTTTGGGAATCATGCCACCGCCAACAATGCCGTCCTCAATTAAACTACGGGCCGTTTGGATATCGAGCTTGTGAATCAGCGTAGTGGGATCCGTGTAGTCCTTTAAAATGCCTTGGGTATCGGTCAGCAGAATCAGTTTTTCGGCATTAATCGCAGCGGCTAGCTCCCCTGCTACCGTATCCGCATTGATGTTGTAGGCTTGCCCGGTCTCATCCGAGGCCACACTCGAAATAACAGGGATGTAGCCAGCCTCAGCCAGTGACTGAACAATCCCCGGTTTGACATTCGTGACCTCCCCGACAAAGCCCACATCGCCCCCTTCACGGGGACGAGCCATAATTAAGTTGCCATCCTTGCCACAGAGGCCAACAGCAGCGCCTCCAGCCTGGTTAATCAGTGAAACCAGTTCTTTATTGACACGCCCCACCAGCACCATTTCGACGACTTCCATGGTGGGGGCATCAGTCACACGCAAGCCATTTTTGAATTGGGGTTCAATCCCCAACTTAATCAGCCAGGTATTAATCTCTGGCCCCCCGCCGTGGACAACGACCGGACGAATGCCAACACTTGCCATGAAAACAATGTCGCGGATGACGCTAGCTTTGAGGGCACTGTCTTTCATCGCGGCACCGCCATACTTGACCACTACGGTACGCCCTCGAAATTCCTGAATGTAGGGCAGTGCTTCACTGAGGATCCGAACCCGGTCAGCATTGGTTTCTTGAATTCCGTAGGCGGGAGTAGATGGATCAGTCATCTTCAAGATTCAGCAAACAATCCCCGTAGTTTATAGCAGAAATCGGAAATTGGAAGGCGGAATTCAGAAGTCGAAAGTTGGAGTTAGAAAGCTTGCTAGACAAGACTTTTGGCGTACTGAATCGGCCTGACCGAACTGCGTTTGTCACATCAGCCTTCTGGCTGGACAAAGGAGGGCGGTGGCAATACGCGCTCTTCTAAAAGAGCAATAAGGCGATCGCTGAGTTCAGCCACGGAATCCCCAGCATTCACCCCTAGGTGAATATCAGCTTGAGCGTACAATTCACGCCGCTGTTCCAGCAAAGTAGCTAGGTGTTGCGGCCAATCTTCCCGTTGCAGCAGGGGGCGCTGTTCATCCCCTTGCAAACGCTGTTGGAGTTCGGCTAGGGCAACATCCATCCACACAATGACGCCATTGCGGAGATGTCCCCAGTTTTCCGAGCGTAGGACAATGCCTCCGCCCGTCGCCACCACCAAACGGGTGTAAGGCGAGAGCTGGCTCAGCACTTCACTTTCGAGGTCGCGAAATCCTGATTCTCCCGAGGTCGCAAAAATTTCAGGGATTGATGTGCCAGCAACCTGTTCGATAAGCGTATCGGTGTCAAAAAAGCGGTAACCCAGTTGCGCTGCCATGGCAGTTCCTAGCGTGGACTTGCCTGCTCCCATCATGCCAATGAGGTAGAGGTTAGTCCCCCGTAACAGATCGGAATGCGTGGAATGCGTCATACAAACCCTATCAGTTGGGAAAACGTGGCTGCGGATACGACTTGGATTACCGTATCAGAGATTAGGGTGAGCGATCGTCGGCATTATTGTCCGTATTTTTATCGAAAGGCTGTTGGGGCGGAATAATGACCCGATAATCCGCATCGTAGACGCCGTCTCCGGTTTCAGCCTCGTTTGAGGCAGCGCTTTCTGGAGTTGGTGAAGTTTCCGAACCCGCCTCTATATCTAGGCCCCAATCTTCATCGCTATCCCCATCATCGGGCGCAACATACCAGTCCTGATAGCGCGGCAACTGATCATCAGGAGGGCCATAAACGGCATCAACGCGCGACTCGCGATCTTGATGGCCATAGGCATAGGCTGTTTGGGCGGGCGGCTGTTCCGTTTCCCAGTCATCCCAACCATCCGCAATATCATCCAAGGTATCTTCAACCTTGCTGCCACCCGGCGCAACATACACAGTATCTTTCGCTGTTTCATCCCAGCCCTGGGTCATGTCATTAAGGGTCGATTTTGCCTTTTCTTGGTCTTGACGCTGGCGTTTGGAGAAGTTGGCATCAGCTGGGTCAGGACTATTCGCCTGGGACCAATCTTCCCAACGGCTGGCTGGATTCCGGTTTTCCCAGGTTTGCCAGTTTGCTGGCGTGGCAGGGCTGCGATTGACCGGGGGGCGTTGCCCTGTTTGAGGCGGCGGCGTTGAACGGCGATTGTTTGGACGACGCGGTGGATCGTAGGGATTGTGAGTGTCCCGAGCGGTCGCACCGGCATCCGGTTTGACCTGCCAGCGGCGGCGATCGCGGGAGCCAGTTGCCGGAGTAGAACCGAGGAGTTGGCTAATTCCCAGTGTTGTCAAAGCCCCTAACGCGATCGCACTCCCCAGCCAAAACGAGAACGGCAGCGCCACACTACGGAAGCCGAGAAAAACGAGATTGAGTCCTGGCGACCCGTTCTGCAAAATGAAGGCAGCCAGCACACAAACGACTAATAGGGTGGCGATCAACCGAGGGGTGCGCATGACGGGGGGAGTCCTTGCCGCAGCAATAATAGATTCAGCCATTGAGGCTAGAACACCCAGGAAATGCCTGATGCTCAGCACAAAGCCAAATGGCTGCGCCATCGCGTCCTGATAGAACGGTGATGGCTACACTTAACTATCGTAGAACCAGATTGACTGCACAGGCGCAATAACCTTCACAAGCTCAAGAAACACGCGGTAACATAGAGGACTGCTAGACGCTCTCCTCAGCTTTTATTGAATATTATGTCTACTGCTCCTCGCCGTTACCATGTCACAACCTTCGGCTGCCAGATGAACAAGGCCGACTCTGAGCGGATGGCTGGCATTCTGGAAAACATGGGCCTGATGTGGGAGGCAGATCCGCTAGCAGCTGATGTGGTGCTGTACAACACCTGCACCATTCGCGACAACGCTGAGCAAAAGGTGTATTCCTATCTGGGGCGGCAGGCCAAGCGTAAACAAACGGATCCGAATGTCACGTTGGTTGTGGCTGGGTGTGTCGCACAGCAGGAGGGCGAGAAACTACTCCGGCGCGTGCCCGAGTTGGATCTAGTCATGGGGCCGCAGCATGCCAACCGTTTAGAAGACCTTCTGCAACAGGTCTTTGACGGCAATCAAGTGGTTGCGACGGAACCGATTCACATCATTGAAGACATTACCAAGCCCCGCCGTGACAGTGCGGTAACAGCTTGGGTCAATGTCATCTATGGCTGCAATGAGCGCTGCACCTATTGCGTTGTACCCGGTGTGCGCGGGGTCGAACAATCCCGCCCGCCCGCAGCCATCCGAGCTGAAATGGTGGAGCTAGGGCAACAGGGCTATAAAGAAATCACCCTCTTGGGTCAAAACATCGACGCCTACGGTCGCGACCTACCTGGAATCACGACGGCAGGGCGACGGCAAAATACCCTAACTGATTTGCTGTACTACATTCACGATGTTCCTGGTATCGAGCGCCTCCGGTTTGCGACAAGCCATCCCCGCTATTTCACTAAACGCTTGATCCAAGCCTGTGCTGAACTGCCTAAGGTTTGTGAACACTTCCATATCCCCTTTCAATCCGGGGATAACGAGGTGCTGAAGGCTATGGCCCGAGGCTATACCCATGAAAAGTATCGTCGCATCATTGACACTATCCGCGAGTGTCTACCTGATGCTGCTATTAGTGCTGATGCGATTGTGGGCTTCCCTGGGGAAACGGAAGAACAGTTTCAAAACACGCTGAAACTGGTGAATGACATTGGGTTTGACCTGCTTAATACTGCGGCTTATTCACCCCGTCCCAATACACCTGCGGCCCTTTGGGCCGATCAGGTTAGCGAAGCTGAGAAAAGCGATCGCCTCCAGCGTCTTAACCACCTGGTTTCGCAAAAAGCCGCCGAGCGATCGCTCCGGTACACCGACCGGATTGAAGAAGTGCTCGTCGAGGATATGAACCCCAAGGATCCTTCTCAAGTAATGGGACGGACTCGGAATAATCGCCTCACGTTCTTTGCTGGTGACATTGACACACTCCGAGGCGAACTCGTGAAAGTTCAAATTACCGAAGTCCGGGCTTTTAGCTTGACAGGTGTTCCGGTTGTTCCTGTGCTTGCGTAGGTAGTCAGGCGTCAGGAATCAGAGGTGAAATAAATCCCGTTCTTGGTCTGCTACAGATCGCCTACTCCTCTACCGGCGATCGCGTCCCATTACCTGGTTGCCAGAACTTTAGAAAATCCTTCGAGGGGCGTAGGGAAGTGTGTTCCCCACATCGGGGGTTTTGGGGGCATGTCCCCAAGGTTCGGCTCCAAAAGATGTTTGCTCGTGAACATCACTTCATCTGCTACAGCGATCAAAAAAAGCGTCTATCTCGATGAGATAGACGCTTGCGGAGCTTTCAATCAGAAAGTCCTAAGATGGCTAAAGATCAAGTCTTTAGTAGTCGAAATCACCACCCATACCAGCACCGGCACCGGCAGCGCCTTCCTTGGGTTCAGGCTTATCCACAACGATACATTCGGTGGTTAGCACCATACCCGCGATAGAAGCCGCGTTTTGCAGCGCTGAACGAGTCACCTTAGCAGGGTCAACAATACCAGCAGACAGCATGTCAACAAATTCGCCGTTAGCTGCGTTGTAACCAACGTTGAAGTCTTTTTCCTTAACGCGCTCAGCAATCACAGCACCGTTCTGGCCTGCATTCTCAGCAATGCGCTTCAGAGGCGCAGTCAACGCACGGGTCACAATTTGAGCCCCAATTAGCTCTTCACCGGTCAGGTTGCTGCTGGCCCAAGTTTCTAGGCCAGGTACCAAGTGAGCCAGCGTTGTACCGCCGCCAGGAACGATGCCTTCTTCAACGGCAGCCTTAGTGGCGTTAATTGCATCTTCCAGGCGCAGTTTGCGGTCCTTCATCTCAGTTTCAGTTGCGGCCCCAACTTTGATGACGGCAACACCACCAGAAAGCTTAGCCAAACGCTCTTGTAGCTTCTCCTTGTCGTAAGAGGATTCAGTTTCCTCAATTTGACGACGGATTTGCTCACAGCGAGCCTTCACCGCTGCCTCGTTACCTTCAGCAACAAGGGTCGTGTTGTCCTTCGTAATGGTGATGCGGCGGGACTGACCCAGCATATCGATTTTGGCGCTCTCCAGCTTCAGACCAGTGTCTTCGCTGATGACTTGACCACCTGTCAGGACAGCCATATCTTCGAGCATGGCCTTACGGCGATCGCCAAAGCCAGGAGCCTTCACCGCTGCGACATTCAGAACACCACGTAGACGGTTAACCACCAGGGTAGCCAGGGCTTCTTTCTCGATGTCCTCGGCGATGATCATCAAAGGCTTACCGGCCCGTGCCACCTGCTCCAGAATCGGTACCAGGTCTTGGATCAAGGTGATTTTCTTGTCAGTCAGGAGGATGTAGGGCTCATCGAGAACGGCTTCCATGCGCTCGGTATCCGTTGCAAAGTAAGGGGAGATGTAACCCTTATCAAAACGCATCCCTTCGGTGACCTCTAGTTCGGTCGTCATGGACTTCCCTTCTTCCAAAGAGATAACGCCTTCCCGACCGACCTTATCCATGGCCTCAGCAATCATGCGGCCGACTTCTTCATCGTTACCGGCAGAAATGGTGCCCACTTGGCTGATAGCGCTGGAATCTTCTACAGGGCTTGCTTGCTTAGCGATTTCATCCACCAAATAAGCAGTAGCCTTGTCAACACCTCGCTTCAGCGCGATCGCATTGGCACCAGCCGCGACGTTACGCAGACCTTCCTTCACCATTGCGTGCGCTAGCACGGTAGCAGTGGTTGTACCGTCACCAGCCGCATCATTTGTCTTCGACGCCGCCTGACGAATCAAAGAAACGCCAGTATTCTCAACGTTATCTTCCAGTTCAATCTCTTTAGCGATGGTGACACCATCATTGACGATCTGAGGAGCGCCGAATTTCTTCTCTAGCACCACGTTACGACCCTTAGGGCCAAGGGTCACGCCGACCGCTTCAGCCAGCATGTCCATGCCCTTTTCCAGAGCACGACGAGCGTCTTCGTTATAGATAATGCGCTTAGCCATTGTGTAAATCCTTTCCTATGAGGAGATGCGAGTGAACCAATGTCAGAAGTTAGTCGTAAAGGCTTGAGGACAAAATTTTGAGTGCTTAGACAACTCAAAATTGACGCTCAAACCTCATGCAAACCTCATGTACCAACTAGCTTGATAGCTAACTGTCTGGGCTCTATGCCAGAGCGGCCAGAATGTCTTTCTCAGATAGCAATACGTACTCGTCGCCACCAAGCTTGATGTCAGTCCCGGCGTACTTGGAATACAGCACCTTGTCCCCGACTTTCACTTCGGGAGCCTGACGGGAACCATCCTCGTTGCGCTTACCAGGGCCGACGGCAGTAATTTCGCCAACCTGGGGCTTTTCCTTTGCCGTATCAGGTAACAAAATGCCACCAGCAGTCGTTTCTTCAGAAGCGCTGACTTTGATCAACACGCGATCGCCTAAGGGAGTCACGCTGGATGCACTCAGAGTTACAGCAGCCATTACAAAATCTCCAGAATTGCTAACACCGAAATAAAGGAACTAGATGGTTGCCTAGAATGCGAAGACAGGAGGAAACGGTTGTCTCCACAGTTTTAGCACTCTCACAGTCCGAGTGCTAATTTAGGATTCCAATGGGGGCGATCGCAACAGTTGACGATATACGGGTTCCCGAACTCATACGAACTTCCCCGCTGCTTGCAGCACCGAAATGCTTGAGAAATCAATCTTGGCAATGTCTCCGGAAATCAGCCTGTATAAACTGATGCTTTACTCGGGGGCAATGGCAGTAACTGTCTCACGCACCCAGCCCTTACCCCTTCGGCTCGCTAGCCCCCAAGCTTGCCATCCCTATGCTTTAGGTGTCAGGGACTTTGAAAGCTCTCTTTAGGGAGCTGTTCTGGGAACACCTAATTAATCGGCTGTCAGCATTTGCTTTGGTGCCAGCTAATTTATCTCCGAGTTACTTAAATTCAGATCTTGACTATGAAATTCTTAACGCCTCATGTGAGCATACGGGCTTCGATTGGATTGCTCATGGTTGTTGGCCTCACAGCTTGTCAGACTCAAACAGCGTCCGACGATGCCCCTGCTAACGACATATCAGAAGCAGAAGCCGTCGCCGTGGATGAGAGTGCGCCTACACAGGTCTTTCCTGATGATTATGCTCAGGTCTGTAACGGAATTGCCTTTGAGCAAGCTAAGGCCTATGAACCGGCAGCCGGTAATGTCCATCATCTCTACGTCTTTGATCGCCAAGACGATGCGGAATCCTTTACCAAGTCCTATCGCGAGCTACCCGATGGCTGGGAAATGCCCTGGGAAGAAAGTCAGGAAACTCAACTGGTTACCTGTTTGACGGTGACTGAGAAAACGCTGGCCAATACCTGTGAATTTCCGCCAGAGGAGGGAGAAACGGATGCGTACGTTCTGGAAACTTACGCGGCCACCTATGACGTGGCTATTTATGCGGCGAAGTCTGGTGAACAATTAGACGCCAAAACTTTGGAACTTGCCGGGGAAGATTGTCCGATGTTCCACATGTTCACAGAAGGTGAATTGACGGATACGTCTACACCTGATTACAGCCAGGCTTTACTTGAGTTTGTGAAGCCCTATGTTCAGCCAGATGCTTAGAAACCCAAAGAACTGATGAGGCCGAATCCGATTGCTCCAACGCTTAATTGCTGGAGCAATCGGATTCAACCGTCTTTGTCCTAATATCGCTTTGGTCAGCAAATTACTGTACGTTCATGGGCTAAAAGCCTCAACCTAGAAGCTTTCTGATGCCGCAAGTGCTGTAAGTTTTACGGCCTTTGCGAGGCTAGCGGAGTTCCTGTTCCAGAAACTCAAGCAGTGCTTCCCAGGACTCCCTATCGGCTTTGGCATCGTAACGAGAGGTGTCCCGCTTCGCACTCCATACTGTGAAGGAATGACGCGCACCGCCATAGATTTCCATGTCGTAATCCACGTCTGCGGCATTTAATTCCTCGGCTAAGGTCGCAACTTCAGCCATGGGAGCCACTGGGTCATCGCCACCATGGAGAATGAGAATATTTCCCTTAGTCTCGCTGTAATTTTGTCCTTCTGGGGTGCCTAGCCCTCCATGAAAGCTGACGAAGCCATCAATATCGGCCCCTGCACGAGCCAATTCCAACACCGAAGCTCCCCCGAAGCAATAACCGATCGCCACAACTTGATTCGGGTCAACGCTTGGCATTGATTGGGCCTGTGCCAGTCCAGCAAACAGACGTTGACGTAGGGTGGCGCGATCGCTGTAGAGCTTCCCGCTTTCCTCACGCGATTGGTCAGCATTGGTGGGGCGCACGCCCTGACCGTACAAATCAGCGGCAAATGCAGCATACCCCTGCTCCGCCAGCATTTTGACCCGACGCTGCTCATAGTCACCAATGCCATTCCAGTCGTGAATCAGCAACACCACAGGCTGCTCATCACCATAGCCTTCGTTGAGGGCGAAGTATCCCTCATAAGGTTGCCCATCAATTTCATAGACCACTGGCTCAGCAATAATATCGGCCTTTGCAGTGGTTGCTACCAAACCGACAATGCAGGCAACTGCCAAGCACACCCAAAATATTTTTCTCAGCATTATTGACTCCTCACTCGAAATCGGGGGCGATACGTGAATTTAGTCAAACTAGACCACGCTTGGAAACAGCCTAAGGCGTTAGGCTTAAATTTTCCTAAACTTAGGTCAAGTTATTTTTCCTTGCTTTGACCAAAGGAACTGTTCAGCTGCCCTCAGATGCCACAGGGTTATGAATTTGCACTACACTCGTGCTGTTGCAAGGACAGATGCATTTCATGGCAGCGCAATCGACAATTCCAGTAGTGGTCAATGGGGCCTGCGGCAAGATGGGTCGCGAAGTCATTAAGGCCGTATCGACTGCTGAAGATATGACATTGGTCGGAGCGATTGACAAAGATCCTGCGGTGCAGGGAGAAGATATTGGCGAAGTAGCAGGCTGCGGCCCGGTTGAAGTGCCTGTGACAGGCGATTTAGAGGCAACTTTGGTCATGGCCCAGAGTGAGGGCCAGGCAGTGATGGTCGATTTCACTCACCCCAAGACGGTATATGAGTCTGTCAGAGCCGCTATCGCCTATGGCGTGCGACCGGTTGTGGGGACTACCGGACTGAGTTCTGAGCAGCTACATGACTTAGCCGTGTTTGCCGATAAAGCAAGTACGGGCTGTTTGATTATTCCGAACTTTGCCATCGGCGTTGTTCTAATGCAGCAGGCGGCCTTACAAGCAGCCCAATACTTCGATCACTTGGAAATTATCGAACTGCACCATAACCAGAAGGCCGATGCGCCCAGTGGAACCGCCATTCAAACGGCTCAAATGCTGTCGGAGCTGAACAAGACCTACAACCCCCCTCAGGTGGAAGAAACTGAAAAGCTCGCTGGGGCTCGGGGAAGTAGCTTGGCGGATGGTATTCGTATCCATAGTGTGCGTCTACCAGGGCTTATTGCTCATCAAGAAATGATTTTTGGTGCTCCAGGACAGATTTACACCCTACGCCATGACACCAGCGATCGCGCCTGCTTTATGCCAGGGGTGCTGTTAGCGATTCGTCGCATTCTGCCCCTAAAGTCCCTCATTTATGGGTTAGACAAGATTTTGTAGCGCTTCTTTGGGCGACAGAGCTATGGCAGCGCTCTTTGTTAAATTTAAAAGAAAATTGCCTGACCCTATAAAGCCCCCAAGGATCAGGCAACTCACCTGTAAGGACGCTCCTTGCAGACGTCAAACCATCCCAAATTGCCCCCTTAGGAATGACTTGGCGAACCCTGCGCGCGTTCTCCAGAATTAATTACATTGTCGTAATTCCAATCTGTTCTGACTTCGAGAGATTTACGCAACCTTTTTTCAAGTTTCCCTGTAAAAGTCAGTGGATATACGTCTCCCCTAATGGAAGTTCTAGGCTAGGAGATATAGCAGAATGCGGAATTTTGAAGTCGGAATGCGGAATTGAAAGGTCTATCGGATAGCCATTACAGGGCTTCAGAATGACTTACCCAAACTGTAGCTTGCTATAGCCTGATCTTCATTTACTCCTTAATTGCTTAGTCCCCTTTTGTGCAAGTTCAAATTAGAAATTCACCCCATCTAGCAAAACGCAGTTTACTGAGGACGACCCAGACCCCTGAAACCTCTGTACAGGAGTTTCCTAATTCCTAATTCCTAATTCTGCACTCCGATGTCTGTCATACACCTTCAGCAGACATATCAAACTGTCCCACAGTTTCCAAAAGCAGCTGGCGGTACTGATGATCTTGTTTGCGATCGCTTTTCAGTTCCAGGAGCCGTACGCCTTTCTTAGGCAGAGCCGTCAGGGCAGCCTGTAGAGCTTCCCAAGTGTAGATGGGCTGATAGGCAATCCCGTGGGCTGCCGCCAGCAGACTGAAATCGACAGCCTGTGGCATCGCAAAGAAGGTTTCAAAAGGTGGTTCAAATTCAGCGATGGGCAATCGCTCAAAAATGCCTCCGCCCTGGTTGTTAACCAGCAGAATCGTCAAATGCTGATTGCGGGTGGTTGCATTCAGGAAACCATTACTGTCATGCAGGAGCGCGAGATCGCCGGTTAGCAAAACAGCCTGTTGGTGATGATGAGCAATCCCTAAAGCTGTAGAAAGCGTGCCATCAATCCCATTTGCCCCCCGACTGCAATAGGGTCGAATGCCGCTATCGTTTAAGGGCCAAAACCATTCCACATCTCGCACCGGCATGCTATTGGCGACCATCAGAGCTGTCTCAGGCGGAAGCAGACGAGGTAATAGCCAACTCAGTTTCGGTTCTCGCAAATCTGACAGGGGTTGCATGTGATGAGTGAGCCGCTGCTGAGCGATTGCGTCTCTTGTACACCAGTCCTTACAGTAGTCGCGACTAGCCTGTGGTGTCTTGGACATCGCTGCTGCAAGAGCCTCGAGAGAAATTGGCAATGGTATAGCAGCACCATGGAGCGGATCACGGTTGCGCCCAGTACTGTCAATAATCCACCGTAGCGGATTACTCTGCTCCAGCCATTGCCGTAAGATTTTACTGGTGGGTAAAGCGCCGATTTGAATGACCTGTTCAGGCTTTAGAGCTGCTGCATGGTGGCTGTGGCGCAGCAGCAGATCATAGGTCGTAATCAGATGTGGATTCAGACTAGTCCAGTTACGGAGCGGTGATAACCCATCGGTAATCACCGGCCAGCCCAGGGATTGGGATAAGGTCGCGATCGCCTTGCAAAATGCCAGGGGATTATGCGGTTGCGTTGGCCCTACAATAATGAGCCCCCGATTCGTCTTTCCTAGCGCTGTAGGTAACGCAATTGGGCTCCCAAAAGTCTCGGATTCAGAGCGTGTCTGGGCCAAGTGCTGAAAAAAGGATGTTTCCAGTTTGGGCGGGATAGTTTGAAGGCTGCTTTCGATCACGGGAGCGAGGGGATCCCGAAAGGGACAGTTGATATGTACTGGGCCAGCGATTGGAAAACAACTTTCATACCATGCCTGGGCCGTGACCTGTCGCAGGTATTGCAACTGCTTTACGTCAGCCTGAGGCAAGGCCAAATCCACATAGTGACGCACATAATCACCAAATAATTTCTGCTGATCAATGGTTTGTCCCGATGCACAGTCCCGGAGTTCGGGTGGGCGATCGGCCGTCAGAACTAACAAGGGGATCTGACTCTCAAAGGCTTCAATAATTGCTGGCAGATAGTTAGCACCCGCTGTTCCTGATGTACAAACAAGAATGGCGGCTTGTCCGTTGGCTTTGGCATATCCCAGGGCAAAAAAGCTGGCTGAACGCTCATCTAGTATGGGAATCGCCTTTATCGCAGGGTGGCTGGCAAAAGCCACCGTTAAAGGCGTGGAGCGAGAACCGGGCGAAATAACCGCTGTGGTCGCCCCAAGGTGAACCAAGGTTTCCACTAAAACGGAGGCCCAGAGAGTATTAGTGTTGCGAAAATCCAGCATCAATGACGTTAATCAGCATTATCCCAATGTGCCAGATTTAGGGAAATGCATCCCATCAACGGGTGGCCCGTTGCCGTAGATAAAGGGGCATTAACGACAGCATGGCTAAGAATCCCAGCGCCAGGGTCAACGGCCAAAGCCCTTCACCGCGCATTGCTTCTATTCCTGCCAAACCAACCCAGGTATACGCGACAGTCCCTGGTGCAATGCCGACTAAGGTTCCCAAGGCATAGGCGCTCACCGGAACCGATGTCAGCCCAAACAAGAAATTGACTAGGTTGAACGGAGAAAGAGGCGCAAACCGCACGGCCAGTACACAATTGAAGGAGTGAGTATCCATCACCTTGTCAATTCGGCTAAAGATGCGGTGTTTAGCAAAACGACGACGGAATCTGTCTTGCAGCAGATAACGGGCTATCCAGAAAGCTGCGATCGCACCCGCTGTCGCTCCGATCAAAGACCAAAGCGACCCCCACCACAAGCCAAACTTAACGCCCCCCACAAGCACTAAAAGTGTTCCAGGAACCCCGACTGCAGTAGCAATGACATGAGCTGCCAAAAAGACTGGAACCGTCCAAGGACCGAGAGAGCACAAGGCCGCCAATAAGGCATGAGGATCAAAAAGAAGTGAAATATTCTGCCAGCTCAGAGCTAAAAATAAACCGAGCAGTACAAGTACCCAAAAGTACCCTTTCCGAAATACAGGAACGCCCATGACTGCTTAGCAGGTGGAGATTGCGATACAAGAGCTAAAGGTCAGCGTACACCTGCTGCGGTTGCAGCAAAAGTGTATGCTGCTGCAATGCCTAAATTATTGACTAACAGCAGCCTCTTCATTGCTGTCTTCAATACTGGGGACAGATTCTTGAAGGGCTTTACGCGCAATCCGAGTGACGAAAACGGTGACCCCAACGGTCGCTACGAAGGCCAGAATCTGAATTATCCAGGTAATCACAGGGTTGCTGGGAGCCTCACCTGCCCCTAACGTTGCGAGGTTACCAGCTAAGGAACCTAAGTAGACATACATGATGGTACCGGGAATGATCCCAGTGGTACCTAGGAAATAGTCTTTGAGGGATACCTTGGTTAGTCCCAGCGCATAATTCAGCAGGTTGAATGGAAAGGCAGGCGATAAGCGAATTAGGAAAACAATTTTGCGACCTTCGCGACCGATCGCTTCATCAATCGCTTTGAACTTATTGCTATTCGCGATTTTATTGCCAACCCAATCGCGGGCCAGATAACGACCGACCAGAAATGCTGCGGTCGCCCCTAGCATGGCTCCAATAAAGACATAAATGGAGCCCTGTACGACGCCAAACACAACGCCAGCCCCCAGCGTCACGATAGAGGCGGGGAGAAACGCCACGGTGATGATGACGTACAGGACAATGAACGCGACCGGCGCGATCGCGCCCAAACTATCAATCCAAGCCAAGGTGTTCACGAGCTGATCTTGAAGTTGGCTAAAGAATCCCTGGCTCGCTTCGTCAGCCGCTTCCTGAGCCAAAACTGGTAAAGTAGATAGCACCCAAACCGCAAGCATCATTAACAAACTCAAGCGCAACATCCGGTAAGACCGGCGGTTCCAGCATAGGCGAAAGCGAGCCAGTAAAGAGTTCATGGGTCATTCCCTCAGAAACGTTACAGAAAATCGAGCATCGTTTAAGTCAAAGCGCCACCACAGCTAGAGCCACTGCCAGCAGTGCAGCCATAGCAATAGGGTCGCGTTTGGACTTTCTGAATCACATCCAGTGACCCTGCTGCCAGCAGAGTGCCCACCGTGATCGGAGTCCCATCGGCTGACTGAGCCGGTAGCTCAGCCATCTGGTTGAAATCGCAGTCGTATACATTGCCCCGATAATCAATCGACAACTCGCTGCGACACATCAATCCCGCCACCGTAGCTGGATTATGGTTGGCGGCTAGAAATTGGGTATAAGGCTGCAACAGTCCCCGATGTTCTAGATGCAAACGGGTGCGTCCAATGGGGAGGTTGGTAATGGTCAGTAGATTGTTAAAGGCAATCCCAAAGTGCTCCGCCAGATACTGTTTATAGTCGGCTTCTAGAACGGTTTGACTCGGGGTGAGCTTGAATGCATCCGTTGTGGGTACGGGAGGGTTATAGACCAAGTCCAGCGTTAATCCAGGCTGATATCCATAACCCTGTTGATTCAGTAATTGAATGGCTCGAATCGACGCATCATAAACGCCGTGGCCACGCATTTTGTCCACGTTGTCTGATAAGTAGCAAGGGAGCGAAGCGACCACCCGCACTTGATGACGCGCAAAATATGCTGGCAAGTCCGCAAACCCTGGCTCAAAGAAGATCGTCAGGTTAGACCGAACGATGACTTCTTTGCCGTGCGATCGCGCCCTTTCAACTAAAGGACGAAATCCGTAGTTCATTTCAGGCGCGCCCCCCGTCAAATCCACCGTTTGGATTTGGGGAAAGCACTCAATCAGCGTCAGTAACTGAGACAGAACGGGAGCCGCAAGTTCTTCCGTTCGGTGGGGGCCTGCTTCCACGTGACAATGGGTACAGGCCAGGTTACAACGTCGGCCCAAGTTAATCTGCAAAACGCGAATGGTTTGCTTGGTCAGAGATCCTCCCACAGCATCCTCAAAGGAACGCACAGCAGAAGCAGACTGAGATTGCTCACGCGATAAGACCATCTAATATTCAATCCTTAAGTTGTCGAGTAGCGTTGCTGATCTTCAGGGTAATTTGATCGGCAAAATCTGCTCTAGGCGCAGTTTTTGTCGATGGGTTCTTTCTTTCAGTCAGCAACAACCGGGTCGAGTTAGCTAGAAAAGATGTCTGTGATAATACCCTTTCCTCAAGACGACCAGAATGAACCAGGGAACATTCGAACGCAGTCTTATTGAAGACATTCGACCTGAGGACTCCCTGAGAAAAATAATGGAGCTGTCTGAGTAATCAAATCAGGGAGTTCTCAGAATCTCTTGTTACGGTTAAATTCAGTTGCACACGCTAGATTCTCCCGTATGGCTTGGTTGCGCCGCCTACTCCCAAAATCGTTTTCGCCGCCGGATTTCAACTCCATTCGGTTTCGTTTAACTGCGGGGGTGGTGCTGGTCTCTACATTGGGCATCAGTGGAGTTGCTGGTTGGATGAGTTGGCGCATGCAGCACCTCCTCTTAGAAAGTCATTTGCAGTCGGCAGAATATCTATCCCAGCGATTCAACGAAGATGTGGGGCTGTATCAGGAAACGATGACGACTGAAGAGTCTCTGCAAAAAGTTATTGATCATCGCGCCATGGGCGATACGGCCATTTGGGTCAGGACTTTAGAAGGTAGCCCACTCGCTCAGTCAGAGACTCTATCCATGGGGTCTTGGCAAGAGGCGGGACTCACTCAGTATTTACGGACTCTTCCCGCTGATGAAATTCTCGAAATTCGCCCTGTTGGCGATCGCTACTTGGTGATCTGTATCAATCCCTTAGTGGTTGCTGGTGAGGCGATTGGCACCCTGTTCGTGGTGGAAGACATCACCGAAAGTCAGGTCACGTTGATTGCAATGACTCGTAGCCTGGCTCTGGTTAGTAGCGGTACAATTGTATTGCTAACGGGGTTGATTTCTCTCTATGTTTGGCGCTCCCTACGTCCGCTTAAAACCTTGAGCTATCAGGTCATGGATGTTACCGCTAATTCCCTCAATGAAACGCGTGTCCGCCTTGACAAAGCCCCCTCTGAGGTAAAGGAATTGGCTCAGGCGTTGGATCACACTTTGGAACGACTGGCGCAATCCTGGCAGCAACAGCGTCGTCTGGTAGGCGACGTTTCCCATGAGTTGCGGACGCCATTAACGCTGGTGCAGGGCTATCTGCAAAGTACGCTGCGGCGCTGCCAAACTTTGACGGAGCCGCAACGCGACGGCCTGGAAATTGCAGCGGCTGAGACCGAACGCACAGTCAGAATTTTGAATGACCTGTTGCTGCTAGCTCGCGCTAGCATGGGGCATCTTCACTTGTCTTTTGAAAGGCTGGATCTCAAAACAGTAGTGTTAGAAGCAGTAGCTATGGCAAATGCGACCAATCATCGGGTCGAAGCTGAGGTAAAGGCAGCTCCGCTTTGGGTGCGGGCTGATGCCAGTGCTCTACGCCAGGTATTAGTTAATCTGATCGACAATGCGCTCACTCATTCTGCCGCCGAGCAACCTGTCAAGGTTAACCTGTCACAATCAGGCAAGTTTGCTCTGGTCGAAGTTCATGATCAGGGACGGGGCATTCCCTTGGCTGACTGTGTGGAAATTTTTGAGCCATTTTATCGAGTGGACAGCGATCGCTCGCGGGCTACGGGCGGGACTGGACTGGGGCTTTCCATCGTCAAGACCCTGGTCGAAACCATGCAAGGGTCGGTCAAAGTTCAATCGACGTTAGGTGAAGGGAGTACCTTCACGGTTCAACTACCTATTTGCCAAGGAGTGTAGCAATGAAACCCAAAATCTTACTGGTCGAAGACGAAGAAAAGCTGGCTAAGTTTATTGAAATGGAGCTGGGCTATGAAGGCTATGACGTGACCGTAGCCAACGATGGTTTGTCCGGTTTGATGGCTGCACGGGATAGCGAGCCGGATTTGGTCTTACTGGACTGGATGATGCCCGGACTTACGGGTGTAGAGGTCTGCCGTCGCCTGCGCTCAACGGGATTTAAAGAGCCGGTCATTCTACTCACCGCGAAAGATGATGTTTCCGATCGCGTCGCGGGCCTGGATGCTGGGGCTGATGATTATGTGGTGAAGCCCTTTAGCATCGAAGAATTACTGGCACGTGTAAGAGCGCATCTCCGCCGTCAGAAGCCTCAGGAAGTTGATACCCTACAGTTTCAGGATCTCACCCTCAACCGCAAAACCCGTGACGTTCGCCGGGGTAGCCGTACGATTGAATTGACGGCCAAGGAGTTTGACCTGTTAGATTACCTGATCAGCCATCCACGCCAAGTTCTCACCCGCGATCGCATTTTGGAAGAGGTGTGGGGTTATGACTTTATGGGCGATTCCAACATTATTGAGGTCTACATCCGTTATCTACGTCTGAAGCTAGAAGCCGAAGGAGAAAAGCGGTTGATTCAGACGGTGCGTGGAGTGGGCTACGTTCTCAAGGATTAGCTTGTTGTAGGGTTACAGTCCTGGGTACGATGCAGCTCCACAACGCTTTCTATTCCCCTAGCTGATGGCAAATCGTGGGCAAGCTGTTGTCCTGTGGGTGCGGTTTTTAAGTCTGCTGAGCTTTTGCGGCCTCTTGCTGAAGCTAGTTTTCCTCTAACTGAGCAAGGCGTTTAGTTTCCAATGCCTGCAATTCAGTTTCTAGAGCCGCTTGTATCGCTGCTTTTTCCGCTTCATAAGCAGCTTTATTCGCTCCGATTTTTTGCTTGCGCTGAGCCTCCTGTTCTCGGAGCATGGCCTCAGCTTCCTCGATTGCCTGGTGTTGCTGAGCTTTTTGTGATCGCACTTCAGCCTCAATTGCTTGCTGATGGGCTGCCGCTAATGCCTCAAGGCTGACATCGTCCGAATTCACAGTTTGCACAGGGGTATCCCAAGGGGCTTCCAGCACCGAAGACGAGGTTGAAGCACTCGGTGACGATTTGGGTGGGTTGCGCCACTGCTGAATGCGATCGCAGATACCCTCGGCGATATTGATGAAGGCTTGTGTGCGATCGCGCCAACGACTGATCGGTTTGGCGTCTGCGGGCAGGATGAGTAAACCCTGCAATTCCACATCCCCGATAGCAACTCGTTGCCACAGGCACGATCGCACAATCACTGGCATGACACAGACTTCTCTTACCTGGTGACGCTCAATGGCTTTCTGTAAATCAACTTGAGTGTTCGCCTTAGCCGCCATAAAGTCGGGACTAATCAGGAGCAAAATAATCTGAGCACTGTCCAAGTCAGCTTTGACTTCTTGAGGCCATAGTTTGTCTGCTTCAAAACAAGCACTACACCAACCTTTAATCAGTTGAGTGAGCTGCAAGGACACCAACTGAGCTTCTAACTCTCGCAAGGTAGGCTCATCTGCTTTGACATAGGCAACAAAGAGTGAAACTGGTTGAGTATCCATGCCTGGGTGCCTCTATAACAAGCCTGCCTGGGTCAATTATAGGAACGCTTCATCTGATAATCAGAGGGGTCAATCCTTTCCGGCACCGCAGCCTTAACGTTTTCTTTGCCCACAGTGAAACTGTCCGACTACAGTAATTGGAGGCACAAGGGACAAAGCGGGTTAATGCGTAAGTCCTGACAGATTGGCCCAAGCTGTATCGATGGCGATATCCCGATGACCAAGACCTCTCCACCTTCTTCACCTGAAACCTCTGAGTTACCGACTGGCCCAGGCGTTGCGTTTACTTTCATTTACTACTTTTCAGGTGCTTCACTTATTGCAGCACTCTTTACTGCCAAAACTTTAGGCGTGGGCTTCGGTAATCCCATCACGGGTGAGTTTGCTCTAATTGGCGGTTCCTTAGCAGGATTAGTCGCCGTATTTTTCAATCGCACCAAAACCTTAGAAATTCCCTTCACTAGCCGTAAGACCTTCCTCCGCGAACTGGAAACGACCTTAGCGGAAATGGGCTACACCCTCACAGAAACGATTGATGGGATTTCGCAATACCAGCGATCGCCCTTTCAGCGTTGGTTTTCAGGTGACATCTATGTGCAAATCCGCGAACAATCAGCGGCCTTGGTTAGTCGTGCGGTCAATGTACGGACTTTGAAGAAGCGGTTGGGGGATTGAGTGGATGGGTGGATGGGTAGGGGGGTGGATGGAGACGCGATTAATCGCGTCTCCATCACAACTAGGGCGCGTCATCAATTAAACTCGAAAGCCTTTTGGTACAAGCATTGCCGCGCCCGCTTCGTAAAACTAGCTAGGAGCTGAACCACTTTCAGAATGAAGATTCAGGCTCTAAATGATGACAGCCCCTAGATAATAGGCAAAATTGCATCCATGGCTAAGAAGCAAAAATTTCCCCATCTAGTGGGTTCCAAATGGACAGCGCATCAAAAGACCTTGGGATGGCGTCATTTCCAGGTGGTCAATCGTAAAAATGAGAGAGGGATAGTCTTTGCTGAGCTCGTTGCCGCCTGTGATCCGGACGTTCGTTTCTGGATCAATGCAAAGGGTCTCAAGAATCGTGACCTCTGGATGGCGGGGTGGCAATCCCTACAGGAACAAGCCGACGCGGCTTTGTAAAAGATTGTTAAGATAAGCTCATATTGTTAATTCTGAAGCACTTTATATGCAGTTTCCAGATTCATCCAATAAGTCTGATCAACCCCTAATTAAAACGATTCTTGAGCCACTCCTTGATGACTTTCAATACTGGTTTTCTCAGTCGGAAGAGTTGCTGACTTCTGAGAAGGCGACATGTATGGTTGCTCAGGAACGCGAAGGCTTGCTCAACCGGATTTCTACAGCTCAAAAAGAGGTGGCGACAGCCCGTACGCTCCTGTTGGCAACAGCCGGTCAAGCTGGGGTAGAGGCAAGCATGGTAACTCACTGGCATCAATTGGTAGGCCAGTGTTGGCAAGCTGCTCAATACATTCGTCGAGAAAATGCTTGATCGTAAATAGAGGTTGGAAGTCTGGAAGTCGGAATTGCAGCCAGATCCCAGGATTCTGGGTTGCATACAAGGGGCTGTCATCATTTAGAGCCTGAATCTTCATTCTGAAAGCGGTTCAGCCCCTAACTAGTTTTACCAGGCGGGCGCGGTAATGCTTATACCGCAAGGCTTTCGAGTTTAATTGATGACGCGCCCTAAGCTCAGGGTTGCCGAAAGAATTCTGGGATCTAGAGGGCGATCGCAGCAAAATTATTCCCATGTCTTGCTACTCTAAACGGGGATGTGGTGAGCAACTATGCCTATTGAGGTTGACGTTGGTTGACACAGCTCTACGCTATCGCAAACTAAGGGATTGGCCGCATGGATACGACCCATCAGTCGAAGGAGCAGATGCTCCATACGCTTCGGTCTCAGGTAAAAGCAGACTATGCAAGCACGGCCAGCCATCAATCCTGGAATATCGAAAAAAGCGAAGAGCTTTACCGTGTGCCGGGATGGGGCGATCCTTACTTTTCTATTAATGCGGCTGGACACGTCACCGTTTCGCCTCAGGGCGATCGCGGGGGGGCACTGGATTTATACGAATTGGTCAATGCCCTCAAACGCCGCAACTTGGGGCTACCCATTCTGATTCGCTTTTCAGATATTTTGGAAGACCGCATTGAGCGGTTGAATGCCTGCTTTGCCCGCGCGATCGCTCGTTACAACTACGACGGCAAGTATCGTGGCGTCTTTCCCACGAAGTGCAATCAGCAGCGTCATTTGATTGAAGATTTGGTGCGCTTTGGGAAGCCCCATCAGTTCGGCCTAGAAGCCGGTTCCAAACCAGAACTGTTGATTGCGCTGTCGGCTCTCGATACTCCTGATGCCCTCATCATCTGTAATGGGTATAAAGACAGCGAGTATGTAGAAACCGCCATGCTGAGCCAGCGCCTAGGGCAAACCCCTATCATTGTGCTGGAACAATTGGAAGAGGTGGATTTGGTCATTGAAGCCAGTCGCCGTCTCCAAATTCGCCCCCTGTTGGGCGTGCGCGCCAAGCTCACAAGCAAAGGGATTGGTCGTTGGGGAGGCTCCGCAGGCGATCGCGCTAAATTTGGCCTCACGATTCCTGAGGTTCTCACAGCGGTGGAGCAGTTGAAGCAGGCCGACATGCTGGACTGCCTCCAACTCTTGCATTTTCACATTGGCTCCCAAATCTCGTCTATCAGCGTCATCAAAGATGCACTGCGAGAAGCCTGTCAGATTTATGTGGAACTCGCGGCGCTTGGAGCACAGATGGGCTATCTGGATGTCGGGGGTGGCTTGGGTATCGATTATGACGGTTCCAAGACCAACTTCTACGCGTCCAAAAACTACAGCATTCAAAACTATGCGAATGATGTGGTCGCCGAGGTCAAAGAGGCTTGTTCGGCCCGCCATATCCCCGTTCCAACCCTAGTGAGCGAAAGCGGACGAGCGATCGCGTCCCATCAGTCCGTGCTGGTATTTGATGTTCTGGGCACGAGCGAAGTTCCGGCTCCAGACGAGGTCGCGCCTCCCACCGAGGAAGACCACGCGCTGCTGCGAGAACTCTACGACACCTATGTTTCCATCCGCCTGAAGAATTACCAGGAGTCTTACCACGACGCAGTTCAATTTAAGGAAGAGGCTATCAGCCTCTTCAACTTTGGGTATCTAAGCCTCACCGAACGGGCCAAAATTGAGCGCCTCTATTGGGCCTGCTGCCGTCGCATCTGTGACTTGGTGCGGAATGAGGACTACGTACCCGATGATTTGGAGAATCTCGAAGAGAGCCTCGCCTCAATCTACTACATTAACCTGTCGGTGTTTCAGTCAGTACCCGATGCGTGGGCGATCGATCAGCTATTTCCTATCATGCCGATTCACCGCTTAGATGAGGAGCCCACCTGCCGTGCAACCCTGGCTGACCTCACCTGCGACAGCGACGGCAAAATCAACCAGTTCATTGACCTGCGTGATGTGAAGCCGGTGCTCGAACTGCACCCCCTCCAACCCGAGGAACCCTACTACCTCGGCCTCTTTCTGGGGGGAGCCTACCAGGAAATCATGGGAAACCTGCATAACCTCTTTGGTGACACTAATACCATCCACATCCACATGACCCCCAAGGGCTATCAAATCGAACATGTGGTGAAGGGTGACACCATGACGGAAGTATTGAGCTACGTGCAATACGACTCAGAAGATCTGATTGAAAATATTCGACGGCGATCGGAACGCGCTCTGCAGGATGGCACCATCACCATTGAGGAAGCTCAGTTGCTGCTCCAGCATTACGAGCACAGCCTCAGTCACTACACCTATCTGTCCGATTGAAGTAGTTGCTTCACGCTAAGATCAAAAGTAGTTATTGTTGAACAGGAGTCAGGTCATGGCAACCTTAGCCAAATGGTCGGTCGCTGACTATCACGGCATGGTTGAGGCAGGCATTCTCCAAGAACGTCGAGTTGAGCTACTGGCAGGGGATGTTGTTGAGATGAGTCCAGAAACACCCCTGCATTACGCTACGGCTAAGCGGGGTGCGAGGTACCTAGAAGCGTTGCTACAGGATAAAGCCGATGTTCGATTTAATGGCCCGATTACCCTAGCAGATTCCGAACCTGAGCCGGATATTGCGATCGTTCACTTACCAGAAACCAACTACCTCAAAAGACATCCGTTGCCTCAGGATATTTTCTGGATTATTGAAGTCGCTAATACCAGCTTGAAAAAAGACCTTGAAGTTAAACCGGCCATCTACGCAACAGCAAGCATTCCGGAATACTGGGTAATTAATCTGGTAACCCCTGGCATCACTGTTTTTCGGCATCCTCAGGCAGATCACTATACGGAAGAACAACACTACGAAGCAGGCGCAATTCAACCCTTAGCGTTTGCTGATATCGCGGTTTCGGTAAATAGGCTAATCGCCCAGACAAGCGCTTAGTCTAGATAATCAGGCTGCTACAACGGGTTTGTAAACCAAGTCTTTCAAACCATAATGACAGTAGCAACATAAAAATCTATCTTCTATGGCGACAGCTCTGATTACAGGTGCCTCTTCCGGGATTGGTGCCGCCTTTGCTCAAGCATTGGCAGAACGCAACTACGATCTGGTGTTGGTGGCGCGATCGCAGGATAAGCTCCAGGCTCTGGCCACCCAACTCACACAACAGCAAGGTGTAGAGGCGACCGTGATACCGCAAGACCTGATAGCTGAGGGTGCAGTTGAGAAGATTCTCTCTGAGCTTGGGCAAAAAGGACTAACGGTCGACCTGCTCGTGAATAATGCGGGATTTGGCACCTATGGGGAATTTGCCGAGAGCGACCTGGATAACTACCTCACGATGATCCAGCTTAATATTGCGGTACTGGTGGAACTGACCCATCGCTGTCTGCCAGGGATGAAAGCTCGACAGGCCGGCAGCATTCTCAACATTGGTTCCACTGCGTCCTTCCAGCCCATGCCTTATTTTTCGGTCTATGCGGCGACCAAGGCATTCGTCCTGAGCTTCAGCGAAGCCCTGTGGCACGAATGTAAACCCTATGGCATCAAAGTTCTGGCGGTCTGTCCCGGCCCCACCGAGACTTCCTTTGCGGAAGTAGCCGACTTTCCCAGTAATATTGGTGAGCAATTTAGCCAAAATGCTGCTACGCCCGAGGCAGTGGTCACTGAGGCGCTGAAGGCTTTGGATCAGGAAAGCTCTAACGTAGTGACCGGCGGCTTGATGAATCAAGCCATGGTGAATGCTAATCGCTTCTTCCCACGTGAAATGGTGTTGAATGCTGTGGGTCGTATATTCAGCGCTGATTGAAGTTAGTAAGGGAAGCTCATTAACTCCACCCTCCCCTTCGACGCAACTGTTCAAATCCTCACCCTACAATAGGGATAGCGTACAGGCGGAAGCTACATCCACTGAAACTATGAACTACGCCACAGGCCATTCTATCCCTCAGGTTGACCCGCCTTTACCACCCTGGGAAACGCTGCCTACCATGTATGATTTGCCCAGCGAATTTCCTGAGGAACCTGGCTTACCAGACGAATTTCATAATTTACAACCCCAATTACTGAGTCGAACCCTGTCTTTGGCTGACTATGAGCGGGAGAACTGGTTCACCGGAACGGATCTAAACATCTACTACGACGTGCATCATCCGCTGTGGCACCAGCGCCCTGACTGGTTCATAGCGCTCAATGTGTCCCGTTTATATGAAGGTCACGATTTGCGCAATAGCTATGTGGTTTGGCAAGAAGGTCAATCCCCCACCATCGTTGTCGAGTTTCTCTCCCCCCGCACTGAACGGGAAGACTTGGGTCGTTTTTACCGCGATAGCGATCAAGTTCCGGCGGCGGGAACGAATGACCAAACGCCAGTGATGCAGACAACACCGCCCAATAAGTTTGAAGTCTATGAGCAATATTTGCGCGTACCCCATTACCTGGTGTACAGCCGTTATACCCAACGTTTACGCTACTTCAAGTTAACAGGGACACAGTATGCAGAGCAGGCCACAAGCACCGCAAACCCTTTAATTTGGTTGGATGATTTGAAAATAGGGTTGGGGATTTGGCACGGTGAATTTGAGGGGATTCCTGCCCAGTGGTTACGATGGTGTGACGAATCTGGCAACTGGTTTCTGACTGATACAGAAGTCGCGCAACAGGAGGCAGAGGCAGAGAGGCTGGCCAAGGAACAGTTGCAACAAGAGGCGGTAGCCGCACAACAAGATGCTGAACGCTTGGCCGAACAGTTACGAGTGTTGGGAATGAATCCTGATGAGTTGAGTGAATAAGGACGAGACTTGAAACCAATGGCGGCAACTCTAGAGGCTATTCTGACGCAGGCTTTAGCAGGCAAAGATTTAACCTCAGCACAAGGGGAAACTTTGTTGTTGCAAACCGATGCTGGGGCGATCGCGACGATTCGAGCCGCCGCCGATGAACTGCGGCAAAAACAGGTCGGCGAGACGGTTACTTACGTCGTGAACCGCAACCTCAACTTCACCAATATCTGTGAACAGCACTGTAGCTTCTGTGCCTTTCGGCGAGATGCCGATGAAGCCGGTTCCTTTTGGCTTGATTGGGAAACCATGTTGGCAAAGGCAACGGAGGCAGTTGCTCAGGGAGCGACCGAAATCTGTATGCAAGGAGGGTTAAACCCAGCCGCCAAGATAGATGGCAGTAGCCTTAAGTTCTATCAGCAACTATTGCAGAACCTCAAAACGACTTTTCCCGATTTGCACCTGCATGCCTTTTCGCCCCAAGAAGTGCAGTTTATTGCTCGTGAAGATGATCGGAGCTATGCCGATGTGATTTTGGCGTTGCAGGCGTCGGGTGTGAGCTCACTACCTGGTACAGCCGCAGAAGTCTTGGATGATACAGTCCGTCGCGTTCTTTGCCCCGAAAAAATTGATACCGCTACTTGGCTCGAAATTGTAGGTTTAGCGCATCAGATGGGGGTACCGACCACGAGCACGATGCTGTGTGGACATATTGAAACGCCACAACAGCAAATTCACCACATGGAGCAAATTCGAGCTTTGCAGCAGCAAGCCGTGGAGCATAATCAACCAGCCCGCATCACCGAATTCATTTTGCTGCCCTTTGTCGGGCAAGAGGCACCTAAACCGCTCCGTCGTCGAGTGGGGCGTGACCAACCGGTGCTACAGGACGTTCTTCATCTAACGGCGGTGGCCCGTCTTTACCTGGGGCACTGGATTCCGAATCACCAACCCAGTTGGGTCAAGTTAGGGCTAGCTGGAGCCACTGAAGCGTTGCAGTGGGGCTGCAACGACATTGGTGGCACCCTCATGGAAGAACACATCACAACCATGGCGGGGGCACAGGGAGGCACCTGTATGACCGTGGTAGAGCTGCAAGACGCGATCGCTTCTATTAACCGTCCCTTTCAACAGCGAGACACCCTCTACAAACCAATACCTCCGTCCTCAGTAGTCGCCGGAACATCAATGGGATACACTGCGCCCGCTCGGCAATCGCGCAACCATAGCCGCACCGCCTGACCCGTAATGCCTTCACTGCTCTCACGGGGTGGGGTGGGTGGACGGATCGAGTCATCATCAACCACCACGCGGGAAAACATCAATGCCAAACGCCAGCCGTCTTCAGCCTCAGTGAGAAACAACCAGTGGTAATGCTCTAAATTTAAGACCTCAGTGCCACTGTACTGTCGTTCTAGGGTGGTGAAGAAAACCTGTTGAATGGTTTCCTGGGAATTTATATCGGGGTCACTAAAAGTACGAGGTGTGATGTCCAAGGGTTCAAACTCAGCACGCCCTGCGACTAAAACAGTGCCAAAACCGACAATATCCTCGTTCAAGCCTAAACTGCGACGAGCTACCCGATTTGCATAACCCGGTAAGTCTCGCAATAGTCCAGCGGTCAATATTTCTACATCTCGTGGACAGGCCGTTCGCGGACGCAAGTACTGGGCCGGTTCCGGTCTATCAGAAGATTCTGTTTCGGCGGCTTCTAAATTCTCTGTTTCTACATCTGTCGCAGATTGTGCGATCGCCCCTAAGGAACTACTGATGCCCCACCATCCCCCCAGCAAAAGTATCGATACCAGCAATCGCCTGCCACCTGGTATTCCCCTCAACCGCAACTGGGCTCTCATTTTTAGGCTGTCCCGCTGCCTCATTTACCCGTCTCCCTTACTCCCTTTTCCCATAGCCCTTGTCCCTTGCTGCTCTATTCCCGTAGCCTAATCTGTAATGAAAGCAACGAAAGATTGCAACACCAAGCGTGCCAATCGGAAGATTCTTAGTATCCTTATCGGAATCAGATTGCCTCCAGGAACGTTATCAGGTCAAGACCGAGGAGTGTCCCCAAATGATGCAGGCGCGACATCGAACAGTGCTCATTCTGTTATTGGCGTTAGCTTCCGCCGCTTCTCCGGCAATTGCTCGTCAGCCGACTTGGTGGCTGGCCCAGGTAGATCCTGACGCCCCCGAAGTTGCGCCCGAAGCACCCGTCGAAAATACGCCCGTCGAAGATGCTTCGCCAGATGCGCCTAGCGATGTTCCCGAGTCGGTTCCCTCGCCTGATGATGAGCCCACGGAGACACCGCCGACCGATGGTCTGCCTCCAGCTCCAGTTCAGCCATCCCCAACTGACGAGGAACCTCCTGAGCTAACGCCTCCCTTTATGCTGCCAGAAAGTTTGCCCGAGGGAACCAGCCTCAGAATTGCCGGTTCCTCTAGCATGACGATCATTGCCGATACCCTAAAGCAGCAGTTTGAAGCCAGCTATCCTGAAACCGCGGTGACCCTGGATGAGCAAGTAGCTGATGCCGCGATTCAAAGCTTGCAGTCTGATCAGGCAGACATTGCTGCAATAGGTCGTCCCCTGACCGAAGCCGAAAAAGCAGCAGGTTTGCGCGAAATTGTTGTCAGTCGCGATAAAATCGCCCTCATTGTGGGTGCTCAAAATCCCTTTGAAGGGGGATTAGACGCTGAAACTTTTGTCCAAATTTTCCGGGGTCAGATTACCAATTGGAATCAGGTGGGTGGCCCCGAAGATCAGCCGATTCGCCTCGTTGATCGGCCGGCGACCAGTGATATTCGGGCTTCATTGGGGAATTACGCTATCTTTGCGGGCGACTTAACCACTGGCGATAATGCGGAAACTGTCGCTAGTGACAGTACAGCGGCAGTTGTCGATGCGCTGGGTCGTGATGGCCTTGGGTATGCGATCGCGAATGAAGTGCTGGATCAGGATAATGTGCGCGTCCTCTTCATGAGCGGCACATCCCCGGATGACCCCCGCTATCCCTACTCCCAGAGCCGTCGGTTGGTCTACCAGGGCGATAGCGCATTGGCACCCGAGGTAGAGGCGTTTCTAGCGTTGGCGACGAATCCCGACGGGCAAGCTGCTATTGCTGACGCCAAAGTTGCTGAAGCTGCCGATGTTGCGGTTGCTGATTTACCCAAACAGGTCGTGGCGATGCGGCCTGTCGAAGATGGGTTTGTGACCGGCGATCGCCAGGGTAACTTGAATTTTTGGCGTGCTGATGGGCGCTCGGCGGGTGACCCCGAAAGTGACGCCCACACTGGCCCTGTTACCGCTCTTGCCTTTAGTCCGGATGGACAACGCCTCGTGAGCGGGGGGGCTGATGGGGCGATTCGCTTATGGGACGCCGTGGGCAGTCGCATTGGCGATCCCATTAATACGGCAGGACAAAAACCCGTCACGAGTCTGGTCGTCAAAGCCGATGGGAGCTTTATCAGTGGGAGTACCGATGGCTCCATACAACAATGGGATAATCTGGGCAACCCAACCGGGGAGGCCATTGCGGCTCATACAGACACGGTCACAGACATTGCCCTGACAGCCGACGGGCAATCTATTGTCACAGCGTCTAAAGATGGCACGCTTCGCCAATGGGCGATTGATGGCACCCCCAAAGGTGAACCTTTAGTCGGACACACGGGGCCAGTCAACGACGTTGCGATCAAGCCCGATGGCAATCTGGTCAGTGGGGGTGCCGATGGGGTTGTGCGCCAGTGGAATGCTGAGGGTGCGCCCGTGGGTGAAACGCCTGTGTCTGGCCCCATTTCTGCTTTGGCTACCGCACCCGATGGGCATATTGCGGTCGGAAGTGATAACGGTGACCTGCAACTTTTAGACAGCAACAGCATCCCAGTGGGTGAACCGATTGCGGTCAATGCCCCGATTGATGATGTGTCTTTCTCACCGTCAGGCGATCGCTTGATTGTGAGTGCCGGTGATACCCCTGAAATTCGCGATGCCACTGGACAGCTGATCGCTACTCCAGAAACCGAAGCCGATTCAGGCAATTGGGTGGATACGTTGCCATTGCCCCCTGAGCTGGCTGATTCGCTGCGAGGGCTAGGCAACTTACCCCCGCAGGTGCTCTGGCTAATTCCTATCGCCGTGATTGCGTTACTCGTCTTGGGATTACTCCGCAGCCTGAGCAATGACGAAGATGAAACCTTTGAGGATGAAGGGGAAGTGGCCGGAGCCTTGCCTGTTGCCGCCGATACCGCCGATGTCGATACCGTCGATGACGGCTTTGACGATTTTGATTTGGACGCTGCTACGCCTGCTGCGGATTTTGGTGTGGAGTCGGGTAACGTGAATGCCGGAACGGACACTTTTGATGATTTCGATACGGTTACCGCAAATGATTTCGCGGTGGCGGGTAGCCCTGTTGATGCTGCCAGTTTCGTTGACGTTCCCCCATCGCCCACTGAAACTGCTCCCATCGCCGATCCGAAATTGGCTAAGGCGCGCCAGGCGATCGCTCAAGGCGTCGCTTTAGCTAAAGCGAATCGTCACGAAGCTGCTTTGGATGCTTTCAATCAGGCTATTGAAGCCACTGAGTTAGAACGATTGAAAGCCGCAGCCAATGGCGTGAGCTTAGCTGGAACAGAAGCCATGATTGCGAAGAGTTTAGCCCAGCGAGGGACAACGCTCGTAAATCTCGGTCGCTTGGACGAAGCGCTGAAAAGTCTGGACCACTCGCTCGAGATGGAGCCAAGGGAAATCACCGCCTGGCTCGGTAAAGGTCATCTCATGACTCAAAAGGGCCGGTTTGATGAGGCCATCTTCTGTTTTGATAAGGCGATCGCCCTGAACTCTAATTTGGGTGCGCCATGGCAAGGTAAGGGCATGGCCCTCCAGAGTATGGGACGCACTGCTGAAGCGAATGAATGCTTTGCCAAAGCTCAATCCTTAGGGGTCGTCGATGGAGCAATTCCCGTTGATGTTGGTACACCTGTGAAGGTTAGGGAACCCGATATTGCCCCTGCACCTGTTGACGCTACGGACGATACAGCCTCTTTGCCAGCCATTCTGACCGATTTCCCAGACGCGGCTGATACCGCTGGAGAGCAATATGCCTATGCCTCTGACCAAGCCGAATCCACTGCCCCTAGTGATTTTGGGATGACTGCCGAAGACTTGCCTGCGGATTTTCAGGATGTCTCGGGTCGGCGGTCAAGAGGCATTGAATTTGACCGCCCAGTACCCGACTATCCGCACATGGATCGTTCACCGGTCAGGCAAAAACCTGCTACGGAATCAGGTATTGACTTCGATACGGTAGATGCTTCATCAACAAACTTACAGAACACGCTGGATAACCTACCTGCAGCGACAGACACTAGCGAAGATGTTTCGCGTATAGCCTCACCGCCAATGCCCTCCCAGCCTGCGCGCCAACCACAAGTCGATACAACCCCCTCAACGCGCGCGCCCGATAGCGTTTTGCAAACGTTAACTGACCTGCCAGATCATGCTGGCCAGTCAGCGTCTGTCGAACCGGATGTTTTCGTCGATTCTCAAACTGATTCGGGGAATGCGGATGCGGACGTTCCTCAGGACGTTCTAGACGCGGTTAAAGGGCTGCCAACGGCAACCGAAGCACCTGTGGGCGGCGATAGACGTACGCCTCCCATCGATGTTCCGCCGGAGGTTGCGGCTATCCTGGCCGGGACTTCTAATCTACCCAGCTCTGAAGATGCGATTAGCCCAACGGTAGCGGTTACCCCTAGCGTGCCAGGGGCAAGACGTCAGCCATCGGCGGCCCCGGTTGCACCACCATCGCAACCGAGCCCTGCCCGCTCCCAATCGGAATCCTATGATCCTGATTCCTCAAGCGTACCCTCCGGCATTTTGGAGATTCTGCAAGGGTTGCCGGATAATACAGCGTCAGGTACTGCTCCACCTGCGTCCTCTGCTCCTAAAAAAAGAGTCCCGCCTCCCCCACCCAGTAATCCTCGTTTACGCAAACCCCCTTCGTCTTGATGGCGATCGATAGGTAGGGACATCGTCATAGGGAAAATTTCAGAAATTTAGGAGTTAGGAGGCAGCTTCTTTCTTTCCCTGCACCCTTTTCTTCTTTGGGGTTATTGCAAGCCGCAGTTTGGTTGGATTATTCTGGAGCCCTATGATGACCACCTTGTAGACCTTTCAATTCCGAATTCTGACTTCAACATTCCGAATTCTGCCATAGCAGACCACTAGACTTCAGTACATGGCTGCAACGTTGACATTAGACAACTCTTTATAATCGGTAACGTTGTGGCTGGAGTCTTCCTTGCTGAATTTGTCAGACTTTACAGTCTTCCTGGACTTTGCGAGTGCGATCGCCAGCATTGATTACGGGTTGAATCTCATTGTTAACGTGCTTGAAGCCGTCCTGTTTTTGCAGGTTGGCGGTTTACCGCTCATCATTCTTTGGTTGTTACTAGGAGCCACGTTTTTTACGCTACGCATGGGGTTTATCAATGTCCGGGGCTTTAAGCATGCTGTAGATGTTGCTCTAGGGCGCTATGACGATCCGGATGAGCCGGGTGAAGTCAGCCATTTTCAGGCGATCGCCACAGCCCTATCGGCCACAGTGGGATTAGGCAATATTGCAGGGGTCGCGATCGCGATCCAACTGGGTGGCCCAGGGGCAACGGTGTGGATGACGTTGGCAGGCTTTTTAGGCATGTCCAGCAAGTTTGTAGAATGCACCCTGGCCCAGCAATACCGCAGCCTTAGGCCAGATGGGACAGTGGCGGGTGGCCCCATGTATTATCTCTCCCAGGGCTTGGCAAAGTTGGGTTTTAAGCGCTTGGGTCAGACTTTGGCGTTTGGCTTTGCCTTGTTCTGTGCAATTGGGGCATTGGGCGCAGGCAATATGTTTCAAGTGAGTCAGACGCAGGCTGCGGTGGCTCATGTATTACCTGTGGTGGATGATTACGCTTGGGCCTATGGGTTGGGCCTCGCACTGTTGGTGGGCCTAGTGGTGATTGGGGGAATTCAGCGCATTGGCACTGTTGCTGGGGCGATCGTTCCCACAATGGCGACGGTCTACATTCTGGCGGGCATCTGGATTATTCTGGCTCATAGCGCTGATGTTCCAGCGGCAGTGGCCTTGATTACCCGTGAAGCCTTTGCCCCTCAGGCGGTGGGCGGTGGCTTGATTGGGGTGCTGGTGCAGGGAGTGCGACGAGGCTTCTTTTCCAACGCAGCGGGGGTTGGTTCAGCGGCGATCGCCCATGCTGCAACCCGCACCAAGGAACCGGTACGGGAAGGGATTGTGGCTGCGCTGGAGCCTTTCATCGATACCGTTGTGATTTGCAATGTGACGGCCTTGGTCTGTATCGTGACGGGGGCCTATGTTAACGCTCCCGATTCAGCCCTGGGATTTGAATTGGTGGCCATGGCTTTTGCCGATATCATGGCGGGCTTTCCCGTTGTGCTGACGATTTCGATTTGTTTGTTTGCCTTTTCGACCATTGTTTCCTGGGCTTACTACGGGGAACAATGTTGGCGCTATCTGACGGGCGATCGCTTTCCTCTGGCTTATCGAGCCCTGTATGTCAGTGCCACATTTATCGGGGCGGTGACGCAGCCCAGTGCCGTGCTGGCATTTAGCGACATGATGATGTTTGCGATCGCGATTCCCAATCTGTTGGGATGTATGCTGTTGTCGAATCAGGTCGCCCAAGCGCTACGGGACTATTGGCAGCGTCTACTGGACGGCAAAATGTCCGTACATGGCGTGAAACTCCTGGGAAATCCATAAAGCGTCGCTAACCAACGTACATGCTAGTCACGGTCAGGCTCCTCCTGTAATCTGTGTATATGTATGATGACGACGACATAATCCTGGCTGATCCAGCGACTACTTTGGAAGACCCGTTGGATCAGATCGCACCCTCTGGGGAAACTGATGGTGAGCCACAGTACGATCCTGAGGAAATGTTGGTGCTGCTTGATTCGTCTGAAGCCCAACAGCGGATGTTGGCGGCCAGAGCCTTTTGTGAGCTTGAAGATGTACGAGCAGTTCCTAAGCTGATTGGGTTACTGCGGGACAGCTGTCCGTTGGTTCGCGTCAGCGCCGCCTATGCGCTGGGTAAAAATCGGCGTGAGGATGCGATCGCTCCGTTAATTGAGCAACTCCGCGACTGGAATGGCTATGTTCGTAAGGGTGTGGTGTGGGCTTTGGGCAATAGCCACGATGCGACCGTACTACCATCCTTGATCGATGCACTCAAAACCGATATTCCGGCAGTGCGCCTTTGGGCTGCGAGTGCCCTAGCCCAGATGATTCACGTGAGCTATGAGGCAGTCGTGACAGCGGTTGCACCGATGATCGAGGTCATGCGACGGGATCCCATTGCGGCAGTCCGTAGTAACTGTGCATGGGCCTTGGGACAGCTCAGTCGCGAGCTCCCGTCCAATGTGGTTTATGCGACGGCGATCGATGCGTTGATTGAGACTTTTGCTGAAGATGACGACTTGGGCGTTAGGGAAGATGCCCGTACCGCCATTCTCCAGGTAGGCGATCCGCGCGGTTTACAGATCATTGAGGAATTAGAGCAGGATGGTTGGTTCTAGGTTTATCCCTTGAGACCACTACCGGATTCTGTGGGCACAATGTACCGCTGCACTACGATGAAGAACGCTAAGACGGGCAGGATGGAAATGACGGATCCCGCTGCGATTAAGCGCCAATCCAGGGAGAAACTCCCGGCTAGTTTAGCCACGCCTAGGGGCAACGTATAGTACTCTGGGCGATCCAATAAAATCAAAGGCCAGAGAAAGTCGCTCCAGGCTCCAATAAAGACAAAAATCGCTAGGGTAACTAATGCTGGACGGGTAGAAGAAATCATCACATTCCACCAAATGCCCAATTCTGAACACCCGTCAATCCGAGCAGCTTCTTCGAGTTCCTTAGGAACCCCTAAAAATGCCTGCCGCATCAGAAAAATGCCAAAGGCTGAGGCAATGAAAGGGAAAATCAGCCCCAGATAGCTGTTCCGTAGACCCAACTGGACGGCCAGGACGTACAGCGGAATCATCACAATTTGGAAGGGGATCAAGATGGTTGCGACGATCGTGGCGAACAGAACTTCGCGACCAGCAAAGCGAAGTCTCGCTAGGGGATAGGCCGCTAAGGAGCAAAACAGTAGATTCAGTCCCACCGTGAGGACGGCCACAATAATACTGTTGAGGAAGTATTGGCCAAAAGGATTTTGCTGCCAAACGGTAATGAAGTTTTGGAAGGTCGGTGCTGTGGGCAGAAACTGGGGTGGAAAGGTGAAGATGCTTTCATCCGCTGACTTGAAAGCGGTACTCACCAGCCACAACAGGGGTAGCAGCATCACGATCGCGATGCTGATTAAGACTCCATAGGTCAGAGCAAGGCGAACTGCGGGCGATCGCTTGAGCCAGTTGACCCACTCAGATGAAGACTTTAGCGCCATGCTGTCACCCTAGTTGTAAGCTCTGCATCAGCCAAAATCCAGCAAAGGACTCCGCATCCGGATCGGACTGTACAGCCAGGAAGTGAACCTGATTGGCCTTGGCCTTGGCGACTTCAAAGGCTTCCGCTTCCTTTTGGAGTTCAGGGGTATTGAGTGAGGCCACAATCCAACTATCCGCTGTGCCGGTTTCCAGAATTAAGCGGGGCGGTTTGCCTGCTTCAACGCGCAGATCGCTGATTTCCAGGCCTGACATCCACCCAGCCATCGGCAACGCTCGGGAAGAAAAGATCACCAGTCCCGGAATGACCGTTTCAGCCTCAACATTGGCCAGGGCTAAAGGAAAGGTTTCGCCAAAGTCGATAGGCCACTCTGGGACATCGGCCAATTCCTGTGCGGCTAGATTCACGATCGCCCACTGTTGGCCAATCAGCGCATCGGGTAAGGGCTGCGGTGCCGGGGGAGGAGCACCGACAGTGGGCGATGGTTTATCAGTGTAACCTTCCTCTTTGGGATAAACCTCTTGCTTGCGATAGTCCATCCATTGCTTTAAGGCCAGGGTGCGGCGACTAGGCTGTACGGAAATACCTAGCTGGTCACAGGCTCGGGTAATCATGTTTTGCATGGAAAAGCGGAAGTAGCGAATGCGACTCGGGGGCTCTGGAGCCTGAGCGATCGCCTCTTGAATGGCTTTGCTGAGCTCAATGGAGTTGACTTCCGTATTGGACAGAAACTTGCTGTACCGAAACAACTGGTCAGGATCAGCCGCTACGGTTTGCGTCCCTTCGCTGATCACAACTTCCCAAAGCTTTTTATTATTTTCGTCCAATACCGGACGCGAGTAAAAATCGATTTCCCAAACAGTCCCCATGGATACCTTGCCTAGTCCAGGCGAATATGGTCAGAAGTATAGCTCTAGCCATTTGGATTAGAATACTTAGCATTCTCTGGGTACCTAGTACACAGTCAAATAGCTTAGCCGTCGTCACTTCCGTTAGGACGCGACGATTATCCTCCAATGGGTATCGGTCTGCCCGATTGAACATCAGGTCAATCCGACCGTCCATCACAGTCGATGTCAACACCTCAGGCAACTGCCTAGGCGTCACTATCTGCCAGTAGTTTACCGACATCTTGGATACGATTCTCAGCATCGGTCATAACGGTGTTGAAGTCTTTCAGCACTTCGCCCGGATATTTCTCTAGCACTTTGGTCGAAAGGGAGATGCGGTTACGCTCTTCATCGATGCTGACAATGATGGCCTTGATTTCCGAGCCTGCTTGCAAAAGCCCTGGCAGGGAATCGACATAATTCTTACTGATCTGATTGATATGTAGCAGCCCGGTAACGCCCTCAAAACTCACAAATGCGCCGTAGGGTTTCAGACTGGCCACTTTACCTGTGACGAGTTGCCCCACTCCAAGACGACCCATTGCGAGGGAACGGGCAGCGGCTTTCTGAGAGAGCACCAGTTTATTGTTGGTCGGGTTTACCTCTAAAAAGCCAACGGCGAGAATACTGCCCACTTGGGAATCCAGATCTTCGGACTGTAGCAGCTGCGATCGCGGCACAAAGCCCCGGAGCCCTTCTACATCTACAATGACTCCACCTTTGTTCGTGCCGGTCACTTTAACTTCCAGGATGTCATCATTGCTCTGTTTTTGCTCCAGCTTTTCCCATAGCTGTTGCACCAGCAGTCGGCGAATGGAGAGAATGACGCGCCCTTCGGCATCCTGATCGCGAATAATTAGAAATTCGTGGACTTCACCCAGGGGAAAACTTTCTTCCAGATTCTCGATTTTCGCCAGCGAAGCTTCCTTCAGTGGCAAGAAGGCATCTGATTTGCCCCCAATTTCAATAAACACGCCTTCCGAACCGTGGCCGATGACCGTACCGCGAACCGTGTTGCCAGTTTGAAATGTGTAGTCATGGTCTGATAAGGCGCGGGCAAAATCTTCTGTCGAAAAGGTCAAGGTCGGGCCTCCCCCGGTTCATCAATAGCGATTCTTTACCGACTCTAGCAAAACAAAATTTCGTTAGCGCGGTTGGGCTATCTACTTTATAAGAGCACTCGAAGCCTTGCAAGTAGCCGCGTTACCGATTGTGTGGTGCGGCTTCTACAGCACCTCATCCCAGCTAGAATACTCCTCCTTTTTGGGACGTACCTCTAACAGATGAAATTTCATGAATTATTTCACCACAGTTATAGAAGTGTCAGGCTAAGCTGCCGACGGGCACTCATAACTAGGGAACTTTTGCTTCTGCGACCATAAAGCATCCCTTATACCGTTAATGGTGGTCAATTTCTGATGACAGTGCAATTTGGACGCGATATCTGTGGCGACTTGCGGTCGGCAACTGAACGGGAATGGTTAGTGACCAACGGCATTGGCGGCTATGCCTGTGGAACCCTTGCCGGTACCCTGACGCGTCACTATCACGGTCTATTAATTGCGGCTTTGAAACCACCCCTGGAGCGGACGCTGCTGCTAACCAAGCTGGACGAGCAGGTGCAATACGGGGAGGAAACCTATGATTTGTCCAGCGATCGCTGGGGTGATGGCACTGTAATGCCTCAGGGGTATCGGCATATTGAACAATTTCATCTGGAAGGTACTATCCCTGTTTGGACCTTTGCCTGTGGCGATGCCCGGCTCGAAAAGCGTATTTGGATGGAGCAGGGGGCAAATACCACCTACGTGCGCTACACCCTGACTCGTGGTGGCTTTGGCATTGCCCTGGCGCTCAAAGCGCTGGTCAATTACCGCAGTCACCATGGCAACACTCAGGGCAATGATTGGCAGATGGCAGTTCAGGCCCATCCACAAGGGATTGCTGTGCAGGCTTTGGCCGAGGCAACGCCGTTATATCTACTGGCTGATGCGGCCCACATTGACTTGGCCCATAGCTGGTATCGGAACTATGCCTTAGCCGTTGAGCAGTACCGAGGTATTTTTCCCTATGATGATCATCTGCATGTGGCTACTTTCCACACCAAATTAGCGGTGGGTCAGTCGTTCACTTTGATTGCCAGTACGCGCTCGCCTGAGGATTTTACGGGTGATGCAGCGCTGCAAAAACGTCATTACCATGAGCAACGGCTCTTGCAGCAATGGGAGTCGTCCCATCGGGCGGGGGATCCCCCGCCACCTGCCTGGCTGAATCAACTGGTACTTGCAGCCGATCAGTTTGTGGTGGATCGATCGGTTGCAGGCCATCCCGGTAAAACGATCATCGCTGGCTATCCCTGGTTTGGGGATTGGGGACGCGACACAATGATTGCGCTGCCAGGATTAGCGATCGCGACAGGCAGGCCAAACATCGCGAAACCTATCCTGCGCACCTTTGCCCAGCATCTAGATCAAGGGATGCTACCCAACCTTTTTCCAGAGGCTGGTGAAACCCCGGAGTACAACACGGTTGATGCCATTCTTTGGTACTTTGAGGCCATTCGAGCCTACTACAGTGCCACTCAGGATCAGGCACTCCTCGCTGAACTGTTTCCTATTCTGACGGAGGTCATTGACTGGCATCAGAAGGGAACCCGCCACCAAATTCACCTGGCTGATGATGGGTTGCTCTACGCTGGAGAAGCTGGTGTTCAACTGACGTGGATGGATGCCAAGATTGGCGACTGGGTGGTTACGCCGCGCATTGGTAAGCCAATTGAGATCAATGCGCTCTGGTATAACGCCCTTTTGATCATGGCTGAATTTGCCGCTGATTTAGGTGAGACAGCAACTCCCTATCTACAGCTGGCGCAGCAGGCACGGCTGGGCTTTCAACGATTTTGGTGTGGCGATCACGGGTATTGTTACGACGTGATTGATGGCCCAGCAGGGGATGATTTATCCCTTCGTCCTAACCAAATTTTTGCGGTGGCTCTGCCCAGTGCAGTACTCTCTAGCGAAAGTCTATTGTCTTCAGAGCAGCAAAAGTCCATTGTGGATACTGTGGCTGCAACCCTGCTGACCTCCTATGGCTTACGGTCGCTGTCCCCAATGCACACTGACTATAAAGGGCAGTACGGCGGTGATCCCTTGGCACGAGACAGTGCTTATCATCAGGGGCCTGCATGGGGATGGCTGATTGGACCGTTTGTTCAAGCTCACTTGAAGGTGTATCAAAATCCAGCGATCGCCCGCAGTTTCATCGCTCCGATGGTCAATCATCTCGCAGCAGCGTGTGTCGGTACGCTGAATGAGATTTTTGATGGCGATGTTCCCCATGCGCCTAGAGGTGCTTTTGCGCAAGCATGGACGGTGGCGGAAGTCCTCAGAGCCTATCGGTTGACCAAGACGCAGCTCCGAATATTTCAGTGAGGTAAGTCCGTAAGCTCATCTAATGGGCTGTCAAGCCTAAAAGTTAGGGTTGAGTCAACTAGAGACAGCACAAGCAGCGAGAATCAGCTTGAACTTCTAGTATTAATGCTGCGCTGGTATTAATGCTGCGCTGGTCGGCTAGACCTTCACATACTGTAGAAACTGGCGATGGGAAGTGTGGGCTAAAAGACTTGCTTCAGGTGTTGATTCACAGCTAGCAGTAGATGATGACTGATGGTTGGCTGTGTCCGTTGATTTTTGCGTCTGGCAATCTTTTTGAGAAACGGCGACCCACAATCGGTACAGAGGTCGGATGCCCACTGAAGCGGTTAAGACAACATCCTCAACTTGCTCAGCCATCTCACAGCCTTTTTCGTAAGCAAGAGAGCGATCTTCAGCAGGGAAAGATGACATTAAAACGTAGGAACGTCCATCAGCTGATACACCCGAACAAGGCTCGCCCTCGCAGGTGTACTCAAGGGGGCGGATTTGGCGGTCAGACAGCAATGTAGGTAAGTTCATGGGATACTCCTGTAACCTCGTTATCTACAGTGTGCCCGCCTAGGGTTTTCATTCCAGTTTGTGATGTGTATAACTTGGCGTGTGTTTGTTTACGTTTGTGGCACCTATCGTCTGATTTCCGTCGTAGCGCTTTAAGGACTCAATACTGCTGGCCCAGCGCATGAGCCTCCGCGTAAGCTTGGTCGAATAAGGTTTCCAAGGTCGCGTGGGTGCCGCGCAGTGGGTCAACAACCTGGCGACACCATTCGCGATAGTGATTCAAACGCTCGACCGACCAACCAACTGGGGGGGATTGCGCTAAGTCCCTCAAATTGCAAGTCTTGTCGGCAAGCTTAACCAGCTTGGCGCGATCGCAGAGTGAGGCTGCATGGTCTATCTGCAACTGCTTGCGAACTTCTTTGGGTAAGGATTTGTCATCCGTAACCTGAGCAACAACCGCAGCCACATCGTCCCCAAAAACATGCTCAATCTCAGTGAGAAGCGTGTCTGTATCTTCAACCGTGTCGTGGAGCAGAGCGCCTGCTAACACAACGGCGTCAGTGATGGCCGCTTCATTATGGAGGAGGTGGAGCAGACTAATGGGGTGATTGATGTAAGGCGTCGAGTCGGAGTCTTTGCGCCGCTGATGACGATGCTTATGGGCAGCAAACTGCAGTGCCTTCAGCACAACACTCCAGGTATCCTGCATGACTTACGTTCCCATCTCAATCTTGCGAATAGAAATCGCTAATAGCCTACACGCAAGTTTGAGTATAAGAAACTTAACAGTTGCAAGTCTAACAGGAATGAGTGGCAAGTATCTATGCTCTACATTAAGAATCGGAATCGTTACAAACACGACCCGGTATGATGGGGCTAAAACGTCTAAATTCAGCTAAATACTGCTCTAACTGGACAAATTGAGGCAGATTCAGGCTGTAATAAGTCCAACGTCCCTGAGGTCTTGCTCTAACGAGCCCAGCTTCCTTGAGAACGCGCAAATGAAAAGACAACTTTGACTGGCTGACGTGCATTTGGTCGCAGAGGTCACAAACACACATTTCGTGGGTTCTCAAGCTATCAATCACGCTTAGACGAAGCGGATCGGACAAAGCGTGAAATCCCGACATACAGAGTTCGCCAGTGGGTTCGAGTGCGGTTAGGGTATTCATGATCAGACAGCTTTAATTTGACTTCATACTAGCGAAATCATCCCCTATGTGGAGAATCGCTAATGCCGCAACGGTGGCTGTTACAGTTCTTAAGATTCCACTGCCGAGGGTGACGGGCTGATATCCCACAGCAATGGCTTTGGCAATTTCAATATCGGTCCAGCCGCCTTCGGGGCCAACGGCTATGACCACACGGTTCGCCTGAGTCGCTAAACAGACTGTCATTAATGAGACTGTCTCGCGTCTAGCCACACAAAGCCAGCGATCGCTGGTTGATTCTTCTTGGAGCCAGTGACTCCAAGCTAGAGGCTCACTAATCTTTGGGACGGTCAATCGCTCAGACTGTTCCGCAGCTTCACGGGCAATTCGCTGCCAGCGCTGTAGCTTATGAACACTTGGCTTCAGCAAGGTGCGATCGCTCAAAATCGGTACGATGCTGTCTACCCCTAGTTCCGTGACCTGTCGTACCACTTCGTCAAACCCTTGTTTCGGCAGGCAAGCTGCCAGCGTGATCCAAGGCTTATCGGCTTTTTCCGGCATGGTGGCGTCAGAGAACGCTGACAAGGTTGCAGTTAAATTGTCAGGCTCTAGAGTGGCTAGCCAGGCATGTCCCTTGCCATCCAAGGCCAAAAAGCGATCGCCAGTACTTAACCTCAGCACTCGGATGAGGTAATGTTGCTGCGCCACCGTCAGGAACAGTGTTTGCCCTTGTAGTTGAGTTGTTGCAATTACCAGTCTTTGCAAGGCAGTGCCCTCAACTCACCGCTGCCGATTGCGAAGATGAACCGATCAGCAAGAACGATCGCTGAACCAAACATTGCCAATGCAATCATACCGAGGATCAGCAATGCTCTTAACTTAGACTCGACAGCTGAGTATTGGTCACGAGGCGGGTACGAGGGTCAAACCGAAGGTTCAGGGCCAGTTGTTCCCGCGTGAGTTCCACACGATTACGGCGGGTATCGTCCACCACCCAGCCAATTTCTTCGAGTTCCGTTAGGGTGACATCAATATCTTTGCCCAGATAGCTGTAAGGGAAACTGTAGCTGGCATCAAAGCCAACTTCGGGGCGTGCTGGCGATCCGTCAGATACCCGAATTTCGAGCTCTGTTTCACCAGAAGGATGTAAACGAGCCAGGTATTCTAAATCCCCTTCTTCACTGACATTGACGTAGGTGAGCCAATCATCATCACGACTGCGAGGGTCATCGATGTAGGCGGGAACCCCTTTTTGATCCGTAAACCCGGTTTCTTTGTTGTAAACGTTGAGGTAGAGACCGCCCTGCCACTCATAGACCCTCACCATGTAATGCTGGGTTTCAAACTGGAGTAAGGTTTGTCGATCGCTTTGGGCTAGCAACGTGTCATGGAAGATTTCGCCCATAGGGAGTGGATGAACGGTAGTAGCAGCAACGGTTGCACTAGAGGTTCCCAGTAGAAGACATGCACCCAAAGTACAGACTGAAATTCGCATCATCTACAACCACAACTCACACAGCCTTTAATTTTACGGGATCTGGTTCCATAAAAGCGTGTACTTCACTATTTATGGAGCCGCAACGTCAAAAGTCAGGCAGTCCGTCTGGAATATTAAGCTTGCAAGCGTAGATATTAAATATGAGGAAGTTGCTTTACTCATGCTGAAATCAATTTGTCATCATACGAGGGCTCAGTAACGAGGCAGGTCAGTGGATAAAGCCTTTGCTAAGAACTTTTTGCAGCTTTGCTTGGACCAAAATCACCCACAAATGCTGGCTAAATCCTATCAGGATTATCACGTCAAAGGGTTCAACAGCATTATTCTTACCAGCGCCGAGAATTTAACGATAAGACTCTATATCTGCTTGCCAGGTGAAACAGCCTTAAATCCAAATAATGACAATATTTTAGTCCATAACCATAGTTTTGATTTCCAAACACAAGTTTTGATCGGCTACCTGGAAAATGCTGTTTATGAAACATCCAAAGTCACCACGCAAGAAGGTGTTTGGCACAAATATATTTATGAAAGCGCGTTGAATAATACGACAGGAGAAATGAAGCTGAAGTTTATCGAAGAAACTCCTTTAGAACTGGTCAAACTTCAGCATGTTGAGGCAGGCGCATCCTATTGCTTACATCATCACGAATTACACCGCATTTTTGTGCCCAATGATCGACTTGTTGCGATGCTATTTTGGCAGCATCGCAAGATTGAACAGACACCCCTTATCTTTAGTAAAGTTGCCCAGCCTGAAGTGTTTCCCACGACAGGACTTTATAATCGCTTCGCTAGTAAAAAGGAAATTCGTGACTTAGTTCACTTGGTAATTGAGAACTTGTAATGTCACGTTACGACTTTTGCTTATGTATGGGTCGCTTTCAGCCCTTTCATTGGGGCCATTGGGATTTAGTTCAAGCCTCATTAGAGCATGGAAATCAGGTCATTATCCTCATCGGTAGTCATTGCCGATCGCCCACGCATAAAAATCCCTGGAGTTCTGAGGAGCGATCGCAGATGATTCGCCTGTGTTTAACCCCGTCGGAACAGGCGCGTGTACAGATGGTGCCGATTTGCGATTGCGAGACAAATGAAGAATGGGCCTCGATCATTCGCAGCAAAGTTTATGCCATTGCCGATATGTCGCATAAGATTGCGATCGCAGGTCACCACGATGGTGGCCCAGATTTCTTTGCGAAGTGGTTTCCTGACTGGGCGTACATTGAGAAATTACGGCGACCCAATCTCAACGCAACTGATATTCGTATGGCCTATTTTGGAAGACTGCCAGAAACTCACTACGAACATAAACTGCCCGCCGGAACATTGCAGTATTTAAGAGCGTTTAAAGCACAATCGACTTATCGGCAGCTTTGCCGAGACTAGGGTGTTTAATCGCCTAATAAAAACTCCTGCATAAACAGAATGTTGGTATAGAACTGGAAGTCAATATTCTGCTTTTTGGTAAAGCCATGCCCTTCATCATTGGCAACCAGGTACCAAACGGGAATGTCTGAGTTTTCCAAAGTTTTCACCAACTGCTCAGCTTCACTCAGAGGCACACGGGGGTCGTTGGCACCGTGAACTACCAACATGGGATTTTGAATTTTGTCCGCGTTGTTCAGAGGGGAAATATCCAGCAGAAACTGACGCATTTCAGGATCCCGCTCATCGCCGTATTCCACCCGCCGCAAATCACGACGATAGGCTTTGGTATTTTCTAAAAACGTGACGAAGTTAGAGATGCCTACCACGTTGATTGAGGCTCGAATGCGATCGTAATAGTTCGTGGCTACTGCCAGCGACATGTAACCTCCATAGCTACTGCCGGTGACTAGAATGCGATCGCTATCCAAATCAGGCTGGGTGCCAATCCAGTCCAACAAGGTTCCGATATCTTTCACGGCGTCTTCGCGCTGGAACCCATTATCGAGTTTGAGGAAGGTTTTGCCATAGCCTGAAGACCCCCGCACATTGGGAAACAGAAGGGCGATACCCAGTTCATTCAAGTAATAGTTAAGTCGTCCAAGAAAGACAGGACGAAATTGGCCCTCAGGGCCGCCGTGGATGTACATCGCCACCGGACGTTTACCCGTGAACTTGGCGGGTGGCCGATACAGGAAGCCCGTAATCGTGCGATCATCAAAACTTTGCCAGGAGACCAGCTCGGGTTCTGCAAAGGTGTTTGTGTTCAAGCCACCCGTTTCACTCTCAGTCCACCGCTGAAGGTCACCATTAGCGGTATCAAGGGAGTAAACGTCAGCGTTGGAACGGGCTGAGACCAGGGTAAAGCCGAGGTCGCGTCCATTACTATGCCAGTTTAGACTGCGCATGATGCCAATGGGCAGCGCTGGTAGCGGCTTTTCTTCCCCGGTTGCGGCATCCATGAGATGCAAGACACTGGTGCCGTTTTCGTTCGCAATGAAGGCAATCAGTGAGCCGTCGGGCGAAATATCAACCGATTCAATATTCCAGGGAATGTGATCGGTGAGAACCGTTAATTCCTGAGTGGCCAGGTCTAAATAGCCCAGGCGCAGAAATTCCGAATCGCGATCGCTGACGACGTAGAGGCCTTTCCCATCAACACTGAAGAGCGCCTCTAAATAAGCTACGGGTTCTTCGCCGGTGTTGTTTGTTAGGCGTTGTCGTTCGCCGGTTGCTGTATCGAATAACCAGAGGTAGGTTTCGTTAATGGAAATGTATTCAATAACCGCTGCTTGGCGATCGTCGGGAGACCAGCTGGTGGGAAACCAGCCTCCCCCTTCGGTGGTAGCCAACAGCTGATCCGTATCTGGCTCACGGGGATTGATCACATACAGGTCAGCATCGCTGCCGGTACGACGGGTAGAGGTGTACAGGAGGCGATCGCCCGCCGTTGACCAAACTCCCCGACTGTTACGCGAGGTGCCATCCGTTAGCAACGTAACGTCACCGGTCGCAAAGTCATAGCGATAGGTTTGGCTGAATTCGTTGCCCTCACTGTCTTTGCTAAAAACGAAATAGTTGCCTTCGGTTGGCTGGTAGCTCGCGCGACGAATGGCTTCTGGAAAGAAGGTGAGCTGATACCGGGCACCCAGAGGTTGGCTGAGACGGTGAACTTGCGAAGCATCGCCAAACCGGGTGGAAATGAGCATTTCGCGGCGGGTCGGGTGCCAACTAGCCAAAGACGCTGACCGGAACTGGGTATAGCGATCCACCTGCTCTACGAGCGAGAGGGGAATGGGGGGAATATTCTCGATGCTGAGGTTATCGCCAGGGGTGAGGATAGGATCTGTAGCTGATACAAGCACAGGGAAAATAGCTGATACAGCAAAGGCAAGGGTAAGGGCAAGGAATTTAAACTTTGGCATGGACCCATTATGGACTGAGGTTAGGCAGATAGCTGGCGGGAAAGGAGAGATAGGGAGTAGGGAACATCGGATTTGGCACAACAGTTTGGCACCTATGCCCACACCTGTAACAGATGGTGTTTGTTCGATGAGGTATCCCCATGATGTTGACAGATCCGATACATTTTGCGACGGTTGCGATCGCGAGTTTTATGAGAAAAAACACCTAAATGTAACAGTACGAGGGGTTCTATGTACTTTTGCTGTGACCCATGAATAGTCGCTGGAAAGGGAACAACTCAAGCTAAATGCCTGCTTACCTGAGGGTGGAGCTATATCATTTGGCTCTGAGGAGATTCTCTAATGAAACGTGCCCCTGTTCTAAGGCGACCGTCGGCCTTGATTCCCGTTGCATGGCAGGCTTTCCGCGACTCTACAATTGCTACGCTGAGCTTTATCGCGATCGTCTGTTTGGTTCTGATTTGGTTTTAGGCTGTTTGCAGTGAATGTGTGTGGTTGAGACTTGACATTCGGTATCCTGCCAGATGGTGGCGGGAGCCCATTCAAGATGCACAATATCTTTCTGAACAAGGGAGAAGGCAGCTCTTTAGGATAGAAAGTAGTGCCACCGAGTCACCAGCCGAAGCTGACACTGTTTGCACGCAATATGCTTGCCGGTCAGTCAACGGCAAAGGCTTGATAGTCGCCAGCCAGTTAGCCTCATTATTGATGTAACCCAATGGGGCCGCATCTCGTTGATTTTTGATAGCACGGATGCATTTCCAGGGGATGTGGGAGCAGCCGGAGCCGTTGACGCAAGCGGAATAAGAGGCGAAAGTTCGGTGCTGTCTTGATAAGATAATTCGGTCGTGATAGCGATCGCGTAGCCGATTTGAAAATGCTGCGCAAGGCTTTTCGTTGTCTTGGCGAGGCTTACATGCTTAGCGAGTCGCGCATCCTTTGCCCGGACGAGAGGGCAAAACTTTGGATATTGAATGGCGGCTTATATCAGCGTCTCCAGCATTAGGCCACACAGACAAACGTAACTCAAGTCTTGTAGGAGATCCCCATAATGCTTACAAACCGGGCCGCTCATCATACCCGTCACCTAGCTGCAATGCCTCGGGTCTCCTGCTGGTGCCGCCTCCGAAAAAGCGATCAGCGACCTCTGCGACATCGCCAACTGTTGATGACAGCAGTAAACTGCATTGCTGTTTTGGGGCTAATACCGACATCCGTTGTTGCTGATGAAACCCCGCTGCAGCTTGTCCCAGAAGACTTAACTGAGCCTGTGTTGCCTCTTCGGGAACCCATTTTGCCCCATAACGAAGGTTTCACGCTAGAGGACGACCGTCTTGAACCAGAAAGTACAGCCTCTACGGAGGGTGTACTTCCTACTGAAACGGTTGAAACGGTTTCCTCCGAGTCGATGCCATGGCGTGCCACCGTGTGGGGTGGGGTGATGACTGACAATGCCCTAGGGCCAAGCTTGATCGGGCAGGATATTCGGCTGGAAGATTCAGCTTTGTTGGGCCTGGGAGTCAGTCGCAGGTTGGCAGGGGGTAACTCAATCAAAGTTGAAGGTGAACTCCAGCTATTGCAACATTTGGGACAGCAAGACCATCTTGAGGGCACAGCAGCCCTGGCCTTGCGTTGGGAAATGTCGTCAAGATTCAGTGTGGCGGTAATTGAGGGCATATCTTACGCCACAGCTATCCCTGAAATTGAAGCGGAAAACAACGATCGAGCCGCACAGCTCTTGAATTATTTAGCCTTTGAGGCGGAATATGCCTACACGCCCCAGTGGGCGATCGCGACCCGATTACATCACCGCAGTGGGGTTGGTGGTCTATTTAGTGATGTCAAAGGTGGCAGCAATGCTTACTTAGTGGGTATTCGGCGTCGATTTTGATGAGGCTCAAGGAGGCCTTAAGGACACTTCGTTGCCTGAAATTAACTGCCACGCTTCTAAAAAAGCCTGCCTATTAGGTAGTAGAGTCTGTAAAGGTTATTTGCATGTTAGGAGCTGGTATCTGTGGAACGCACCTTTATTATGATTAAGCCCGATGGCGTTCAGCGTGGGTTAGTGGGTGAAGTCATCAGCCGGTTTGAGCGTAAGGGCTTTACGTTGGTTGGCATGAAGCTTATGGCCGTTTCGCAAGAACTGGCCGAGCAGCACTATGGTGTACATAAAGAAAAGCCCTTCTTTCCCGGCTTGGTTAAGTTCATCACGTCTAGTCCTGTTGTGGCGATGGTTTGGGAAGGGGATAATGTGGTCTCTTCCGCCCGGACACTCATTGGCGCAACGAACCCCATTTCGGCTGACCCTGGCACCATTCGAGGTGATTATGCGGTCACGATTGGCCGTAACTTAATCCACGGTTCGGATGCCATTGAAACTGCTCAGTCTGAGATTGGCCTTTGGTTTAATGAAACTGAGCTGACGGCTTGGGAACCGGCTGCGACGGGTTGGCTTTACGAGTAAGCCTGACTTGTAGGTGAAGGAATCCAGGAGTCAGGAGTCAGAAGTCAGGGAAAACTGGGTTCTGGCTCCTGACTTGCTATTTAGGGATCGGCGTCTGAATAGAATACGCGTGCAAGAGGGTGGATGGGTAGAGGGGTGGATGGGACGGGATTTTTGCGTTTTTCCCTGGGCTAGAATTTTATGGCTTAAATGTAATGGTGGCGATCGCTTTCATTTAACTCTGTGAAGCGGATCTACAATGCGAAAGTGAGTTCACCACCACTCGCTTCGGGGAGGTTTGCTTATGGTTAGCCTAAATACTTACTGGCATCGTTGGCTACTGACTGGATTGCTGGCGACATCTTTAGCGGCTTGCAGCGGCGGACAATCGGTTGACGGTACTGATGCTGCTGATTCTAGCGATGAGACAGCGGCGACGACAGCAGTCTCGGGTGAGGTGATCAAGCTAGGGGCTCTGATGCCGATGACTGGCGATTTGCAAGCCTTTGGCGAAACGACTCTAACGGGCATCACCTTAGCGATCGATGAAATTAACGCTGCTGGAGGAGTGTTGGGCAGACCTTTGGATGTCTCAGTAGGGGATACTCAGACGGCGGCTCAGCCGAGTATTGATGCGGCGCAAAAACTCGTTTCGATTGAAGGCGTTACGGCAATTATTGGAGCCCTATCGAGCGGCAATACGATTCCAGTGGCTGAAAGTGTAGCTAAAAGCAGCCGGGTACCGTTGGTGACGCCAGCTTCTACATCCCCTGTCATTACAACTCTGGTGGATGATGATTTCGTGTTCCGCACCGTTCCCTCGGATGCTTTTCAGGGGGTAGCGCTGGCGGAAGTTGCTCGCGAACAAGGATTCGCAAATCTGGCCATCATCTATATCAATAATGACTATGGTCAGGGTTTAGCGGAAAGTTTTCAGGCTGCTTTTGAATCTCAAGGCGGAACGGTTAGTGGGGCAGTTCCCTATGAAAAGGGCCAACCGTCCTATCGAGGAGAACTACAACAGTTGGCGAATGGTGATGCTGAAGCACTCTTGCTGATTGGCTATCCCGAAAACGGCATTACGATTCTGAAACAGTCTTTGGAAGAGGGCTTCTTCGATCGCTTTGTGTTTAGCGATGGCATGAAAGCACCGGAAGTGATTGAGGCGATCGGTGCCGATTTCCTAGAGGGGACGTTTGGCACCGTTGCCCAGTCAGCGACGGACACGGCAGCCTACACGGTTTTCATCAAGGCTTATGAGGAAAAGTATGGTGAACTTCCGCCCAAACCTTACATCGATACAACTTATGACGCCTTGATGATTATCGCCTTAGCGATCGAGCAGGCCGGTAGTACGGACGGCGAAGCGGTTCAAGCAGCGATACGGGAAGTAGCGAATGCGCCGGGTATCGAGATTAAGCCAGGTGAATGGGCCAAAGCAGTAGAGGCGATCGCTAACGGTGAGGACATTGACTACATAGGGGCCTCGGGTTCAGCGGAATTTGATGAGCAGGGCGACGTCGCCGGATCCTTTGCTCACTGGGCCATTGAAGGCGGCGAGATTGTTACCGTCGAGGTGTTTGAGCCCGAAATCTGATGAGCGACCAGTGAAGCTTTCAAGCTAAAACGTACATCTGCCGGGTTGAGGCTCAGCTGTTGCTAAGTCCGCCGCGAATCCTTCTGGGAGAGTGACGTCTTCAAAGCCGCCAGCGACACTGCCCTGCATGGCTTGGGTGCCATAGCCTTGGGGATCCATATGAGCCCGAACAATGACGGCGGTCTCCGGCTGGATGATGACTGGCCCCCCTGTGCGCCGAAAGGGTTGTTCATCCACATGGCTGTGAACCAGGATGCGGCGATAAATGAGTTCACCTTCTGGGGTTACGACTTCCCACCAGTTAGCGTATTGATCGCACCCAGTTTCGGTGCTTTGTACAGTAACGGCAAAGGTGTAGGCGTCGGGTTCTCCACTGGCCGTTACAGCGGTTACCTGTGCCTCATCGTTGGCAGTCGCTGATGAAACGGTTTCTGATGGGGCGACAGGAGTCGTTGTTTGGGGGGTTTCTGGGGATGGAGTGGGTTGGGTTGAACAGCTCGCGATCGCCCAAAGTCCTCCAATCAGCAGATATTGACTTAAACGCAACATCTCAAACCCTCTCTGAATAACAGTCAGCAATGTCTCAGGCATCGATCTCCAGCATAGGCCACGCTGCTTTGTCCTGCGATCGCTCTTAGGGCATGAAACTATAAACCTCGCAAAAGCGTTTCTGTATCGATCACAGTCTCTCATTGAGACTTGCGTTTACTACAAAGAGTCCAGCGCAAAAATCTTTGAGTCTCATAAAGAGAATGCCTGTTTTCAATTATGCAGAAGAGACTTTTCAAGTAGGCAGAGAGCGATCGCACCTATTCAATGAGTTTCTTGGCTTCCTGTAATTGGGTATGCCAAACGCGTTCTCGAAGTGCGAGTAATAACACAACAGTGGTAAGGCTGCTGAATATACCGGCGATCGCGAACTCGCTGATGATGGGGTGTATGCCAAGGGCTACCAGCATTTCCGATACTGCCAAGTAGGCAAAGTACAGAAAAATGCTGAGTTCCACCCATGAGCCAATCATGGTGAAACGAGCCAGTCCGTGGGGGTTATTGAACTTTTCAGTTTGCCAGTAGTTGCGGAGGGCGATCGCGGGCCAGGCACTGAGCATAACAAGGCCAAAGACGACAAAGCCAACCAAGGGAAAACTGCCTAAAACTTGGGCTTGGCTCCAGTGGGCAGTCGCGGCTGTTTTGCCAGGCCCCGTCACCAACGCATCAATCGAGACAGCCCACACCGCTGCCCAAAACTTCGAGTGGTTGGCTAAAAACTGATAGAGGAAGTCTTCCTGGTCTTCGGTATCTTCATCATCATTATCAAGACCGGCAATCTCCCGAATCACTGAGGTGATGAACCACACCATCACGATAAAGCCGATACCGTAAATAGTAGCTTTGAGAGAAGGAAAGGCGCTGGCTGCATACCACAACCCAATCAACCCAATCATAGGAAAGACGGTATGGGTGAAGCCGATTGCGGCTGCCCAGGTCAATGCGTCGCGAATACGCTCAAAGCGACGAAACCTCCCAATGGTGGCAATAACAGCGTCAGCAGCAATGCCAACCCCGATCGCACCGTTGATCAGAAGGTACTGAGCATTTCCGGAAAGGTAAGCCACAAAGAGAAGAACCCGTCTTAGTTACCCGTCCCTCTCCCTCGTCAAAGGCTGAGAAACTGGTCTTAGTTTATAAAACAGCCTTACAGACTGATGCCTCTCTAATTATGAAACAAATATGAAATAAAGACTGACATTTTTTAGATGCCAATGCAGACCCACTTTTTGTCTCTTTTTGAGACTTATAGATTTCAGCAAAGGACTATAAAAGAGCTTAATTAGTCTTGAATTGAGATTTGCGATGCTGTTGATACAGGATGAAGTTCACTGATTTGTTCAATGCATTAGATTCTTTGGCAGAGTTCGGAATGCGGGAACAAGAAGCTGCTGGATAAGGATGCAGAGATTTAGATTGTTTCGACCAAACTGCGGACTTTTATTTTGCCTCGTATTTGGACTCAATAAAAGCAAAATAAGTCCTGAGTTCAGATTTTCGAGTCTAATAAAAAGACATTGAAATGTTGTTTGGGTCTGACAGGTATTGAGTTCTGAGGCTCTGCAGATATGCTTTAAGTGGATATCTGGCTGGGCGGTTAGTAGTTGATGGCTGCGATTTAGCTAAAAGCTTTAGAGCTCCTGTAGAAGGGCTGAAATTTAGTCCATTTTTAGTCCATTCAATCAAAACTGCGTCTGTGCTCCCTGCTATTTATGGTTTTCAGGAGCTTGATTAGCTGTGTCAACCGCAACTACTCAGTCGATGCGGTTGACACAGCCTTCTAGAAGGCTGGATTTGACAAAACTTCAGGAATGTCGGTGATATCGATATCCCTCTGCTCTTCACAATCACGGTTAGCGGGTAAAGAGAGAGCTTCAGGTAGTATTGTTCGGGCTAGTTGGTGAGATTGCCGATACAACGCTGACAACGGATTGGGATGAAAAGAAGCGGCTCTATGCTTCATTGGGCATCCCTAAATACTGGGTGATCGACGTGCGGGGCAATCGGGTATTTATGTTTCTGCTTCAAGGCGAACAAGCTTATCAACCTAGCAATGTTTCGGTGGCGCTGGTGGGACTGTCCGTTGATTTGTTGAACCAGACGATTGAGAGGATGGTGCAGGAATCCAATGGCAATGCTGCTCTTTGGTTTGCTAAGCAGATTGGACGGTGATGCCGCTAGCCTGAAGAACTCGGATTGAGGGTAGCTGTTTAGCGGAGCGATCGCGATCGCTCGATCCTGAATCAAAACATTTGCCTCACTGAAAAGTGAATCTCTCTTTAAGACTCAATAAGCTTTCATTAAGTCTATTTATGGACTCTGATAGTCTCATGAATAGACTTAATGCTGTCTACTTTATATTCTTAGCTTTGATGATCAAAATTCTCCAGAACATAGGTCTAATAAAGAGCCCTTGATCCTAAGGATCAAGGGCTCGGTTTGCTATTCGGTTGAAAGAATCAGGAGAAAAGCTTGGCTGCTGTTCTAAATATGGAAACAGCCAGTCGCGATCGCTTCCCGCGACCAAACATGTGTTCTTTGTAACCTGCTCCGCTGTCCAATATCACCGAACACGTGTAATTTACTTCCACATTACGGGTTAACAGTTGGCCAAATGCTCATTCAAACAATCGATAGCGCTATCTAATCCCTTTGCAGCCTTCCTGACATTGGTATCCTGCAAGCCTTCAGCTAAGCAGTGCTCCAGGTAGCCTAGGTCGATAACCAGGCGCTTCACCACAGAGCGTAAGCGGCGTTGTTGAGCGGTAGGAAGCGTAACGACGGTAGTCATGGCGGTGAACCTATTTCTCAGTACACTGCAGTGATAGCATGGTATGCATTGTTGCAACAATAGGCAGTATTTGCAACGAGTAAACGGTTGCAGTTTACGTTTTCAGCAACATCCCTTGTTGCACTATCTGAGATGGCAACATCCCACTTGTGCAAGAAGTTCAGGTGCTTGTGTAAGACTGGTTATACAGGCTTAATGGACTTCTCAGATAAATTTCAAGCGTTCAAAGGACAATCTCCCTGCTGGAAAAAGTCCTGAAGCCATAAGCTATTAGCCCTTAACATTTCGACCAGCGATTTATCGCTGTGGGCTCAGCTCAGGGTGCAGTTGTTATCACTTTAGCCATTGAGGCCGGGACACCTAGGCTCTTCCTAATGCCCAGTCCACAATCAAGTGGCTTCGTCGTCATGTCCTGATGGAGCTAGTGACGGCTGTAACTGTAGTTTCAGTGTGCTTTCATTTACCGAATTATGGCTGCCTCTGCCCCTCAACCCATCGCTCAAAATCCAGGTCCAGCCAATAGCGACGATATTAAAACCTTGCTCAGCCGTGTGCTGGTTCAAGAAGCGCTCAAAAATGAGCGTAAGTTCGCCTATGTCCGAACGGTTGTGCTGCTAATTTCAAGCATGCTTGATGTGCTAGTTTATGCCTTTCCGCAAACCTTGATCCGGCAAGAGAGCATATCCCCCACAGTTGCTTTGATTTCGGTGAGTGGCTGTTTAATCGCTATCGGGTTTTTACTTGCTTTGTTGCAACCCAAAGCATGGCGCTGGTCAAACCAGCTACAAATCGCCATTCCACTCTTTGATGGTGTCCTGCTTTTTCTATTTATTACGAATATTCGGCAAGTATTAGGGCAGTCTCATCCTGACATCATCACCAATATCGCAGCGTTCTGCTGCTTGCTAGCGGTATCGGGGGGGATTCGTATTCGTAAACAAGCTTCGCTGTTAACGACGGCCCTAGCACTGGGAAATTTTGCTTACGCTGCTGCACTGTTCCGTTTGAACATTGCCATCAGCTTGTTTGCACTCTTTACCATCTTGGGCACTGGGTTGCTTGGCATGGTGACCGCAGGTATTGTCAGGCGACAGAGTAAGAATGAGGCTGGACGACTCTTGATGAACCAGTTTTTGCCAGAGACCGTTGTCGAAGCGGCTTTTGAAAGTCCATTGGCGCTGTTAGAAGAGCCTGTAAGATGCGAGGTCACGATCATGATGACCGACTTGAGAGGCTTTACTCAGTATTCCGAAAAAATGGACCCGCTTGAAGTCCTTAACTTCTTGAGTCAGTTACAAGGGTTTTTGGCGAGTACCGTCGAGCAGCATGGCGGTTGGGTTGATAAGTTTATGGGTGACGGGATGCTAGCCGTCTTTGGCGCACCCAGAACGCTCGAAAATCATGCCGTTCAAGCGGTGGAAGCCGGGAAAGCTATCTTGCAAGATATTGAACACTTTAGCCAGCTCCCTATTGGTATTGGCCTCCATTCTGGCGTGGTTGTTGCCGGATGCTTGGGCGTCGGAGGACATTTAGAATTCACTGTCCTCGGCGACACGGTCAATGTGGCATCGCGGCTAGAAGCCATGACCAAAGAAACAGAGCATTTATTGTTAATGAGTGAAGTGACCCGCAGACATCTCAAAGCTCAAGCCTGTGTGCATCTGGGCGAAATGTCTATTCGTGGGCGCGAAGACACCATTGATGTCTTTGGGCTTAGCTAAGTATAGTGTTGGCTTAATCCGGTAGATCGCTTCCCAGGGTGTGCATTGTGGCTGTAAATACTCAACGCCAAAAGTTGCACTAGCCAATGTCAGTGCCGTGTCCTTCCCGAACAAGTGCCCGAGCTATCATACCCCTGTAAGCACTTGGCCCAATCCTAAGAAGTGGCTGCTTTTTCCCAGTTTTAAGGTATCTAAAACCTGTCGCACATTACTCGATTTGATGCGTCAACTGTCCTTATAGGGCTTCACGACCGCAAGTAACTGAGTCAGTTGTGCCCGGACAGAGGCATGGGTGTATTCATCATCAGGGTGGGGTGGCTGTCCCGGTTGCTCAAAATGGGGACGCTCATTATAAATTTCGCCCCATTTCATATCCACTCGCCGAACAAAATTCTGAAGCAACGTCTCTTGGTCAAGCAAGCTCTGGATAAATGCTGATAGGGCATCTAGAGGGGTTTCAAGATGCCGACTGCACACGAGATCATCCGCTTGGATGGATTCTCGTAGGGTCACCTGTAGAGCTTCCGATGGGTCAACAAGGTGTTTTTCTATAAATGCAATGAGTTCAGTCTTGACTTGTAAGAGTTTGGGCACTGGGGACTCACCTTTAAGAAAGTTGCCAGTTTCTTGACCAATCACATCAGCTAAAGAGAACGTTCTTCCTTGCCGGACTTCCTGCTCAATCTTGCGGTCTAAATCAGGATCTTTTTCTGCCGTCATCAGCTTACCTCGCTTTCGCAATGCGCATCTAAACTAAAAGCGCTGCAGGCCAAACCATATTCAATCAATGTTTACACAGCATAGCCGTCAGCAGATTAGGCCATTATGTCAATTCAGTAAGTACGACTAAATATTGCAATCACGACGCAAGGACGGCTCTTTAATTTGCCAAGGTTACCATCGCTTGGTTAGCTTAAAAGTCGTGCCTATCAGCAATGGAGTAGTCTGTCATGATTAGGAAGGCTATTAAGTTAGCTCTTCACACACTTGGGTATGACATTGTCAAGCGCAACAACACCGTACAACCAGGTTCTTTGTCTCAAAAGACTGCTCAGCTCAAAACTCCACCTGATTTTGAATCAGAGCATATTGCGATATTGAAGACGGTCATCCCCTACACAGTGACTAGCCCTGAAAGAATTTACTCCCTTATAGAATCTGTGCGATACGTTCTGCACAACGACATTAAGGGCAGTTTCCTCGAGTGCGGCGTTTATAAGGGAGGCTCGATGATGACAATTGCCCTTGTCCTTCTTCAGGAAGGGGTAACGGATAGGGATCTTTATCTTCTTGATACCTTTGAGGGCATGCCACTACCAGAAGAACGCGATGTTGACTTATGGGGAAAGCCAGCCATGAATGAGTTTTCCAAGAATAGAATCTCTGATGCGAGTTCAACTTGGGCCAATGCCTCATTGGAAGATGTTAAACAAGCTATGGCTTCAACTGGATACCCCATGGAGAAGGTACATTTTGTTAAAGGATTAGTGGAAAATACTCTCCCAGACAAAGCTCCAGACGCGATCGCACTCTTGCGCTTGGATACTGACTGGTATCAGTCAACGATGCATGAGTTAGTGCATCTTTATCCACGTTTATCTCCTCAAGGCGTACTCATTGTTGATGATTATGGTCATTTCAAAGGGGCTCGGGAAGCCGTTGACGAATACTTTCAAGAGAACAATTTAGCGCCGTTCCTACATCGAGTTGATTACACTGCAAGATTGATTTTGAAGGCATCTTAGAGCAGTATCCTTGCTTAGCAGATAGCTATGCAAGGATACTGCTCAAATTTATGACAGGCCATATTGTCCAGATCAGCGTTTCTCCAGGTGGCGTCCCGAAGGTGGCGGTTCCCGAAGCAAAAGTCCTGTCCACCGGGCTGGTGGGGGATGCCCAAAAAACACCTGACATTCATGGTGGCCCTGAACGAGCGGTTTGCCTGTGGGCCATGGAAGTAATCGAAACCTTACAGCAAGAAGGACATAACCTGGCACCCGGCCATGCCGGAGAAAATGTAACGATCGCGGGCCTAAATTGGCTCCAAGTAACCCCCGGGGTAAAGCTGCAATTAGGGGAGACGGTCTTGCTAGAAGTAGCGAGCTACGCTGTGCCCTGTCGTAAAAATATGCGCTGGTTTGCCGACAAGCGCTATAGCCGCATCAGTCAAAAGCACCACCCCGGCAGCAGTCGCATCTACACTCGCGTCTTGCAAACAGGGTTCATTTGCCAAGGCGATGAGGTCAAACTGCGCTAGCAACCGCGATCGCCTGCTGCCGAATTGCCTGTAAGTTTTGAGTTAAGTCGTGACGAAGGTGCCGCTCAATCAGCATCGCAGGAATGGCACGGGGTGGACAAATAGTGAGCTCATAAACCAGTCGAGTCAAACTCTCTGATTCGTCTGAAGGCTCCAACTGCCAAGCGCCCTCAAAGGAGCGAAAATCTCCCTCTACCATCGTGAAGCACAAACGATGGGGAAACTGCTCGACCATATTGAGAACAACACGGGCACAAAATTGAATGTTGAGAAAGCACTGAGCGCCTACCTGCTCCAGCAGGGTACCCGATTCCGAAGCGCCAATTTGACGGCTCAGCGTTAGGTTGGGGATAAACTCAGCCAGATTGTCATAGTCAGTCAGAACCTGCCATAAGTGCTCAACGGAGCAAGGGATGGCAATTGAGGCCAGAATCCGTCTGTGACGTCCTTCTAATTTTTCCGTCACAATTTCCAGTGCCGCGTCTTCAGGAAGATCGACGAGCGGCGCTTGAATATTGGCATTAGGAGTGTCCACAGCGGAGTAGTCGACCATGTTGCGCCCCGAGATACTGTCCTATCGCTATTTAATCAAAAACATTGGTTCCGACAGGTTTTACGGAATACCATCAACCCAGCCCCATTATACTAGGGCAACTAAGTATAAGTTACCAAGCGATTACGGATTCCTATCACCGTGAAATCGCTACAGTTTTAGAGGCAACGTATCGCTTTAGCCATTGAGTTCTCACGCAACTGGCGGCAGCCACAACGTGCCTTCGGTAGAATGCCCACCTCAGTTAAATTTCCCTATGCTTCAAGTGATCGGTACCGTCAAAGGGCCAGGTGAAACCGGCAATGAATACCTCTTCATTACCGCCAATAACCACGAGGTCAAAATTGGGGAGTTTGTCGCTTACCAAGCGCAACAGGACGATGCCACCCTCAACATTTTGGGCAAAATTTCCGATCGCCGACTCATTGATCATTTGCCCGATCGCATTTTTGCGGATACCGATATTAGTCCCGAGTCCATCGCGGCGCTCGTTGGGTTTGCTTACCCCAATCCTGAAATTTACGAAGTCACCGTCACTGTGATTGGGTATTTTCATCCAGCGTTGGGGTTCATGAATCCTCGCTTAACGCCGGATCCCGGTACCAAGGTCTATCGAGTTGATGACGATACCCTCCGCCAGGTCATCAATAAAAAGCAGCCTGGGGAAGTGGGTTCCGCTCACGTCGGTTCGCTACTGCTCCGCCCCAGCGATGCGGTGCCCGTCTCTTTAGATGTCAAGGAGCTAGTGAGTACCCACATGGCGATTTTGGCCGGTACCGGATCTGGCAAATCCTACACGGCAGGCGTACTCATTGAAGAATTGCTGCGGCCCTACAATCGAGCTGCCGTTCTGGTTTTTGACCCCCATGGCGAATACGGCACGCTGGGCGACATGCGAGGCCACGATGCATTTCAAACCCCCGATGGGTACGCCCCAATGGTAAAGGTCTTAACGCCAGATGATATTCGTATTCGGATGTCGTCGCTAGATTATTACGATGTGTTGACGCTATTGCCCGAAATGAGCGATCGCCAACAGGCTATCCTCAGCAAAGCTTTCGGCATTTTGCAACGGCATCGCCAAGGGGATTATCGCTGGGATGTGAACGATCTCATCCGAGCGGTTCACGAAGCCGATACCAGTGTTGATGAGGAGGGCAATGAAAAGCTCGGTTCCTCAGCCCCCGCGATCGAATGGAAGTTAGAACGGCTGTCAAGTTCCCAATACTTTGACCGCATGAACCATCTTGCTCCCAAAGACTTGTTCGAGCCGGGGCAGGTGACGGTGCTGCAAATGAATGAAATTAGCCAAGAAGAACAGCAGGTGATTTGTGCCGCGATCCTGCGTCAGAGTTACCAGGCCCGCATCAATACTGAAAAAGAGCGCATTACCGAAGAAGCCGAAAACTACTTGCCCTATCCGGTCTTCATCTTGATTGAGGAAGCCCATCGCTTTGCGCCTGCCCATGAACCGTCACGCTGCAAGCAAATTTTGCGCACGATCCTCAGCGAAGGCCGTAAGTTCGGCATGGGGGTCGGGCTCATTACTCAGCGCCCTGGTAAACTCGACTCCGATGTACTGTCCCAGTGCATGAGTCAGTTTTTGATGCGCATTGTGAATCCAGTGGATCAGGAGAGCCTGAAGTATGGCGTTGAGGCTGCTGGACGCGATCTTTTGCAAGAGCTGCCATCCCTGACGAAAGGACAAGTCATTATTTCAGGGGCTTGCGTCAATACCCCCGTGTTGTGTCAGGTGCGCAAACGCCTGACGCAACACGGGGGCGAAACCCTGAATGCCCCTCAAGATTGGCAGAAGTACTTTCAGCGCCACCATCAACGCCATCGCGCCATGGAAAAAGCCACTGTGGCTCGCCCTCGTGCCGCTGAAACTATTGGCGGTATTAGCATCGAGTGATGATAACGACCTCCAAGCAACTGGTGAAGCTAGCGGATCGCCTGTTTGAGACAGCAGGCGATCGCGAGCAGTTCATCCAAGCCCTCCACAAGCCGCCCCCATTTGCCCCCACCATTCTGTGGACAAAGCCCAAACCGCCTGAATTTACCGAAGCCGTTCTGCCCCCACTGCCTTGGCAACCCCCATTTGTTGATCGCTTGGCCGCAAATATCCGACCTGGACAACATCCGTTCCATAACCAGGGTTATTTTTACTGCCTGGATTTTTCGTCCGTGTTTGCGGCGTCAGCGATGCAGGCTATCACGACGCCTATTGAAGTGGCGATCGACCTATGTGCTGCACCGGGCGGCAAAAGCCTATTTACTCGGGTTGCCAAACACCCACACCATCTGCTGTGTAATGAAGTTGTCCGAAAGCGAGTGCGGATTCTTATTGCTAACTTGAAGCGATGCGGAGCTTTTGCCGCCAGCATCCTCAATCTGGATCCGGCTGTTCTAGCTGCACAAACCCCTCACTGTGCCCAATTGGTTCTGGTGGATGCTCCTTGTAGCGGCCAATCATTGCTGGCCAAAGGAGAAAAAGTGGAGGGCTGCTTCCATAAAGTCACCCTTAACCGCAATGCCAACCGCCAAAAACGTATTCTGGCGAATGCAGCTCAGCTAGTGCAGTCGGAAGGATATCTCCTCTATTCCACCTGCACCTTTGCACCGAATGAAAATGAGCAGGTCTGCACTTGGTTCCTCAAAAAGTTTCCCGACTTTGAGCCGGTCAACGTTCTGGCCCTCAAGGATTATCAGTCGCCCCTAACCGACCGTCCCTGTTATCGGCTGTGGCCTCAATCCGGTTTAGGAGCGGGTGCATTTGTGATGCTGTTGCAGCGACACAGAGATGCTAAAGTCGCTCCGCTGAATGAATCCTTCTTAGCGCAGCAGCGATTTGTCCTGCATGGGTAAAGAAGCTCGATTGGCTCACAACACCAATGGGGCCATCCTCATTTGACCTGAGGCTAGTTAAGGTGCTGAGCTAAAGGCGCGATCCTATTTAAGCCATGCAGATGGGACGGACACAGTAAGCCATATGCATCGGATAGCCCTCTTGAGCATAAATGCGATCAACATAGTTCAGCGCAAGGTCAAGATCTTGGAAGACCTTAATCACCTCTTCGTACCCGTTTGCGTATTGAATGCAAAGTTCCCAAAACATGCAGCCCCCCAAAATATGTAACGGTGTGAAAACAATGAAATTCTTTGGCCAAAGCTTCATATTCGTAGGTTGAATTCATCCTATGGCTTCAAATTTCCTTTGCAATCCGTAAGATTGAGGAACACCAAAAGTCAGGTGATCTACCAAATTCGTCAGGTAAAAATACCTGTTTGGTCGCTGTTCGCGAGGAAATAACGAGACTTCAGCTTTTATGAAGGGCTCCCTCAAAGTTGATTAGGAAAAAATGCGGAAACAAGGCAGAGTAAGGAAAGGCTGACACGCATCTCACCAGGGTTGAGAGAGAACTATGTACGATTGCATTGTTGTCGGTGCTGGCCCCGCTGGCAGCAGCGCTGCTTATCACTTGGCGAAGCAGGGGCGAACCGTACTCATCATCGAAAAGGCAAGCCTGCCGCGCTACAAAGCCTGTACCGGTGCGGTATCGCCTCTGATTGCTGAATGGTTTGATTTCGACTTTGATCCGGCGATCGCATACAAACTGCGGCAACTCCGCTACACCTGGAAACTGGGTGATGAAGTCACTGGCGAGCTAGAGACCAACGATCCAATTTGGATTGTGCAGCGGGATGTTTTCGATCACTTTTTGACGCAGCAAGCGATCGCACAGGGAGCTGAATTAAAAGACAACATGCCAGCTCTGGGCATACAGTTCACTAACGAACATTGGCTAGTGGCCACCGCGAACGGTGACTTTGCAGGACGCTATTTAATCGCCGCTGATGGGGCTCATGGACCGTTATCAAAATGGCTGGGATTTAAGGAAACAAAGCTGAAATCAGCCGCCACCTTAGAAGTCAAAACAGCAACGCCCAACGCTCAAGCCCAGGCCATGAATTTTGAATTTGGCCTGCTGAAAAGCGGCTGTTTGTGGTGTTTTCCTCGTACGGAAGGCTATGTTATTGGCGCGGCCAATTTCCTTAGCAAAGGCACTCAAGATTACCAAACTGTTTTGGCGCAATATGCTCCCATCTTTGGGGGAAGCTATCACGAGGGCACCACTCACCCCGCATCGCTGAAGCTTTGGGAGGGAAAACATCCCCTCCATACCCAGCAGGCTGTCGTCGTGGGTGAAGCTGCCGCGATCGTTGACCCCCTAACAGCGGAAGGGGTTCGCCACGGTATGTACAGCGGTGTTAAAGCAGCCGAGGCTATCCATATCGCTCTACAGGGCAAGCCCGAAGCCCTGGCCAACTATACCCAGGCCATCCATGAGTGGGGTAACAATATGCAGTGGGCACAACGCATTGCCCAGGTCTTTTTCCGAGCCCAGGGCATCGGCTACAAAGTTGGCATCAAACGGCCCACAGCCACTAAACGGATGGGACAACTGCTGACGGGCGAAATTCAATACAGTGATATTGCCAATCGAGTCATCAAACGGATGTCAACTGGCTTCTTCCCTGGTCGGAAATAATCAATGACCCTTTTCCACCAAGGTTAAAGCCTGTATCTAGATCCAATACGTTTAGGCAATGGATCGACGCTTCAACTAATAGAAAATTGATCATTGGCAACCGCATTGCTGCTCTAGAAACCTCAGTCTTCCAAATTACAAACTTCTAAGAGGTTTTCTGGATCAACGTAATAGCAAGTGTGATTATCCAGACAAACATAAGCCCATCCAGAATTGTCTATCTGAACTAAATCGTAGGTTCCTTCTTGCACAAAAAAGCCTCGATGGTCACGGGTACCAGGGGTAACCGCAAAAGTGTAAAAGCTCTTATTTTGAGTGTTCATAGCAACTAAAGACAGACAGCAAACAGCTCGAAAGGAATTCGGTCGTATTCTTGGAAACCTTAATTAGCCTTAGCCTATCGCAATGTTTGACAATAACTTATTTGCTTTTCTCAGGAAAATTAAAATGTTACTTTCCACCAACAGGATCTTTTAAGAAAGAATGAAAACACGTTGTTTCCTCAAGATTCCCTGTGGATAAAGCGTTAATTTAGTTCAATCTTTGACTTGAATCTTGATTAAGAACGGTGACATCCTCATCCAATGCGAACAGTTTCACCGATTAGCCAGCGCACTACGATGCTCTAAGTGTTATCTGTAAGTATGGTTTCTAGCTTCTTGACGTTTGGATAGATAATGACTGAGAGAAAAATGATTCTAGCGATCGCGCTGCTGTTTTTGTGAAAAGCTGGGCATCTAGGGCGCGTCATCAATTAAACTCGAAAGCCTTGCGGTATCAGCATTGCCGCGCCCGCTTGGTAGAACTAGCTAGGGGCTGAACCGCTTTCAGCATGAGGATTTAGGCTCTAAATGATGACAGCCCCTAGGCTGGCGCACCTGCGTACTCAGCTTGCTATGCTGAGTGTCTAAACCGAGATGGCTAAGGCTATTTGACTCATTAAGCCTCAAAACTGTTATTCAGTTGATCGATAAAAACGTTGGTTGAGAGCGGAAGACGGCCCGGATCCTGACGAGCTTCAGCAGCGTAGCCGATCGGTAAGAGAACCGCAATTGCAATGTCGTCGCGATCGCTAGCCCCAATCACCGTCTTAACCTTATCCTCCTGCCAGCCATTCATAAAGCAAGAAGATAATCCCATGGCCTCTGCCGCCAAAGCTGTATGGGTCGCCGCAATCATGGCATCTTTGAGGGCATATTCGCGTAATTTAGGTCCCAAATTTGCTTGGAATTGAGGAATCGCTGTTTTGAAGTAATCAACCGTTTTGGGAGGCCATGCACCCGCATCCAACGCCGTTTGATAGATCTGCTCCATAAGAGCTTCATCTTTCCAGGAAGTTGTTGTGGCAGCAAATACAAAGGTTATAGGTGCTTCTAACACCTGGCTTTGACCAAAAGCCGCTTCGGCAAGGGCTTGTTTTTGCTCAACATTTTGAACTAAGACAATGCGCCAATCCTGTAGGTTGTAACTACTAGGAGCGGCGATCGTTAATTCTACTAATCGGCGCAATAACTCAGCTGGAATTGGCTCCGATTTGAAGCTTTTGATGGAACGACGCGTTTGAATCGCTGTGAAAGTATCCAAAGGAGCGGACAAAGAACCCGTCATACTGAACTCCGTTAATAATGAAGTAGAGAGGCAACTCATCGCCTCAAATCCAACCGCTATCAATGTACCTTTCTTCTTATTTAAAAACTGAATTATGGCAATTTTCCCAAAAGGCACACCCAAAATTAGTCATGTTGGTTGAGATGTTTGCTGCTCCTCCGCCTTCTTGGGACTGACCTGCATCCTAACGTGAAGGCGGGGTGGGTAAAGTGAGCTGGCGATCGCTCTGAGTGGCATAGTCGCCTGAAGACGGGCCACGGGTTGAGCGATCGGTGAGTTGCTTGATCACCACATAGAGAATCGGCACCACAAAAAGACTCAAGAAGGTCGCCACAAACATGCCGCCAAATACAGCAGTTCCCAGGGATTGCCGACTGCCTGCCCCAGCTCCTGTTGCAATGACCAGAGGGAAGATACTACTTAAGGTGGAGATGGCCGTCATCAAGATCGGTCGCATCCGTTGCTCTGCCGCTTCAAAGGCTGCTTTAACGATGGGCAATCCTTCCTGACGCAGCTGGTTGGCAAACTCCACGATCAAAATAGAGTTCTTACTTGCCAAGCCAATCAGCATAACCAAACCGATTTGACAGTAAACGTCGTTCGGTAAGCCACGGAATGACTGGGCCAAAAGGGCTCCTAAAACTGCCAGCGGCACCGAAAAGAGAATCACAACGGGGTCAATGAAACTCTCGTATTGAGCAGCTAACACCAGGAACACGAATATAAGTCCCAGGCCAAAGATAATAGGAGCCTGGTTGCCAGATTCAATTTCTTCCAGCGAGCTGCCTGACCACTCATAGCCCATGCTGGGGGGCAACACTTGTTCTGAGAGGGATTCCATCGTCCCCAAGGCAACCCCTGAACTGACACCGGGTGCCGGTTGTCCATTGACTTCAATGGAACGATAGAGATTGTAATGGTTAATTGTTTGCGCGCCTGTAGCCGGTGTGAGGGTCACCAGATTGGCAAGCGAAACCATCTCATCGCGTTCCGAGCGGACGTAAAGTTTGCCAATATCATCGGGATCGGAACGGAACTCTTCGTCAGCCTGCACATAGACTCGATAGGTTCGTTGTCCCTGCGTAAAATCGTTGACGTAGCGCGAGCCCAAATAAGTCTGGAGGGTATTGAATACCTCATCCACCTCAATATCTAAGGCTTTGGCGCGATCGCGATTAACGTCAATCAGCAATTGCGGTGTGGCCGCTGAGTAGGTGGTGAATACCGCTTGGAGGTTGGGATCTTGATTCGCGACGCCTAGAAGTTCATCCTTTTTCTCGACTAGGGCACTAATGCCCAAATCACCCTGGCGATCCTGCAACTGATACTGGAATCCACCAAACTGTCCCAAACCTTGGATGGCAGGAGGATTCACTGGAAAAACGCGAGCATCGGTAATTGTTGAAAAAGCTCCAAACAGTTGACCAATAATGGCCTGCACGGATTGACCAGGGCCACGCTCATCCCAAGGTTCCAGAGTGGTGAAGATAACACCATTGTTAGAGGTACTGCCCGCAAAGCTGAAGCCACCTACGGCAAAGGTGGCCCGCACCCCTGGAAAACTATCCTTATCCAGCAGGATGGCTTCGATCTCCGTCATTACATCACTGGTGTAATTCAGCGATACGCCTTCGGGAGCCTGCACCAGGGTAATGAAATATCCCTGATCCTCATCGGGCAAAAAAGCTGAAGGGACAGAGCGATATAGCCAGCCCGTCACAACTAACAAGGCCACAAAGGCGGCAATGATAAGGGGCTTAACGGCATTCAGCAGCTCTAGCGTATGGCGATAGGTAGTGCGGAGCCAGTCCAAGAAGCGATTGAAACGATTGAAGATAGCCCCTAACCAGCCTCCCATACTCGGATTAGAACGGAGTAGAAGACCCGAGAGGGTTGGTGTCAAGGTCAGTGCGTTAAAGGTGGAGAGGGCGATCGCAAAGGCGATCGTCAACGCAAACTGCCGGTAGAGGGCACCTGTCGTACCTGGAAAGAATGCCACGGGAATGAACACCGCCATCAGCACCAACGACGTGGCAATGACTGCGCCTGTCAGCTCCTGCATAGCCTCAATCGCGGCTCTAGCCGGCGGCATGCCCCGATCTTGAATTTTGCGCGAAATATCCTCGACCACCACAATGGCATCATCAACGACCATCCCGGTTGCCAGCGTCAGACCAAAGAGCGTCAAGCTATTGATCGAAAAGCCAAAGATTTTGACAATCGCGAACGTTCCGATCAGTGCTACCGGAATCGTAACGGCAGGAATAATGGTCGTGCGCCAGTCTTGCAAGAAGATAAAGATGACCAGCACCACTAGCACCACGGCCTGAATCAGCGTCCACACCACTTCAAACAGGGACTGCTCCACAAATTCGGTGGTGTCGAACCCAATGCCATACTCCATGCCAGGGGGAAATTGCTGGGCTAGCTCTGCCATTTCTTCTTTCACACCCCGAGCCACATCCAGGGCGTTGCTTCCCGGCAACTGGTAAATTCCCAAACCAATCGCCTCATTGCCTCGAAACCGGAGGAAGGTGCCGTAGTTTTCAGCCCCCAGTTCGACCCGACCCACGTCTTTAAACCTGACCAGTTCGCCATTGTCGCCGGTCTTAACGATCAGGTCTTCAAACTCATCTACCGTCTGAAATCGGCTGCTGGCTCGAAGGTCAATCTGGAACTGCTGCTCAGGACTAGAGGGAGGCTGTCCTAGTTGCCCGGCACCCACCTGAATATTCTGTTCCTGGAGTGCACTCACCACATCCTGAGCGGTCAGATCACGACTCGCCATAAGTTGAGGATTGAGCCACAGGCGCACAGCATAGGTTCTTTCGCCAAAAATAACGACGTTTCCGACACCCTTGATGCGCCTGAGGGCATCCACAACGTAGAGGTCAGCATAGTTGCTCAAAAATACATCGTCGTAGCTGCCATCCTCGGTGTAGAGACTCATCGCCAAGAGGATGTTGCTGCTCTCTTTGCTAACCGTAACCCCAGTAGCTAAGACCGTTTCTGGTAGTTGCGGTTCAGCTAAAGACACTCGGTTTTGCACATCAACCGCCGCAATATCCTTATTCCGGCTGGAATCAAACGTCACCGTAATAGCGCTAGTCCCGCTATTGGTGCTGTTGGAGGTCATGTAGCGGAGTCCCTCGACCCCGTTGATTTCCCGTTCCAAAATGTTGGTTACGGTCTTCTCGACGGTGACAGCATCCGCGCCAGGATAGTTTGACTGCACACTAATCTGAGTTGGGCTGATGTCTGGAAATTGGGCAATGGGGAGCGTAGGAATACTGATAACCCCAACCAATAGAACGATCAGCGCGCAGACTGTTGTGAAAACGGGGCGCTTAATAAAGAAGTTGACAAACATAGGGCTTTCCTAATGGCTGGATGCGATCGCGCTACGTGTAACGAGGTCAGGTTCTGCAATAGATGTCCATGGGGCATTAGGCTGCAAGCGAAACCCGATTTCTGCAAAAGTTAACGTCATTTAGCAAGCTCTAGATTGGCACTAGGTTGGCAACGGGTTTCTGGATGCCTGGAATAAGACTATTCTGTCGATTTCTCTTGAATCGGGGCACCATCTTGCAAATTCAAAATGCCAGATGTCACGATCGCCTCCCCCGACTCCAAGCCTGATAAAACTTGGTAGCTACTGTCTTGAATGTCACCGAGCTCGACGAGGCGCAGCTGGGCGACTTTACCAGGAGGAGCGGACTCAGCTGGTGCAGGCGACTCAGCCGCTGCTTCCTCTTCGGTCGCAGTTGGAGCGTCTACCGCCACATAAACAAAGGTTTGGCCGCCGATGCGAGTAATGGCGCTAGTCGGAACCAGAAGCCCAGTTGTCTCGGCCCATATAATGCGCGCTTCGACCCGTTGAGCGTCTTGCAGAAGTCTCTGAAGGTTACTAAAGCGGGCCTTCACTAACACCGTTTGAGTGTCTGGGTTAGCCTGCGGCGAGATGAAAATAATGCTGCCACTTGCCTCTGTGTTCACCAGTTCCACCGGCAATCCCAGCTCGAGGCGATCGCGCTCATCAATGGGGACTTCCAGGTCAAGCTCCAAAGTGGAGTTCTCAGTAATGTTGGTAATGACCGTACTCGGCGTCACATAGTCTCCCAGTTTGATGTTCAGGTCACCCACCATTCCTGCAATAGGGGCGACTACTGTCCGGTCTTGCAGATTTTCCTGGACGGCAGAGCGGTTCGCGATCGCCTGCGCCCGTGAAGCCTCTGACTGCGTCACACTCGCCCCCGATTCGGCCAGCGTGGCTCTTGCTTCAGTGAATGCTGCTTCAGACTGGTCGAGCGTAGCCTCCGCAGCCAAAATTTCCTCTTTAACCGAGGCTAGGTTGGCCTGAGCCACCTCTAAGTTACGACTGGCGATATCCAGTGCTTGCTGGGATAGCGCACCTTGCTCAACCAGCCTGACAGTCCGACGATACTCTTCTTCCTGGAGGGCCAGCTCTGCTTCTAATTCAATCTGGCGCGCTTCTAATGAACGCACGGACGCCGCTGCCGACGCCCGAGCCGCTTCAGCTGCGGATACCCCCGCTTGAAAAGCGTCTTCTCTAGCCTGAGCGGCATCTACCTGAGCTTGAGCCGCATCTACCTGAGCTTGAGCCGCATTGGCCTCAGCCTGAGTGCGATCAGGGCTGATCAGCAAGATGGGTGTGCCAGGTTCGACGCGATCGCCCGCCGACACAAAGACCTGCGCGACTCGTCCTGAGACTTCTGGCTGCAATACCACACCTGTTTGAGCCTCCAGGCTGCCTAAAAACTCAGAACTGTCGACTACCGTGCCTGATTGGACGGCAGTCAGCTCTACTGCCGCAGGCGGCATGGCAAAGGGTGGCCCCCCTCGGGGCTGCATCAGCCACCAAATCAGAACGCCACCCCCGAACAGGAGGACACCTAAACTAGCAATCAGCAACCAGCGCGGTGGCGAAGCCGAGCGCTCAGTGGCCATAATGGGCTGCATTGTTTCTGAAGCGGAAGATAACTCGGGTGAGGTCATAACCCTATCTGAAAGGATGCGATGGGCAGATCTAAACTGAACGGTTTAGATAATTTCTGACCATCATAGAATACCTTGGCCTGTTTTGACTGATGTCTGCATGACACCCATTCCTGTAGTGGCGCTGTGCTAGCTTCGAGTCGGCATACCCCACATTCTATTCGTTGCCATGGCGTACTGGCTGCTCAAATTGGCTCAATTCTTACTGCTACTGCCATTGGGCTGGCTAGGTGTGCATCTAAGAACCCCCTTATTGGCTAGTGTTCGAGGCGAACTCCAGTGGTTGGTACCTTTAGGGTTCGTTCTGCTTCTATCCGTTGATTTACAAGGACTATGCCGCAAAACTCGACAGCAAGCTCAGCTAATCAGCCGCTGGGGTGGCTTAATTCTCTGTTCTCTCGGTCTAACTGTGGTGTTGACCAATGAACTTGCCTTTCAATTTGCCAAATATCGGGTTCTCAACAGCGATACGGCTCAGCTAGAACGCCTCGGAGCGCACATGATAGTTGGCTACCGTAGTGAAGCCTCACTTAAAAGACTGATTGAAAAACAGGCGATCGCAGGTGTTTTTATCACTCTCCGCAACATTCAGGCTAAATCTAGCGATAGGATTCGGCAGACAATTGCTGAGTTTCAGGCCATTCGTGAGGAACAAGGATTACCCCCATTGTGGATCGCGACCGATCAAGAAGGCGGGGTCGTTTCCCGCCTATCGCCTCCTTTGACTCAACTTCCGCCCTTAGCGGAGTGGATTAGTGCCGCCAAGACACCTGACGAGCGTCAACAGGCAGCTCAAAAGTACGGTGATATTCAAGGACGGGAACTCGCTGACCTTGGGATTAACCTGAACTTTGCCCCCGTTGTGGATCTCAACAAAGGCATTGTGAATCCCGACGATAAGTATTCTGTGATTTACCAGCGAGCGATCGCGGCGGATAGCGCGGTCGTGGCCGAAGTTGCTCAAACCTATTGCGAAGCACTAGCAGCCCATGGCGTTCGCTGTACCCTAAAGCATTTCCCTGGACTAGGCCGTTTAGAGACCGATACTCATCTAGCTTCGGCCACCTTAGACACCCCCGTTGCCGAGTTGGCTCAAGATGACTGGGTGCCCTTTCAGCGAATTATGGGACAGTCGCAGGCGTTCACAATGCTGGGGCATCCTATCTTGACCGCTGTCGATCCACAACATCCCGTTTCCTTCTCAGAGCGAGTCGTTAACGATATTCTGCGACAACAGTGGCAGTATGACGGGGTTCTCATTACCGATGACTTTAGTATGAGAGCCGTTTTCGACAGTGCGGATGGCTTAAAGGGTGCTGTGGTGAAAGCCCTCCAGACCGAAGTGGATCTCATTCTAATTTCCTACGATACGGATCTGTACTATCCAGCAATGACGACATTGATGCAGGCTGAGCAGCGCGATCGCCTCCCTCAAAATCGCCTTCTAGAAAGTAAAGAGCGTTTACGCCAAAACCAGGCTGCTCTCTATCGTGAAGCTAACTGAAACTGCAAAGAACTCAGAAGCCACCCCAATTGAAGCAGCATGCCTAGAACAGCCGCAAAGATATAGCAATCCGCAGTTAGGTTCGCATGGGATAGATCGCTGAAGCTTTGATAGGTCAGGACTCCCGGTTCTGCCTTCTGCCTTTTTCCTTCTGCCTTTTGCTATAGCCTGCATTGCGTCAAAACAATATGAGGTTTTGCCAAAACCTTGTATGACGGGAACATTTACTTCTCGGCCTTATCCTCATTCGCACATAGAGGTCTAGCTAGATAAAGGTTTAATCGTTTCAATGTTAAGTGAAAATACTGATTAACGTGATTTTCGCAACTCAGTTTGATCGACTTCTTGAGGCTCCAAGTTTAGCCCACGCAATAAGTACGCAGGATCAATATATATTTTTCGTGAAGTCACATGCCGCTTAAGTATTGACTTCTGCCAGATAAAGCCAACTTTCTAGAAACCGTCTCATTCTTGAAGATCGAGCAAAACATAAATGCGAGTTGAGACATGAATCAAATCTGATGTAACTATATATACAACGTGCATCATGCTTCTTAATTTAGTTGTTCAACCAAACGTTTTTCCTGCGTCACTACTATGAGTTCTAGAGCATCTCACCTGAAACATACAGCCGCTTTGGGGGCGATGTTTGTCCTGGGCGGCAGCACTCTGTTGCTTGCACCTGCTGCCCAAGCCGCAGCAATCAGTACCTCGCAAACCAATATCTACGACCTAAATTTCAACTGGTCGGGCTTGGTAGTCAACGACGACACTACCAGTGCAGGCGATGCCCTTGATGCCTTCAACCTGGATACGCAAAATGGGCAAACTGTTGACGACACTCAGTTCAGTACCAAGCTTGGCAATATTGGCGATATCTGGAGCGAGTACGGTATCACTATCACTGGCTTGAACAAGCGGGGAACAAAGGCTAACTCAGCACCTTTGGGACTGTTTGACTCGGCCTGTGCCCCTAAAAACGGCAGCTCTAACAATGGGTTCACGGTTGATTGTGAGAACAAAGTTAATGGGAAAAATCACGGTGATAATGACCTTGCTACTGGCAATGGCTCCTATTGGCATAAGGGTTCTCAGATCACCTATGACACTCTTGAACAGGGCAATCTGCTGATTTTTGAAGAGAACAAAGGCAACGGCAGACCGGATGATATCGCAGGTGGGGGTACCTTCCTCTTCGATATCGCCGAGGATAAACAGTGGACGATTGATCAAATTGCTATTGTGGACGATGCCAAAGGCACGATCACTTACACCTATCGCGATGGCACTGAGTCCTCTGAAGATATCAACATCAAAGGAGAGAATGAACTCAAGTTCTTCTCCGCAGCTCAAGACAAGGAAATTTCCCAAGTAGCTGTACAGTTCAAAGGGAGTGGTGGTATCGGTGGTCTGCGTTTTCGCGAAATTCAGCCGCCCATTCCCCGCGTTCCTGAGCCTGCTTCCGCTATGGGATTAGTTCTAGTCGGTGGGTTGGCCTCGCGTCTACGTCGACACAAGTCTGTAGAAGCTTAAGACCACAGCAACCTTGATAAAGCTATCGTGGCTCTATCAAGGTTGCTAAAAGTTTGTGGGTCTGATGGGCGTTTGGTTTCTCCTGCTAGCGATCGCTAGCAGGAGATTTTTGTGTGGACAGTTGTCGCCCCAGTTTCAGCTTTTCATCAATGTCTTGACCCGTTGCCGCAAGATGCAATGGGATACCTAACAAACAGCTTTATATAAATTTACATTAGTAGAGTCGTTTTAAGTATTTGGGCGTTCATGACTATAGTGCCGACTGCTAAAGCTGCCTTATTCATGATGACTCGTTTCCCACGGCCAGGTCTAACCAAAACTCGCTTGATTCCAGTCTTGGGGCCAGAGGGTGCGGCACTATTGCAGCGACAGATGACAGAACACTTGTTGGCACGATTTCAGAATTATTGTTGTGCTTACTCGCTGATCCTCGAAGTCCACTTCACTGAAGGAACTCGCACACAGATGTTGGACTGGCTGGGAAACGACATTTCTTACCAGCAACAATGTCAAGGTGATTTGGGGCAGCGACTAAGCTATGCCTTTGAGCAAGGATTTGCTGCTGAATTGCAGCGAATTTTGATTGTCGGGAGTGACTGTCCGGGAATCCAGAACACACATATTACGCATGCACTGATTCAGCTAGGCACCCATGACGTGGTTTTAGGCCCTGCTAACGATGGCGGTTACTATCTCATTGGGCTGAAAGCACCTCAACCCGAACTGTTTGCAGCTATCAGTTGGGGGCAAAGCTGTGTACTACAGCAAACGCTTGCGATCGCGACTGATAATGGCCTCACCGTAGCGCTACTCAGTCCCTTATCTGACATTGACCGACCTGAAGATTTACCCCTATGGGAGGCTCATTTAGAGGATTTCACAAGCAGTCCCCAAATCTGATTGTAGGGATGCACCCGCTGTGCCGGTGCGTCATTGGCCACGATTGGGTATCCCCGGTTATGCCACTCAAAGATAGAGCCTTCCAGATTCAGAACTCGACTGTAGCCCACGGCCTGAAGTTGTTGCGCCAAGCGAGCCGAGCGGTACCCCACCGAACAGTAAAGTACAAGTGGCGTATCAAAGGTTATGTTGGCACTTTGAACATCCTGGATCGTCGGGAGATGACGGGCACCTGGCAGATGGCTGACGGCGTACTCTTCTGCTTGACGGACGTCGAGCAAAACAGGGCGGGACTGCTCACTCGTTAACCAAGCAGCCAGTTGAGTTGTGGAAATAGTCTGTACCTGCGGAAATTGGCGGCGCACAAGACGTTTGACAAGATTCCAAGCCAAAGGACGAAAGGGTGTGAGGATAAAAAACACAGACAATATCAACAGCTCTATCAACCCCCAAAACGAGCACTATGAGCAACATGATGCCCTGGGATAGTTTACTGAAGGAATATGTGAACGACCAAGGTCGTGTGGATTACTTACGTTGGCAGCAGGAATCCGTCAGGGAACTGGATCAATGGCTCGCAGCTATGCGTCCGACTGAATGGTCATCCTTTGAGCGTGACGAAGCGATCGCCTGTTTAATCAACCTCTACAATGCCTTGACAATCCAACAGGTATTGCAAAAGTATCCGATTGCCTCAATTCGACCTCAATTTTTAGGCATGCCCAATTGGCTGGCGTTCCTGCAATTTTTCAATCGAAAAATCTACACGCTGAACGGCCAAGTTGTGAGTCTCAATGGAATTGAGCACAAAATCCTACGACGCAAGTTCCAAGATCCTCGTATCCACTTTGCCTTAGTCTGTGCCTCTATCGGTTGTCCGCTGCTGCGTCCTGAAGCCTACCTAGCAGATAGACTCATGGTGCAGTTAGAAGCAGACGCTTATCGCTTCATCAACAATCCCGATAAAGTGCGCTACGAATCTGCTAGCCAGACGCTGTACTGTAGCAAAATTTTTAAATGGTACAAAACTGATTTTCTGACCGTTGCTGACGCGATCGCAGCCTATGTAAACCACTATCGTACGGATGTCGAGCTGCCGAAGACGGTAACCGTGACCTACTTGCCCTACAACTGGAGCCTTAATCAGCGGACATCTTCATAAAACTGCTTGAGTATCGTGGCTGGAACACCGGCCCCCCAAAGTAACCCAATGGCTAAATAAATCAAATTTGCTTTCAGGACGCCCCATTGAGCAACTCGACGGTCAGAAGATTGCACGAGCCGATTGACTTGATGAATGCGCCCCAGTCGTGCCAACCGAGCACACAAATCAGCATCTTCCATAATTGGCAGAGTTGGATCAAACCCACCGCAGTTCCAGAAGTCGGCGCGTCGACAAAACATCACCTGATCGCCAAACAAAACGCGCAGCCCATCACGGAAATAACGATAAGGCCGAAAGAGTAGGGCTGCATAATGGGTCTTGAGGCTATTGTGCAGCGTGATGCCCCAGCGAGTAGTTTGTGAACCTGCCATCACGGAGATAAATCCACCACAGGCAATTTTCTGATTGGCTAGCGTCTCTACCATCACGGCGACTAAATCATGGGGCACTTGCGTATCACCGTGCAGAAAGCAAAGAATTTCGCCCGTGGCTAATTCAGCCCCTACATTCATTTGGGCAGATCGCCCCTTTTGCTCAGCCGTAATGACCTTTACTTCATGAGCCTGGGCAATGTCGATTGTGTTGTCAATGCTGCCGCCATCGACAACAATAACTTCGTCCGCAGGTGGGTCTAGAATTTGTAACTGGCGTAAAGTTTGGTTCAGGTAATCAGCTTCGTTCAAGACCGGAATAATGATGGAAACGTTCGCCACAGATATCACCCAGTACTGTGCGCTCGTATTTTATGGGCAGCGGTTTGCCTAAACGGTTAGGTAAACGATCAGATATAAAGCAGAAATCTGTAGACATTTACCGTAGAGAGTAGAAATAGCCGTGCCTATCTTAGTGGGTTTACCCAAAAGGCTTCTTTCTGAGGGAGGTTATGATGTTTAGAGATAAATATTAACTTTTGTAAATGAGGTGGTCGCAATGGCGTCCGTAGACCTGCAACACATTTCGAGCCAGTTAGAGAGCGACAACTCCCGCGATCGCATGTTGGCATTGGCCATGCTACGCGATGTGGCCCCTCAGGAGGCAGCTCCCCTGGTTCGCAAGGTGATTTTCGACTCTAATTTGCAGGTGCGGTCGATGGCTGTGTTTGCCATGGGGCTCAAACCCGACGCAGAAACCTTCAATATTCTGATCAAGCTATTAGAAACCGATCCAGACTATGGCATCCGGGCTGATGCGGCAGGTGCCCTGGGTTATCTGGAGGATCCTCGGGCCTTTGAATCACTCGTGCGAGCCTTTTATGAAGATACTGACTGGCTAGTGCGATTTAGTGCAGCGGTTTCGCTGGGCAACCTGAAAGACCCTCGAGCCCATGACGTATTACTGGCTGCGCTCAAGAGTGATGAGGTTGTTATTCAACAGGCGGCGATCGCCGCGATCGGTGAAATTGGCGATGTGGAAGCTGTCGAGAATATCTTGACTTTTGCACAAGCTGAAGATTGGCTCGTTCGTCAACGCTTAGCCGAAGCCTTAGCCAATCTTCCTTCGCCTAAAACTGAAGCCGCGCTCCGTTTCCTAGCAAAAGATCCTCATAGCCAGGTTGCTGAAGCCGCCCGCATTTCATTGCAGCGTTTGGGATAGTCCCTAGTGGTCTGTCAGTTTTCAATTTGGAGGTTGGGTTAGCCCCCAGCGTAACCCAACGTAATTCTGGTCTCTGTTGGATTTCACTGTGTTCTACCCAACCTACGCACAACCCACATTTTCAATGTTGACGCGGCACTAGAGCGCGTCCTCAATTAAACTTGAAAGCCTTGCGGTACAAGCATTGCCGCGCCCGCTTTGTAAAGCAGCTAGGGGCTGAACCGCTTTCAGCATGAGGATTCAGGCTCTAAATGATGACAGCCCCTAGAAGCGAAGTAAAAGGCACTCATTATCACAACGCCCAGGCTAGTAAACTTCTAGCCTGGGCGTTGCGCTTAGATTCGATCAACTCAGATACTGAGTCCGCTAGGTATACGAGAAACTAAGCAATACCCTTTGTTTCAGAAGTATGCATCCGATCAGGCAATACCCAACAAAGAACAGGGGATAGTACCAGCGATGCAATCGTGACAATCAGGATGATTTCAAACCCTTGAGCTAGTGAAGTGTTCAGCATGTTCGCCTCCAAAAGGTAGTTGTGTCGTTGGGGGCGCGTTCCTTCGGGACTTGACCCCTACTTCCGCCTCTGTTTGACAGTTCACTTAGGTTCAAAAGTTTTGTCAACAGGGGTGAACGTCATATGTTTCTGTATCTATTATTACCCTGCTTGAGGAGTTTGGCAGCTTTTTTTATCAAAGTTCACGATTGGTTAGCGTAGTACCCTACACACCTGGAATTCACTAAGGTTCATTCGGGAAAGGATTGTTCTGATGCCTGATTTTGAGCCTTGCCTGCCGATTCTCGCCAGCACACCTGCATCTGCTTTTACCTGGCGACCTGTCGGCATCTGTGGTGAACAGGGAAAAACAGTTTGGAGGAGACGTTGCGCGATCGCGGATTGATAATCGAACTCGACCTACTCAGTAGCAAGAAATTTCAGATAGTCACTGCTGAGCTCTTTGACTGCCGCTTCATAGAATTGACGACCGTGCTCTGGCGTTGCCAACGCCGGGTTAGAGCCCATGCGCCCGTCCGGGTAGTGTTGCCGAAAATCCGCTGCACCGTAGATACGATGCCCAGCGGGAGCCACTGGCGGTACTAGCTCAGCCTGCTTGATATGTTCAGGATAGGCAAATTGGGTTAACGCTACCTCACTCGGCGTTGCGTGGGAACCCTCCTGATCGCCATACAGTTCCTTCGCTAAGGCATAGACAGCCCTGCACATGAACCAATTGGCGACGACACAGCGCACTTGAGCTGCATTTGCCAGGTTCAGGTCGCCCAATAAGGCGTAGGTCTCAGCAAAAGCCGCTTTGAGAGTGGCGATATTACCACCGTGACCATTGATAAAAAAGAACCGTTCAAACCCGTAGCGAGCTAAGGGTTTCACATAATCTTGAATCAGGGCTATCAGCGTGCTGGGGCGTAAACTCACACTGCCGGGAAAGGCTGTATGATGCAGAGCCATTCCCACGTTGATGGTTGGCCCCACGATCGCACCCGTCGCTTCGCCCACGCCCTGCGCCACGGTTGCCGCACAAATCGCATCGGTGCCAATGAGTCCGGTGGGGCCGTGTTGTTCGGTGGACCCAATTGGAAAAATAATGCCCTTTGAAGTTTGCAGGTAGGTTTCAACTTCGGGCCAAGTGCAGAGGTGTAATTGCATCGTGGATTCTCGCTAACGAGTGTTCAGAATGGCTATGACTAGGGGCTGTCATCATTTAGAGCCTGAATCCTCATGCTGAAAGCGGTTCAGCCCCTAGCTAGTTTTACCAAGCGGGCGCGGCAATGCTTATACCGCAAGGCTTTCAAGTTTAATTGATGACGCGCCCTAGAACTCAACACGCTGATCTTGCAGCCAGAGAGCAATCGGAACCGCGTTGCCCCAAGGCCCAATCCGTACTTCAACCATGAGACGCGGCTGCTCCTCAGCCGTTTGAGCAGCGCGAATCTGGTCTTCCAATTCAATGCGCTCGGATTCTGGCAAATAGTACCGCTCCAAACCATAGACGATCAGTTCACGGCGATAAAGTCCCCGCAGCGCAATCTGATTGTCGGGCAAATCGGAGGGACGCTCAGCAACGACAGCGATAGGTTGCCAGGGAGTTGGAGGTTCGCTGCTGTTTGCCGTGGGAGCTTGCAACAGCACATAAAAAGGACGCCCGGGTTCCAAAATTTCCGTACTCGCAGGCGGTTCTAAATCAGCTTTGATCTGGTTCCACCCTTCCAGAGTGCTGAGAATGCCCCGCTGTGAAATGTCATAGCGTAGAGACGTGTAATAGCCCCGAAACGGATCATAGGGATCAATCGGAACCGTTCGTAAGACAACCGTTTTGCCAAACGAGGTGGCGATCGCAGCCTGTAAGGGAACAGCCGCTACCAGCACCGCTTTCAAAAGGATGGGCAGCGCGATCGCCCACAGCGTTAAGTGCTTCGCTTTTGGCTGAGTCATGCCGTATCGATCCGTAAGGTTTGTACATGGCGTTCAAACCAAAGCCCCACACAAATTACGCCGATACCACAAACCACAAAAACGACTGATTTGACTAGCAGCCCCGTTTCATATTCCAGCACTCGACTCAGGATTTGTAACGTCAGCATCACGAGCCCCCACCAAAAAGGAACCCGCAGTCCTGATCCTAAGCCCTCGCGCATCATGCCTAAAGCCATCAAAGTTAAGAGCAGATTACAAGTGGTTATGGCGAGAATTGTAATGGGGCCAGCAATAAAGGACGTAAAGAGGATGCCAACGGTTATCACCAAGCAGAGCAGTAAAAAAGTACTAGACGTATCCAGTCGCCATTGCCGTTGTGGTCGCATGCCCAAGTAGAACCAGGCAGCTAGCGTCCACACGCTAAAGACTAGCAAGGTCAACATCACTGGCCAGGTACGCTGCCACTGCAATGTACTCAAAGACAACCGACCCACTGGCGAAGATTCCCAAGGTTGCCGGAATGAAAGCGCCCAGTAAAACAAACTCAGAGCACACATCATGAACCCTCGCGCCGCAGGCTGAAAGGGGCGATCCATATCTCGTGATGGAATGGCTGCGAGCGATTGTCCTTGAAGTCGCTTCTGAATGACTAGCCATAGCGTATCGTCATAGGCCCAGAGACAAGCATAAGGTAAAACCATGATGACCGCCTCAATAAGCGGCGGTAGCGAGGGGCCAATATCGAGAATTAGAACGGCTAAGGACGATGTCGTCGCGATCGCGCTCAGCACAAACAAGGTTTGCGACTTGCAGCGGTACGCCAACGGCAAAAACAAAGCCACCACAAGCAGCGGCATCATTTGGAGAGTCCATACGCCTAGCAGCGAGTTTTGCAGCCACACCATTTCGCCAAGACTGCTCCAATAACCAATGCCCAGTAATAACAGTGCCAACATACCCAAAAAGGTCAGCCGCAGGCCGTAGGCCATCAATAGTACACCTAAGGCCCAGGCAGCACAGAGTTCGTAGCGGGTGCCCGTTGTGTGAACAATCTGTCCCATCAGCGCCAAATTAGCACCCAGCAACAATGCGCCTAACAGTAACAGCGCCTGCCCTAACCGCTGCCCAGAATTGGGCACAACCCTACGATTGATGAGGACAAATCCCAACAAGTCGGTTATGAGCATCGCGATGAGTAGGAGGCCAGCTTTGACGGTTTGGGACAAGGCTTGCCAGTTAGCCGCCACGAAGGTGATCGCCCCAATACCCACTAAAATGCTGCCCAGTCCCAGCAAAATCATGACAAAGCGATCGCGGGCAGCTGTGTTCAGGTCTTGAAACTGATATTCCTGAGCTAGCACTTGGAACTGATTTTCCGAAATCAGGTTCTCTTCTAGCCAACGCTGAGCTTCTTGCTGCAACTCTCGTCGAAATGTATCTGAGGGCACAACACTTCCTACTGAGGGCAATCATGGCTATCAGCTTGCCAGGGGTTTTCGGGAACTGCAAGTTTTCATCACCCCGATACACTGACAAAGGTGTCGGATGCCATAAGGGACGGGTGCCTTGAAAGACTGGATACGCAACTGGTTGCCAAACTTAGATCGCCGCGTTTGGATTTTGGCCGCTGGGCGGCTGCTTTCCCAAGTTGGGATCGGCTTTGTCCTCTTCTATGCCCCGCTGTTTTTTGTTAAACAAGTTGGACTCTCAGCTACGCAGGTCGGACTAGGCATTGGCAGCGAAGCCCTCTCCGGCATGATAGGTCGTTTCCTGGGAGGAGCGATGACCGACTCACCCCAATGGGGACGGCGGCAAACGCTCTTGCTATCGGCCCTAATTTCGGCGGCGGCTGATGGCATTTTCCTGTTATCTGATACCTTTCCCGTCTTTGTTCTAGGCAACCTTCTGATGGGACTGGGGGTGGGCCTTTACTGGCCCTCTACGGAGGCCGTTGTTGCTGACATCACGCCAGCGGCGAATCGGAATGAAGCCTTTGCTCTGGTAAGGCTTGCTGACAGCTTAGGACTGGGACTCGGCGTTATTTGTGGTGGCTGGCTCATTTCCACCACGCAGCAATATCGATTGCTGTTCGCCGTTGATGGGACTACTTTTCTGCTCTTTTTTGCCATCATCTATGGCGCGATCGCTGAAACGCGGCCATCGCAGGTGCAGGAGCGGCCATTCTTGCAAGGATGGGCCATTGCCCTCCGGGATCCCTTGCTCTTGATCTACTGCGCGATCAACGTGTTGTTTACGGGCTATATTGCCCAAATACAAAGTACATTACCCGTTTATCTGAATCAGCTGGTGCCCTATGACGATAGTCAAGGACTCCCCGAAGCAACTCTAAGCCTTCTGTTTACGGGGCATGTAACGTTAACGGCTATCTGCCAGTTACCAGTTGCTCGCTTGCTCAAACCCTTTGGACAGCCTCGGGCGTTAATGCTGTCGGCCAGTCTATGGGGAATGGGCTTCACATTGATCTGGGCCACGGGTACCGGGGTTATTGGGATTTCGACGCTGGGTGCTGCGTTGGCCTTAGCTGTGATGGCGATCGCGGTTACCGCCTATACGCCGGTTGCCTCTTCTTTTGTCGTCATGCTGGCCCCCGCAAACCTCCGAGGCGTTTACCTGTCAGTGAATTCCATGTGCTGGGCGATCGGTTATCTGGTGGGGCCTCCTTTAGGCGGCTGGGCTTTAGATCAAAATCGTTCAGTCGTCGATAGTTTCTGGCTTATGGAGGCGTTGAGTGTTTTGATCGTCTTGGGCGTTTTGGTGCATTTAGATCGACAGCTGAAGCAAAGATGCGCTGAATGATGCTCCCTTAAGACGCGCTCTGACCGCTATAGTAAAGTCCCTGTATCAGAGGTTTTGCCAATGTTCCGATATGCTACGCCTCACTGCCTGCAGTCAGCTCTGATGATGACGGGCATTGGTTTAGTGGCAGTGCTGGCTGGTTGTGAAGACATGGCCACAACAAATTTTCAAGCGGTTGTGGTGACGGATACCTATGAAGCCACGGCGGTGACTATCTACACTTGGCAAGCAGAATATCGTCCTCAGGGGGTTACGCCTGATCGGCCTAATGAAGGTCGTCTAGAAACCTTTGAATCGTCCTATCGGGTCAATACGAATGGTCAGCCAGTGGCTGGTAACGTGGGCGATGCTGACGCACAAGGCCTGTGGTGGCCAGCCCTGCCGCCCCAACCCACCGTTGATGATCTTGAGGCGCGACTGAAAAGACGTGAAGAGTTTGCTGCGCCGCAAATTACACAATCGGTCAAATACATGCTTGCCTTTGAGGATGTAGGGGGCGAGATGATGACGCTTGAAACTCAATATCCGGTTTATCGCGAGGCCGTCAAAGCCTATGAAGCGGGGCGATCGCTCAAACTTACCTTGGGTCGCGAAGAAGCCTATGTCCGAGCGGCTGAGATGCAGTAGGCTTTGACGTACAGATGACTCAACCGCGATTAAAGAGGTGAACGGCAGACATTATTTTCAGGAAAATCACCTTGAGATCCTGATATCGCCTTTGTAGACTCAACATGCATTCTGAGTACCCCGCGTCCACACCCAAAGGTCATGCAAGATTCAATGCTGTCTCCCGAGCCTCTGGAAGCTATTCTCCACCAGCCTGCGGATACGTTGCCGCCCGATGCTTACTTAACTGTAGAAGACGTGCAGCGCCAGATTCGGCGATCGCGAGCTTCCGTGTATCGGTATGCCAACACTGATCCTGAGATTTTGAACCCGCCCTTCGATTCGGCCAAGCTGAATCCCGAGATTCGCCAGGATCGCGATGCCCCGCTACAATTCCATCCTCAAGAGGTTCGTCGCTTTGCTCAAGATGTTCTGGGCCTGAACCCAACCATTGCGGTGCAGCCGTCAGAAGAGACGACGACTCACGAGCTATTAAAAGCAATTTTGATCGAACTCCAAGCTATCCGTAAACAGCTCGAATCTTCCTAATGACAACCAGAAATAGGGCAATTGACGGATTTCCTCTACGCCTCACTCGAAGGAAAATGTTAGGGTAGGTCAGGATTTGTCTACATGTTTTCAAAGTATGTGTTAGCTAGCTCACAGATGCCTCCTTAAACCTTGACTACCTTTGCTCTTAGAGGGAAAGTGTGCGTTCAAGATAAAGACTTCATAATCTTTAGGGCTACTTGTAGCCTCGACTTGAGATACTCTTTGCCCAACTCACGCGAGCGGTTGTTTGTGTCGTCTTTTGCTCCATACTTTTGGCTTTGACAACAAAGTCAACTCACATCTATGCAATCTGTTAGTTCTTCCGGCAATAGTCCGGAGCCTCCGAGTAGTCGCTTTGCTTCTATTTTTGGGGCTGTTGTTGCGCTTCTAACACTGTCACTACCGTTGTTGGTAATCGCTTACTACTCGTCTCCCGAGTTACCTTCACCAGTGACACAGCCGCCTCCCTTTGCCCAAACCCGTGAATAGTTCGTGAGGACGTCTCAGGTAATCTCGAGGAAGTGAGCATCATCGCCTAAAATGCAAGGCGAAGATTACCTGCCTACCGATGTAGTCGGTTCTATCTTCAAGGTTGTCAAAAACTATCTGGAGACGCACTGTGGATCTATCTCGTATCCCTGCTCAACCTGAACCAGGCTTACTGAATGTTCTTGTCGAGATTCCTGCTGGAAGCAAGAATAAGTACGAGTTTGATAAGGACATGAATGCTTTTATCCTGGATCGAGTTTTGTTTTCATCGGTTCAATATCCCTACGACTATGGGTTTGTGCCCAATACACTGGCGGATGATGGTGACCCTCTAGACGGCATGGTCATTATGGATGAACCCACTTTTCCCGGTTGTGTCATCGCATCGCGACCCATTGGCATGTTGGAAATGATCGATGGTGGCGATCGCGATGAAAAAATCCTTTGTGTACCTGTCGAAGACCCTCGTTATGCAGGCATCAAGTCGCTGAGCGATATTGCCCAGCATCGCTTGGACGAGATTGCTGAGTTTTTCGGTACCTATAAAAATCTACAGAAGAAAGCGGTTGAAATTCTGGGTTGGCAAGATGTAGACAAGGTTATGCCTTTAGTAGAGAAGTTTGTTAAGGCAGCCGCTCAATAAATTGCGCCTCAACTCATAGCAAACGCGGTTTGAGTGGGTATCCTAACAGAGATGGCTGTTACAAAAGATAACTCCTGGCTCAGTTAATGGGTGTATCTCTGAAAAGGGTTGACTCAGACCGCTCTCGACTAATCTGGAACTAGGTTTTGAGTCTAATGATGTATTGACTACGTAATCCAATTCATTAGCAGACGAGAATTCAAAAAAGTTTCCCGAAAAAGTAGTAGAGAAGCAGAATATACAGTAACGTTAGACTCTTGTAGATCAACTTTTTATACTCGTACCCTTGTTGGCTTTATTCTTTTATCTGCTAACTGCACAATGCCAGATTCAGACTCCACTATCGTGATTACCAAGTCACCCGGCACTTCTATAGCAGAAGAAACCCCCTCCGAAGGATTTACCGTACGCTTTTGGGGAGTTCGTGGCAGTGTGCCAACTCCTGGAATGGATACGGTACGGTACGGTGGCAACACAGCCTGTGTTGAGGTCTTAGTTGCCAATCAAAGATTGGTTTTTGATGGTGGAACCGGCCTCCGAGTTCTTGGCAAGCATCTACTTCATTGCGAAGCTCAAGTTAGAGCCAACATCTTTTTCACCCACACCCATTGGGATCGAATCCAGGGATTTCCCTTCTTTGCCCCGGCGTTTGCTGTCGAAAACCATTTCGCAATCTACGGCGCACCCGCTCCTAACGGTGCATCCATCAAGCAATGCCTGACCGGTCAGATGCTGCGGCCTAACTTTTTTGTGCCACTACAGAAAATGTCCTCTGAGATGGTCTTTCACAATATTTTGGCGGGTAGTGTCATCCATCTCGAAAATGATGTCATGGTGGAGACGATTGCCCTGAATCCTCGAACAAGTGCATTGGGATTCCGCGTGACGTACCAAGGATGTTCCTTTGTTTATGCAACGGACACCGACAACCTGACTGAGGGTGCCGATCAGAATTTGCTCTACTTGGCCCATGAAGCAGATTTGTTAGTTTACGATGGCACCTACTCTGAAGCGGCTTCTCATGATCTCAATGGTTCAGCAGCTGTGCCCTGGGAACAAGGTATTACCTTGGCTAAACAGGCAAGCGTCAAGGAAATGATTCTGTTCCATCATGACCCCACCCATGATGATGACTATCTCGATCACGTAGAAATGGAAATCCACAGTCGCTTTCCTAAAATGCGACTAGCCCGCGAGGGCATGATCCTACAACTGGTTAAGGCTGACACTCGGGTAAAGAATTAGGTTGACGCGACAATTCAATATCAGTTACGTCAGACCATTAAGCACCCAATGAGGATGAGGCTAGCAAACGCAGAAGACCCTGCTGGCCAAGCAGTATCTCCCTCAGCAGCGTAGTGATGCCAACCCAAATGATCGGTGAAATATCAACACCACCAAAGGGAGGAACCAGCTTCCGTATAGGAACCATCAGGAACTCAGTTGGCCAAATCACAATATTGAACGGGAAGCGATCGCCTTCAGCTTGGGGGTACCACGTCAGAACAATGCGAACAATAAAGAGTAGAGTATAAATCCCTAACAATGGGCTAAGGATCCAGTTAGCAAAGTGTGTAAGGGTAAATAAGTCTGTCATGGTCGGTAAGCAATAGGTCGGTCGGAGCAGCTAAGCAATTCTTAGTTGCCGATCGCTGTTCAGTATATCTTTCTTAATGTTAGCTTCTCTTGGTAGGCTCATCACCTAAGCTTCCTGTCTTAGTGGGTGGGTAGACTGGGGCTGGTTTAACCATCATTGCTGATTCTTGTTATGCTTCTGGAGCCATACGTCTTCTCAGGGAAGTAACAAAGCGATAAAATCTTACAAGATTTGGCTCATTCATTTAACTAGCAATCCCATGACACCCTCTTTAACTAACTTTTTGCTTAGCCTCGTGGCTGGTGCCGTCATCGTTGTGATTCCAGCAACGGTTGCACTCGTTTTTATTAGCCAGAGTGACAAAATTAACCGCTAGTGAGCTGTCTCATTAAACGGTTAGGTAGTTCAGTTTTGATCTTTTAAGGCAGGAATCTTCGGATCCCTGCCTTTTGCGTATCGGTAACTCAAATTCAAATCCCCAGTTTTAATTTAGGGAAAACACCTGTTTCCAAACTGCATGGGGTTTAGTGGTTGATCTTTAACTCGGTGCATGATTCAAAGTGACCAACCCTCAGTCCGACAGCATTTCTGGACATGTCCTTTGGGAGTGGCGACAGCAAGCGATCGCTCAAGCAATGACCCATCAAATTGAAGCGATCGAAGTGGATTGGTTGCTTCAGAGGCTTTGCCCGATTGATGGATTATCGTTGCGATTAGGAACACTCGCTCAGCAAGCTGAAGTGGCTACAGCGGTAACCCTACCTGAACTGACAAAACTGTGGCAACAACGCATAGAAACGCGAGTTCCCATTCAATATTTAGTGGGGCATACAGAGTGGCGTCAGTTTAAGCTACAGGTTTCACCGGCAGTACTGATTCCTCGACCCGAAACAGAGTTGATGATTGACTTGACGATCGCGGCTGTGGCTACAAGTCCTGTCTCTGAACGATTACAGCAAGGTGTCTGGGCTGACCTAGGCACTGGCAGTGGCGCGATCGCCTTGGGATTAGCAACCGCCTTTCCTAAGGCCAAGATCTTAGCGGTTGATATCAGTGAAGCAGCTCTGGCCATTGCTCAAGGCAATGCTCAACAGAATGGGCTGAGCGATCGCATTCAATTTATCCAGGGATCTTGGTTGACTCCGTTACGTCCCTGGCAAGGACAGTTAGCGGGAATCTTGTCGAATCCTCCTTATATTCCCAGTGCGATCGTCCCTACCTTGCAACCAGAAGTGGCTTGTCACGAACCTCATCTGGCCTTAGATGGTGGGCAGGACGGTTTGCACAGCGTCAGGCATCTCATTCAGTCAGCGTCGGCATATTTACAAGCCGATGGCTTTTGGTTAGTCGAGTTGATGCAGGATCAACCACCTGTCGTTGCTACATTACTGGCTGCAACTCAGGACTACCAGAACATTCAACAACATCGCGACCTGGCAGGTATAACTCGCTTTGTATCAGCCCATAGAGCCCAATGAACTAAGCTAGCCAGCGTTTACGCCAGATGCCAGTGGACTTTAGGGAAGATTGCGACTGCTCCTGTTGGCGTCGTTGCCGAATAACAGCTGCAGTCTCTTGCAGGGTGGGATCGCGATAGGGTACGGCGGCGCGGGTTTCGAGGTGTTCTTGTTCTTGTTGCGAGAGGTCAGATAGCGCTATGTCAGCACGAGTGGCAAGGGTGCCAGGCCACCGCCGCCCAGTAGCGGCAATCGAGCCAATGTGTAAGCCAGCTATCTGCAGCGCTGTCCTCACCGCTGCCGCACAGGAGTAGGTCGCGAGAACACCCTGCGGATGAAGACATTGAGCTATGAGCGTGATGAACTCAACCGTCCACAATTGTGGGCAGCGAGGGGGCGAAAACGGATCGAGAAAAATGACGTCGGCTTGAAATCTTGATGCTGCCAGCATCTTGATGTGACGACGAGCATCCCCAATCAGGAGATCAGCATGCAAGCGATCGCGAATCTGACGATGAGCAGCGAGGATTTGCAATGCCTTTTGAACCGAGTCAGGCCACTCTTTGAGCAGTCCTTGCGCGATCGCCGCTTGGGATACCGCAACATCCAATTCCAGTCCAACAAGCCGTATCTGAGCATCGGGCTTTACTCTCCAGATACCCTCAAGAGCGGCGGCAGTGTTGTATCCCAAACCGTAGCAGATATCGAGAATCGTGATGCTGTCCTGCCGTTGCGCCCGCTCAACCAGATTGGTAGCCTGTACGTAGGTTGTACGAGCTTCTGCATAAGCGCCGCCACGGCTGTGAAACCATTCACCAAAGGTTTCGGAAAAAAAGGTCTGACTGCCATCTGCTGTGGGTTCCACAGGAAAATGACTGGATGCCATAGAAAATTCTTTAATAAAACCAACGCGACCGATAAAAGATCGTAACCCCTTGATTCAGCGATATGAGGCACAATAAGAGTAATTAAGAAACTTTCCTGTTGCTAAACTCTTTGAGAGGAGGTCTCGATGGTTGCGGTTGCACCCAAGGTTCAGAAACGACTCACCATTCAAGTCGAGGATGTAGCAGCAGACACGACGACCATTCGCTCCCTCGATTGGGATCGCGATCGCTTCGACATCGAGTTCGGCTTACAAAATGGCACCACCTACAACTCTTTCATTATCCGTGGTGAAAAGACGGCTCTGGTAGATACTTCTCACGCTAAATTCCGTCAGCTGTATCTTGATGCCCTTAAGGGGCAGATTGACCCGACTGAAATTGACTATATCGTCATCAGTCATACTGAACCCGATCACAGTGGTTTAGTTCGCGATGTTCTGGAATTAGCGCCCCAAGTAATTGTTGTCGGTGCGAAGGTCGCACTGGCTTTTTTGGATGACCTTGTGCATCAGCCTTTCGAGCGCTTGCAGGTAAAAAATGGCGATACGCTAGATCTTGGCAATGGCCACGTCTTGGAGTTTGTCAATGCTCCGAACCTGCACTGGCCAGATACCATTTTCACTTACGACCATAAAAGTCAGGTGATGTTTACCTGTGATGCATTTGGTCTGCACTTCTGTAGTGCTGCCGTCTACGACGAGGATTTGGAGGCGATTTCACCTGATTTCCGTTTTTATTACGAGTGTTTGATGGCACCCAATGCGCGCTCGGTACTTTCGGCGATGAAGCGCATGGATGCTCTGCCGGAAGTTAAGACGGTGGCTACCGGCCACGGCCCGCTTCTTCGTCACAATGTGGTGGAACTCACAGGACGCTATCGTCGCTGGAGCCAGGAAAAGAGCCAATCAGAGAATCTGGTGGCGGTTTTCTATATGTCTGACTACGGCTATAGCGATCGCATTTCCCAAGCCATTGCTCGAGGTATTACCAAAACCGATGTTGCCGTGGAGATGATGGACTTGCGCTCTGCTGACCCCCAAGAAGTCAATGAACTGGTGGGTCGATCTCGGGGGCTAATCATTGGGATGATGCCCGCGTCTGGAGCCAAGGTTGCTCAAGCTGCTTTGGGCACTATCCTGGCCGCAGTCAAGGATAAACAAACGGTAGGCTTGTTTGAATCCTATGGTGGGGATGATGAACCTATTGATACGCTGCTGACTCGTTTCCAAGATTTAGAGTTACGCACTGCTTTTGAGCCCATCCGTGTGAAAGATACGCCCGATGAAGGCATCTACCAGCTTTGTGAAGAGGCCGGTACCGACATGGGACAGATGCTCGCTCAGGCGAAGAAACTGAAGAAGCTGAAATCTCTGGACGCTGATTTACAAAAGGCATTGGGACGTATCAGCAGTGGCTTATACATCATCACGGCTAAGAAAGGGGATGTTACCAGCGCCATGTTGGCGTCTTGGGTTTCCCAAGCCAGCTTCCAACCCCTTGGCTTTACCGTCGCTGTCGCGAAGGATCGCGCCATTGAGTCTCTGATGAAAGTGGGCGACACCTTTGTGCTGAATATCCTGGAAGAAGGTAAGTATGCACCCTTGATGAAGCACTTCCTGAAGCGATTTGCACCGGGTGGCGATCGCTTTGCGGGGATTCGTAACCGTCCAGCCGACAATGGCTCACCCATCCTGGGGGATGCTCTGGCCTATCTAGAATGTACGGTGACTAGCCGGATGGAAGTGAGTGACCACTGGATTGTGTACAGCACGGTTCAGGAGGGCAAGGTTTCTAACCCGGATGGTATGACGGCGGTACACCACCGTAAAGTAGGTACTTACTACTAAATCCAAACCGAAACACTTTTGGTTGTTGAGGTAGGGGAAGCAGTTGCCTCCCCTACCTCGTGTCGTTTATGGCGAGTGTTCCTTGATCGGCATCTAAGGTTGCGGTTACACCCACGGGCAGGGCGGCATTCACACCATCATGACCAAACGGTAAGTCCGACACGATGGAAAGGCTGAGATCTGCCAAGCGATCGCGCAGAACTTCCTCAACGGTGAAACTTGGACTATTGGTTGGAGGAGCACAACGGCTAAATCGGCCAATTGCGATGCCCTTGATGGCTGCAAACTTACCCAACATGCGCCAGTGAGTTAACATGCGATCGATCCGATAGGGCGCTTCGGTCACATCTTCAATGGCCAGAATCACATCTTCCAACGCAGGTTCATGGGCAGTTCCTAGGAGATGCGTGGCTACCGTTAAGTTGGCTGGCAGCAACTGTCCCGTCACGGTTCCTCCCCCCCAGCCTTTGCCTGTAAGTGGTGTAATAGCTCGTCCGGCAACCCAATCAAACAGCCGCTGTTGAGACCAGTCAGGTTCCTGGGCAAGGGTCGTTAGCAACGGGCCATGTACACCCGCAACTCCCAGCTTACTGAGGCTCCACAGTAAGCTCGTAATATCGGAAAAGCCAATCAGCCACTTGGGGGCTGCTGAGGGCCACTGCCAATCTTCCAGCAGGCGTGTACCACCAAACCCGCCTCGGGCACACAGAATCCCGCGACAGTCAGGATTGGTCAGTGCGGTGTGCAATTGCTGTCGACGATGGGCATCGGATCCTGCTAAATAGCCCCAACGTTCGTCAAAACCCGGTGACAGCTTGATCCGATAGCCTTGAGCTTCCCACAAAGCCACGCCAGCCTTAAAGGCTGAGAGTTCTCGCAATGCCCCACTGGGAGCAATCACATTGAGTTGGTCACCCGGTTGTAGTGGAGTAGGTGGATGGCAGACAGGCATTAGTAGCAATTAGGCACATATAACCCTAAAGCGTATCAGGATCAATCCCTCGTTGTTGCAGCTTTTGTCGTAAAGCTAGGAGTTCTTGCGCGGCAGCGACAGCCCGTTGCTGCTCTTGTTGGGCCAGTTCCTCTGGCGTAGGAAGACGATTGCCGTCCTGATCAAACCAGTAAAGCCATTCGCGATCGCGCCAGGTGTATTGATGAATCATTCTTCTGTCTGTCTTGCACGGCTAGTCATACTCTAGACAGTCTCACAACCGTTACGCCTGAACATTCCAAAAGCGTAGGGTTTCATCAGCGGCGCTGCTGATGAGCGTACGATTGTCGGAGGTGAAAATGAGATGCTGTACGGCCCAGTCGTGCCGTAGCACAGCAAGACGAACGCGCGCGTTACTTTGCCAATCCCAGAGATGGATTTCTTGATCGCGGCTCCCTGTGGCTAAAAACTGCTCATTGGGACTGAGGGCGATCGCGTTGACCTCATCCTGATGCTGATCAAACGTTTGCTGGCTCTGAAAGTCCCGCAATGACCAGCGCATCACTTTACCCTGAACATTACCTGTGATCAGTGCGGGGGCTGTAGTACTCAACGCCACGGCACTCAGGCCTTGCTGCGTTGTCCAGGTATGAATTAGTTGACCTTCAGGGATGGTCCACAGGCGTAAGGTGCCCGCTGCCCCCACACTGGCAAGGCGAGTGCCATCAGGACTCAAGGTAATCCCGTTGACAGCACCGGCGTGACGCACTAAATCCACTTGAGGAATGCCCTCTGGGAGTGTCCAGAAGGTCATGTGACCATTCGTTGCCGCCGTAATGAGCTTTTGGCCGTCCGTGCTCAGGGCGATCGCGGTGACGGGCCACCCTGACCGAGTCAGCGTTTGTTGCAGCCGATAGGTTCGCAAATCCCATCGCTTGACAGTCCCATCGCGGCTCCCGGTGAGCAATGTTTGCTCGTCAGGGTGGAATTGAATTGCGGTAACAGCGTCATTGTGGCGATTGCCGAGGTCTAACTTGGAGCCAAATGTATGAAGAATATCCCCCGTTTGCCAATCCCAAAGCTGCACCGTGCCGTCGCTATTTGCTGTTGCAATCGCCTGACCATTAGGACTAACCGCGATCGCATTCACAACCCGCCCCGGAGTGGGCCAAGTCCGGCGACACGCCCAATTGGACGAAGTCGGGATAAGCAAAGATGTCGAGGTTGCCGGAACCACGATTCCAGCCGGAGCCAAATCGACTAAAGCAGCCGGAGCGCTCGTGTAGCGACTGCGCAGAGAACGAGCAGTCAGCCGCGTAAGAACCCGGCTCAGGGAAGGACTTACAGGTTTCGGTAATAGCGATTCCCAAATCCAGCGATCTTCCATGACTGAGTAGAGATCGAAAGGATGTTGGCCTGTGAGTAGATGCAGACAAGTCATTCCCAGACTGTAAAGGTCACTGGCCGGGACTGCTTTACCTAAAGCTTGCTCTGGTGCCGCGTAGCCAGCACTGCCAATAACGGTTCCCGTGCGTGTAAGTTCTGTTGCGGTGGGGGTACTTCTAGCAGCACCAAAGTCCACCAAAACAGGCAGTGCATCTTCTTCTACTGGAAGCAGAATATTGGCGGGTTTAATGTCGCGATGAATGACGCCTTGTTCATGAACAAACTGCAACACAGGGAGGAGCGCTAGGAGGAGCGATCGCACCTGGGTCTCAGTGAAAGGGCCGTCGGCAATCAAAACTTGTTCCAGAGTGCGTCCTGGGACATAGGTTTGCACCAGGCAAATGTCCCGAGGAGAATCCAGAATCGCTATCAGGGCCGGAATTTGGGGATGTTGCCCTAATTTAGCTAGACGATTCGCTTCAGCTAAATCAAGCTCGCGACTCCCTTGCGATCGCATAATCTGTTTGATGACGCATTGCTGTGGGGGCGATTGTCCTTCATCCCAGGCTAGAACCGTGCGACCAAATCCTCCCTGCCCCAATAGCTGAAAGGGCCGAAAGCGATCGCCTAAGCGCAGCTTGGAACCACATCCCAGGCAGCGATCGCGATCTTCTGAGTTTTCGGGCTGCGGACAACTGGGATTGATACAGAAGGTGGTCAAGGGGTTATTAGAACAGTACTAACTCTTAAGCATTAGGGTAGTCGCTCCGCTGCTCTCCTCGCCCCTTTACTGGCAATCACTGTGCGGTGTTGACCTGTTTCGGCATTTAGAAAGTAATGTACTATGCTTTAGAACATATGTACGAACATAATCTGTCGCGGGAGGGTTATGTCTCTCACAGAAGGTATAGACGGCAAGCGACGTTGCTTTGGCAACAAGCCGGGACAAGAGTTCTATGCGGATTACCATGACAATGAATGGGGGATTCCAGTTCATAGCGATCGCAAGCTATTTGAAATGTTGATCCTTGAAGGCGCACAGGCAGGACTGAGTTGGGAAACGATTCTGAAAAAGCGAGAAGGCTATCGTCAGGCCTTTCATCAGTTTGACCCAACCAAAGTTGCTGTTATGGCGGATGCAGAACTTGAAGCCCTACGCGAGAATCCAGCAATTGTTCGTAATCGTCTCAAGATTTATGCCGCCCGTAAAAACGCACGTGTGTTTCTAGACATTCAGGCAGAATTCGGTTCCTTCGATGCCTATGTATGGCAGTTTGTGAACAATCAGCCGCTCATAGGCCACTGGCAAACCTTTGAAGAGGTACCCGTGACCACCCCAGAAAGTGATGCCCTCTCCAAAAACTTGAAAAAACGAGGCATGACCTTTGTCGGTTCAACCATTATCTACGCCTACATGCAAGCTGTGGGCATGGTGAATGATCACTTGATAGGCTGCTGGTGTTATGGCCGACATCTGAGTGCATAGACTCAGAAGAATAGGCACTTCAGGTTCATCAGTTCTGACTTTGACTAGTGGTCTGTCAGTTTTCAATTTGGAGGTTGGGTTAGCCCCCGGCGTAACCCAACGTAATTCTTGTCTCTGTTGG
>JBCBSR010000002.1:0-352075 GCA_039819045.1 Cyanobacteria bacterium J06638_28
TGCCCGTTTACCGGCATAACCCTGGGTCTCTAGAGGCTTTCTCATTAAGCCTCTCTTATTGCTGTGACTAATTACAAGGAATAAAACTTTTGATCAAAGATTTCGTAAACTGCCTAAGCATTTCTATACCCTAAAGAGCCTGTGAGCTATAAGTTTAAGCTTCCCATTTAGAAAGTGATCCTTGCAATAGGTTAAACAGCACCTCTAATGCTCAAGATATGTAGTTTGTCCAGATCTTATTTTGGCTTGAGGAAAAATTTCAGCTTCCAAGCCAGACATTATTTAGAGATTAATTAATTTCTTCTGGCTGAACATCAAAGAAAACCGTCTTCTGGATGAAAAGCTCGAAAAAGATGATTTTACTACCAAACATTCATACTTATTAATTACTTGCTGTTAACATCATTCTCTAGATTAAACCATGTACTTTTTCAGCTTTTTAGCAGCTTAGAAGTGAGTTGATTCTTATAGTGATAAAGATTCATTTCACCTTCCTTTTTGAGTAAAAATAATTGACGCTGGATAGGCGAATTTTGATGCCAGGTTTGCCAGGTTGGGATTGCTGTTTGATGGATGAAGTCAGACCATTGTTGAGCAATACCGTTGACACTGAACTCATGGCAGCGGCGACGCGCATTGTCAAGGATTGTCTCACGAAGCTGTGGATCGTCTCTCAGCCGAATCAAGGTTTCTAGGGCCTCTTCAAGGGAGTTGACTTCTAGATAGTCCAGCTCACTTTTCCTAAGTTCTCGAAACGCTGGCTCATTCCCCAAAATGGGAACTACCCCTGCCAGCCATGAATTGTACAGCTTAGTTGCAGGCTTCCACTTGCCCTGATCTTTTGTGTACTGCCCCTCTACCCGTGTAGCAAAACTTCGCACCGCTAACACTGCATCAATATCCGTATATTCAGACCATGCTTCAGGTTGACTACGAATTGTCCAGTTCAGTCCCAGTGCAGCCACTTTTTCCTGCCATTCAGGTGTCTTCAAATCATCCGTAAGACTGCCGTGGGTTCCTAAATAAGCAATATTTTCAAACCTATCTCCTCGCTCAGCAGTTCTAGGTTTGAGTCCCGGTTGTGGCCATAGTGGAATAAAGTGGGATTTGGGATAATTGAGTTTTTCATAGGTGCTCTGAATCACCATTAAATTGGCATAGGGATGGGGTGGTTTATCGCCTTTCACATAGACCAGAAGTAGATTTTTGTTAGGCTTTTGATTATAGGGAAAATTTTCGTAGGTATAGAACAGGATACCGCTGTCTGGGATGTAATCGACGAGTTCACAGGCAACGCCAATCTGGTTGAGATATTGCCAAGTTTTCAGTAGCCAAGCATTTTCGCCATCGGTGACTTCATAGGGGCGAGTATTATGAAATTTTTCAGCATCTGGCAGAATTTCTTTTGGAAGCTTTCGGTAGTGCTTGATATAGAAATAAAGCTTTGGGAAAGTTGCAGACCCCATTGCTGACTCCAGGAATTTTCTTCTGACAGAGGAATGCGTCGGTTGAAGTATTCACTGAGCATCCGATCGCAAGCAACATCTCACCTAAGGTAGTTGTGCTTGATTTTACTTTTCCCAAAAGAGCTTAACCCCAATCAGGTGTTGAAGCGGCTGTCCCTAAGCGGCTTTGAGCATTGGGCGGAGCACTTGTCGAACTCATGACAAAACCTTTCAGCAGTGTCGTCCGAAAATGGGCAATTACCTCTTGATGCCATCGCATACGTCAGCCTAACAACCACAACGAGACAGAATGGCAGAAATGGGTGAATTATGGATCTGCAACTTTTAGAACAACAGCATCAGTTGGGTAAACCTCTAGGAGGCTATCGCTATGCGCTCCTCCAGAATCCGGTGATTAGCTTGAGCTTTGCAGTTGGAGGGGCGGGAATGCTGCTCCTAAGCCTCATCTTGATAATCGCGATCGCCTCACCCGGTGATGTCAATCCCAATACCTTCAAATTTTGCGTAGCGTTTCTGGGCGTGTTTCTGGCAATTGGGGGGATCGGCGTATATGAAGCTCGTAATCGCCGGGGCGATCGCCAAATCGTCTATGAGCAGGGGTTGGTTGACATCAAACGCGGAACCCCTCAAGTCATTCTGTACCGGGATATTGAAAACATCTTTCAAGTCCAAACCGATACCGACTATAACCAAAACATTGCTGTACCTTTGGCGGCTCTAATAGGCGAAGCCGCCTTACAAACAGCCCTAAGTCATTCCAATTCTCCTAGCACGAGTAGTGCTAAGAGCTTCAATCTGCCGGGAGACGGAAAATCCGTTTACGCTTACCAGTTTGAATTGAAGGATGGCAAACGCATTGCATCGCCCCATCAAGAAGTCGGCGAGCACGTTAAAAAGACAGTCTTACCGGCAAAACTTAACTCTATTGCCCACGTTTACCAGCAGGGTAGCGTGATTCAGTTTGGGCCGATTGGACTCTGTACAGCCGGACTGATTCATCATCGTGAAACTCTACCCTGGTCAGAGTTCAAAACTGTGGAGCAGGGTGATTTTTCTGTCGCTAATGGTCCGCACAAGCTTTATATCAAGCAGCACAGTAATGGCGCGGGGGCAACCTTAGAGATACTTGGGCCGCTATTGACATGAAAGCGATTCCCAATTTTGAACTGCTTTGGGTGTTGGTTCATCAACTCCAGCGCGATCCCATAAAGCTGGATGTATTAGAACCGGGCGTCAGCGATCGTCAATAGTGCGATCAGGATACGAAACAACTCGTCCAAATCGGCAGGAACGCGATATGGGTTGATATCTTGTTCGATCCGCTGCTGCGCACGATGCAGGCGGCCAAATTGCCAAACATCGCCTGTCGAAACAGCCTCATACAGAGTGGACTCATCAGACTCAATCCAGCGATCTAAGGCAATGAGTTCCACCGCTAATTGCGTAAACCCTCTGGCCAGATCGGCATTTTTAGCCTCAATCACAAGCAAACTTTGTTGAGTATACAGGTAATAGTCGAGCGATCCCTTCAACTGCTCTGAAACATGAATGGCATATTCAATTCGAAGCTGGGCTTGGGTGTAATCAATTAGGTTCAACACTACAGGCGCAATGAGTACCTCTCGGCGTGCCGCTTCGCTGGTCAAGCTGACATAGGGTAAACGACGTTCGAGGTTGCTTTTTAGATGGTCAAGTTCCTTCAGGTCAGCGTTGGCTTGTGGTAACGTTAACGCTCGCCGCTGAAGCGAAACCTCAAACTCCGCCAGAATATCGTCTGGCTCGCAAGCCATCTCAAAATAGTTGCGGAAGGTGTAGCCTTGCCAGGTTAAAGAATGCTGGGCTTAGACATTGTTTAGGCAATATGCACAAGCGACATATGGTCAGAGCGTGGCCGTTAACCTTGGCTGGGATTCAGTCCCTGGTGGGCTGAATTGATTACTCCAGAAGCTTTCTAGCTCTAGATGGTGATAATCCCTAGGCTTCGATCGCTTTAACATCCGTTGCTGAAAACCCCTGCTTTTGCAGTTCTTGGTTTAGGGCCAGTTGATTGGTTACCCGATCAACAAACATGACGCCAGTTAGGTGATCCATTTCGTGGAGAATGCAGCGGGCAAGGAGGTCAGCTGCTTTCAGTTTCTGGGGACGACCGTTCTCGTCCTTGAAGCTCACTTCCAACGCAGCGGGACGCACCACATCCAGGTAGACGCCGGGAATGCTGAGGCATCCCTCTTGGCCAGTGCATAATTCCTTACTGGTGCGAATAATTTTGGGATTGATCAGAATGAGTGGGGGAGTAGCCGTGTCATCGGGTTCCACATCTACCACAATCAGTTGTTTGTTAACCGCTACCTGAGGTGCCGCCAGGCCAATGCCATCCGAACTATACATCGTTTGCAGCATCTCATGGGCTAATTGGCGAATGTCATTATCGACTTTAGCGACCCGTTTCGCAGGTTGACGGAGAGCACGATCCCCTAAGGTGTGAATGTCGAGCGGTGGGTTTTTGAGTTTTTTCTTTTCAACCTGGATGGTAGTAGCCATAAATATCTAAAGCTGGATGATTTTTGTCAGTGGATGGAAGGCAAAATATTGACTTAATCTATCCTAGCAATGGTGTCGGCCATCTTATCAGAACCCGTTTGGAAGAAATTCATGCCGCCTCGATTGACCGCATGGGGAGTGGAATTCATGGCAGGGCGGCAAGTGGCCAGAACTTCCCGCAGATTGACGACATTGCCAATCACCGCGATCGCGGGGGCTGCAAAGCCAGTGACCCGCATCTCTGTTTCAATGGTACCGAGGGTCGCAAAGAGTTCTTCTTGATCAGGGCGAGTCCCCCAGCGAATGAGGGCCACAGGGGTTTCTGGTGTCAGGCCACCTTTAGTTAAAGCTGTGACGATATTGGGCAGGTTGTGAACCCCCATATACACCACAATCGTCTCGGACCCCGCCGCGATCGCCGACCAATTGATCTGGGGACGATACTTGCCCGTCGCCTCATGCCCCGTAACGAACGTGACAGTAGAGCTGACATCACGATGGGTGACTGGAATACCTGCATAGGCAGGCACAGCCACACCAGCCGTAATCCCTGGAACCACCTCTACCGCAATACCAGCAGCCAACAAATCCGCCATTTCCTCGCCGCCCCGTCCGAAGACAAAGGGATCACCACCCTTGAGACGCACTACCGTTTGATGCTCAGCAGCCTGTTCCATCAAAAGGCGCGTAATATCTACTTGGGCAAGAGAGTGATAGCCCCGACGCTTGCCTGCAGACAATAGCTTCGCTTGGGGATTCACCATCGCTAGGATGGGCGCACTCACTAAGGCGTCATAAACCACAACATCGGCCTGCTCAAGTAAGGCTTTGCCTTTAAGCGTAAAGAGCCCCGGATCACCAGGGCCAGATCCAACGAGATAGACTTTGCCCATCTCCTGTTCTGGCGCTAGCTTGTCAGTTGGCTGTGCAGTTTGATCGTGATTCCCCAATGTCAGCTCCCCAGTAGCTCAATTCGTGTAGGAAAAGTTAATGAAATATTAAGACTCTAAGCTGTTATACCATCTTGAGCTGGTTGCCAGCGATCGCGACCCCATTTCGGTAAGGGGAACGTTGGTGTTGCAGCAAAGAGGGTTTCCGCAATTGCGATCCCCAGATCAGAACTGGTTCCCAAAGGTGCTAGCAGTCGTAGCGACAATTTTGATAAGCGTTCTGCCAGGGCTTCTGTTTGGCGGGTAATTGCATCGGTAATGCCGCCCGGAAGCAGAAAATAGGGGGCGATCGCGATTTGGCGATAACCCTGCTGCATCAGGTTAACCACCTGTGTCTCTAAATCGGGTGGCACTGACCAGAAGGCGACATCAGCACTTAAGCTATCGGCTAATTGTTGAAGATTACGATTCCCCCCAGGACGGCGGCTGCCATGGGCTAGCAACAGGCAGCGATCGGCTGTCGTTTTTTGTAGACGGTCAGCGACAAACTGTTTGAAGATTGGCTGGCCACCCAGATAAGGCTCACACACTAAACGCAGGGTAGTCGGGAGGAGGGCTCTTGCGATCGCAATTTCTCTGGGCAGGTCTTCTTTGACATGTACACCCTCTTGCAGAAAAAGCGGTACGAGCACAACGCGCCGGATCCCGTGAGCCATAACCCGTTTAGTAAAGACCTCAATTTGACGTGCGAGGGGAACTTGGGATGCCTCTAAAGTAGCGGTGCCCACGGCAATGTTCGGTGGCAATATGCTTCGCTCCAGGGATTTGTGCGCCCGCGAAGGAAAACGATTGCGAGCAGTCCCAACCGTTGCAACTTCAACAGCGTTGTCTGGCTGATGGGAACGGTAAGTGTCGTAGAACTGCCCCATCGTCTCAGTATGCTGCTGGCTGTACTGCAATCGGGTCAGATGCTGACGCGTAATATTTGCTAAACGGAGGAGGCCCGCCTGATGGCGCGGGTCAGAACTACCATGAGAAACAAGTAAGTACGCCGAAAGCATTGTTTTTTATCCCTGATTGCATGACGATCTTGCTATTAGTGGGTTGCTCCTTTCAAACCGCATCCCAAACAGCAACGGGGCTGAGAACCTGGATTCTCTGCCCCAAAAGTAGATTCCTACATTATAGAAATGCGTTTGTTAATGCTGTATCAGATGCAGCATTAACAAACGCGGCCTATCCTGCGACCGTAGCAAAATTGATGGGCTGGCGAAATCGTTATGATCACAGATGCTTGTGATCAGTGTGAACATCCCTTTAGCCGTCGAGGGCAGAACACCGAAGCAGTGCAGCCGTTTAACACACAGCCAAGTGATATAGTCGTCACGTCCTGAAGTTGCTGGCAACGGCATATCGCCTGAGCTTAGATTTCAGCGACAGCGCGTTCAATCAGTCGCCGAGCTAAGGTCTGCGTTCCCGTATGCTCGTAATACTTCACCGAAATATCCAAAAAGGCACCCAAGTAGTCTAGCTTGCTCTTAGAGCCTTCAATGAAGCCTGATAAGCTATCAAGCACTCGCTCTTGGGACATATTATTCTTCGCGACGAAATTCTCCATCCAACCACGCGTTGACTCAAAACTTTCGGTCATGAATGCGAGTTTGCCCTTGGCATTATTGCCTGGAATTTCCTTCTGAATTTTTTTGAAAGTGGGATTTTTCTCCACATCCGAAGGTGCCATGCCCTTAATCCGGGTCAGAACATCGGAAGCAAAACTAGGCCCCAACGGAATCAGACCATCAAAGGCAACCAGCGCTGCCATCCGAATCAGGGACTCGTTGCCATAGTCCCCCAGCGCCTTGAGAAAATCGCCTAAGCTATCACCTGGGATGCCATTGATATGGCAGAAAGCAACGATCTCTGTGACTAATTTAACGGTCAAGTCAATAGATTGGGCTTTCTCGGGTTTGGGCGTCAGGTTTTTGAGAAAGCCTAAGAAAGAATCCTGCCCGACTCGATTAGCCAGGGCAGCGGTTCCTAAAAAACCGGAAGCCGAATCAACGGTTTCATAAAGCCAGAAGGCTCGCTGGTAACCCTGAGATTTATCATTGAACAGCGTGATCGCACGCTCGGCGATCGCCCGTACCATGGCCTCATCCGTTTCGCCCGTGACCTTCTTAATCGTGTTGTCAAACCCCACCAAGTTGTCCCATTTCCCTGGGACAAACTTATCCAGGGAGTTGAGGGCCATCACCGTAATTCCCCGTGAGGGTAGTTTGTCAACGACTTCGTAAATTTTCTTGCTCACGATAGGCTCCTAAAATTTCAAACGATTGCGCTGACGGCTACGCATAATTCCTATGTCGCGGGTACTGGCGTTAGTATTGGGGCGTTTTCAGGTACTAATGTCTTAGGAACCGGAACGCCTACGGTGTCTGATAGTGCAGGCGCGGCGGTAACCTTGGCTGGAGCCGTCAACACGGCACCTGTCTCAAGCTGGCTTAACCCATCTAGATCAAATTTCTGAATCCACTCGGTTCGTTGCTCAGCGGTAAAGGATTCATCGCGCGACAGAACCTTAACCTGATAGCGACCGTTCACCAAAATACCCGTAATGGTTTTACCTTGCTGCACTGCCGGGTAACCAGCCACAGTCTCAGTGGCCCCTTCATACTTAGCCGCAGCCGTCGGCACGCTGACGGTGTCGTTAATGGTCAGCATGGCCATAGTGGTGCCGTTCTGGTTCAACTTATATTCAGCGAAGCCCTTCTTTTCTTGAGCCGGGACTACTTCGTAATCACCTTCGGAACTCGGAAAGAACTGATTAAAGGTGCTGCCTTGCTCAGCCTGCTTGTCAACAGCAGCCGGGGCTTGTGAGCCCGTCGTTTCTGACTGAATCGCGTCGTACTTGGAAGGCGCGGAAGTACAGGCTGCGAGCAGACAGACTGCCACTGTAACCAGAATCAGTTGCTTCGTCCAACGGGCAAGTTGCATGGGGATTTGAGGATGATTAGGTGTAGAGAGCGTGAAATGTATGAGCAAAACAATACTAGGGTTAAGCGCTGGATTCCCCCAAAATTTCTCACTAAAAACAGATTTGCGCTTACAGAAAGTTACAGAGGTAGCAGCCGCCAGACCAGACTCGGGCATCTCAATTTTCGAGTCTCTCATCGACACTGGGCCGAGTCAGACGCAGACAGGCGCTTGAGCACTTCACCTGCAGCTGAGTATATGCAGGCAGGCGTGTCAATACACCTAACCTAGGACAGAGATATCAACGCGTTCTATCTATCCTCTTTGCGTTGAGGATTTGACTTGTTTGGCAGCGATCGCTTGTAGGTAACGTTGTTGAGTTAAGAATAAGGATTGTACCGCAGAGCCAAGCACAACCGTTGGGCGATCGCTTTGGGGTGGCATCGTTACCAGCTGATCCAGCTTGGGAACAACGCTAACGCGCAGAACAGCTGACAACATTGTCACCATGGTCAAAGCAGTCAGTCGATGTCGCCACATGAAGATTGGGGGATAGGGGGATAGGGGGGCTAAAGTGGCTTCAACGATGCCAGTCCTATCAGCTAGAGCCAGCACTGCACCGCATCAAGAGCCTCTACAAAACTCCTATCCTCTGGATGAAAGAGAATTCCTGAAAGCTTTGGGAGACAAGTTCAGTTGCCCAGAGCAAACCGCTTCCATATCCCAATGGACGGGGATTTCTTGGATTTACCCCATAAGGACGACTTTAAGCATCGAGGCCACTCACCCAAAGGTAGCCAACGTGGCTTAAAACAAGCTGAGACGCCGCAAAAATTCCCGTCAAACGGAAAGTGTCTACCTCTTATGACCTTTCAATAGCGAGGAATTGAGGGATCAACCAGGACGGAATAAGCATCGATGCCACCACTCAAATTTTTGACCTGACTAAATCCCTGGCCAGCCAACCACTGGCACATCTGCGCTGAGCGCATGCCGTGATGGCACATCACAATGGTTTCCGTATCTTGAGCAAACTGGCTGTGGATCTGTTCGGCCCAGCGCTGGAACTCACTTAAAGGAAGATTTTGAAAGCCTGCGATCGCGGCAGTTTCCACTTCCCAAGTCTCACGGACATCAATTAATTGTAAATCGTCCGTATCCGCTGTCAGCTTTTGCGCCAAAGTTTCGACATCAACTGCCTGGATACCGGGTTCGGGGGCAAAGGGCACGGTTGTCATAGCTGAAGAACACAACGACTAAACTTTTACGAATTTACCCTAGAGCACAATTGTTGGCGATTGAATAATATCTCACCTCCATATTGGGTCTTGGATGAATGGGTCAGGACACCAGTACCTGGGGATATCAGTTCTACCGTTATTGCGAGTGATGAGGGGGCAGAATGAGCCAGGGGTCATGAAGACAGAATCTACCGGGCTTCACTGATGCCTCACTGGTGACTGATCAGTACCAGCAATATTGCCCAAATTTGCGCATTTCTGATGTGTTTTTTAGCCCAGGTCTGGTAATCTTCTCTAGATCCTGAAATTCATATTAAATACCTGTATTTGGGTAGAGGTATCTGTACTCCTCAACTACTTTCGACTTACCCCGCATCTTTCAGTCCAGCCACTTCGGTAAATTCGCGGTGTTGCAACTCCCTTGGCCAAGCAAAGTTCTCGCATGACTAAATTCAGACTGCCCCCACCAACGCTATCAAGAATTTGCAGGCGTCACAGCGCTGATTTAGCTCCCACACAACAGAAGCCTCGACGAGAAAAGGCATCCTTAATGATATTTTTAGATTTGATGAGAATTGGCAAGATAGTTGATTGTCATGACTGGCGAAACCCCTTTCCTGCAATCATTCCGGTGGGTTTGGCCATGAAATGATCGCTTGCTTGGTTTGATGGACTGAGTGTCACAACTCGGGACGTAAAGCTAAGACTTTGGGTGTGTGTTGTGTTTTCTTACTTGTGTTGACTTATGTTGACTGCGTTTGCATGGCTTTCTTTCACTCAAGCGGCAATGGTCGCACCTACCTTGCCACAGCCGACGCTTTTGGCTTCGGTGCCGCCCGTTGAAGGTGAAGCTGTTCCTGTCGGGCCGAATGAAGTTATTCGCACGCAAGCGGTTTTTTCCCTGCCCGGCGAACTGGATGAAGTCCCAGTCTTCAACAGCAATAGTCCTGAGCTAGTGCAGGAGGAGGGCATTCTGCTATCGACCTTTCCCCCTGACGGGATGGTGAGTCGGGAAGCGCACCTTGATTTTGCCTTCAGCGGCAGGTTTGATTTCTTTGCCCATCATGTTGCTCGGGGACTCAATTACGACGATCGCCGTACTCTATTCTTGGGTGCCGTCATTTACAACCCTAGTCCTGATCCTGCCGTCCTCAGTATTTTGCAAGGCGTCAGCTATCTCAGCCAAGAGGCTCCCTTCAACAGGCTTCCCTCGCTGGTGTCAAATCCGACCGGCACGGTATTTGCGGGGCCAGGCAGCCGTACAGTAACGGATATTTTGCAGGGGCGTAATCAAAGTCAGTGGCCAGAGCAAGTGACTATCCCCCCTCGGGAGGCCTACTTGCTAATGAATGCGCCGATTCCATTGCGAAGGCTGCCATTCTCGGTCGATGCCACCTTACCGCCTGGCTCCATCCTGCCTACAGGGACAACGAGCAGTCGCTCTAGCCGTAACCGTCAACTCCCAAGTAATGGACGTTCAGCGCTACTGTACCTGTCTAGTAATCGCTCGGTTTATGGGGCTACGTTGGCGATGTATGCACCCCAAACAAGTGACGGTAAGGAGCGAGCGCCCACCTTACAGGAGTGGCTATCGCTGCTGGTTAACGGCGATCTGGCCGGGCCACGGGATGTTTCACCGACAGATCCTGATGAATTTCGTAAAAGCAATGAAGATGAAAGATTCTTTTACGGACGCGTAGCGGGCGTTGCTCAAGGTTCACAGTGGAACGGTCGAATTGCCGATGATGCTAACGGGCTTACCTACCACATTCCTGAGCCCGGTACCTCTGTCTCTTATGTGCTCAATACGGTTGACCACAATACTTTTGGTACGACGCAAATTCAAAGCGCACCGATGTTAGTCCGTTACCCAGATACGGCCTATCGAGCTCATGGCAACTATGGCGTTCACTACAGGCTATCTTTGCCTGCCTACAACGATACGGATCATCCTCAGCGAATTGTCCTCAAGGTGCAAACCCCACTACAGGATGAGGCTTTGGGATCTGGATTACGGTTTCGTCGCCGCCCCAACGATCGCATTTTCTTCCGAGGCACAGTACGGGTGCTTTATCGAACTCGGATTGGAAGCCTGCGATCGCGCTACGTACACTTAGTCCAGCACCAAGGACAGGAGGGCGAGCCTCTGCTACAGCTGACCCTTGAACCGGGCGATCGACGACCCATTGATATTGAATTTATCTACCCGCCTGATGCAACCCCCCCTCAAGTCTTGACCATCACAACGTTGGCAAACCCCGATTATGTCGAGGCGATGGAAGCAGAGCCTAATGAAGCCACATCGGAAGCCGCAGTGACGGATCAGGAACTGGCCAACAGTACGGGGGATGACGAAACGGCGGACGAAGACACCGTTCGTTCTGAGGCGAGTGAAGCCGAATAAGCGTTACAGCGTGCTTGCTTTTTCAGTTGCCTGGGCGTAAGACCTGGGTGGGTCACGGCAGGATAAGGGATGATAGCGTCAGCTACTAGACAGCTACCACAATGTCCCCAGCAATCCTATGACTCGTTCTCATCCCCTCACCCGGCTACTTCGCTACGGTCGTTCCCAAAATAAGGCCATTCGATGGGCCAGTGCCTGCTCAATTCTAAATAAACTGTTTGACCTGGCCCCGCCTGCCTTGATTGGTTTGGCCGTTGATGTCGTGGTCAAGCAAGAAGATTCGCTCATTGCGAGTTGGGGTGTTCCCTCGATTACGGGGCAGTTTCTCGTTCTGTCGGGACTGACGGTCATTGTGTGGGGGCTAGAGTCCATTTTTGAGTACGCCTATTCTGTGCTGTGGCGCAACTTAGCCCAAACCATTCAACGGGACTTAAGGGTAGATGCCTATCGCCATCTTCAGGGGCTAGAGCTTGCCTATTTTGAGGATCGCAGTACGGGACGGCTGATGGCGGTTCTGAACGACGACATCAATCAGCTTGAACGCTTTTTAGATGTTGGGGCCAACGAAGTTTTACAGGTGATCACCACGGCCATCTTGATTGGGGGCGCTTTTTGGGTAATGGCCCCTTCAGTAGCCTGGATGGCGATTTTACCCATGCCCTTCATTATCTGGGGGGCGATCGCGTTTCAACGGGTTTTAGCCCCACGCTATGCCGAAGTCCGGGAGCAGGTCAGTGTCATTAATAGTCGCTTGTCCAACAACCTATCCGGTATCCTCACGATTAAAAGTTTCACGGCAGAGTCCTATGAAACCCAACAGGTGCAGGAAGAAAGCGAAGCTTATCGGCAGAGTAACCGTCACGCGATCGCCTTCAGTGCGGCTTTCATCCCCTTAATACGCATTTTGATTTTGATTGCCTTTACGGCGACCTTGCTCTACGGCGGGTTGTTAGCCGTCGAGGGGCAGCTAGCGGTGGGTACCTACAGCGTCCTCGTATTCTTGACGCAGCGCTTGTTGTGGCCGCTGACGCGCTTAGGCGAAACCTTAGACCAGTATCAGCGAGCCATGGCGTCGACCCGTCGCGTGATGGATTTGTTGGATACGCCCATGACGCTACAGCCGGGACAGCGCCGGTTGCCCGTCAGCAATGTACAGGGGGATATCCGCTTTGAAGATGTGACGTTTGCCTACGGTACCCATACGCCTGTCATCGAACATTTGACGCTCAAGGTACCGGCTGGTCATACCGTAGCGGTAGTCGGTTCAACGGGGTCTGGCAAAAGCACGCTGGTTAAATTGCTCTTGCGATTTTATGAAGTGAATAGGGGGCGCATTACCGTCGATGGCATTGATGTCCGCGAACTGGCCCCGCAAGACTTGCGGCAAGCGGTGGGACTGGTCAGTCAGGATGTATTTCTATTCCATGGAACCGTGGCGGCAAACATTGCCTACGGCACGTTTGAGGCCACACCGTCAGCCATTGAAGCAGCCGCTCGCATCGCTGAAGCCCATGACTTTATCATGGCGCTACCTCAGGGCTATCACACCCTTGTGGGCGAACGGGGCCAAAAGCTCTCGGGTGGACAGCGTCAGCGTCTGGCGATCGCTCGGGCAGTGCTCAAAAATCCACCTATTCTGATTCTGGATGAGGCTACCTCTGCCGTGGACAATGAAACTGAGGCTGCAATTCAGCGATCGCTGGACAAAATCACCCAGAATCGCACCACGATTGCGATCGCCCATCGTCTATCTACCATTCGCAATGCGGATGCGATTTATGTCATGGAAAAAGGGCAGTTAGCGGAATGGGGTACCCATGAAGCCCTACTTGAGCGGCAGGGTATTTATGCGGGGCTCTGGCGAGTGCAAATGGGGCTGAAATAACCTAGGATAAGCCCCTTTGCTTCATCATCAACCGATGCAATGTTAAGCGTTCAGTAGTACAGACTCTAAGTAGTACAAACTTTTTAGAAGGGACTAGACAACCTCAAACAAAGTTGGTACGCTTGTTCTGATAGGATTCAGCAGTTCCAGGAGTCGCCCTAATGGAAGCCCTCACCGATGCCCAGCAAGAACTGTACGACTGGTTGGTTGAGTATATCCGCGACAACCAGCATTCGCCTTCGATTCGCCAAATGATGCGGGCGATGGGGCTCAAGTCGCCCGCACCTATCCAGAGTCGCTTAGATCACCTGCGGAAAAAGCAGTACATCGATTGGACGGAAGGGCAAGCGCGGACGATTCGTATTCTGCAACCCAATCGGGGCGTTCCTATTCGTGGCGTGATTGCTGCTGGTTATGTGAGTACAGCCTTCACCGATGACACTGTAGAACGCTTGGATTTTGCCGGATTGCCTTTAAAGACAGGTGATTACGCCCTGCGAGTTCAAGGCGATAGCATGATCGAGGCGATGATTAACGAAGGCGATATCGTCATCATGCGTCCCGTGCAGGATCCTCAAAACGTTCGGGAAGGCACTATCGTGGCTGCGCTCGTAGAAGACAGCACCACCCTAAAGTATTTTCACCGTCTGCAAGACTGTATTCAGCTAAAGCCTGCCAATCCGAATTATCCAGTACAAGAGTTTCCGGCTGAGCAGGTTCAAATACAGGGCAAGTTGGTGGCGGTGTGGCGCAACTATTTAGAAGGTTAGCGGCTTGATATTGCCTGTCGGTAGGTTTCATCTGTTCCACTTCCTAAAGAAAAGGGAGAGATAACCCTCGGAGTAATAAACTATTCACGGGCTTAACGTGTTTGCGTACTGCCTGTTGAGACTCCTTTGCAGGATAGACAACGCCGTATGAAATCTCGAACTTTCTTTTCAGCGATCGCTGCTGTGGCAGCTGTATTGTTCGTCATGGGGATCGCTGGCTTTTGGGGTTTGACGGCAAATAGCCCTCGATCTTTACTCATTAAAGGGGGACAATCGGTTCCCACCGCTGCTCAGTTTGTGCCCCGGCAGTCGCCTTTGATGGTGTCTTTCTTGGTGCGTCCTGATCGGCTTTGGTCCCTCAGGCAGCTTTTGACGGCTCCCGGTCAGCGATTTCAGGCCAGGGAAGAATGGCAATCCTTAAAAGATGGCTTTGAACGCTGGCTAGGTTGGAACTACGACACCGATTTACAACCCTGGCTCGGGGATGAGTTGACGCTAGCGGTCACCCAAATCGACATCGACCATGATTCTGGGAACGGTCAGCAATCGGGGTATCTGGCTGTTCTAAGTTGTCGGGACGGAGAGCAAGCCCGCGAAGCGATTCACCTGTTATGGCAAAAGCGAGCGATTTCGGGAAAGACCTTAGTCTTTGAGGGTATCTCTGGAATTTCCTTGATTTATGATCAAGCACCCCTGACCACCGCTTTGGAGCTGTCTGGTACTAAAACGACGAATGGCATCAACACGTTAGCGTCTGCTGTAGTAGCTGATCGCTTCGTTCTGCTGGCCAATCATCCTCAAGTTCTACGGCAAGCGATTAATACCTTTCAAGCGCCTGATGTCAGCCTGGCTAAAGAAGCGACCTATCGCGAAGCCATTCAGAATTTGCCGCCTCGACGGATTGGCTGGGTTTACGGTAATTTACCTACCCTATTGCCGTGGCTCGGCTTAGCACCCTCCGGGATTGCTCTCCCCTCTGAAACCGATGGCTATCGCGCCAATCATGTCTTTGCCTCGTTCAAAGCCGCCGAGACAGGACTGCTCATTGATACGGCGATCGCGGCTGCTCCGGGCACAACCTTCCCGCTACGAACTCAAACGCCCTCAGCAGCGCCATCGTGGCCTCAAGCGCTAACCTTTTTGCCGCCAGAAACCCTGGCTGTTGTCGCGGGGCAACACCTTGCGACGGCACTTGCAGAGACTGACGCGAATATTGGAGCCTACAGTATTGTGGGGCGATCGCTAACGGCCTTTGCACAGACATTAGCGTTACCAGGAATTGTTACTGCACCTGAACTTTGGCAAAACGTTGAGGGTGAATATGCGTTGGGCTTGGTGTCGGCGCAAGTTCCCACATGGCTCCTGGCAACACGGGTGGTGGATGCGCCTCCCCTAAAACCTTGGGATGATCTTGTCCAGGAACAGGGAATAACGGTGAGTCATGTCGCGCTAGCGGAACAAGATATTACCGTTTGGACTAAACTATCCTTGGAATTGGGCAACCCTGACGAGGTTGCTCGTCTCAGCACACAGGTGATTGGTGTGCATACCACCATTAGGGGCTATGAAGTCTTTGCCACGTCCCTCGCAGCCTTGCAGCAGGCCATCCAAATGACCGATGCCGCCTCGTTGATCACCCAGCCTGTCTTTGCCACTCTGGCAGAGTCTATAGAGGCATCGGATAACGCTGTTGTCTACTTCGATTGGCCCCGTCTAAAGCCCTTACTGTTAGGTCGGTTCCCCTTATTGAGAGCGCTCGAACAAGGGGGGCAACCATTGACGTCTCACCTAGGGCCGCTTTTTGCTACCGGCTTTGAAGGCTCCTCCTCCCTGCAACAGGGGCAATTAGCCGTGAGGTTAATTGGGAACTTATAAGGAATCGACATCGACACTGCAAAGTCGTATATTTTGACCCCGAAAGGGGAATCTTTCACTTAAGTAGTCCCCCGTAAATCCGTCAATTCGAGTAAATCACTTAATAGACGGATTCATCTGCTAAATAGAGAGGTATTTATGAACCCCAACGTCAAGATTCTTGAACCCGCTGGCATCCTAGACAGTACGCAAGCTGAGTCATTTCGTCAGCAAGTGGATAATGCACTCGACCAAGGGGCAGACACCATTTTGATTGACTTAAAAGACATCACATTTGTTGACAGCTCTGGTCTTGGGATTTTAGTCGTTGTGCTGAAAAAGATTCGGGCGTCTAAAAAGACGATGTATGTTTGCTCTATTAACGATCAGGTGCGGATGTTGTTTGAATTGACCAGTATGGATCGCGTGTTCGAAGTGCTGCCTAATCGAGCTGCCTTTGAACAAAAGCTGCTAAATACGTCCAACGCTTAAAATTGCCCCGCGAAGTCATCTTCTGGCAGACCGGTGAGTCTTGTCTAAGGTGGCTGGGTTGCCCGCAGGGACACTTAGCCCACTGTGTGCATAAATCCCTTGGCAAGAGAAATGCATCGATAGACCCAAGTTTCGCCCATTTGGCATAGCGTGTTGAGCGATCGCCCGACAGACCAAAGCATTTAAGCACTAAATGCTTTGTCCATTCGCTTGCTGTAAGCGATATGTCGGCTTACTCTAACGAGACCTCTAAGAGCGAGAGATCATCAGAAAATGTTCGGCTCTGAGTCCGAGCACTAACTTGGTGCAAAATTTCGTCAATGTCTTTATCAGCAGTGTGTTGCGCCAGAATGTCGATAAAGTCATCCAATCCCATGATGGAACTATCGGATTGCTGGATCTCATAGACCCCATCACTGAAGAGATAGAGGCGGCTGCTGGCAGGAATATGGCATCTTTGCCACCGATATTTGGTATCTGGCAACATGCCGACCGGCAGACCAGAGGTCTTCAGAGGCTCGATTGTTTGCGTTTGATTGACATGGGTTGTAACCAGAACTGCCGGGGGATGTCCGGCGCTGGCGTATAAGAGTTGTCGATTGGCACGGTTATACACGCCATACCAGATAGTGAAATACTTTTCATTCTGATCGTTCATTTGAAAGGTTTCATTCAGCGCGTCGAGAACCTTTTCCGGACGATAGAAATTAACGTTTGGTAGCGACTGTGAGCGCAGTACGTTCAATACAGAAGTGGACAGCAAAGCCGATCCTAATCCATGTCCCGAAACATCTAGCAGATAAATGGCCAGATAGTCAGGATCGAGCCAGTAGTAGTCGTAGCAGTCGCCGCCCAATAACCGCGAAGGAATGAACCTGGCCGTGATGGGAATTTTTTCGGTAAGGTCATCGGGCAAGAGCGAGCGGACATAGGCTTCAGCTTCCGATAACTCGGTTTCCAGTAACTGCCGTTGTTCCCAGAGTTCTTGTCTTAACTTCAGAACGCGAATACCGGCCCATACTCTTGCCTGTAGCTCTTCGAGGTTGATTGGCGTAGTGAGAACATCATCGACGCCACAATTCAAAGCGGTCGTATACTGTGCCGAGACACCAGGCGGTGTCAACCCAACATGAAAAATAAAAGGCCCTGCCGGATTAGCCTTGCGTGCCTGCCACTCAGATGAATTCCAGCTGCTATCTTGTGGATTCCATTCGCTAATTAGCAGCGTCGGCTGTAGGATTTTGTCAAAATCGACGGCTGCGGGCTTTTCCTCTGTAAGGCTAACGACATATCCTGCGGCAGTCAGCTCCTGGCAGAGCAGTTGACAAATTTCAGCGTCTGAGTGATTGACCAGGATCGGCGTCATATGAATTGGCACTGCGCAATCAAGTTGGAGTTGTCTGCAAGCTTGTAAACAACCAGCTCATTAGAGCTTGAGCTTGCTCCTAACTGTAACAACCATTCTGGCCTCATAGCTCAGTCAATTTACGAGAGGTTGCGCATCACCTTGAGATCTTGACTAGGAACATAAAGAATGTTGCACGAGCTACGCTGACAGCCTAACCACTTTGTTATGAAGGAGTTGACTACCCAACACGGGGGTCGATCTTAGAGTACATCTTTTAAAAATCGCTCCATAGGAAGCCGCCCTTAATGAAGCCTGCCACCTGTGATATTCCAACCAGTTGCGTGTTGCCGGTGATTAAATCGCCGCTGGACTATCAGGCATTTCGCATCAGTCCCCACGATACGAATCGCCTGGCGCTTGTGTTTGACCCCAAGGTCGCAAACATGTCCTTGACCTACTGTGTTGAGATATTTGACATCGGCGGCAAAACTCCACCGAATCGTCACCAGATCGCGGTTGAAATGTTTTTTGTTCTCAAGGGACAAGGGCTCGTAACCTGTGATGGCAAAACGGTGCCGATTCAAGCTGGCGACAGTGTCCTAGTCCCCCCTAACGGTATTCACGGCATTGAGAATACAGGCCCGAGCCGACTCTACGCCCTGTGCATCATGGTGCCCAATGAAGATTTCGCTGAATTAATTCGCTCCGGTACGCCCGTAGAACTCGATGCCGAAGACTTTTCGGTTCTGAGACGTGGCGAAGGCTTCAGGCCCATCAGCTTGTAAATTGTGCCAACAATTGAAAGTATTAAACCTCACCCCACTGGGGATTCAGTCGTTTCATCACGGGGCTATAAAGTTTGAAATACGCGACCGAACCAGCCTGACGCAGGACAGCTTTAGCGGGCGTATCGGCCCCAATACACCGTTGGCAGACGGGATGGTTGACGCGCAGCTGATTAAAGCTCTGACGGAGCGCACAGGCTAGCGACCCAGCCAAAATCTCATTCAAGGGCTGCTGGTTCACGTTGCCGAGGGGAATCTGCCCTTCATAATCCTTGCAGCAGGGCACCACAGTTCCGTCATAAAGAATGCCGGCCTGTTGCGAAGCGCCATTACAATAGCCAAATTGAGCTGGGATAGTTTCATCAGCTTCCACGTTGCCCCAACTGTCGAGGGGAAACGTTTCCAGCGCCAGCTTGGGATGCAGGGGAATCACTTGCCAACGTCCCGGACGATGACGGGCGATCGCGGCGGCCATGGTGGCCTCATCGGGGGCATCAGGGATACCTTCAAGGAGCTGTTGCGCCCAATTCATGAGTTCCTGCTGCATCTGTGCTTTGCCCTCCACAACTGTCATGGGCTTGTGAGGCACTAGAAAAGGATGAGGAGTCGTATCCAAAAACTTGATATGAATGCGTGTGGGTGAAGTTGAATCACGCAAATTGGCCTGTACGTAACGGGTAATCCCCTCAAAGTAGGCCGTGGGCTGCAATCGAGGGGGCGCACCGCGTAATCGAAAGGTCTGTGGATCCGGTGTTTGAAGCGAAATGGTGACCTTCGGAATCCTGGATTGGACGAGTCGCTCAATTTGCGCTGGAAATAGATGAAAAGTGCTTCCATTTGTCGTCAAATGTAGACGCAGCGATCGCGCTACGGCCATCTGAATCCCCTCAAAAATGTGGGGATAAATGAGCGGTTCCCCCATCAGGTGAAACGTCACGATGTGCGCCAGATTTTCATCCGCCACTGTTTGCAAGACGTGTTCTAAGAGGGCTAAATCCATATGTCCACGTCGCCGCGCCATAATCGCGTCAGGACAAAACTCACACTTGAAGTTGCAAACGTTGGTTACTTCAATGTGCAAGCGATCAAGGTGCAGCATAGTTTACAAACTTTGTAGGATCGACAATGCGGATGTCGAAAATTTTGCCCAACATACCAAGAGAGTTCTTAAAGAGTCTGAGAGCGATATAAGTTTTTATGAAATCTGGCTAGTTATCCTTGAGGTTACGATTGTCCCCGAAAATTCAGCTAAGGTGGGGCGGAGGGAGAAACCCCTCATAACCTCTGCGGAAATCTTCCTCTAGAGGTTTGTCAGCCTTGAAGCAAATAGGTTAAATGAACAAACATAGATTGTGAGGATGAGTCGAACGAATAGGCGCAACCCTATTGACCCCTTATGTTCGTTGAAGACATTCGCTCTCTAGAGATCAGTTAACCGTCCCTCCATCCAATCAGGAAACTATCGTTTCGCCAAAGGTAAAAACCGCCAATCTGAATGTGACTGAAGCATAAATAGCAATTGATGCGAGTCGCGATGAAGAGCCGTCTAACTTCCTTAGGTAACCGGATAAGTCGTCATTACCTGTGTAAACTTTGCTAGCCTTGAGGAACTCTAGGAATGTGTGCTCAACTGGTCTGCGCGGTGTCGGATCCATCTACGAATGCGTTAAGTGGAATTGAACGGCAACTGCGTTGGTTGTTGCCTCCTGACTTATACGCAGCTGCTTGGATCAATCCCTCGCCGAAAACCCTCATGGCGGTTTTTGAGCATCTGCGGACACTACAGCACATTTTGATTGATTACGTTCCACGCGATGTTTACGAAAAGCCACCGCAACCAGGACAGCCTCGCTACCTTTGGCAAGAGGGAGCCCTTCTCTTTACTGATCTGGCTGGATTCACCCCCCTGTTAGAGGCTCGTGCGGCTGAGGGCCGCGAAGGTGCCGAGTTGCTCTTGAAGCTGCTCAACAACTATTTCTCCGAAATGATTGGCATTATCAGTAAGTCCAGCGGTAACTTGCTGGAGTTTACGGGGGATGCGCTTCTCGTACAGTTTACGACTGGGGATGCGGGTCGTGATATCGTCCAGGCGATTCATACCGGCCTCCGTATGCAGCGGGCTATGCGTCCTTTTCAGCGCATCATGACGAATCATGGCGAACTGTCGCTCAAGATGCGCGTGGGTATCCATGCAGGGCACTTCGTCAAGGCCGATATTGGGAACCCTCAGCGCATGGCCCATGTGCTGCTGGGGCGGGCTGTCACGGTGGCGAAGCAGGCCGAAGGAGCCGGTAGCATCGGCCAGGTTGCTTTGACGCAGCAGGTTCATGCCAAATTGGGCGATCGCATTCAGCGGGCTCCTACCCAAGACAATCATTGGCTCGTGATCGATGATTTCACTCCAGAGGAATTGGGCGAATATGAGATCACCGTTGCCCGGCGGCGAAGCTCATCCCCTATGCTGTTTGATCGCAGTGTTTCAGGGCTTCTGAGTGAAATCAAGTCAGCGATCGGCATGGTGGAGCCTTTGGCAAGCTACATGCCGCGCTCCGTTTTACAGCTCATCGTTGAAACGGCCTCCGAACGACGCATTCCACCGGCCTTTCCGACAATTGCAGTTGCCTTCGTCAATCTGATTGGCCTACCAGAGTCGGTTGATGATACGCTACCTGACGAAACCAATCAACTCGTGGCTTGTTTTTCCGATGCTTTTTCCCTCATCAATGGCGTTGTTGAACTAAAGGGCGGGATTCTGCAAAAGGTGACATATCACTCCATCGGGTCAGAAATGCTGATTCACTTTGGCGTCTTGAACCCTGATCCCAGCGATCCGCTTCGAGCCGCCGAAGCCATGAGTTCAGTCCGGGCTTTAGTCGAGTCAATTCAGCCACCGATTGTAAAAGGCAAGCCAATTCGTATCACCTGTCGCATTGGTCTGACCTATGGGTCAGTATTTGCGGCGGAAATCGGGGAGCGGCGGGGCCGACGTGAGTTTAATGTTTTGGGCGACACGGTGAATACGGCAGCGCGCCTCATGAGTCGTGCTGGCGAGAATGAAATCTGGATGACCCACACGATGGATCAGCACCTTCAAGGAAGTTTTCCGACCCGCTTTTTGGGTGACCTGGCGTTAAAAGGAAAATCGACACCTCAGCCGGTTTATGCCTTGGAGTCGAAGTGTGTTTAGAAAGGGTTTACTCTGAGACGCAACATTTTGGTGAGCCCCGAATTTAGAAGCCAGGAGTCAGGAGACAGAATTTAGGCGCCAGAAGACAGTAAGGGATCTTCTGACTCCTGGCTCCCTACCCAACCAGTTTTTCTCCGCTACAACCAGTTCCCTAAGCAGCAATAATAGGGAGATAACGTTCTACGGCAGCGATCGCCCATGACTTTTTCCGAGACTACCGTTCCCCTCGGCCAAATTAAGTACAACGAACAAGGGCTGATTCCTGCCATTGTGCAGGATCATCTGGATGGAACCGTCCTCATGATGGCTTGGATGAATGCGGCATCCCTGAGCAAGACGCTAGCAACGGGTGAAACTTGGTTTTGGAGTCGATCACGCCAGGAGTTTTGGCATAAGGGGGCAACGTCTGGGCATTTGCAAAAGGTACAAACCATTCGTTATGACTGCGACAGCGATGCCCTCCTGGTTACCGTCGAGCAACTGGGCGATATTGCCTGTCATAAGGGCGAACGCAGTTGTTTTCATCAAATTGACGGACAAGTCGTCCCCCCGCCTGCGGACACGCTCTCACAGGTGTTCGCCGTTATTCGCGATCGCCAACGGCATCCCAAAACTGAGTCATATACCAACCAACTCTTCGCTGGCGGAGACAACAAAATCCTTAAAAAGATTGGTGAAGAGGCTGCGGAAGTGGTGATGGCTTGTAAGGACGATGACGGCAATGCGATCGCGGGTGAAGTTGCTGATTTGTTCTATCACGCACTCGTTGCCATGGCTCATCACGATGTGGATATCAAGGCTGTCTATCACAAATTGCAAGAACGCCGTCGATAAGCAACAGACTGCAATCTCTTCGATAGAGAATGGGCAAGATAGGGCTACACTGAAGCCATCATTCTCCTGATATCAACAAATTGTTGCTGTCCGCAGTAGTTAGATGTTGATGCTCTGCTTAGGAATTCCGGCAAGGGAATCAGGATATATGGTGTGGTTCTCACACTCGCAGAGTTCTCTATGGCAAGGGTTTCTGCAATGCTTGCCGCCGGCATGGCCACTTAAATCTATGTCCAGGATTGTTGTCCTCCAAGCATGCCGTCATGGCATTGGCTGCTCTCACTTGGTAGCCAATATTGCCGTGATGCTAGTGCAGCGTGGATATCGCGTTGGCCTCCTCGACACCGACTCCCGGAGTGGCGGCTTACGAACCTTATTTGGCCTCGATGAGTTTTTGGTAGAGGAAGACTTAGACACTTACTGGTGGTTGAGTCTCCAGGCCAACGCAACGAAAGTACTGGCATCCGAGGTGCAGCGATATGACACACCGCTGGAGTCATCATCTGCAGGTATCTATTTACCCCTGATGGTAGGGCAGTTTGCATCGGGGGCAGATTACCTCACCTCCCTACAGAAGCGCTACGAGCACACTGATGTGCGCCAGGCACTCGGTAAACTTTGCCAACATCGCAAGCTGGATTATTTGCTGATTGACAATCAACCCGATTTAACTGACGACAACCTGATGGGGCTGTCCATCGCCGATGTGGCCATGGTGATGATGCAGCTCGATACCTACGATTTCCAGCGAACGGCGGTCATTTTGGATGTACTCGAACGGCTATCCACAGCTAAAGTCTGCATGATACCGACATTGGTGCTACCAGAAGTGGACGCCAGTGGGATCAAGCGCAAAATAGAACTCACCTATCAGCACCCTGTTATTGGCATCCTCCATCTGACGGAAGCAATGATTCGACTGGCCAGTAGTGGGGTGTTTTGCTTGCATTACCCCGCTCATGAGCTGACGATGGCCATCACGGGCATCACGCAGCAGTTAGAGGATCTCTTTCAAACCACCACCACCAATACTGATAAGACTAACCGCAAGGGGAATTTGGGACGATCGCGCAAGCGCCCGCTGCTGAATTTGCTGGATTTTCCCAATCTTGAACGACGACTCTTGACCCGAGTACTACGCCAAGGTCCTGTAGAGGTGGCCATACTATTAGAGCAAAGCGACTACAGCTCAGAGGAAGTGATGCAAGCCATTGAACAATTGACGCAACAGGGCTGGTTGACAGTTGACCCAGACACGAATCGGGTGCGCTACTGCACCATTGAGCCCGCTCGTTCAGACCGCGATGCGGGTTAATGTATCCCGTTTCCTTAGCCCCATTACTCCCCTACGCCCACCCCCACATCATTCGACCGAAGCGAAGATTTCCCCTTAACACTTGGGCGGAAAGTGCTCCGAGGTTCGTTGACGAAAACTTTCAAAGTCAATCACGTTAGACCGACGAGCGGTTTCCCAAACTTCATAAGCCAAATCATTGCGGGAAGGCGAGATCATGAGCTCCAGCTGCCCTACATTGCGATCGCCTCGATCCGCGACTCGGACAATCTGCGGCTGTGCTTCTGGCGTTGTCATCACCCAATCCACGGTTCCATCATCAACCAGCAACTGTTTATTGTGCAAACAGCGATCGCCACTGTTGCCTTGCAAAAAGGTCAGTATTTTGCGAATAGTCTGTAAAGAAACCTGACGACGTAGGTTTTGAATAGCTCTGAGTTCTAGAATCTGCTCCCAGGAATAAATGGGGTGATGGGCTGGATCAGCTTGATTCAAGGTCGGTACCACTACCCCTGTTCGAGCCAAGTAGGCAAGGCGACCGGGGCTAGTGCGCGTTAGAACAATGGTTTCGTGCCGGGTGAACTGTTCCATAACGGGTGCCTAAGGGGAGGAGACAGCTAGGCGTAGCAGCGTTGCAACCGTCACCAGTTCCGCTAGGAAAGGACGGCAAGCTATTGGGTTAGGCACCGAACATCAGAATGATTGACGATGTCTTAACCTCGATGGCTAAAGCGATATCTTTTTCTAATCTATGCCATGTATATGGTGATCCGACAGATGCATTTGTTCTATCAGACACCATATTAAGCGTTCACGATTCTGCTTAACGCCATATGTGGAGAGGCATTGCAGCCCGTGTGAAGAATTGAGACAATCAATGATGGCTATTGCGCTACGGTGATGCTGATTGAAGCGCCGCTTGTACTGCTTGCCGCTGATCGCGACGGGTAATCCAGCGATGGTAGGTGCGGTTATGAATGGCAACCGAGTGGCCCATCATCCGGGCTGCCACCGTATCCGGTAAGCCCATCAAAATTGTACGGACAGCCCAAGCATGGCGCAGGTCATAGGGAGCAAACGGGATACCATAGCGCCGGAACTGGAGCGTGACCTGTTGCCCCAGGCGCTGGAGAGTCGTCCGCTGTAAATCTGTTTCTAGATCCGGCAAAACCACATCCCGGAGGTCAAAGTGCTCAATCCACTGGGGCGGAAAAGGCCAAACGTCGTGAGTACCTGTCTTGGTGGTTTCTAGCACAGTAATGGCAGCCTCTGGATCGCCACTCGTCAGAGCACTGTAATCGCAAAAGAAGACTTCATGATTCCGTAAGCCATAAACCGCCATGATGCCGTAAACACATTGCCAAGCCCGGTTGGGAATTTTTTCAAATGCCGTCACGATATCTGTATCGGTCGGGAGTGTGCGGGCCTGAGTACGGCTAGAACCGTATTTGCCCCAGAGGGTTTTAAGGTCAACGGCGAGTTCGAGATCAAGAAAATTAGCAAAAGCCCCCAGGGCCGTGCAGCAAACCTGGCGGCTACGGGAATGGGGACGGGTACTTTTGACCGTGGCAACAATTGCCTCTGGCAAACTGAGAGTGGGGCGCTGCTCGCTCAAGTCCTGCAGTTTTTTGAGATAGGGAGCGTAGGCTTTATCCCAAGTTGTTTTCACTGACGCAGCATGCTTATCGGGATCCGCGTCGCCTTCAGCCCGATAGTGCGCTTCAAAAGCCGCTATTTTATCGGCCAGGACGTCGCTCCCCAGCACTGGGTCGCGCTTAACGAGATAAGAGCGCCAATCAAAGGTTTGTTCAATAAGCTTGGCCGCAATGACTTTGGCTTCTTGCTCGGCTTGTTTCAGGCCATTCTTATTCGCTGGAAGTTTGAGGGGAATACGCTGCTGGTGAGGGCGTTGGCGATCGCTGTCCGGACGGGGCGGCAAGGTTCCCCGGAGGGCCAATTTGTCGCCCCGTCGCTCGATCTTCAGGCCCAACTGAGCGGCTTTGAGGCGATCGTTAATTTTGCCAATCTGTGGATCAAGTGGGTGATTCATAGAATGTGGACGATTGCCGACAACTCAACACTTTGGGGAGCTACCCCGAAACTGTAGAATAATCACTGCGAAGAAGATCCTCTTTTTTATTGACTAAAAACGAGCAGCGTTAGGAGATTTCTTGATATGGGCAGTGAGATTGTGAGTACCGGCATTCTAGTCTTTAGCCTGGTAATGGTGGGGTTAGGCGTCGGCTTTTTAATGCTACGTCTACAAGGCGGCGAGGAATAGTTCTTAGCAAGATCCCCAGGTTAACGGAGTGAGACACCTGGGGTTCATCTGCTATGGTTAGAAGAACGTTAACTTTTGTTTCTCTTCTTCATGAAACTTCTGGTCGTCGGTGCGACAGGCACCCTGGGTAGACAAATTGTTCGGCGAGCGCTGGACGAAGGTCACGAGGTGCAGTGCCTAGTCCGCAGCTTTCAGCGCGGAGCATTTCTCCGCGAGTGGGGAGTGAAGTTGATTCGAGGCAATTTGTGTAAGCCCGAAACCATACCGCCTGCGCTGGAAGGCGTTGATGCAGTGATTGATGCAGCAACTGCTCGGCCCACGGACGCGATCGACAAAGTTGATTGGGACGGCAAAGTTAACCTCATTCAAGCAACGAAGAAAGCAGGCATTAGTCGCTTCGTCTTCTTATCAATTCTAGGCTCTGAGAAATACCCTGAAGTGCCTCTGATGCATATCAAGCACTGCGTTGAGAAGTACTTGGCCGAATCTGGGTTGCAGTACACGATTCTTCAGCCCTGTGGATTTTTACAGGGACTGATTGGGCAATACGCCATACCAATTTTGGAAAAGCAAGGTATATGGGTGATGGACGGCTCGGCACCCATCGCCTTTATGAATACTCAGGATGTTGCTCGTTTTGCGATCGCCTGTTTAGACAATCCCGACACGATCAACCACAGTTTCCCCTTGGCGGGTACGCGGGCTTGGGGTGCTTATGAGATTGTTCGACTGTGTGAGCGCCAAACGATGCAGAGCGCTCGCGTTTCCCGCATGCCATTGGGCTTGCTGAAGGCCGTTCAAAAGAGTGTTTCCTTTTTCCAGTGGGGCTGGAATCTAGCCGACCGCTTAGCGTTTACGGAAGTCATTGTGGGCGATGAGCCGATCACAGCCCCGATGGATGAGGTTTATGAGACCTTCCATATTGATCCCCAAGAGATTACAACGCTCGAAGACTATATGGGCGAGTACTTTGGCCGTATTATGAAGAAGCTCAAGGAACTCGACTACGATCGCGAAAAAGCCAGCAAGAAAAAACTACCTTTCTAGGCCTCAACGTAGCCAGAAAACGGATTTCTCATTCCAAAGTTGCTGGTGATTGTGTCGGCTTTCCTAGGGCGCATTATCAATTAAACTCGAAAGCCTTGCGGTATCAGCATTGCCGCACCCGCTTGGTAAAACTAGCTAGGGGCTGAACCGCTTGCAGCATGAGGATTCAGGCTCTAAATGATGACAGCCCCTAGCAACCCGGTTTCTCAGTGTGCTTCAACCCCTACATGTTGGCTCGCGCGTCGCGCACCGCTGCATAGAAGAAAATCCCCACGAGCGGAATGCTGAGAGCCAAGACTACGCTCGTAGGAGTAGTCCCCCAATCCGGTTGTCCAGAAGAAAGCTCAAATACTGAACCCACTGCCGCGATCGCTGCGACACAGGAGCACAGTAGAAAAAGACCACTTTTAGGTGTCCACACAATCTTTTCTCCCAGATTCTTAAAACTTTACCCTTAACGTAGAATGCCTGGGGAAAATGGGCAAGTCGAAGCCGCTATTGCACACCATCATCGAACAGGAGTCGAGCCGCACCTTCAACCTGAGTGCGGGGGGGCAGCGCTGGCAAAATGGGCAAACGAACGATCTGTTGTGAAGGAAATGCGGTTGGGGGTAGATCTTTATCGGTTGCGTAGCGGTTGTGAATGATAGACCGCTGGAATACCCCCATATCCTGGAGGGTTTGATTGAGGCGCTGGGCTTCAGCCACAATCGCGGATTGGTTTTGAATAACCCCAATAAATTCTGTGTAGGTAGCGTCTGTTAGATATTTTTGCGCATGCATAACCTGCTTGCGGAGCGATCGCAAACGCGTCATCAGATCGGTACGCCCCACCACATCCTGATACTTAATCCACAGCTTAAAAATCCATGCGAGCCAATCGCCTAGAGCAGTCGGCATTTCTAAGAACCGCAAGAGATGTCCAGTAGGAGCGGTGTCTAAAACCACCAGGGTTTCCTTATCCTGCTCCAGCAGCTTAATAACTGTAATCAAGGACAGCATCTCATCAATACCGGGAAGCGCCTGCGCCACAATCTGCCGCCAGCCTTCCGGCCCATAGGCAATCTGGAGACCCGTATCACCACTCTCCCCGCTCATCATCTCGGCCAGTTCCCACAAATAGTCATCGCGGAACTGCTCCAGCACGACATCGGCATCCACTTCTTGAGCCGTGAGATTAGATGTGATGCGGGTAATGTCATGACTCAAGGGCATCTCCAGGGCATCGCCTAGCGAGTGAGCTGGGTCAATGGAAATGACGCGTACAGTGGATTCTGGATGGCGCGCTGCCATTCCTGACGCGATCGCTGCAGCCATGGTCGTTTTCCCCACACCGCCTTTACCGCCCAGAATCAATAACCGCCGACCCACCCTGATGAAATCCTCTAAGCCTGGAGCAATCGGCTCGGGCCAGGCACGTACAGGAACATCCTCAGCGCGATCGCTCCAGGCTGTCGCCACGGCCAATTGTGCGAATAGGGCTTGTAAAGCCTGGCGACCAACGGGTTCTTCAGTCTGTAATGGAAGCCCTAGAACGGGCATTGTGGGAGCAATAGCATCAAACTGCAGCAGACAATTTTTTTGCAGCGTCGTGCCGGTCAACCGATTGACAACGATTCCGCCGAGAGGAATCTGTAAATCGGCCAGGGCTTGAACAAAGCGCTCAGTTTCTTTAAGGCTTAACGGTTCGGGAATCGCAATGACCCAACAGGCTGTACGAGCAGCATCTTGTAATTGCGATCGCCCAGCGGTCAAGTCTGCCGTCATCTCAGTTAAAAAATCATCTGCTTCATCGGTCGCGTAGTTGCCGGATAAGGTCTCAATCAAATAGCGATGCTTGTCTTGGAAGAGCTGGAGTGACGCCAAAAAAGTATCCAGAAAATCCATCAGGCCCAGCAGATTCAGCGTATGGCCGCTCGGAGCCATATCAACTACCACTCGATCCGCCTCGCCTTCGCGCAGAATACGCTGGATTTCCAACAATCCCATGAGCTCGTTGAGGCCGGGCCAATCCATATCCCAAATGGGGGATAGGTCATCATTTTCGACAAAACTACCGCGCTCCACCAGGGTTTCTAACACCTGACCGTAGCGAGTCTTGAAGCTCTGAAGCAGCCTTTCTGCATCCAGGGCACGCAGCTTGAGGTTAGCCACTTCTGGGTGCGATCGCACCTCATCATCAACAGTCAGCAGAAGGACATCGCCCAATGAGTGAGCGGGATCGGTTGATAGCAAAAGCACTGTTTCATCAAGCTGTTGCTCGGCTAGGGCGATCGCTCTAGCGCAGGAGACAGTCGTCTTACCAACACCCCCCTTCCCACTGATCAGGGTTAATTGCTTTAGTTCCATAAGTCTCCACTGCTCGCCACCATCGCCGCTTCTACAAGATACCCTCGAAGGCCGGTTCCTTATAGATAGAGACCTCAGGCAGCCTCAACACGCACCAGACGACTCGGGTACAAATGTGCTGAGCAGTTCAATTGAATGAGGTAAATGGGGGACAGGTTGGAGGGTACAAGGGGACGGGGTCGTGTTCTAAGCAAGTTCTCGATCGGGGTGTAAGTGCCCGTTTGTCATCAAAAACCAATTGTTTCAGGACATACCCGTATTGAGTTCAATGCAACACTCAATACGTCCGCGCTCACTCATCAATCCATCAACCCCTTGCTCCCTTGCGCGCTTACTCCCTAAACCGCCAAGGCAGTTTCAGCTTTGATAGCTCCTAACGAGCCCGAATAGACTAAGCCACGACGTGTATCCAGGGTCAAAATAGTCCCATCGCGAATAATTTCGGTCGCATTCTGAATCCCCACAATCACTGGGATTCCTAATCGCAGCCCAATGACGGCAGCATGGCCCGTGGGGTCTTCGTCCTCAGTGATGATGCCGCCTGCACGTCGAATTGCATCAACGAAATCAGCACTGGTGCGAGGCACCACTAAAATCTCGCCTGGGTTGAACTTAACCACGTCTAGACCGGTTTGCGCCACACGAGCCCGACCACTGACAGAACCCTCGCCAATGCCGATGCCATGCCCCAGCACCGCCGTCACAATATCAACCTTGACAAGATCAGTGGAGCCAGACACCCCTTGGAGCGTGCCGGCTGTCATCACAACCAAATCGCCCTCGCGTAAAAAGCCTTTTTCCTGAGCTACATTCATGGCGGATTGGAATGTCTGACTAGCGGAAGGAAAATCCAGCACGACGAGAGGGCGCACCCCCCAAACGAGTTGCACCTGACGGGAAACTTCCACATGAGGGGTGACCGCCAGAATAGGGGTCTCAGGGCGAAATTTGGACACATTCCGGGCCGTTGCCCCCGTCTTCGTCAGCGTCATAATGGCTGAGGCATTTAGCTGCGAAGCGATACGAGCCACAGCTTGACTAATTGCATTGGGAATCGAACGAGGTGCCCCCACGACATCTTCAACTTCATGGGTCATCTTTTCTCTTTCGGTTCGTAGGGCGATACGGGCCATGGTCGCAACAGACTCGACCGGATACTTCCCGACAGCCGTCTCATTGGAAAGCATGACTGCATCTGTACCATCCAGAATCGCGTTGGCAACGTCGGAAACTTCAGCTCGGGTAGGACGAGGGTTACTGGCCATACTGTCCAGCATTTGAGTTGCCGTAATCACAGGAATACCCAGGCGATTAGCCGTGGCAATCAGACGTTTTTGCAGGATGGGGACATCTTCGGCGGGTAGCTCTACGCCCAAATCGCCCCGAGCCACCATCACCCCATCGGACAAAGAGAGGATGGCATCCATTTGCTCGATCGCTTCGTGCTTTTCGATCTTGACAATCACGGGCACCCGTTTCCCGGCATTCGCGATCAGCTCTTTGATTTCCAACACATCCTGCGGATTACGCACGAAGCTCAGCGCCACCCAGTCAACCCCCTGATTCAGGCCGAACTTCAAATCCGTCCGGTCTTTGTCAGTCAACGCCTTAATCGAGAGATAAACGCCCGGAAAGTTAACCCCTTTGTTGTTGGACAACACGCCACCAACGATGACACGGCAGTGCAAGTCACCTTCATCTGGATTAACCGATTCCACCACCATCTCCACCTTGCCGTCGTCTAACAAAATGGTGGAGCCCACAGGAACCTCGCGCGCCAGCGGCTCATAGGTAATCGAGCTAATCGCTTGCGATCCCGGCACCGAACGACTGGTCAGGGTGAACACATCCCCTTTGTTGAGATGAATCGAGCCATTCTCAAAGCGCCCCAACCGAATCTTAGGGCCTTGTAAATCCTGCAAAATGCCGACGGGCTGATTGAGCTCAAAGGACAATTGACGAATCAACCGCACATTTCGCTGGTGATCATCGTGGGTGCCATGGGAAAAATTGAGCCGTAATGTTGTAGCCCCTGCCTCAATTAGCGATCGCAGCACATCAGGTTCCTGAGTAGCCGGTCCAATCGTGGCCACAATTTTGGTGCGCCGCAAGGTATTTCGGAGTTGCATGGCAGTTCTACAGGGGTAGGAAGGAAGAGTGATGTTAGTAAGCTTATGCGACCGGGGAACCAATGAAAACAATTGGATGCTGGTCTAAGGGCAAGGAAGCTTAGCCGCTTGCGTGTTTCTCTTTGGAGGGTACCGATGACGCCATAGCAGGTCAATAAACTACCACCCGTCGATTCTCAGGAAGTACTTTTTAACTATTTCATTTTGGATAGGTCTACGACGACTCAATAAAACTTTCTTATGCCTGCATCGGCTCGATTTTGCTGGACAGCAGTCCTCCATGCTACCAACCTCGGCTGGCACGCAAGGGCAAGGGCATCTTTCGCGACAAGCGCAGGAGGGACGAGTGCTCAGCATTCGAGCTAACTTAACCCAGGCGCAAGCTGTGGACAAAAAGTACCCAGCTCACCTGAGCTTATGGTTGATAGCCAGACGTAAATGCTCGGACAACACCCTCAACAACAAGCAGAACCGTATCTGAGATGGCGTTATAAAACTTTATTATTGCTACTAAGTAACGTATACTACCGAAGACAGAATCCCTAAGGAGTCTTGCGTATGTCGGTGGCCGGTCAGCCCCTGACAATCCCCAAAACGGTACCCTCCGAATTCTTAAAAGCCGATGGAGGTTGGAGCCTTAACCTGCTGATGTTGCTCGCTTCCATAGCTCTGATATCAACATCGACGGTGGGTTATTTTTGTTGGGGATGGATAGATTGGTGTGTCTTCTCAATGAACGTGTTATCCCTGCATCTTGCCGGAACGGTGATTCATGATGCTTCTCATAATGCGGCACACCGGGATCGTACGGTAAATGCCATTTTGGGACACGGCAGCGCCCTCATCCTGGGTTTCTCCTTTCCGGTGTTTACCCGTGTACATTTGCAGCATCATGCTCATGTGAATGATCCGGAGAATGATCCCGATCATTTTGTTTCGACGGGTGGCCCCCTGTGGTTAATCGCAGCCCGCTTCTTCTATCACGAGATCTACTTTTTCCGTCGCCGTCTCTGGCGGCATCAGGAATTGTGGGAATGGTTTTTTGCACGCCTGGCCGTAGCGGTTCTAGTCGTCACGGCGATTCGGTTTGAATTTTTGGGCTATCTGTTTAACTTTTGGTTTTCACCCGCATTAGTGGTTGGAATCGCCCTCGGCTTGTTCTTTGATTACCTGCCCCATCGTCCATTTGAAGCGCGCGATCGCTGGAAGAATGCACGGGTTTATCCCAGTGCGTTGCTGAACCTGATGATCATGGGCCAAAATTATCACCTGGTTCATCACCTATGGCCGTCTGTGCCCTGGTACCGCTATAAGCCAACCTACGAAGTCATGAAGCCTCTGCTGGATTCTAAAGGCTCACCTCAGTCGCTCGGAATTCTACAGGGTGGCAAAGACTTCTTTGGTTTCGTTTACGACCTACTGGTCGGCATTCGTTTTCATTCCCACAAGCCTGATCAGAAATCGGAAAAGTCTTAGGGGCTATCATCATTCAGAGCCTGAATCCTCATGCTGAAAGCGGTTCAGCCCCTAGCTAGTTTTACCAAGCGGGCGCGGCAATGCTGATACCGCAAGGCTTTCGAGTTTGATTGATGACGCGCCCTAGGAGTCAGTAAGTTCTGAGATTCTCAGCTTGAGCAAGTAAGATTTTTACTCTTCCTGCCCTACAGCTTCTTGAGGTTGATTCGCTCAGATGTTCAAGCCTATCGGTTCCTTTAGGGGCCTATTCCAAACCAGATGAGACTGAAATTGGTTCCTGGTTGAGGTCAGGACGAAGATTCTCCGCATGACGCAGGTAAACGTGACACACGTCCTGATGTAGGACAGGGATTTGAGCATGGATCAGGACTCGAATACAGCGCGGCAAACTGCCCTTGACCGACATGTGCTGTACATCTAATAGCGGAACTGAGTCCCAACCCGGACGTTGGCGAGCTGCCGCTGCCGGGAAAATCGCATCCAAATCTTGGGTAACTGAAAAAGTGACGCTGATCAAGTGTTCTGGACTCAATCGGTTCTTATCCTCGAGTACGTCTAGGAGTTCGTGGACAGCGAGTGAAATTTCACTTGCGACATTGTTAGCAACCGTTGTAGCTCCTCGAATCCCTTGAATGCGCCAACCCACACTAATATCCTCCATTTCAGTTACACCAAAATCATCAAAAGCGTGTTTAATCACATCCGTGTTGTGTTGCTTGCCCTTTAGTTATCGCTTTGATCAGCAAGCCACCCGCACGCTCGAAATCTAAAAGCCCCAGCATAGGGACTTCTTAACGCCTGAATTGCGACAAGTTTTGCACCGCCTCCGATAGAGGTGCAAAACTTGCCAGGCCAGACAAGCATTTGCTTGCTAACAGTGTATCCGGAGGCTACGGTCGGTAAAGCCACAGAGGTAGGCCAGCGGTTGAGAGTTCAAAATCGAGCCAATCAATAGCAGTCTTGAGGTTCGTCGCTGTTCCTGGCGCGACCTGTGCTAGCAGGGATTGGCTTCTACCCGGAATAAAACGCTGTAATCCAGACTTCCGAGGTTCAATTTTTTCGATTTCAGCTTTTTCGGGATCGAGATCGGCCAGCTCAGCTGCCCACCGCCGGGCATCTTCTTCCGTTCCGAGTCGATCCACAACGCCAAGCTCAAAAGCTTGCTCACCCGTGAAGATCCGTCCGTCAGCAAAACTGCGGACCTTTTCTTCCGTGAGCCCGCGTGCCTGGGCCACAGTTTTGACAAACTGGCCGTAGCTCACATCAATCAGCTCTTGCAGAATATTCTTTTCTGAATCCGTTAATTCTCGGTCGAAGGCCAAAATATCCTTATAGGGGCCAGACTTAATAACTTTGAAGGAAACACCGATCTTCTCGAGGAGGCGCTCCAGATTGTTGCCCCGGAGGATGACCCCAATACTGCCGGTGATCGTACCGGGATTGGCAACAATATATTGTGCGCCCATGCCAATATAGACGCCTCCAGAAGCAGAAATATTGCCAAAACTGGCAACTACGGGAATCTTGTCGCGCAGGCGCAGAAGGGCACTGTAAATCTCCTGCGAGTCACCAACGGTGCCACCAGGGCTATCGATACGCAACAACAGGGCTGGAAACTTCTTGTCAATAACGGTTTCAATCGCTTCGAGAATCTGCTTGCGGGTATTTCCCGCGATCGCCCCTGTCACTTCAATGCGAGCAATAGATTTCTGAAAGCGTGATTTGAACGGCCAAATCATAACGGGCAAAGTAAAAAACGTAAAAAGTTTAAGCGACGATTCAATGACAGCAGCTGAGCCCGCAGGGGTCGCCAATTCTGCTCTAGTCTGAACGTATGCCCCATTGTACTCTGCTGAACGAATCACCGCTTTGACAAACCGCGTCCTCAGTTGGTTAGGCGCTTCAAGATTCTTTACTATAAAGAGACTTGAACTACATTTGGTGCGATTTAGGCACCCGTGCTTGACCTTAGGAAAGTGCTAGGGCTCCGGGTCGGGCTGAGATGTCGTTTGTATTTGTGTCAGCTTGAGGTCCATGGAAGCTAATTTGCCTACCGTTAAACCCCTCTTCAGAGCCCCCTTGATGATTGCCCCCTTTTTCCTATGGGGGACGGCAATGGTGGCGATGAAAGGGGTCATTCCGGCAACAGAGCCCTTCTTCCTTGCCACGATGCGACTCGTGCCAGCAGGAATCTTGGTGCTGTTAGTCGCATTGATGATGAGGCGCAAGCAGCAGGTTACCCGACAAGGATGGCTGTGGATTCTGCTGTTTGCCCTGATCGATGGCACTTTATTTCAAGGCTTTTTGGCTCAGGGGCTGGTGCGTACGGGAGCTGGCTTGGGTTCCGTCATGATTGACTCACAGCCCTTGGCAGTGGCTTTAATGGCCCGTTGGCTGTTTAAGGAGCAAGTCGGTCTGTTCGGTTGGCTAGGCCTGTTGATTGGTCTGATGGGGATTAGCCTCTTAGGATTGCCCGATGAATGGATCGTGAGTTTCTTTCAGGGCAATTTCACGTTGGCTGAAATTCCTGAAGACAGTTTGGCCCTTGTAAAGCTGCTATTCGACCAAGGTGAGTGGTTGATGCTGATGGCAGCCCTCTCTATGGCCGTGGGAACGATCCTTATCCGATATGTGTCGCAACATGTTGATCCAGTGGTTGCAACTGGCTGGCACATGATTCTAGGCGGCATTCCCTTGGCAATTCTGTCATTATGCCTAGAGTCGTCGCCATGGTTGGGCTTAGGCATTTCTGGTTGGGGGGCGATCGCCTATTCCACTATTTTAGGGAGTGCATTGGCTTACGGTCTATTCTTCTACTTGGCTGCGCAGGGGAACCTAACCAGTTTGGTCGCGTTAACCTTCCTTACCCCAGTGTTTGCCATCCTTTTCGGTAATTTGTTTCTGGGAGAGGTATTAAGCACCATCCAGACGATTGGCGTCGTCTTAACCATTGTCAGTATCTATCTCATCAACCAACGCTTTGCGTTGACAACATTTTTCCAGGGAAAGCTACGGTCAGCGACAGAGACCGTGGTGGAATCAAAGCCGGATTCCTTGTCTTGAGCGAGATTTTCAATCATGGATGGTCGAGGCTAGGGGAATAAGCGTTACCCCAAGTCTTGAGCAAACAACCGATTAACGGGCATTCCATTCGGCGGCGGCATCAGTCACAGCTGCCTCAACGGTCTTCTGCCCCAGCATGGCGGCCTGTAAGTTCGTATAAATTGCCTTTTGTAAGGTTTTGACATCCTCCATTGCCGGAATCAAGACCTCAGCATCTTGCATCTGCCCAGCACTGACAGAACGTGCCAGCGTGACGGGTGCAGCATCGACCGGTGGATTGGTAAAGTAACCGTCTGCCAGTGCTGACACCGTTGATGGCAAGACATTAGCGGCTTTAGCAAAGGATAGCTGGTTAGCATCGTTGGTGACATAGAGCGCAAACTTTAAGGCCGCATCGGGAACATCGGTTGAGCGGGGAATCACCAGATTCATGACGGCCACATTCTTTTTACCCGTAGCCCCAGTAATTTGAGGCGCACTGGCTGTTGTCGCGGCGATGTCAGGGGCATTTTTCTCGATGGTGCTCAGGAATTCTGCTCCCGCAGCCAAAATAGCCGTTTCGCCAGCTTGATACAGCTCTACGGCACGGCGATGGCCTTGCGTTAAAACTTCACGGGGCAAAAGTTCCTGCTGAAATAGATCCGTCCAATACTGGAAAACAGCGCGACCCTCTGGCGTATCAAACGCTGCGCTACCATCCTCATTGACCAAATTAACGCCCATTTGAACGAAAGATTGCAGCACATCCGCTGCATCTTCCGGAACAAATGAAATGAAAAAGGCATATTTCCCCGTTCTTGCTTTGATTTGCTGCGCTACGGTGGCAAGCTCAGCATAGGTTTGAGGGGGGCTTGTCACGCCAGCGGCATTAAAAATATCCGTGTTGTAAAGAGCAATCCGCGTCGTCAAGTACCAGGGCAAGCCAAAGCTCGTATCTTCTAGGGTGCTTGCCCCCCAAATCTTTTCGAGGTAGATTCCCTTCTCATCCGCAGAAACCGACTCATCGAGAGGTAACCAAGCCTTTTTGCCAGCTAATTGGGAAGCAAAGTCAGGGTTTAGGTTCACCACATCGGGCGCAGTACCGGCAGAGACAGCCGTAAGTATTTTGCTTTGCATGTCAGCCCAGGGAACATCCACCCAACGGACGGTAATGTCCGGATTAGCCGCTTCAAAGTCAGCTATTAGCGTATTGAAGTAATCCGTGAAGTCGGGCTGTAACTGCATTGTCCAAAATTCGACTTCCTGCAGGCCATCATCAGCATCGCTAGTGGGCGCAGGATTACCACAACTGATTAACCAACTGAGCAACACACCGATCGCAACGAATAGACTGAAGCGTTTCCACAGGCGAGACAGGGGAATCATTGTAAGCACTCACGAAGGGCAGCAATCGTTAGGCAACGAGGGCAGCGAATCATCATCAAGCCCACGCCATAGCCGTCACCAGATCCATCAGGGAGGCGGCAAACCATTGGGTTAGACGCTGAGCATCGGCAGCATACCCCGCGTCCTGACCTCAATAGCTAAAGCTATAGATATCAAGACTAAAGCAAAATAGGCCGTTTACCCGTCTGAGAAGCTGCACTTTTGCCCCTCGAACCGGCGGAACCTCAAGGTCGCTGACGGGTCTAACCAGCGCTCAACAGCACTTATCAAGAGATTTTTGGCTTAAATTCCAAGTTTTTTCCATATTAGTTGGTTCACTTTTCGGAATTGTGTGTAACATCTCAGGTGAATCAGCCTAAAAGCACTCAATTATCAGTGCATCAAGTAGATTCTTACGAGAAGGGGGTAGGGTGATCAAAAAACGCTTGTTAAGCCGATAATCCTATCAGTCTTCAGCGTTAGGGTGTGGATGAGATGCATCCTAAGGGGGTGCTGTATCAATTTTCCGAAAGCGATACTCTACAGGAAAGTTCGCAGTTTGTTGGTTGCTCCAAAAAGAGCAATCTTGCCAGCATTGAAAAGTTGGCAAGAGAGTCAGAATGACTTCAATTTTCTCTTGCGATCGCATACGGGATCAGCAGCTTTTCCTTAAAGTTTGTATCTTGTCTAGTGTGCTGGCAATTCTGACTTAAATTGTGTACCATTCGTTAGCACAATTTTTGTAAGGCTAGTGTTTCAAGATTTTTCTTGATCAGGCGTTACTTGCTTCCGTTTTATAAACGCAGGTGTAAGCAGAGACGATGGTAAGCATCCTTAAGTCCCTATTCTCATCGAAGCGCCAGAGTGTGGGTGTTGAGCTTACACCTGAGCGGATTAACGTAGCTCGACTACGCAAACAAGGGCAAAAGCTAAAGTTAGAGACGCTATCCTCGGTTGAATTGGATGAAGGTGTTTTTCAAGAAGGGCAAATTCTGGATGCTCCAGCCATGGCTGAAGCCATTCAAACTGTGATGGCTGAAAGCCGACTTAAAATCAAGTATGCCACGACCGGCGTTCCTGGAAGAGCCATTACGCGGGTAATTCCAGTGCCTTCTGAGCTCGACGAAAACGAGCTTCGGGAAATGGTATTGAACCAAGAAGCCAGTCTTTATCTGCCGTTTCCACGCGAAGAGGCCGATGTGGATTATCAAAAATTAGGCTTCTTTGTCGATGAAGATGGCATTGAAAAAGTTCAAGTCCTGCTGGTTGCTGTTCGGAAAGAAGTAACCGACACCTACATCGAAACGTTTCAGCAGGCGGGTCTTAATCTATCAGTGCTAGAAACCAGTAGCTTTGCGCTCATAAGGACAATTCGTGAACAGCTTCGACAATTCACACCGCAAGAAGCGGCTGGAATTGTCGATATTGGTTTTGAAAGCACAGAGATTTCGCTTGTTGTTGATGGTATTCCTCATTTTTCGCGAGCCGTTCCGATTGGGACTTCACAAATACAAGGAGCCCTGAGTCGTGCTATGAACCTACCCCCTTCGCGCAATACCGATTTGCTCCAGGGTATGACAGTGCCAACCACGCCGATGGATACCGTGGGGTCACCCCAACCGATTGGCGGAGGGGGAAGCTCAAGTCCTGGAACTGCCGCAATGTTGCGCATCTTAGGCGAACTGGCAGATGAGTTACGGCGATCAATTGACTTCTATTTGAATCAAGCCGAGGACATGGAAGTCGCTCAGCTCTTGTTGGCTGGGCCAGGGGCGGCAATCGGGCAGCTAGACGAGTTTTTTGCGCAACGTTTGAGTTTGCCCGTCAGCCAAATTGATCCGATTTCGGCGTTGTCACTGGAGGTCGATGACGAGATTCCGCCTCAACAACGTCCAGGGTTGGCAACAGTAATTGGCCTGGGATTGAGGGAGGTGTAATCAATGTACGGCCTAGACATTAACTTCCTGAAAGATCGGGAAATAAGACCCGTTGAAGCGGCTGGCCCTAGCCGTCCGGCGGCGGCACCTGGCGATAAAACGCCCCTATTTTTGGGGTTATTGGTAGGGATATTCGCGCTTGGTTTAGTCGGTGGCTACTGGTTCTGGCTACAACGCCAAATCACGGCGCTAGAAGCAGAAGAAGAACGACTGAATGCTGAGTTGGCAGAAGTGCAGGCGCAACGGGCCCAATTAGACACGATCCGACAGCAAACGGAATTAGTTAGAGCCGAAATTCAAGCCTACGGTCGCGTGTTTGATCAAATTCGTCCTTGGTCAGCGTTGCTTCGTGATCTTCGCGATCGCACCCCATTAGGCGTCCAAATCACGTCCATTCAACAGACCGCTGGCACTGTTCTGCCAGGTGAAGGCGACGGTGAAGAAGCCGATGCGGGTGAGGATTTACCGCTGGCACCAGGGGGCGTCGATGTGGTGGGTGTAGCCTGCTCCTTTAATGACATTAACGACTTGCTGTTGACCATGCAGCGATCGCCTCTACTCCAGGGCGAGAGCGTTACGATTTCTTCGGCAGTGGCTCAAAGCGACTATCAGTTAGCAACCTGTCCCAGTGCGGGTAATCCTGTCCTCCCCATCGACTTTACGATTCAAGCCAACTTCTCAGATGTGCCCTCCTCTGAACTTCTAGAGGTGCTGAATACTCAGGGAGCCGTCGGCTTGGCAACTCGCGTTCGGGCTATTCGCGACACTGGCTTAAACACAGAAGAAGCTGAAGCAGTAGAAGTCGAAGCAGTAGAAGTGGAAGACACGGGAGCGGAAGAAACCCCATGACCTACAGTGAAGATTTTGTTCCTATCGATGATGCTCAAGAGTTCGAAGGCCCCAGTTATCCTGTGGTCTTTGGTGTTGAGATAACGCCCAAAGTACAGGGAATTCTACTGGCTTTGCTGGGAATTGGGGGAGCTGCCTACCTATTCACTCAAGTTGTCCAAGACGTACAAACAGAGAAAAGCGAAATTCAGCAGCGTGTAGAGGAACAGCGAGAAGTTTTTGCCAATCAGGAAGAGGAACTGAAAAAAATTGAAGCTGTCAAGGCCGAGCTCGAAGAAGCCTTGCAGCAAAGACAGGCTGTTTACGCGCTCCTCGGTTCGCCAACCAGTTTGGATACGCTCCTACTGGATAGTAATCAACAAGTTGAGGCCAGCAACACCGTCGTTAGCGACACCGCACTCACCAACTTATCCGAGGTTAGGCAATTTTTATCCAGCGGTGGGGCCACCAGTGCTCAAGTAGACATTACGATGGTCGAGTTTCTGCAAGATATTTTGGTCAGTGCAGGCTCAGGTGAGGGCATTGAAGTCGCTGTGAGTCAGGACTTTTTATCGCGCTTTGCTGCTGCCCTAGCGGCTGAAGGCTATAGTGCTGCCGGTATCGAAGAAATTTTCTTTCCGGGTGTGCGCGAGCTTTTAGGGACGCTGGGCTATACCGGTGAGCAAATCAACGGGATTTTAACGCCTCCAGTTCCGATTGAGGATTTACAGTCTTTCGTTGATGCCGTTGATAGTGAAACACCTTTGGGTCAAAGAGTGGCACCGTTTGCTCAAGCGAGCGAGTTTGATCTGCTTGAGCTTTATTTCCTTTCTCGTTTTCGCCAGGAGCTGAGTGCGGCTGGTTTTGGGGATGCGGCAATTTCGCAACGGTTAGATCGGGTGCTCTCCAGTCCGCTACTAGAAACGTTGCTGTACCGTGCTGAGCTGGTGGAATTTAGTCCGGTTGGTCTGCCCACCCCCGTCGGGGATGAGTTTGGCTCGGAACTGAATGGCAAACTCGAACGCCAAATCATCCAGGTTTCTTTCCGTGGATTGTTTGATCAGGCACAAGGCATTCTCAATAATGTCGAGCGGCTGGAACCGCTGATTGTTATCCGCGAGTTTGAGCAAAGTCTGTCCGATCCACCCTCTGGAGCTGACGAAGAACTCGTGGATTTAGTTGGACTTGATCGTCGGACAGACACCTCTTTCACGATGGAAGTGCTGGTGCCCCTTGAAGATCCTCTAGTGCCACCAGAGGTGCCGACTGAAACAGCAGTTGATGAGGAGGAAGAAGCTGCCGAAGAGTAACTGCTAACGCCATAGCACTAAGTTGAGCACCATTTGGACTATGGGAATTGCCTGACCAGGATAGATTGTGACAAAGGAGTGGGTAAGCCGTGAAACGATTATTGGGATATGGAAGCTGTTTAGCAAGTGGAGTCTTGATAGCACTCGCTTCACAACCAGCGTATGCAGCTGCGACCATTATTACTGGGGTGCAAGTTATTCCCACTGATAATGGCGCTCAAATTGTTTTAAGCACTGAAGCGGGTGAGGTGCCTCAGGTTTTTGCTGTGAATCAAGGCAACACTCTGAGAGCCGACATTGTGCGTACAGAGCTACAGCTCGCGAGTGGAGCCGAATTTGTTCAGGAAAATCCGGCTCCAGGCATTGCGTCTGTTTCGCTCGTTACGCTCGATGCGAATAGCGTGCGCTTGGTTGTGGATGGTAGCGATCGCATTCCCCTCGGCACCATTGGTGAAACCGCGCAAGGTGGCATCGTTATTGACGTCGAGACTCAAACTGACGCAACCCCTCAAGCGAGCACGCCAGTGCCCACTGACATCGCAACCATTCCTGGGCCTCAAGTAGCTCAAGCTGAAGAGACTGCTCCAGAAGCGGATGAAGTACCCACAGGGCCAGTTGAAACCGATGCGGAACCCGATGTTTTGGTTCCTAATCCCCAGGTGGTTATTGATGGCGTCCCGATTCCTGCTCCTGAAGTGCAGCAAGCCCCACCCTTCTTACCACAGGCAGTTGCCCCGCCCGTGGGTGATATTGCCGTATCGGAAACTAATCCCAACTTTGGGGAAATTGACCTCGGCACCGCCGAGCGCGTTCCTCGCCTAGTGTTACGGAATGCCCCAGCCCGCGAAGTGCTGACGCTATTGGCTCGAGCAGCGGATTTGAATGTCGTATTTATCAGTACTGGAGGCACTGAGGATGGCGCTGCCGATGCTGGAGCAGACGGGCCACCCGTCACCTTAGATATTGAAAACGAATCAGTACAGGAAGTTTTCAACAGTGTTCTCCGCATCACGGGGTTACAGGCAAACCGGGTAGGTCGGAGTATCTACGTTGCCCCCAGACTGCCCAACTCCGCCCAAAACCTAATCGTCCGGAGTCTCCGATTGAACCAGATTGATGCGCCCCAAGCCGCTAACTTCCTGGTAGGTCTGGGGGCTGAACGGGCCGTGAGCCGTGAGCGTGAAGTTCAGAGTGTCATTCCGCCTGAGGAAATTGATGAAGCGATTGGCGAACCGACGGTTGAGACCGTCACAGAAGAAGTCCTAGATGTTGATCGCGTTGACTTTGCCGACAGCACTCCGATTTTCCGAGGCTTACAAGTTGTCGCGGAAGAAAGGACGAACTCGGTCACATTAGTCGGCCAACCCCATTTGGTTGAACTCGCCACAGCTCAACTGGTTCGCCTCGATCTCCGGAAGCGGCAGGTTGCCGTCAACGTTAGGGTCATTGATATCGACTTAGATGCGCTCGATGCTTTCGGCACGAGTTTCTCCTTTGCCTCAGGTGATTTTGGCACGGTTCAGGATGGTGGCATTGGGGTCATCAACTTTGGCAGCACAGAGCCTGGCGGTACCACGCTTGGCATACCCGCAGTGCCGCCCATCGGCACTGCGCCTCTAGTGGGTGGACTGGTTAACACCCTCGCTGAGGATTTCCTGTTCCAGATTTTTGCAACGGTGCAAGAGGGGAATGGCAAAGTTTTGACCGACCCGACCCTGATCATTCAAGAAGGGCAAGAAGCCTCGGTTAGCTTAACGGAAGAGGTGGTGACTGATGTTGATGTGGACATTGAAACGCTGGATACTGGTGGGGTACTTAGAACCGTCAACGTTGAGACTGAGCCAGCTGGGTTAGTTCTTCTGGTGAATGTTAACCAAATTGATGACAATGGCTTCGTGACCCTCTCAGTGGCTCCCAGTCTCACAGCTCCAACCGGTTCCTTTACAGTCCCTGACTCGGGTGGAGCCGCCATTACGTTACTGGCTGAGCGACAGCTATCCTCTGGGCAAATACGGGTACGGGATGGGCAAACGCTTTTGCTCACAGGGATTATTCAAGAGACCGATCGCACCACAACGACCAAGATTCCCATTCTGGGTGACCTGCCGCTGTTAGGGGCACTCTTCCGGAGTACCGTACGCGACAACGAGCGTCTTGAGTTGATTGTGATGCTGACACCAGAAATTCTCGATGATTCTGATCAATCAACCTATGGGTATAGCTATACCCCCAGTGAGGAAGTTCAAGATTTGATCAACCGTTCAAACGATCGCTAGTCTAAAAGCGCTCTGAGTCACAAACTACGACAAAACAGCTAAAACCCTCTTGAACTAAGGGCTTTAGCTGTTTTTTTTAGTTGCCATCTAGAGTGGATGCAACCTGGGCACCGTTACGTTTCGTAAAAAAGGCCGCGATCTATATAAATTAAAGCTTTCAACGATCCATATCCCGGTACTTGCCCTTAGAATAGGGCAGTGAAATTTCGAGAGATCAGGGGTTTCAGCGATTTTGAAAAGATCGCTTCTTCACCAGGAGAATCTTTTCAAGGTTTTGCACTCTGTTAATTCTCGTCGTTCTTCTACAAGGAGACTTGCAGGTTATGAATAAAGGTGAATTGGTTGATAAGGTTGCCGAGAAGTCAGGGGTAACCAAGAAGCAAGCAGATCTCGTTTTATCCGCTGCTATCGATGCCATCATGGAAACGGTTTCTGAGGGCGATAAGGTCACCCTAGTGGGTTTTGGCTCGTTTGAGCGTCGCGATCGCAAAGAGCGCGAAGGACGTAATCCCAAAACCGGTGAAACGATGCTCATTCCTGCAACTAAGGTGCCTGCCTTTTCTGCCGGAAAGCAGTTCAAAGAAATGGTGGCTCAATAAGCTTTAGATACACCTCTGTTGAAAGATACGCTGTTGAATACTCGTCCTGTTCATGGGGGGAACCGCGATTGGGCCGCTCCGATCGCTGGCTGTTCCCCCTGTGATTTATTGGATTTCTCTGCGAATATCAGTCCTTTAGGGCCACCAGCATCGGCCATTGCTGCTATCCAGGCCAATCTACATCGGCTGACAGAGTATCCCAACCCACGCTATGACTCGCTCAGAACAGCCATTGCCCGCCATCACACTATTTCTCCCGAGTGGGTTCTTCCTGGGAATGGTGCGGCTGAACTGCTGACATGGGCGGGGCGGGCCTTGGCCAACTATCCAGCGACTTATTTGGTAACACCTGCCTTTGGCGACTATCAGCGCGCTTTAGTGGCTTTTGATGCCTTAATCACGCCTTGTCCATTATCGCTGACGGCGGCTGAGTCGGGCAATGTTGATTGGTTAGCAACCATTGCCCAGAGCCTGTGTCACGATCCGCAACACTGTGGCTTGCTCCTCAATACGCCTCATAATCCCACTGGGTTAATGATGCCCCTTGAGGTTTTGGCAACGCTACTAGAGCAATTTGCGCTGGTGGTCGTGGATGAGGCGTTTATGGATTTTTTGCCGCCAGCATCCCAGCAAAGCTTAATTGCAGGGGTTGAACAGTGGCCTAATTTAGTGGTTTTGCGATCGCTGACCAAGTTCTACAGCCTCGCAGGGCTACGTTTGGGCTATGCGATCGCCCATCCCAAGCGACTACAGCACTGGCAAACCTGGCGCGACCCCTGGTCGGTCAATACTCTCGCAGCCCGAGTGGGTGAGGTGGTTCTGCAGGATCACGCCTACCAGCAGGCGAGTTGGCTATGGGTCACCGCTGCGCGATCGCAGTTGTTAGCCGACCTCGCTCACATTCCTGGCATTTATCCTTTCCCCGGTCAAGCCAACTACTTACTCCTGCGTGTCGACCGTCCGGGTTCTCAAATACAGCATGATTTGCTGCAACAGCATCACATTCTAGTGCGCGACTGCTTAAGCTTTCCTGAACTCGGCGATCGCTACATTCGTGTTGCCGTTCGGACAAAACTTGAAAATAGCCGCTTGTGTCAGGCTTTAGCCGATGTCATGGTTTGAGTCTCAGAAAACAGGCCCGCATCGACTTTGTAGCCGGTGCCAGCGACCTTGGAACACGACGGCGAAGCCATCTGGCTGTGCGCCAAGCAACCGAGTTCACCTTAGTGTTTAGCCTTGATGGCTAAAGCAAGACCAAGCAACCGTTTGTCGCATTGGGCAGCTTTAACTTTCGATAACGCTGCTCTGGGAAGCTATGGTAAAGGGGAGAAAAACAGTTTTGTGGTGAGTAATGATGCGCTCTCAACAACTCTTTTCCTGTCTACCATCCTTTCAGCCTAGGCAAATTCGGCATTGGCTTGCCCTGCAAAGCTTGGCGATCGCAGCGTCTACGTTTACGCTTTTGGGCGCAAGCTCGATGCCTGTCAGGGCGCAAAGGGAACTCCTTTTAGAAGTCCCTATTCCGGAGCAGACCTCCTACTACGAGATCATGAGTCAGTCAGAAGCTCTGGTTGCCGAGGTCATCAATCAGCGGTTTAGTCAAAGCTCAACCCTATCCTTTGTTCAAATCGCGGTTGTCGGTTCTCGCCATGGGGAAATTCTCCCGTTAATGACAACTACAGTGTCTCGCAGTCAGTGGCAAAGCGATCCGCGCGTTGTTCGCTGGACGGATTACAATAGCGTCTCGCAATCGCTACTCACTCGCCCCACCGTCAGCAGTAGTGAAAGCTCTGCTGTCCAACCCCCAGCCGGTACCGTTACGGCCAATCCTGATCCTCGGGTTTTGTTAGAAGAGGCGTTTAACGACGGGCTGGTCAATCAGGAAGAGTATGAAATTCTTTTAGATACTCTGGACTAGGGCGCGTCATCAATTAAACTCAAAAGCCTTGCGGTATCAGCATTGCCGCGTCCGCTTGGTAAAACTAGCTAGGGGCTGAACCGCTTTCAGCATGAGGATTTAGGCTCTAAATGATGACAGCCCCTAGAACAGAGTAATCCAGGTCGGTACATTTGCTGCCCCGCAGGATATCGTCTCGTCAGTGATGCGTTGTTGGGGGTTGGGGATGTTGAAGTCTGACCGGCGTTGACTCACTAGACCCGTTGCGGCTACGGGGAAATCAGGGACGATCGCACCTGCTCTGAATCCAGATCTTCCCCAATAAAGACCAGCTGGGTTTGACGGACATCTTCCGGATGCCAGCGGCGATCGTAGAAGGTTTCAAATCGCTGACCAACCCCCTGCAACACAAGCCGCATGGGTTTGTTGGGAACGTCCACAAATCCTTTAATGCGGTAGATTTTCTGAGTTTGTACAAGTGCCTGCAATCGCTGGATCAACGATTGAGGATCAAACGCCTGTCGGAGTGAAATCGGAATCGCAGTGATGCTGTCATCATGCTCGTGGTCAGCTTCATGGTCATGATGGCTGGGGCGGCTAGCCAGGTCATCTTCGACAGCGGCATTGAACCCTAACAACAGCTGTGGATGAACCTGTCCGCGATCGCACGGCACAATCTTGATGGCTCGCGGGGATTCATGCTGGAGCCACTGCACAACTTGTGATTGATCGGCAGTCGTTACTAAATCGGTTTTAGTGAGCAGTACCAAATCAGCACAGTTGAGCTGATCTTCAAACAGCTCTTCCAAGGGCGTTTCATGATCCAGGCTGTCGTCGGCCTGCCGCTGCTGTTCTAAAGCTTGGATATCCCCCACCAAACGTCCCGAAGCCAGGGCTTCGCAATCCACAACGGTGATGACCCCATCCACCGTGGCATGGGTGCGAATCTCGGGCCAGCGGAATGCTTGCACAAGGGGCTTCGGCAAGGCTAACCCCGAGGTCTCAATCACAATGGCATCAATGCGATCGCGACGCTGCACCAACGCCTGCATTGTCGGCAGAAACTCCTCTTGAACGGTGCAGCAAAGACAGCCATTGGTCAGTTCGACGATATTGGCTTCCGGAGCCTCATCTTCGTCACAAATTTGGCAGGATTGCAGCAACTCGCCATCAATCCCCACTTCACCAAACTCATTGACCAGAACCGCAATCCGCTTGCCCTGGTTGTTTTGTAATAAATGACGTAGCAATGTCGTCTTACCAGCCCCCAGAAAGCCAGTAATCACCGTAACCGGAATTTTATGCATGGTTTCTTTAACCCAAGATCACACCAGAAAGGAAGGCAGCGCCTGCGCCCAGAATGCTAAAACCAATACAGCGTAGGGAGGAGCGATCAACCGTCGCGACCTCACCCAGGAGCTTGTGGCCAATGCCGTAGGCCACTAAAGCAACAATCAGTTGAATGACGGCAAAGCCAAGCAAATAGGCAACTAAAGGCGTCATTTCAGCCCCCACTATGGCTTCACCGTAGGCGTATCCATGCAGTACCCCTGCGATCGCACTAATCGCCATTAGCCCAACGAAAGGCCAAGTCTGCCCTGTCGTCAGCACCACACCCAGCAAAACCACCGACAGTGAAATGAGCATCTCGGCCCCAGGTAAATCCCCAGCGGCTAGGTGCCAGCCTGTTCCCGCTAAGGTGCCCAAGACAAAGGTAATGGGCAAGACAAAACCACGCTTCTGAGTTAAGGCCACCAGCCCAATCGCAATGACAAAAACAAAGTGATCTGGCCCAATGACGGGGTGTCCCAAACCAGACATCAAACCTTCGAGCGCATTGACTGGAGTCTCACCTCCAAAAGGATGATGGGCCACTGCTGGCAGCGCAAACAATAGGGTTCCGCTAGCTAGTAAAAGGGAGGCGATCGCCGCCAGCCGCTGTGGAAAAAGACAACTAGAAGCGGCAGCAGTCGTTCGAGCCAACTGCTGCCATAAAACATATGAGCAACGCATCTATACCTCGCAGATCACGAATATGATGTGTGGAGTTAGTGGGCATTCTGACTAACACGGTGAAAAACCTGACATTAACCAACCGAGTGATCAAACACGGTTGCTAATGGGGTCTTTACCGGATTACAGCTGCGGGACAGTGCTGGATTTGCACCAGGCTTTCCCCCATCGTGAACCTCACAATGTCTGGTGACTGTTCCCCACCAGAGCTAACTCGTACGGCTCAGAATATCACGCCGAATTTCAGAATACTGAATCGTGCTCGGATCTTTACAGACGCTAATCCGTCCCTTCGTTTTCTAAACGTGTCAAAAACTCCGCTTCGCGTTTCTCAAGCTCAGCGCGCTCCAGCTTCAGGCTTTTTTCGAGTTCTTGAATTTCATCACGCCGGGCCGCTGTTTCCAGCGCTCGTCGCTCTACCTCTTGACTCTCTAAAGTGAGTGATTGACGCCACTGCTCTGCCCTTTCAGCTTCCTTAGCCAAAAACTCAGGCGTAATCCCTTGAGCCAAAAACGTCTCCATAATGTCTATGAGCCAAGGCAGCGCATCTTCTACGGCCACAACGTGCTCATCCGCTTCGCCAGTCTGAACCAAGACAAGCGCACCCTCACCAACGCCGAGGGCAATCTCTGTTTGGATAGCCTTTTCCTGGGGAAGCTTTTCCCACAGGTAATCCTCAATCTGCCGTGCTTGCAGCTGCAAAACAGCGTTTCCAAGGAAAGCGGCCCGCTCTACCTTTGCCAGATAACGCATGGGTTCGGAAACTCTTCTACGCGTTGAGTATACCCCTACTCTCTACAGAATTAGAGATTTGTCCTAGAGAATAAAGGGTTTACCCCCTTCATCGCTTCTCAAAAAGTATGTGCCACAAAAACGATAGGCACACATAGACTATCAAACACACGTACTCTCGCAGTACAACACAAGAGTATTCGCGCAACGTACCGTTTTGCAGGTCTGTATCCGCAGGCTGTAATAGAAGGGTCAGCTACTATCTGTTTCTCCTTACCCGATAGCTGTGTCTGGATTTATGAGTTACTCCTTTTCTACACCGTGGGCTTCGCCAGAAAATGACTTGCCACTTATGCGTCGGGCTAACCCGACGCAGTTATCTAACTATGAATTACTTGAGCGCTGCCAGGCGCGGCGGCGTCCTGATAAGGTTGCGTTTGCTGAACTCGTAAAGCGTTATCAGAGCCACGTAGACCGTTTGCTGTATCATTTGGCCCCTGATTGGTTTGATCGAGCTGATTTAGCGCAGGAAGTCTGGATTCGCGTCTATCGCAACCTTCACAAACTTCAGGAGTTGGAGCGCTTCAGAAGCTGGTTAGGACGAATTACCACTAACCTGTTTTATGACGAGCTCCGGAAGCGGAAGCGTCATCAAACGCCGTTGTCTTTGGATGCCCCTCGCATGTTGCAAGACAGTGAGCTTGATTGGGAAGTTCCTTCGGATGATCCAAATCCAGTCGACACACTGTTAACACAAGAGTTCTACGGCCAGCTGCAGCAGGCTATCAGCGTCCTTCCAGAAGTTTTTCGTACCACGATTGTCCTGCGGGAAATTCAAGGACTCAGCTACGAGGAAATTGCTGAAATCACCGGGGCTTCTCTAGGCACGGTGAAGTCAAGAATTGCTCGGGCCCGCCATCGTCTTCAAGCTGAGCTCGATCTTTACCTAAAGACAGACGCATCGGTCTAACTCACTACATTAATGTGCGGCAAGAAATGAAAACTTATGGATCATAACGGCACATTAAGGGAAGTTACGAGTATTATTGGAACCGCTCTTTTGAGGGCATGCTCCATGAATTACTTCGGCACTCAATAGTGATGTCCACCTTGACATAGAATTTGCGCTCGCTAGCAGGCATATGGGCAGGTGCTATTACGGATGGTCGGCTACTATTGATGTCCTAGTCTGGAACAACACCCCTATGGGATGTCGTCTCTAGTAGATAGGATGTTACTTCCCTATGAGTACAAGTCTTAACCAGTCTCCTGTACAGGAGGATTTCAGACTGGTTTTTACCCACTGCGCAGAGCACACCGCGATGAGTCAACAGAGAGAGTTAGATGTAACCAAGCGCGATCGCTTTGAGCTATTGAGCGCTTACTTGGACGGAGAGGTTTCTCCTGAAGAGCGTCGATTAGTCACGACGTGGTTAGCCGAAGACGACACGACCCAATGCTTGTACCGCCGGTTGCTGTCCCTACGTCAGGGACTGCAGCATCTCCATACGTCTGAATGGAAGGCTGACACGGGTTCTACTACCGCTAAGGCTGTTATTCGCGAGCTGAATTATCGTTTTCGCTTTACTTGCATGGCTAGCCTAACGGCTGCTGCAGTCGGCGTGGTTGCCGTCTTTTCGGGAGCCTTGAATCAGCCGATTGGACGGTTTGCTAACGAACCGTTTCTACAGCCACCCGCTCAACAGGACAATTTAGAAATTGCCCTAGACCAACCCGTCATATCAATTCCTAGAGCTGGTGAAACCCCCGATTCGGTTCCGATGGATTCTGTTTTGCCGCAGTAAGCTCCCAATACTGCTAGAACAACTCCATAAAGTATTTTTGACCTTATGCCTACCCCGTAGTCACCCGACTATGGGGTAGTGTTTTAGCAACGCTGCCCCATCAACCCTGCATAAGCAAATCCTTTGTCGGCACTCATGGTCACAGTGGGAAGGGGTTCGTTCGGCAAAACAGCGCTACCAATCGTCAACGAGCCAGAAAATTACGTCTCTGATGAACTGGTAGCGACGTTAGTTCACTGAGTTCGGTTGACGTCCCCGCAGGAGATCCATGATTTCTTCACAGTGGTGGTAGAACTTGGAAGTGCGACGAATATCGTAAGTACGGTCGCGTCCCAGGTCAATGTCGATTTCCCGTCGGACGCTGCCGGGTTGGGAAGACAGTACATAGATGCGCTGCGACAGAAACACCGCTTCGCTGACATCATGGGTAATCATCAAAATACTGATGCCCAAGCGATCCCACAGATCGAGCAGAAACTGCTGCATATTCTCCTTGGTTTGCACGTCCAAGGCTCCAAAAGGTTCGTCCATGAGCAAGATCTTGGGATGATTAGCTAAGGCACGGGCGATCGCCACGCGCTGTTTCATGCCACCGGACAGCTCTTTGGGTAAGGCGTGGGCAAACTGGGTCAGCCCCACCACCTGTAGATAGCGGGACGCTTGTTCGCGTCTGGCATTGCGATCGACGCCTTGGAGCTTGAGGCCAAATTCCACATTGTCCTGCACCGTCATCCACGGGTACAGAGTGTAGTTTTGGAAAACCATACCGCGATCGGCCCCTGGCCCAATCACATCCTGTCCATCCACAGTAATGGAGCCACCGGTCGGTGTGTCTAGTCCAGCCACCAAACGCAGCAGAGTGGATTTGCCAGAGCCGGAAGCACCTACTACGCAGACGAACTCGCCGGTTTCCACATGGAGGTTGATGTCTTTAAGGGCGAGGAAGGTTCCCCCGCGACTGCTGAATTGCTTGTAAACGTTCGCAACTTCGAGGTGCATGGTTGGCTTTCCTTCTACTTCACAGCCCAACGGCAGGTCACCCGCATGGCCGCTTGCAGGGAGAGATCCAGCACAAAGCCAATGAGACCCAGCACAATCAAACAGGCGAAGATATCGTCCGTTTGGAAAAACTTTTGCGCCAGGGCAATCCGTTTGCCCAACCCACTCTCAGCAGCAACTAGCTCCGCCACAATCACCAGGTTCCACGAAGCGGCCATGTTAACTCGCAGCGTGTCAAAAATACTGGGCACCACGTAGGGCGTGATGACCTGCATCAGCACCTGACGGCGATCGCCCCCCAAGGTATAAGTGGTCTCGATCAAGTCCTTCGGGACAAACTTGACCGCATCCATAATCATCAACGTGTTGAAAAACACCGTACCGATGAAAATGAGCATCACTTTGGGCTCCTCGCCCAAACCCAGATAAATCACCAGCAAGGGAATGAAAGCTGGAGCAGGCATGTAGCGCACAATCCCGACCAGGGGCTCCATCAGCGATCGCACGCTGGCAAATGCCCCCATCCCAATCCCTAGAGGAATCGCCACCAAGGCTGCTAACAAAAAGCCCCCCAACACCCGCAGAAAACTCGCTAGCGTATCCCCCAGCAAAAAGCCCTCCTGCCAAAGGTTAATCCCAGCCTGCAAAACCATCGGCGGTGTGGGCAAAAACTTCGGATCGACCCAACCTGTACTGGCAAGAATCCACCACAGGGCAAAGGGAATCAGGATGGACAAGACCATCAGCCAACCCTTGAGCATGCCGGGAATATCCTCGGCAATGCGCCAAAAGAGGCTAGGCTTCAGGCTTTTACGAACGGTAGACGCGGGATCGAAAGTGCTGGGCGTGGTTACAGTCACGGTTATCCTCGCAAGGTAATGAACGTCGTAGACCTGAACTTCGAGAGCTTTAGGATGTGAGGCTGTGTGGGGAGAAAGGGGGCAGGGGAGAAGTTACCATCGAACTCCACCCCGCTTACGGCACCTTTCCCCAAAGGAGAAATTCAGTCCGTTGCCACATTCCCGCTTCTAAGCAGCGTCGGCATAGGCTTGGACAAACTGATCGTCCAGAACGGCCTCCAGGTCAGGCGTTTCGGGAATGAAGCCCACTTCCACCATGAAGTCAGCCATCACCTCAGCGGCATAGGGCATATGTACCATACTATCCCCAGGGGAAAAGGCTTCCAGATTGTCCTCCAGAGTGAAGAAGCGAGTTCCTTCCAGGTAGCGATCAAAGTCTTCATCGCTGACGCTGGCCCGCTCAGCCATGATTTCATTGGCGCGATCGCTGTTCTCTTCCATAAAGGCCAGGATGTCAAACCAGGTATTCACCAGAGCTTGCACCACCTCTGGCTGTTCATCCACCAGGGTTTGAGTCACCACTAAGAGGTCAGGAATGGCCCCCGGGAAATCAGCGGAACTGGCAATCTCTTGGCTACCTTCACGGCTCAAGGCCGTTTCCCAGAAGGGCACCCATCCGGCAAATCCATCCACCTGACCAGCGGCAAAGGCCGCCGCCGCCGCCCCCGTTTCCAAGTTCCTGATAGTCACGCTGTCGCGGGATTCACCGGCTTCTTCGAGGGCCAAAGTCAGCAAAAAGTCACCGACAACGCCTTCTTCCAGTGCAATTTCTTTACCTACCAAACCAGCCACAGAGTCGATGCCCTCCGCCGCGACCACCTTGTCGTTACCGGCCGAGTTGTCATTCACAACTACCGCCACTTCCCCATTCACCGCTTCGCCGGCAAAGGAAATGGTGTCGTTTAGGGTTTGACAGTTGGCATCCAGTTGTCCTGAAGCCAGCGCCTGCATCGATTCCAGGTAACCGTCAAACCAAATGAGTTCGACATCGACACCATTTTGCTCAAACAATCCTTCTTGCTCAGCGATCGCCCACGGCCACCAGCCAGCCCAACTGCTGTACCCCATCACAATCGGCTGATCATTCACCGGTGCGGGGGCTTCTGCTGTTTCCTCTACAGAGGTTTCACCGGTCGTCGTTTCTTGGGGTTGCTCGCCACAGCTAAAGGTAATGAACAATGAGCATAAGAAAGCGATCATTACCGGCAAGATCGTACGTCGTTTCATGGATTCTCCTGCGTAATTGGATGGGATTGACACACATAGACAACATTTCAGGGGGTTTAGACAGCCGCTAATGCAGCTGGTTGTTGGAGGGCAGACTTGAGCCACCCGTACCAGACCGCTAGTCCTTCCCCAGTTTTGGCAGATACAGGAATGACAGTGACATCAGGATTCACCTGACGAACATTCGCTTCGATGGCCGCTAAGTCCACATCTAAATAGGGAGCTAGATCTATTTTTGTAACCAGCAGCACATCTGCTTCCCGAAACATCACTGGATACTTCAGCGGCTTATCTTCGCCCTCGGTCACGCTCAATAGGGCCACTTTGGCATGCTCTCCCACTTCAAACTCAGCCGGACAAACGAGATTGCCCACGTTCTCCACAAGCACCAGATCGAGCATTTCGGGCGTATGGTCATGAGCCAGGGTATGCAGGCCACCCGCTACCATCCGGGCATCTAGGTGACAAGCCCGTCCGGTATTAATCGCAATGACGGGTACCCCGTACTGACGGAGGCGATCGGCATCCAGTTCAGTGGTCATGTCCCCTTCAACCACCGCGATATTAAGGGAGGGACTTAAGGCGGCTAAGGTCTTTTCCAGCAGGGCTGTTTTCCCCGCACCGGGACTGCTCATGACGTTGAAGCAGGTAATTCCCCATCCGTCAAAATGAGCTCGATTGTGATCGGCATCGGTTTGATTGGCATGGAGCAGATTGATGCCCAGGGTTTCGTCAACGATTTGATGCATGTCTTTAGGGGGGATGGGTGATTGGGTAGATGGGCTTAGAGAAGCGAAAATTTGGCGTCTGTTCACGATGTTGCTGGCGCGGGTTGAACATATTCCACGCGATCGATTTTAAGTTCGCGGCCCGAGCGGATATCCTCCATCGGCGATCGACAAGTGGGGCAGGCATATTGCAAGCCCATGACGGGGCGATATTCCGCTTGACAGAGATGGCAGAAGGCAATGAGTGGGGTTTCTTGAATCACCAGTTCAGCCCCAGCCAAAAACGTACCCTGGCGCTGGACATCAAAGGCGAATTGCAGGCTGGCTGGTTCAACACAGGTAAACTGGCCCACGGTGAGATACACCTTGTCCACTGGGGGGCGCTCCGGTTGTGACTCCCACCACTCGCGGACGGTCAAAATTAGCGCTTGCGTCATGTCGGTTTCATGCATGGTGCACCGCCTACTCCCAAGCTTGATCGACGTTCATGTTGGCTTCGGCATGTATGTAGGCAGGCTTTTCCTGACGGGGAAGCTGTCCGGACACCACTAAATGGGCCATGGCATCACAGATGACGCGAGTTGCCATCAGTGAGGTCATGTCGCTTACGTCGTAGGGCGGCGACACTTCTACGACTTCCAAGCCACAGACAGGGGCTGATTGAATAATCCGCTTGAGCAGGTACAGAGCCTCGCGAGGAAGTAAACCACCAGGTTCTGGCCAGCCCGTACCGGGGACAAAGCCCGCATCAATACAATCAATGTCGAAGCTGATGTAGACACAGTCGGTGCCATCCAACGCTTTTTCCAGCGCAAAGTCAGCCGCTGCATCCAGCCCCATCTCAGTGATATCAGTAACGGTCAGGATGTTAGTGCCCCGTTCGCGACAAACCTTGACGCCCTGACGCGGGACTTGCCAGCCCCCAATCCCCAACTGCATTAAGTTTTTGGCGGGGGCATTGGCCATGTTAGTGGCATGGAACCAAGGACAGGTGTGCATTCGTTCGTCCAGATCCGTTTCCTGGGTGTCAACGTGGCGATCGAAGTGAATAATGCCGACCTTTTTGTCGCCTAAGTGGCGGCACACTCCGCGAACCGTGGGGAAACCGATGGAATGATCGCCGCCTAGAATAATGGGAAACGCGCCTGAACTGAAGATGTGGGCAATGCCTTTGGAAATTTGGTCAAAGGATTTTTCGTTGTTAGCAGGAATGGTAAAGATATCCCCTACATCACAGAGGGTGATTTGCTCGCGGAGGTCAACCCCCAGCTCAAAGTTGTAGGGGGTGTAAAGAGCGGAAATACGACGGATTCCCTGAGGACCAAAGCGTGTCCCGGGTCGATAGGTAGTGCCAGAGTCATGGGGGACACCGACGATCGCCACATCATAGTTGCCGACCTGCCGCACATCCTCCAAATAGGGCGCTTTCAGAAAGGTGTTGATGCCCGCAAAGTGGGGCAGTTCGCCACGGGAGAAATTAGGGATGGTGCGATCGCGAATACTAGCTGCCGCTTCCAAGCCATATTCCAGCCCCTGATTCACCTCCTGCTGCCATCCGGTCATCGGCAAACGAACTTCTTTTTGGAGGGCTTCGCTTGCCTCAGTTGGCCGTTGAAATACGCTGTCTTCGCTCATGAATGCTCCTCAAGCAAGTAGGGGTAGAGACGTAATGGTTCAGTTTCTCCAGGTGTTCTGGGTGTTTCTGAAAGTGGATACTTTCTTTGCTTGCAGGGGTGGCTCCACACCATATCCGCTCAGAATAATGAGGGATACCCCCAAAAGCAGAAACCCGGCAGATGCAGGAAGTCAACGACCTCCCATCACCTCCCGGGCTTTTATCCCTCCGTGCACTGAATTTCTGCTTGCCGTCAGGCTTAGAAACTCAGCTGCTTCTCTCGGACCAGACATCGCAAACACCTGCGATCGGAACCCTAGAAGCTGAATGATTTTTGCTGCTGTCAACTACGCCATCACAATGTCTCGCAACACTGCACCATAGCCACTTAGATCGCGACCACAGGCCCATTAATGAGCAGGTATCTAAGCTGAAGCTTATTTATGCTGAGTTAAAAACTCCACTTGGAGTGGTTGTACCAAGCACACCGCGAAGAAAGGGTAATTGATGTTACGAAACCACTGATTTCTCTCTCTGCGAAAGCGACCTGCAACTTTAGCTAGGACTATCGCCACAGGTTTCCTAAGCGAGTGATGCCAAAAGGTTACAATTAGTAAAGAATTCGTTCCTTTGGAGTTAGGTACATCCCATGGTCGATTCGCTTCCAGACTCTAGCCGGGTTGCCCCAGTCAACTATCCTGCACGCACATGGCGACGGGCTGAGCAAGCTGCCATGTGTGCCCCCTTTCGCCTGCAACTGCTACAGACGCTGAAGACACAAAGCGTTGCCCTCCAAGACGTAACAGACAGTCTCGGGATTCAAAACGGTTACACTTGGCTGCCCTTGGGAGAATTGACCGCTGAAAATGAACTCATGTGGTTGATGGCCGTGGGATTACTGCGCCGTGAAGTGGACGGTCAAGGGCTCACTGACAGCTTTCGACTGACGCCACTCGGACGGCAACTGCTGGATAGCTGGCAAGCGCAAGGAATCACCGAACTTAAACCCGATTTTCAAGATCACCTGTACAACACGCTAAACCGCTGGCTGCGATTACCCGGATGGCTGCAAGGTTAGTGGTTGGTTAAGTCTTCAATTTAGGGTTGGATAAGTCAGGGAAAACATAGGGAGCAAGGACTCTAATTACTAATGCTGACCCTGCATCAGCTTCCACTTCTCAGCGTCTAGGGATCAAACGGATCGCGACCGTCTGGTCGGTAAATATGAATCCGTCCAGTCCCAACTCGCTGGAAAACAGGCTGATCGCCTGCTGGAGCAGCCGTCACATTGAACAGGTAAATGCCGTCGCGATTAGGATTCCGCACCGGTTTGATACCAAAAGTCACCAACTGGCCGGGACTTACTGCTTCCACCAAACGAATCGTCAGGGTTTGAGTATTTTCGGCATACTCTGCGGATTCGACTGGAATGAAAGCACCCCGATTTTGCCGATCGCCCTGAAAAACCACAATCTCGTCCAAACGATAACGCAAACGATTGAAGCGTCCCTCCGTCAGGGAAACCGTTAGCGTCTTAAGGGGTTCCCCAGTTTCAGGCAAGAGGTTAACGGTGATGTAATAGGTTGCCCGAGTTGTATTCGTGCGATCGCGCGTAGTCACAAACTCCACCAGACGAGGGGGGCTATCAAAAACTGTGGTTCCATCCCTAAACTGAGCTGCCTTGAGTTCTACAATCGGAGTTGCTAAGGCCAGAATCAACAAGACTCTGGTCATCCGACGGAGCATTTTGCCAGGTTTCTTTAATGGCCACACAATTGAGGGCATTAGCCACCTCCCACGACATTCGCCTACCAACACCGACTTTCAAGCAATCGCCCATTTAAGCCATGGCACTTCAAGACCTTTAGAGATGCTTTAATTTCCAGGATAAAGCAGGTTTTTGGAAATCGTGGGCAAGTGTCTATACAAGGCAAAAACAGCCCTTAGAACTCAACACACCGTAATAAACATCCGGGAGCATCATGTATCTAAAGGTTCGCTTAATCGATTAAAAAACGATCTTAAGGCAAGCGCGTTGAGCTTGAGAAAATTCATGCAAAAGTGCCAGGGACTGTCATCATTTAGAGCCTGAATACTCATGCTGAAAGCAGTTCAGCCCCTAGCTAGGTTGACAGGGCGGGCGCGGTAATGCCGTTACCGCAAGGCTTGCGAGTTTAATGGATGACGCGCCCTTGTATGTGGGATGGGCAAGCAATAATAGTCTTGGAAGTGACTCTGGACGCGCCCTCAAGCCATGTTCAAAGAGCTTGTTGCCTAGATTAAGAGCCTTCCAGACCGCTTGCCTCTCCTCCATCGTGTCAGCAGACTGGACAGTATGAGAGGGCGTCTGCTCGTCAGACCCACCCAGGATTGACAAGGATAGCGCTGAGCGACGATGTGTTCTTCTGGTTCAGGATCCTACCCATCATGAGTCATTCGACGATTCCTCTGGGCATTGATATCAGCAAAACTGACTTTCATGTGGCCCTGCTTAAAAGTGCTAAACGTTCAAAGTACGAGCACTTCACTAAGGACATCGAAGGCTTTCGGCAGCTGAGCCAATGATTAGAACAGCAAGGTGTGAAACAAGTTCACGGTTGCCTGGAAGCGACCAGCATCTACGGCCATACCCTAGCCCTGCATTTGTATCAGCAAGGTCATCGAGTCAGCATCGTCAATCCACTGCGGGTGAAAGGCTACAGCAAAAGCCAACTATCCCGTACGAAGAGCGATCGCGCCGATGCCAAGTTGATTGCGCAGTTCTGTCGTGACCTCCAACCTGCGCCCTGGCAGCCCTCGGCGGCCGAGGTGAGCCAGTTGCAGGGCTATACCCGTCGTCTCGATGCCCTGGAGCACATGCTCACCGAAGAAAAGAATCGCCTCCCAGTGACCCCTGAAGACTTAAGAGCCGACATCGAAGCCCATATTCAGTTTCTTCAGGGGCAAGTGGCAACCGTAAAAAAGCGCTTGCGCGAGCACCTTCAGGCCCATGAAGAGCTCCAGCGGCAACAGACGTTGCTCACGAGCATCGTGGGCTTGGGGGAGAGCACGGCGGCCCGGGTGTTGGCGGAAATCGGGGCGATTGAGCACTTCGACTCGGCGCGGCAACTGGCCGCCTTTGCGGGGCTGACACCGCAAGAACACACCTCCGGCACCTCGGTGCAGGGCAAAACCCGGCTGGGCAAAATCGGCCATCGACGACTGCGCAAAGCCCTTTACTTTCCCGCGCTGACTTGCTGGCGGCGGTGTCCCCAGGCGCGGACCTTTGGCGAACGACTTTTAGCAGCGGGCAAGACTAAGATGCAGATGATTGGCGCTTTGATGCACAAGCTCATTCGCGTCATCTACGGCATTCTCAAGTCCAGGCAACCGTTTGACCCGGATAAACTACTGCCTCGTAGGACTTGACACGCCAAAATCAACACAGTATCTAAGAAGCACCTGATTGCTTCGTGAAGAGCACCAGTACAGTCTTCAGAATGATTTTGATGTCGTAAAGGAAACTCCAGTTTTCCTGATATCTCAGATCTAAGCGAATCACGTCTTCAAAGCGCTTGATGCTGGAACGCCCGTTGACTTGCCATTCACCCGTAAGACCTGGCTTCACATCTAGACGCTGCCAAGCTGGCACCTCGTAATGCTCAATTTCATCGGGGGTAGGCGGGCGAGTGCCGACGAGACTCATTTCCCCTTTCAAGACATTCCAAAACTGCGGGAATTCATCCAGGCTGGTTTTCCGCAAGATACGGCCTACACGAGTAATGCGGGGGTCATTTTCATTCTTAAATAAAGGCCCCTCAACTTCATTTTCAATCTGATGTTTCAGTGCCTCAGCATTGACTACCATGGAACGAAACTTCCAGATACGAAAACGCTTACCCATCCAAGAACAGCGAATTTGGCTAAAGAAAATGGGTCCCCCATCATCTAGTTTGATGGCAATCACGATAGGGAGAAACAGCAAACTGGTGATTCCCAAGCCAACAACTGCACCGAGAATATCCATCATGCGTTTTGGGCGTGAGGATACCGAAGGATGCGTAGAGAGAAGCTGTCGCTCTTGACGGGGAGCGTTCTTGGAAGGCTCTCTGGCACTCTGAGGGCTAATCGCAAAAATTTTATCCAGATCCGTCATGGACAGAGCCATCATGACCTGTGGCCCAACATCTTTAAGCGCTAGCTCTGTACTGTGTTGCGTACACAGACGACGACAAATAACTAAAGAACCAATACCACTGCTATCGATAAACATCGTTTCGCTAAAGTCCAGTACTAGCCGCCGCACTTGCGATTGCTTCTGAAATAGACTTTGGCAAAACTGCTGAAAACTGACAGCTTCTGTAACCGTGAGTGAAATCGGTAGTCGAATACTGCAATTCCCGTCGGCACAGCTTGCTGTTAGGGGAATCGGGGCAGGCTCCGCATTAGGAAGCATATCGGACTCTGTGTCCATGCTGAACTATCACTTGTGGCTACAACATCAATCGGAAGCAAACGCTCGGAATGTCGATGCAGGGCTCACGCTCCCTCTCAGGAAAGTGGTTAAGCCGTGGCTGCAACAATCACTAGCCCTGTCTCAGAAATTGCACAATTTCTGAAGCGAACACATCCCTCAGTTCAAATTTCAGTGTTTACAAGTATAAGGATGCCCACTTTAGACCCCAAGAGTACTTTCAGCTCAAATTGTTCTATGGATTTATATTGACCATGTAAGTCGATAAACAAATATGAACGTACTGCTTTCAGGACATGCCCAAAGCAGGTATTGAGGCTTCACACTAATCAAGCTAGAAATTATGCGGTCACTAGCGCTAATTGCGCCATTGCGACAGTTCTGCCTGGGCTTGCACATAGGCAGCCGTTCCTTCAGGCACGAGTTCGGCAGCTGCGATCGCGCCCGTCAAGTCACCTTGAGCCGCGCGTGCCCGTGCAATGACCCAGATGTTTTCACTCCACTGGCCAATCCGCTCCTGAGCTAGCTCATATCCAGGTTGTTCTGGCGTAATTTGCTGTAGGGCCTGGATCGCGTTTTGGAAAGAGCTAGCTTGCCCCGGCTGTAGGGAACTCTGGGCATCTTGAATCAACTGCTGGTTTGCTAGCTGTTGCTGCCAGACCTTAATCCGTTCTTGGGCTATGCGCGCTATGGCAGGCTGATCGTCAGGAACCAATTCAGCTGCGGCAATGGCTCCGGCTACATCACCGCTCGCGGCCCGCCCCTCGGCCACATCGAAGATGAGGCGACTCCATCGAGCAATATCGGCCTGGGCTTGCTCATAGTAGGGGTCATCGGAAGGAACCTGACGCGCTTGCTCGATCGCATCGTTGAATAATGATGCTGACAGGGGTTGGATAATCTGACGCGCATCCTTCAGAATGCCCTGGTTGCGAATAGCCGCCTCAGCCACTTGATTGTTGGCCTGTTGCAGTAAGTTGTCATAGGTTTCGTTGCGCAACTCTGGCGGTACCTGCGCCAGCCAGGCACGGGCTTCGCCATAACGGTTGGCAACGATGGCTGCCTCAGCTCGCTGTAAAGCCGATTCGCCTGTGACTGAATTACCCTCATCAGCATCTTCAGAACTGTTAGAAGCATCATTAGGGGCTATCTCAGTGGGGTTCTCATCAGCAACGCTTTCAGAATCGGTAGCTGTTGCTTCAGCAGCTGTCTCCGCAGACTGTTCTGAATCGGACGCCTCTGAAGCAACCTCCGCCTCAGCACCATCAGCGTCATCGGTATTCTCTGGGTCTTCTGTACCATCGACAACGACAGGTTGATCGCTGTCTGGTTCACGACCTGGCATCCAGGCAGGGCGTTGACGAACAAGGATACCGACCACAAAAGCTAAGACAACTGCAGCCAGAATGGCTGCTAGGATACGCCCCCATCCTAGACCACCCCAATCGCTGCCCTCAGTTTCTCTGTCTGTCTCTCGACTGGGCTGATGAATCATGGCACCCGTTGTCTTGGACTTATCACTAGCCGATTCAGTCGAATCGATAGCAGACCTATTGGGCGTTAGCGATGTATCGACAGCTCCAATAGAAGTCGATTTGGTTGTATCTGGACTAGGGTCTCGGAATGTAGATGAAGGTGATCCAGAAACGTTTCCTTGGCGCTCTGTTGGTGTAGGCGTATACGGCATCCCTGCACCGCTGAAAGCCGCCGCTGCCTCGGTGACGGGCAACTTCGCCAGGTAGTCTGGAGGCACCACCATCATGAACTTGTGTTCTGCAGGAATCACAACGGCTGGATTTTGCACCGGTCGCCAATGGTGTTGGCTGAGTTCGGGAACGCGATCGCCCATGTAGGCGGCCAACTGTGAGACGGTCACACAGCCGTGATATCGCAAGCCTTCGAGTAACGCCTTGGTAAAGAGCCCGTGACGAATGGCCATCGTTTCGTGAGCGTACTGATCGGGCTGGCAAGATAGAAAGGTGGAAACGCCTAAATCTTGAGCTAAAGCCAGCGTCTGCTGACCAATACTCTGATGGCCTACGGCCCCCTGGCTGCGATTAACGTCTAGCACCAAAACAATCTGATCCGTTTTGGCCGTTTTGAGGATGTCGAAGACCTGGGCAACAGGGATGGCCGTTTCATCTAGCTTCATAGGGTCGGCATCGATGGTCATCCAGTAATCCTGGCCATTTCTGGCTAAACCATAACCGCTGAAGAAAATCCAAAGCAAATCGCCAGGTTGTACCGACTCACGGCAAAACGTTTGTAGCTGCGTTGCAATTTCTTGTCGCGACGGGTAGTGAGCATAGGGTTCGATCGCGGCTGACATATCTGTCAGCAACATGCAGTGATCGATAGGAATGCCCATTTCATCAACAAAAAAGTTGCGCAGCCCAACCGCATCTGCCTGCGCATACATTAACGGTTGTAATGCTGTGTATTGGTTGATTCCAACGAGTAGAGCCCACTGGTTAGCCATCGATTGCCCTTCCCTACGCGCTTCTAAGTTGCCTACTTGAACGAGGCAGTAAACGCCCTTAAGCTAGCGTCTGTGACACCAGAAGATAGCACAGACTGTAAGAAACGATGCATATTCTAGCGACCTGCTGCTAACTCAGCACATTTCATCCCAGCTTTGAACGTATCTACGGTGAAGTTGAATGCGCCTAATCGTCTAAGTAGGTGGACACAATTAATCTGAGTATATGTAGGTTGTGATTGAGGAACGAAACCCAACACCTGCATGGGTTACGCTAAAGCTAACCCATCCTACAAATAATTAAGCCTTCCTACTCAATGCTTTCTGAGTATCTTGAGCGTCTATTCCCATACAATATTCAACGAAAAAGGCATGGCGAGCTGCCATGCCTTTCTTATCTAGGAAGTTCTAGGGGCTGTCATCATTTAGAGCCTGAATCCTCATGCTGAAAGCGGTTCAGCCCCTAGCTAGTTTTACCAAGCGGGCGCGGCAATGCTGATACCGCAAGGCTTTCGAGTTTAATTGATGACGCGCCCTAGAGGGACACTAACTTATTGCTACTAACAGTCGTCACAACTACTGAGCTGCATGCTCAGCTGACGTTGCTACATCAGTAACCTCAGGGTTAAGCGCCACTTTTACGACCTTATTACGCTCAGCGACGACTTTAGGCAGGGTCAGGGTCAAGATGCCATCAGTGTAGTCAGCCGCGATCGCTTCGTGCTCTACTTCAATGGGAAGATTCACGACGCGGCGGAAGCTACCGTAGCGAATCTCGTTGTAAAGGACTTTCTCACCTTCTTGAGCATCGGCTGGGTGATATTCACCCGCGATCGCAACGGCTTCACGGCTAGCTTGAATATCGATGGCATTGGCTGTAACACCCGGAAGTTGGACCTTTAGTTCCAACTCATTGCCACGATCCTTAAGCGTAACGCTAGGCGTCCAGGTTTTTGCCACAGGCGCTAGGTCATCAAAGATGTGGTCAAACTGGCGACGAATGGCATCAACATCTTGGAAAGGAGAACGGTAACGAACAATCATGATTTACCTCAAATGAGAACTGTAGATGATGGGTAATGTGAAGGTTGCGACCGGTGATGTCTGTGTCGTTCAACCTTGCTTACAGTTCCTATGATGCGAGCAATCAAAAGAAATTCGTAGTCTAAAAAACCTCACTTTTGAGGTGTAGTTTCTCGCCGAATACACCGTACCCAAAGTGCCGAACCATCAGGTTTACGTCAGCTTATAGGCTCAACTCCGATCGCTTATTGATTGCGATCGCTTCTAAGATTAGAGTCCTTAGCGTTTGTTTAACCACAAGTCTTGCCCAAGCATGAAAGATGCAAATTCAGAACCTACGCAATTGAATTCAGCAACGCTTCTTCTGCTCTCAATTTTGAGCGAGACTGAGTTCAAAGTCCCTCAGAATTTGGGGGTTTAGGGGACTATTGCGAAAGTCTTAGAGGGGAGCATGTCACTTTCGAACCCTCACCCTAAATCCCTCTCCCAAACTTGGGAGAGGGACTTTTAAATACTTGCTCCCCTTCTCCCAATATTGGGAGAAAGGGTTGGGGGATGAGGGCTATTCAGGGATTTGCAAACCTGACATGTTTCCGTCTTAAAGTGAGCAGTATTGCCATATTTTTGAACCAAAGCAAATGGGCTGCAGCACACCTCTGTGCCACAGCCCACCTAGCCCAAAATGATAGGACTATCGCAGAATACCTATGAGGGTGAAAGGAATAAAGTTAACGCCCGCTTGTCAAAAGACTGCACCTTGCCGGCTTCGTCGAGATCATCAACAACTCTGCGGAGTAAGTCGGCAGCGCGATCGCGATGTTGATGTTCACGCCCCCGTAGACGTACCAGAAACTTCACAGAGTCGCCTTTGCTCAACCACTCGATCGCTCGCCTAATGCGCAAAGCATAGTCTGAGTCACCAATATTAGGGCGGAACTTCACCTCTTTCACTGAGGGACGCGAATCCTGCCTCTGGCGCTTGCTCTGCTGATACTGTAGCCTGCCGTAATCCATAGCTTTAGCCACAGGGGCAGCATCTTGCCGTTGCGAAACGATAACAAGGTCTAGTTTCTCAGTCTTCGCCATTTTGATGGCATCCTGCGTGCTGATAACACCATGATTCTCGCCAGTGTGGTCAACAAACAAGACTTGAGGTGCCTTGATTTTGTGATTAACTAGGTTCTTCTGATTCTTACTGATAACTCTAGATCTCCAGTCATGACTTTCTCTCACCATACCTCTATTTCACTCAGTTGATCATCCGTCTATCGGAAGACAACCATTCAGATACGGTGTCTCACATGCATTCTCACTTACTCAAACGGAGCCGAAAATTCAACAACTTCAATATCCACACCGTCATAGTCACGTTCGAAGGTGGGCTCAAAGATATACCGATCCGGCGTCTCGTTAGGCGGTCCTAAGATTTCAATTTCTACGGCTTCACCCTCAATTTGAAAAGGTGGGAAAAAATCTAAGCCTTCAGAGTTATTTACTGTTATGTCATCGATATTGTTATTGATGCGTCTTTCGACATAATCCAAATGCGGTGCTTCTGTCGCCGAGGTTCGAGCTGTCGGCAAACCAATACCTAAACTTAATATCCCCATAAAGATAGATATGTGAAGTAGATTTTTCATCTAGCCTCTCCTTTGTAGTTTGACAGTTATTCATATAATGCTGGTTCACAGCTTTTAATTCGTCTCTCAGAAGCCGTAATTTTGCTTCAACCTATCGTTAGAGATTGGGGCGAAAAGTCTGAAGCAATCGTTCCAACGTTGAGGCTAAAACTTCTGTTATTTTGATGCGTCTATTTAAGTCGGTATAGTAATGTCTGACTGCGGTTCGGTGAAATAGAGTTGAAGAGGACAAATGGTTAAGATCATCGGTATTGGTGGCAGTCTGCGGACAGATTCCTATAGCATGCAGGCTCTGCAATTGGCGATCGAGGGCGCTCAAGCAGCAGGCGCTACGGTGCAGGTGCTGGACTTACGTGAAATGTTCCTGCCTTTCTGTGACGGTGGTGACAGCTATCCCGATCATCCAGACGTGGCTGTTTTGCAAGAGACGGTCAAAGGGGCCGATGGGCTTATCCTGGCGACACCGGAATATCACGGCAGTGTTAGCGGTGTCATTAAGAACGCCCTTGATTTAATGAGCTTTACTGAACTGAGCGGTAAGGTTGTGGGCCTGATTAGTGTGTTGGGCGGACAGCCAAACAGCAACGCGCTGAACGAATTGCGCCTGATCATGCGGTGGGTACATGCCTGGGTGATTCCCGAGCAGATTGCAATCGGCCAAGCTTGGCAGGCATTTGAAACGGACGGTACTTTAAAGGACGAAAAGCTGGCTCAGCGATTTGATAAGTTTGCGAAGAGTCTGGTTACAAATACCCAAAAGCTAACAGCCTAGTGCTGCGTCAACATTGAAAATGTGGGTTGTGCGTAGGTTGGGTAGAACACAGTGAAACCCAACAGAGACAAGAATTACGTTGGGTTACGCCGGGGGCTAACCCAACCTACAAGTTGAAAACCGACAGACCACTAGGGCGCGTCAACAATTAAAGCCAGAATGCTTGCGGTCTAAACATTACCGCACCCGCTTTGCAAAATCAGCTAGGGGCTGAAAGGTTCTCTGAACAAGGACTTAATCGTTAAATGATGACAGCTCCTAGTAAACCCACTCAAGGAGACTATCGCGATCGCCGTCGATTGAACTTGGTCTGCAAATCCTTAGCGGTCGGGGCAGGTGCCGATCCCTTCGATTTAGACTTAGTGGGACGAGGCCGGGAAGCAGGGGGCTGCTCATCCGGCGATCGCATGGATAGGCTAATCCGCTTGAGACCTTCGTCTACCTCCAATACTCGAACGGTCACCACTTGACCTACCTTCACCACCTGTTTGGGATCCCGCACAAAGTGATTTGCGAGTTGGGACACATGCACCAGGCCATCTTGATGCACGCCCACATCCACAAAGGCACCAAAGTTGGCCACATTCGTGACGATCCCTTCCAGGGTCAGACCGGGTTTAAGGTCGGCCAGCGTTTGAATATCCTCGCGAAACTGAGCGGATACAAACTGGGCACGGGGATCCCGTCCCGGTTTTTCGAGTTCTTGAACAATGTCCCGTAGGGTCGGTTCCCCCACCTCTGCGGTGACGTAGTGCTTCAGGTCAATGGAATCCAGCGCCAGCGATTGTATGCGCTTGGAATCAGCAGTAATCGCTGCCATATTCACGCCCAAATCTTGCAGAATGGCGTTCACGATGCCATAGCTTTCTGGATGCACCGCTGTGTTGTCCAGGGGGTTTTTACCATTGCGAATCCGTAAAAAGCCTGCCGCTTGTTCAAAGGCTTTAGGGCCAAGTTTGGGGACTTTGAGCAGAGTTTTGCGATCGCGAAAGACACCATTCTGATTGCGATAGGTGACGATGTTGTTGGCAATGGTGGTGGTGACACCTGAAACATAGGTCAACAGCTCCTGTGAAGCTGTATTGAGATCTACCCCCACATAGTTCACACAGCTCTCGACCGTCTCAGTCAGCTTTTGCTTGAGTCGCTTTTGATCCACGTCATGCTGGTACTGCCCCACACCAATGGACTTGGGGTCAATTTTGACCAGTTCGGCCAGGGGATCCTGAAGGCGACGACCAATGCTGATCGCCCCGCGTACCGTCACATCCAGATCAGGAAATTCTGCGATCGCCACGGGACTGGCGGAGTATACCGAAGCTCCGGCTTCATTCACCATCACCTTGATGGGCTTTCGCGGCAGCTCCTTGAGTACCTCAGCGACAAAGGCATCGGTTTCGCGGCCAGCGGTGCCATTGCCAATGGCAATTAGCTCAATGGCATGGGTTTGCAGCAGTTGCTTCAAGGTTGCTGCCGCTTTTTCTCGCTGGGCCTGAGCCTGGTGGGGGAAAATCGCCTGATAGTGTAAAAACTGACCGGTTTGGTCAATTACCGCTACTTTGCACCCGGTGCGAAATCCCGGATCGATGGCCAAAGTCGGTTTCATCCCGGCGGGAGCTGCCAGCAATAAGTCCCGTAAATTAGTCTCAAAGGTTTCAATAGATTCCCCATCAGCCCAAGCCTTTTTCTCCGCCATGACGGCGTTGACCAAGGATATCTTCATCAACCGGTTGAAGGCATCTTGAATCAGAGTTTGATAGAACGCTCGCAGCTCGGGATTCCGCGTGCGAATCACCTGGGATTCTAGATAGTGCAGCACCTCATCCACCTCAAAGCTGAGTTCCAGGGATAGAATCGCCTCCCGCTGCCCTCGCAATAACGCTAGCAAATTATGAGGAGCCACCTGGCGCACGGCGATATCGTAGTGGCGGTACAGTTCAAATTTGGTGCTGCCCTCAGGAATAGTCGGCTTAATGCGGGAGCTAAAGGTTCCTGATCGCATCAAGTAATCACGCATCCAGGCTCGCAGGTCAGCCTGTTCAGCTACGGCCTCCGCCAGGATATCAGCAGCTCCCTGGAGCGCTTCTTCGGCGGTTGCAACGCCAGCGTCAGCATTAACGTATTTGGCGGCGGCTTTGGCTAGATCAATCGCTCCGGACGGGGACTGATTTTGCGCTGTAAGCGAGTCCGCCAAAGGGCCAAGTCCTTTTTCTCTTGCCATTGTCGCGCGGGTGCGGCGCTTGGGGCGATAGGGCAAGTACAAGTCTTCCAAATCCGTCTTTTGCAAACAGGCTGCGATTTTAGTTTGCAGTGCCTCCGTCAATTTGCCCTGGTCAGCAATGGATTTGAGGATAGTCTGCTTCCGCTCGGCTAGTTCCGTTAAGTACAGATGCCGTTCTTGCAGCGATCGCAACTGCACTTCATCCATTCCCCCGGTGCGCTCTTTGCGATAGCGCGCAATGAACGGGACGGTCGCGCCGGCTTGAAAAAGCTCGAGGGCATTTTCAATATGACTGCGCTTAAGGGTCAGTTCCTGAACCAGATGTTGAATCAGATCAGCCATTCGAGGACATCAGCGGGTAAAAACGATCAGACCTCTAGTCTAGTGGTAGGTCAACTTTACTGAGCCAATTTGCCCTGGAGGCAGTAAATGTTCAACGCTAGAGGGCAAACAACTTTTCCAGCTGCTTTTGAACCCAAGCAACGGGGTTAGTGTCGTAATCGTTATTAATGAGTCCCAGCTCTCGTAAGAGCCGCTTTTGCTGGTTTAACTCAGCTTCATGTCGTCCCATTTCTTGCACAATGAGATCATAAAGGCGAGGCTGGCTCTGCAAAATTTGCTTGAATCCTTGCGGACTAATGGCAAAGACAGTGGTCTCTTCAATCGCTTTGACCGTGACCGTGCGAGGGACATTGAGCATCAATGAGAATTCGCCAATGAACTGCCCGGCATCTAGAATTGTGGGCTGATCAACGTCAGTGAGGGTGTAGCTGACAGCACCCGACAAAATGATGTAAAACGCATCACCTGGATCACCCGCCGCAAAAAGGACTTCTCCCGTTTCCAAACGACGGCGATGACCAATCTCGACCAGCTTTCTTAACTCAAGCGTATTGCATTGGGCAAAGTAAGGAATCTGCCGCAGCAGGTCTCGCACCGCAGTGGGTTGTGGGTATGTTTCGGTAAAGGTAGGGTGGCGCTGATAGAGCTGAGCATGGTCTTCATAGTCTTTGATAGAAGACTGAATCACCACATTGGGGTTGCGATGCCAGACATCGTAGCGGGAGGAGGCTAAACGAATGTGATGCTGCCGTAAGTTCTGATCAATGATGAAGCGCAGCGAACTTTCAGTTTTGTGTTTCCGATCGATCTGGTGTATCCAAACCCACAGGACAAAGTCCAGCGAATTTTGACCAAAGCCGATGAAATACACTTCCGGCGGATATTCGTAGGAAACGGTTTCCTCTAAATAGGCAGAATCTAAAAGCGCCTCAATAACAATAACTGGCTCACTTTCGTGGGCAACACTGACATAGACGGGTACCCAGCCTTTAGTGTGATGATAAGTCCAATTAATGACCTGGCTACCCACCAAACTACTGTTAGGAATGACGATGTGCCGTTGGGTAATGGTGCGAATCACCGTCGAGCGCAGCGAAATTTCTACGATATAGCCTGAAAGCCCTTCCCATTCAACGAAGTCACCCACCTTGAGCTTTTGTTCCACCAACATGGCAATGCCACTGGTGAAGTTACGCGTTAAATCTTGCAAGCCAAAGCCAATCCCGATGCCCAGACTGCCGACTAAAACGGCAACCGATGCGAGGTTAATGCCTAGAGCCTGTAGAAGGATTAGACAGAGAAGCGTTCCTAAGCTGTAGCTGGTGATGGTCGCAATGGATTCCCGTGGCCCTGGTTTTAAGCCTAGCTGGCTCAAAATCAATTGACCAAAAAGGCGTTTGAACCCTAAAGAAAACAATAGAGCGATCAGCAGTGCCAGCATAAACTGGGCAACCACACTCAGAGTCAGTGCTGAGCTGCCGATGCGTAAAAATGGTGTGTCTAAAACTTGTTGAACCGTATCAAGCAAACTACCCATCCACGCCAAGACCAATCACACCGTCCATTATCGGGCTGTTTTCGTCACAAAATGAAATGCAATTAAAGCGCAAAACGTCCCAGTTGGGTTGAGTAAGAATCTAGCTGGGCTGAAGCTGAAGTCACTAGAGTCTCTATTAAGTTCTGTCCTATGAAAGTTAACGTCTTACTACCGGCAATCGGCCTGAGCCTATTTGCTTTCTCCCCTCCAGCAGTCACAGCTGAGCGCCCATTGACTCGACAAACCTCAACACCAATCTTGTCGGCTTCAGCACCCACGTCAGCAACAGACTCCAGCGAAGCGGCCCGTTCTCCAGACGTGCATCTCACCCCACTAACGCGTCTTTCGGAAGCGGAAATTGAGACCTTACAAACTGACCTAACCTACGGAATTGAAAGCTGGTTCGGTTGGGCCGGGCTCTTGAAAATGCCTGCTCCACCGCCCTTAACCGACGCTGCCCGCGAGTATCGAGAAACGTGGAGTGTGAACCACCTTGATAGCAGTAATTTCCTGGGATTGTGGCGCAACAATGAAGATTACCCCTACTTCGTAAGCATTTTTCCGACCCAAACGACAGGGCAGGTTTGTGTGTTGGAGTTTAAGCCAGAGTGGAGCCTGCTTATCTTCAATGAGGCTCTGGGTGAATACAACAAAGACGTGATTACCGAGGAGATCTTCTCGTTTTCAATGGCCACGGTAGAAGACGGACACTTGCGCAGTCATCGCGTGCGATCGGTGGGATCAGCCATCGCCGCTGCGCGGTTCAATGACTATCCAGTTTTATTGATGGGGCTAGAAGACAACCAGGATAGAACTCGTGTGGTGGCGTTAGCGTCACCCCCAACCTTGCCGCCAGATTTACCGGCAGATCTGGTAGCACCAGTTGCGCAAACATTGCGCTACAACGGCTGCATCACTGAAGGATAATGGCACAGATAGGAAGCCCATATAGATTCTCCATGAGGTCGATTGCTGATGAGCAAACATTCGGAAGCACAAATTGTTGAGATAGAGGAACGGCTCAGGCAGGCGATGTTGACCTCTAACGTTACTGAGCTAGATGCGTTGATTGCACCAGGACTTATCTTTACCAATCATTTGGGTCAACTCGTCAGTAAGCAACAGGATCTGGATATGCATCGTTCTGGCATATTCCAACTGACAGCCCTCACCCCTGCGGAGCAAAAGATCCAGCTGCATGAAGGCTTCGCAATCGTTTCCGTTCAAATGCACCTGTTGGGCAGTTATGACGGCACCGCTGTGGATGAGCAGATTCGGTTTACGCGGGTGTGGGCAACCTCTTCTACGGGTTCGCTACAGATCATGGCAGGGCATGGCAGTGTTGTAGCGGCTTAAATACACGACCGTCAACGATTGCGAGGTGAAATGCCATGAAGCATCAATCCTCAACCATCAATAGCCCCACCGATTCAGCGCGTCTTTGGCGAACAGGATTAGCGGGCATTGAACTGTTTGAGGCCCATCTACAGCAGCATCAATTTGGTAAGCATTTTCATGAGACTTACACGATTGGCCTGAATGAAGGTGGACAAGGCTGCTGCTACCATCGGGGTACGAACCATATCCTGGCGCCAGGTAGTTTTAATCTGATGAATCCCGGTGATATTCATACCGGGCAGGTCATTGCGGATCAAGGATGGGCCTTTCGGAATCTCTATATTGAGCGATCGCTGCTTGAGCAAGTCCTAGAACAGATGGAATGGCCCGCTTCAGGATTGCCCTGTTTCAGACAGCCCATCCTACAGCCGGCACCTGCTCTGTGCAGGCTTTTCGACCAAACCTTTCAAGCCTTGTCCGCATCGGCCTCGCAACTCCAGCAACAGTCCTTGCTGCTGGAATTACTGTCACGCCTCTTTCGCTTAAACGGTGAACCCTCCTTTGCTATCAGACCCATTGCATCGGAATCAAAGGCTACCGCACGGGTACGAGCGTATCTGCAGGCAAATTATCGGGATCATGTGTCGATTGATGACTTGGCAAAGCTGACCAATCTGAGTCCTTATTATTTAATCCGCTGTTTTCGCAAGCAGGTTGGCTGTGCTCCACACCAGTATCAGCGACACTGGCAACTGTTGCAGGCAAAGCAAGCGCTACATACGGCTGAGCCACTGGCGGCGATCGCGACAGAGCATGGTTTCTACGACCAAAGTCATCTGAATCGTGCCTTTAAGCAAACCTTTGGTGTCACCCCAGGCCAGTATCGAAAGGGCAATTCTGTCCAATACGGTTAATTGAATGTTCCGTAGCCTGGAGCCAGTTCGCAACATTATCGCTGGCGCTACCGATGAACATTTTCAAAGATGTTTCCGTTTCTGCTGTGATGGCAGGATTTGTCACAATTTTGGTGGGCTACACTAGCGCAGCTGTGATTGTGCTGCAAGCGGCCCAAAATCTGGGGGCATCGCCCGTCGAAATTGGCTCCTGGCTTTGGGCTCTGGGCATGGGCATGGGTACTACCAGTATTGTTTTGTCGATTCGGTATCGGGTTCCGATTGTCATGGCCTGGTCTACGCCAGGTGCGGCCATGCTGGTGACAACCACCGCTGATGTAACGATGCCGGAAGCGATCGGAGCGTTTCTGATATCAGCGGGACTGATTACGGTATTGGGCATCACCGGGTGGTTTGAGCGCCTGATGAACTACCTGCCGCTATCGCTAGCCTCGGGCATGTTGGCTGGCGTGCTGCTCCAGTTTGGGCTCAATGTGTTCACGGCCATGCAAGCGCAATTCCTGATGGTCTTCGCCATGTTTTGCGGGTACATCATTATGCGTTGCACCATGCCTCGGTACGCTGTCATTGCCGCATTAATTCTGGGCAGCTTAATTGCGGCGGGTCAAGGGTTGCTGGAGCTGGAAGCTGTTCAGTGGCAATGGGCCACTCCCGTATTCATTCGGCCTGAGTTTTCCTTCAATGCTCTAGTTGGGATTGCGTTGCCGTTGTTCATTGTGACTATGGCTTCGCAAAACGTGCCGGGAGTCGCCACCCTACGAGCCTTTGGTTACTCGGTTCCGAATTCGCCCTTGATGAGTTGGAGTGGTATTGCGACCTTACTTCTGGCTCCATTTGGCGCATTTACCATTAACTTAGCGGCCATTACCGCCTCCATTTCTATGGGGCGAGAAGCCCATGCTGACCCAGGTAAACGCTACATTGCAGGCGTAACCGTCGGCATTCTCTACATCATCATTGGTTTATTTGGAGCAACCGTAGTGTCGGTGTTTACGGCGTTACCGCAAGCGTTGGTTTTGGCGATCGCGGGGCTAGCCCTCATTGGCACGATTGGTCAAGGGTTATTGAATGCTTTGACACAGGAAAAAGAGCGCGAACCCGCCCTCATCACATTTTTAGTCACGGCATCAGGGGTGACGTTGCTCGGTATCGGTTCTGCCTTTTGGGGACTGCTTGCAGGCATTTTAGTACTATCAATCATGCAGTTGAGTTCGGGGGCATCTCAGTACTTCAATGAATAAAATCGAGCTGAGGAATTGAGTGCAGCAGCTAAGACAATTCGGTGTCTACGATAGATTGTGTGGGTATGTCGCTTGAGCAGGTGATTGAGTGTCCTTATCGCAAGATGAGTCAAAGCAGTTGTTAGCGCGTTTGGTTTTTGATGAAAGTTCCGCTGAGGAATGGGTACAGGATGTTTGGGCTTTGAGTCCGACCTTGGGCGAGACTGCCGCTCGCTTAGTCGATGCATTTGATGGTCTGATTGACTGTGCTCATCAGGAGAAGCTCGAGAATCTTCTGCATGGCTTTTATCAAGAGCAACTAAAAGATTAAAAATATCCTGCTATATGCTTTACGGACTCCTATTCTCTCAGTTATCATGGGAAGCCGCGTCAAAAATTAGGAGAGTGTAGACATTGCATGGCTAAGAAGAGCATGGTTGCACGGGAGCGCAAGCGCGAAAAACTGGTTGCGAAATATGCTGAAAAGCGGACAGCTCTGTTAGAAGAGTTCCGGAGCGCCGATAATCCCCAAACAAAATTTGAGCTTCATCGTCAAATCCAGCAGCTCCCTCGAGCTAGCTCTCGCACTCGCCTGCGTAACCGTTGTTGGAAAACCGGTCGCCCTCGCGGCTACTACCGTGATTTCGGGCTTTGTCGTAACCAACTGCGTCAAATGGCGCACGAAGGTCTTCTTCCTGGCGTTGTGAAGTCTAGCTGGTAGTTCTCGCTCTGAGTGAATGAAGCCTAGAGCTCTGCTACCCAGCTCGTGGGCATGAACATGCTGTTCAGCATTTTGTAGGTGGCAAAGTATTGAAATCCTAAAGCCTTTTTTCTGGAGTTAAGTTTATGGCGCGTTATCGAGGCCCTCGCCTCAAAATTGTTCGTCGTTTGGGTGAATTGCCAGGATTAAGCCGTAAGGCTCCTCGGAAAGCATATCCCCCTGGACAACATGGTCAGGCTCGTAAGAAGAAAACGGAATATGCCATCCGTTTAGAAGAGAAGCAGAAGCTGCGCTTTAACTACGGTGTCAGTGAGAAGCAACTGCTCCGCTACGTGAAGAAAGCGCGTCGTGCTGGTGGTTCGACTGGATTAGTGATCCTTCAACTGCTAGAGATGCGTTTGGATAATACGATCTTCCGCCTAGGCTTTGGCCCCACTATTCCCGCAGCGCGTCAGGTGGTCAACCACGGACATATTTTGGTCAATGGCCGCTTGGTAAGTGTTGCTAGTTATCAATGTCGCCCTGGTGACGTGATCAGCGTGCGCGATCGCGACTCTTCCAAGAAACTGGTGGAAGCCAATCTGGAATTCCCCGGTTTGGCCAATGTTCCCACCCACTTAGAACTGGATAAAGAGAAAATGACCGCTAAGGTCAATAGCGTGATTGAGCGGGAATGGATTGCGCTCAATGTTAATGAACTGCTGGTGGTTGAGTATTACTCCCGTAAGGCGTAGTTCTTTTGCCATCAAGGTGGTTGAGTGTGTGATCTATAACTCAGTGACCTAATTGTTGAAACCCTCAGAACTTCAAGGTTCTGAGGGTTTCTTCGTGGATTCAACTCGATTAGAATCGTTCCACGTCAGTTAGAGCTGGTGGTAACTTCTGCCTAGCAGCTTCCCCACAGGTACGAGGAGTTGGAAAAAGTTTAGTCGGATTTGCCAACCCTTTAGGATTCCAGGCTGAACGAACCCACTGCATGGTTTCTAAATCCGTTTCAGAGAACATGTCAGGCATGTAGCAACGCTTATCAGCGCCAATGCCGTGTTCGCCGGAAATACTGCCGCCAACCTTGACACAAAGCTTGAGAATATCGCCGCCGAGTTCTTCTACGGCTTCCAGTTGACCCGGAATGTTGTTGTTGTACAAAATCAATGGATGAAGGTTGCCATCGCCTGCGTGAAAGACATTGGCAACGCGATAACCATGCTTTTCGCCTAAGGCTTCAATCTCCCGCAACACGTAAGGTAGTTGTGTTCGGGGAATGACCCCATCTTGTACGTAGTAGTCAGGACTCAGTTTGCCCATCGCGGCAAAGGCTGCTTTGCGTCCCTTCCAAAGCCGTAAGCGCTCTGCTGGATCCGTTGCGACCGTCACATTACGAGCACCATTCTGGGTGCAAATGGTGGCAATGCGATCGCGACTTGCTGTCACTTCTGCGGGTAACCCGTCAATCTCAATGAGCAAAATGGCTTCAGCATCGCGAGGATAGCAGTCCGTCTGCACCACATCTTCCACCGCATTGAGGCTAAAGTTATCCATCATCTCCATGCCAGCAGGAATGATGCCAGCACTGATGATGTCGGAAACAGTAGCGCCCGCAGCTTCGACACTGGTGAAATCTGCCAGGAGTACGTTGATAGACTCCGGTGACTTGAGAATTCTGAGGGTAATTTCAGTGACGATGCCTAGCGTACCTTCCGACCCGACAAAAACGCCGGTGAGGTCATACCCTGGAGGCTCCTGTACAGCACTCCCAATGTCCACGATTTCCCCGTTGGGTAAAACCAATTTCAGGCCCAAAACGTGATTCGTCGTCACTCCATACTTGAGACAGTGAACCCCGCCTGAATTTTCCGCAACGTTGCCCCCAACCGAACAGACGCTCTGACTGGATGGATCAGGCGCATAGTAAAAGCCCTGGTTTCCTACCGCTTGCGTGACCCAGTTGTTAATTACCCCCGGCTGCACCACCACACGCTGATTCTCGAAATCCACCTGCAAAATTTGGCGCATGGTGGCCGTAACGATGAGAACCGCCTCTTTGAGGGGTAATGCCCCGCCTGACAATCCAGTTCCGGCTCCTCTGGCGACAAAAGGAACGTTATGGCGATCGCACACTTTAATGGCAGCAGCAACTTGCTCGGTGGTTTTGGGCAGCACCACAACAGGCGGTCTTTGGCGATAGCTGGTTAAGCCATCGCACTCGTACACCAAGAGTTCTTCTTTGCGTTGAATAACTGCATCCTTGCCCAACGCAGCTTCTAGTTCGCGGATGACCGGCTGCCAGTTTTTTGTCGATGCAGGAGCATTCAGTTGCGCCACCATAGGGATCTATTCGGAGCCAATTTCAAAGAGGATTGTTCTGATCCTATCGTGTAAATTCGTTGCGTGCATTGAGCATGACAGAAGAAGAAGGAGAGGAGCGACGTACCGGTACATCGCTCCTCTCCTTCTTGTTGATACCAACGAGTCATGCCTCAAGACTGGCCAAACAGAGCATTCCTGTAAGGACTGCTTTGGGGTAGGTTCGTTTCCTGTAAATTAAAACTCTCTAGGTCAACGCCATCAAGGCAAGCACTGGATAAATTCACTTGGCGAAAATTAGCCCCGGCCACATCGGCTTGGGTGAGATTGGCTCCCCTTAAGTCAGCCCCTTCTAAGTCAGCGGCTCGCATGTCGGCCCCAGTCAAATTACAGCCAACAAAATTAGCACCTTGCAAAAAAGCCCCCACAAAACTCGCACCCGCCAGCGTTGCACCGCTCAAATCGGCACCGCGCAAATCCGCATTGACCAGATTAGCGTTCGCCAAATTAGCCCGAGTCAGATTAGCGTCGGCGAGATTAGCATTGCTCAAATCTGTCCGGCTGAGGTCAATACCTGTAAGGGTATGGGTGCTCAAGTCAGCTCCGTTGAGATTAATCGCGGAGAAGTTGCGATCGCCGCGATTGTATTCGTGAAGAAGTTGCTCAATGTTCATATTTACTGCCTCTCAATTCAATTCAACCCGTCTCTGATTGAAGCTAAGCCAGGAAAACGACTTGATAGCCTTCAGCGCGAACGCTTACGGATAAGAGCCATCAAGAACTGAATAGAAATGAATTTGGAATGGATAAGAAGCTTCTTCTTAATTCTCGCTTAATTCAGTCTTGAGCCAACCAACTGTTCATATATTTCAAGAGAAATGAAAAGGCACTGCTGTTTAACAGCAATGCCTTTTCGGGAGAAAAATTTAATGTGCCAATTGCTTGAGAGTTGTGACAGTTAAGCGAGTTTAACGATCTTACCTAAACCCAACGGATGCTTGCCAAACAAATGCCAGGAGAAGAAAAAATACTGGAATGATAGGCAGTACATCTACCAGGGGATCAAAAAGGGAGTAAGCCTCAGGCAGCTTCGCCAATAGCAGTGCAGCGTCCATTTATGAAATTACCTCTTTAACACAGCGCTCAGAATTGCCATGAATTGTTCCATATAACCTTACCACTTTGCAAGTGCGCCTCCTGTAGGTGTACTCGCTTATAGCAAGGCTAGGTCAGCCGCTCAAGGGCAAATCGCGCGTACCCATTCCTTGTAGAGCATTCTACAGAACCTTCCGGTTGTAGCCGAAATTCGGCGATCGCCTTGCTTGTGTCCACTCATGAATTCGTAGTGAAGTTTGAGAGATGCTACCGGTGTCGTGGTTTCCATGGCGATCGCTACTGCATCTGAAAGCTCTGTGTTCAGCCAATGGGGAATGTCAACTTTGGCAAGGGACTTAATAACTGAATCAATCTGTTGCTGTAGGTCGTCATTGCTTTTGCCTTTTGGGTTGGGATGTACCAGTACCCCAGCAAAGGGCGACACTACTACCGTTTGCAGTGGGGCTCCGGGCGTGACGTTGGGGGTAGTCTCCATATCCCCGGTGGTAAGGTGGGTAATCCAGTTGCTGATAGGCGGAATTAAACGGGGTGACAGCCTGGCGACGCTACAGCGGCAGATCCGTCAATGGGCACGGCGGCGGCGAAGTGGGTCGGCCTGTCATCATTTAGGTTGCTCGGTGTCTTAGAATTGAGCATTCAAGGCAATTGAGTGAATTTACAGGAGTGCTAGGATGTCATGCCGCTATGCCCTTCGCGACGATCAATGGGAACGGCTCAAAGATTTGCTGCCTGGCCGCGCGAGTATGACCGAGAACTCTACCAAGCACGGCATCTCATTGAGAACTTTTTCGCTCGGCTCAAGCAGTATCGAGCCATTGCGACTCGTTACGATAATCTGGCAGAGAGCTTTTTGGGCGCGATTTACCTGGCGGCTACAGGCATCTGGCTTAATTGATGACACGTCTTAGCAACTGCGCAAGTTCTCCTCTCCGCTAGAACTAGATAGCTGGATGGGATCAATGTATCGTTTTTGACTTACTGCGTAGCGACTGCCACAGTTCAAGGTAATCTGCTTTGGTTTGCGTGAGCGCAGGATTGTCTTCTCCCAGAAACAGCGGATACAAAAACTCGCTGTTTTGCAGTTGATTGGCACTGGGTATCAACAAATCGGTTCCAGACTCTGAAATTTCTATCTCTAGAGCCGGATCTGTGAGCAAAGGCGATAGGCCATCTGACAACTGATTTTGCAACGTTATATTGTCTTCCTGCCAAAAGAAGGATAGCCATGCCTTGTCATATTCGGTCGGGCGATACGGTTCCGCTTCCTGAGGTTGAGCTTGACTACTGGGGCGAACCCACAAGTCAGCCGATAAGAGGGTACCTGGATCAGGAACAAGCGCACTTAATTGCTGGTTCTGTTTCAGAATGGGACGAATATCGGTAGACCACCCAACGGCTAGCCAAATATCTTCCTGTAAGAGGGACTGCAGGTAGTCTTCAGATGCGTAAACCCGGACAAGGGAGCGTAGTGCGTCAAAGATGGTTGAAATTTCGGCATATTGTTTGGGGTTGGCATCGTTGATCGAATGATTCAACGCTTTCAAAATCATCCCCAATACAATGCGAGGATGATTCGGTAAGGCAATGCGTCTCTCCAGCTGCGATCGCCAGGGCTCTTCCCAAAGATCTTGCCAGCGAGTGGGTGGAGCTAGCCCCAAACGCTTGAACTGTTGAGGCAAATAAACCATGACCAGACTGCCCCACCGATAGGGCGTTGCCCAAACCTGCCCCTCGGGATCGACTAGCCCTTGCGAGTTGCGGGTAGTCAGCGATCGCCATTGTGTCGACAGCTCATCCCATCCAGGAACAGAGTCTACGGCAAGGGGTTGAATCAAATTCTGGCGAATGGCAGCGCTTAACCAATAGTCTCCCAAGCTGATCCAATCCGGCCTCTGGTTCGACAACCTGCCCCAAGGCCACCACCAAGGGGAACCTGATGCAGTGGGAGTATCCGATTGCGACCACTGCTGCAATTGCGTAAACAGCTCTATCAGTTGCCTCTTGGCTTGCAGTTGCAGTTGAACATCCGCAGACAATTCCTGTCTGAACTTTGCCATGAGTTGAGGTGGCACCGATCCCTTCAAAGCTAGAACCTTCAGAATGGTTGAAGCGGTCTGTTGGCAGGCTCCTTGAGTAACTGCCAATGCTAGCAAGCTTATCAATAGGGTTCTTCGATACATCAGTCTTCCATCACTGCGGCACACGACCTCTTAACTGTCTGATCATAGTTCTCTGGGCGATCGCTGGTTTGATGACAGCCTCCCAGTCTGGCTGCTCGGACGTTGGCGATTTTCCTTGGCTGTAAGACAGAAGGGTAGCGGTGCCCATGATAACGAGAAAAGCCTTTGGGGAATCCCAAAGGCTTAGAGGTGTGAGGTGTAAAGGTCAGGTGTGAAGGATGAGAGCGCTACAGTGTTGCGTAACCGAAGGTAACGTTAAACTCACGACACCAAATTGCTACCGAACCGTAATCGTTGATGTCAAGCTCGGCGGGAATGAGATAACGCTGTCCACCTTCAAAGCTTTGGAGGTTACCAATGACCTCATAGCTATTTTCTGGCAGGTTGGCCGGTGCTTCAGTGCCCGTGTACAGCACAACGGTTACGTCAGGCCCTCTTGCCGTATCAAAGGCTTCGTCAAACACGATGTAGTTCTGCCCATTTTCGGTCACGATTTGAGCTGTTCCTGTCGTCGCCTTAGCTTGGTCAACGGTTGTAAAGGCGCTCGTCGCTTGTGCCAACAAAACAGACTCAGCTGTATTCGTGTTGGTTAATTCAGCAAAGCTTAGGGGCTTAATAGCGTTTGCACCGGAAGCCAGGGTGAGACCTAGGGTGAGAACAGACAGCGTTGTTAGGGCGAGGCGTTTCATGAAGTCGGTTTCCTTGGGTGAACTTGTTAGTACCTATCATGTGGTCTCCCTTTGAGAACTTCTGGATACCTGCCTGAGTAAACCCTGAAGAAACTTCTACAGAAATGGGGATTTCCTGAGAACGCTTAGGAAACGACCGTGGGGTTACCAACCGTAAGCGTGTCCAGAAGCCGGGGTTTTGGACACGCTTACGGTCTCATCAATATTGCCTAGAAATTAGAAACTGGGATGTTCTCGTAGCTCTAAGTCAGCTTGAGCACCGCCATAAAGGCATCTTGAGGAACATCCACCGTGCCGATCGCTTTCAAACGCTTCTTCCCTTTAGCCTGCTTTTGCAACAGCTTTTTCTTCCGGGAGATGTCACCGCCATAGCACTTAGATAAGACATCTTTACGGAGGGCGGGGATACTTTCACTGGCGACCACGCGGCTACCGATCGCCGCCTGTAGGGGAATCTTGAACTGATGACGAGGAATTAATTCCTTTAACTTCTCTACCAGCGCTTTGCCCACGTAATAGGCTTTATCACGATGCACAATTGTCGCGAGTGGATCAGCCGGATCGCCGTTGATGAGAACATCTAACCGAACCAAGGGATTTTCGCGGTAGCCAATCAGGTGATATTCCATGCTGGCGTAACCGCGCGATCGCGACTTCAACTGATCGAAGAAGTCCGTCACAACTTCAGCTAGCGGCAACTCGTACACTAAGGATGTTCGGCCTTGGGCCAAGTACTTCATATCTTTGAAGTCGCCCCGTCGGGTCTGGCACAGCTCCATCATGGTGCCGATAAACTCCTCAGGCGCAATCATCTCAACTCGCACGTAGGGTTCGGCAATCTTTTCCCGTTCTTGAGGGGAGGGGAGGGTGCTGGGATTATCGATTTCGACTAAGGTACCGTCGATCAGGGTCACCTGGTAGATGACTGACGGTGCCGTAGTAATCAGCTCTAGGTCATATTCCCGTTCCAGACGCTCCTGAACAATTTCCATATGCAGGAGCCCCAGGAAACCACAGCGGAAGCCGAAGCCCATCGCGCTAGAGGTTTCGGGTTCATATTGAAGAGCCGCATCACTCAAACGTAGTTTTTCAAGGGCATCACGCAAGTCCTCAAACTGATCTGAGTCAGTGGGAAACAAGCCACAGAAAACCATCGGCTTGGCTTCTACATAACCCGGTAGGGGCTCCTCGGCTGCGGACTTCACTAGCGTAATGGTGTCGCCGACTCGGGCATCTTCCACTGATTTAATTGCCGCTGCAAAATAACCCACTTCGCCAGCATGGAGGGAGTCGACAGGAACCTGAACAGGCGATAGAACGCCTAATTCATCTGTATCGTATTCCTTTTTAGAAGCCATGAGCCGGACGCGATCGCCGCGATTCAAGACACCATCCATGACTCGGAAGTAGACAATAACGCCCCGGTAGGGGTCGTAGTAGCTGTCAAAAATTAGGGCTCGCAGCGGTTTGGCAACCGTCTCCTGAGGCGGAGGCACCAAATAAACAATCGATTCCAGGATTTCGTCAACCCCAATGCCTTCCTTAGCCGAGGCCAAAATTGCCCCACTACAGTCCAGACCAATAATGTCTTCAATTTCCTGCTTGATTCGATCTGGGTCAGCCCCTGGCAAGTCAATTTTGTTCAGAACCGGGATAATTTCCAAATCGTGCTCTAGGGCCAGATACACATTTGCTAGAGTTTGAGCCTCAACCCCTTGCGAAGCATCAACCACGAGCAGAGCCCCTTCGCAGGCGGCGAGGGAACGCGAGACTTCATAGGCAAAGTCAACATGCCCTGGGGTATCGATCAGATTCAGGACGTAATCGTTGCCATCCTTGGCGGTGTAATTCATACGTGCCGCCTGCAACTTGATAGTAATGCCCCGTTCCCGCTCCAGGTCCATCGTGTCCAGGAACTGTTCCTTCATATCGCGATCGCTAACCGTTCCCGTTTTTTGCAACAGGCGATCCGCCAGCGTAGACTTCCCATGATCGATATGGGCAATGATGCAGAAGTTCCGAATCCTAGAGACGGGTGTGTCGGTCATTGAGGGAAATGCTCATACTATCCGTTACCTATTTTAATGGGATTTAACAGAAAGGCTACAATAGCGCAAATATAGCTTTGGCCATTTGAACAAGGGCACCTCGTAACTTCCTAATGCTCAGCGCATAAACCAAGGACTTGCCATCTTGCCCTGATCAAAACGACGACTCCTGTATCTTTAACAGTTACCTAAGAGCTGCTCAACCGGGAACTTGTTAAGCGCGTTTTTCGTGAAATTCAGGAGAGCTATCCTTTGGCAAAGGGAAAGATTTACGCAAGCTTCAGGGAATTTACGCTGGTTTTGGGCACAATTGACCTAGTTAGTGACTCAAGATCTCCATCGAGGGGGTTCGCGACTGAGCTAACAAGTAAGCGTTTTCGGGGCGAGCCAGGGGTTGCTCTACTCTACCAAGGTCATTCTGGGAATGTGTGCATCACCAGGAGCCTTGCTCTCATCCTCTGTCATTCAGGCTGTGTTAAGCAATGACCTCTGTTACTAACTCCACTCAACAGACTGCTCCAGATACTGCGTCAGCGGCTGAAGAAAACAGCCTGACTTGGCGTTCTGTCTACCGTGACCAGCTAACGCAGTTGACGTGGAACATTCGACGGACGCTCGATTTAGAAACGATTTGGCAGCAAACTGCCGATGGCTTTGCCAATGTTTTCCCGGTTGAATGGTGTGCCTTTTGCCCCTACGAGCTTCAGGCTAAAGAACTCACTGTTGTTGCCGAAGCGAATTCCCGCAACGGTAGTTTGCCGTCGGGCCAAACATTTGTCATCACTGAGCAAACTGCCTTTCAGGAAGCGTTGCAAACGTGTCAACCGGTCGTGGTATCCCAGCCGCTGCAAGGTCATGCTAGTGCTACTGCAAGTCTGTTAGTGCTGGCAACTAGCCACCATAACGAACCAAATGGGATCATCCTGTTGCAAGCGTCTGATCGGAGCTGTTGGGATGGCCTGAATGGTGATTTGCTGCAAGAGGTAGCGGAGCAGGTAGGAACGGCGATCGCTCATGCCCATTTGCTCCGCGATGCTCAGGGGGTCACTGATGAGTTGCAAGCTGCTAACCAACGACTGCGCCAAAAGCATCAAGAGCTTGAGGAAGCCAGACAACAGGCGGAAGATGCTTCTCGGTTAAAGAGTGAGTTTTTAGCAAATACCTCCCACGAGCTACGGACGCCCCTCAACGGCATGATTGGCTTTCTGCGTCTCATCCTGGATGGCATGGCCGATGACCCTGAAGAGCAGCAGGAATTTTTGCAAGAGGCTCACAAATCGGCGCTGCATTTGCTGAACTTAATCAACGATGTCCTCGACATTGCGAAGATCGAAGCCGGTAAAATGCAAATTGAGCTAGCTCCGGTTCAACTCAGTGAGCTTTTTGAGGCCGTGGAAAACTTCACGCGTCCTCAGGCTGAACGTAAAGGATTGGAGTTTGTCATTGCGGCCCCTCGTACACGGGATGAAATCAGCATCAACGGTAACTATCAACGGCTACTACAAGTGTTGCTGAACTTGGTAGGTAATGCGATCAAGTTCACCCATGACGGCAGCATTACGATTAAGGCGGAGATCAAGTCGCAGAAGGTTTTGTTTCAGGGCAAAGAATGGCCTGGCATCGTCAAAATTAGCGTGGAAGACACCGGGATTGGGGTTTCCTTAGAGAAACAGGATCGGCTGTTCCAAACTTTTAGCCAAGTGGATGGCGAACGTACCCGTCAATATGGTGGCACTGGGTTGGGCTTGGCCATTTCCCAAAAGCTGGTAGAAGCCATGGGGGGGGTTGTGCAGTTTATTAGTATGGGCGAGGGCTTGGGCTCTACCGTAACGTTTACAGCCCTCCTGTATCACGAGCCCGTCATTATCGATTGAGTCTCTGAGTCGGGAGTGAATTGATAGCTTTGATACACAAGCTATTTTGGCTCTCTAAGCCTATAAATAATCCGGTCGAACCTGGTGGTTTTTGCTTAAAATGGCGTCAACCGCTTCCCACTGTTCGGTTTCAATGAGTGTGGTGAGCTGATCCAACTCGTGGCGGTAAGCTTTGAGCGATCGCAGAATTTCGTCTCGGTTGTAGCGAGCCATCATCAAACCCAGCTCAGGTGGCCCTCCCCCCACCCGGCTAGTATCGCGAAAGCCAGAACTGGCAAAGTGTTGAGCTAACTTGCTGACTTGCGGGTCGGACTCGTGCAAACACGCCTGAATTAGACTGCCGCTGACCATAACGGGTAAATGCGAGATCCAGGCAACCGCCCGATCATGAACAGACGGTGAGCAGGTAAAGACTACGGCTTTGAGCGCAGTCGCTAAGTCTGTGAGTACCGCAACGGCTTCGGGCGGTGTTTCGGCGGTAGGGGTAATGACATAGGCACGATCAGCAAATAAATGATGTTCGGCAACGGTAATTCCGACCTCCGTTTTGCCCGCCATCGGGTGACCGCCGATGAAGTTAGGCCAGTGCGGTGTCATGGTTGCCACGATCGCGCCTTTGACCGAGCCTACATCGGTCAAGATAGTGTGGGGCTGCAAATGAGGGATGAGGGCGATCGCAGTTGCTTCAATCACCCTAATTGGCGTGCAAATGAAGACGATGTCAGCAGCCTGTAGACTAGCTAAGTCGGTTGTCGCTTGATCCACGGCTCCACAGGCAATGGCAGCCTCACAGGTCGCTTGTCGCCGTGCGACGCCCCAAACCGTGTGTCCCAGTTGTCGGAAGTCCAACCCTAGAGAACCGCCAATGAGGCCCAGGCCAACGATGCCAATATTCATAAAACCTCAGTCCACATCCCCACAATTGTGAAAAAGATTTTGATGGTCTAGCGCTGAAGCAGACTCAACGTCTAAAACAGCATAGGTGGTCTTGAGAATTTGAGATGGCCCATAGGTTCAAAAGCGGTTGCCTGTATCCTTAGGTTTACAACTGAGGAGTTCCCTAAATCAAGATTCTCCGCGATATTAAGAGCGACTTAGCAATACTAAGGCGCACACCTTCATCGTCCTCAATAAATCCTGAATCGTCTCTATGAATTCAATACCTTCGGTCAAGACAGCAGGGGATCTGCTCACCCAATACACCCAAGGAGAACGCGATTTTTCCGGCATTGTGCTTAACGAATGTACGCTATCTGGTGCCAAGCTGCCCCATATTATCTTGCAGCAGGCCAGCTTGAAAGTGGCCAATCTGAGTACGGCCAATCTCAGCCACAGCAATTTGCGGGGAGCGACTCTCAATGTTAGTCGTCTGAGTGGGGCTAACTTAAGTCAGGCACAGCTGCAACGGGCGCAATTGAATGTCGCCAACTTAATACGAGCCGTATTGGTGGGGGCTAATCTCTCCGAAGCGTCACTCATTCGAGCCGAACTCCTCAGGGCTGACTTGAGTAATGCGACCCTGAGTCGTGCAAATCTTCAGGAAGCTGACTTGCGCGAAGCTCGCTTACGATGGGCGCGCCTCGATCGGGCTAATTTGAGTCAGTGTAACCTACGCAATGGCAGCTTGTTTGGTGCGACCTTGGCTGGAGCACAGTTACACTCTGCCATTTTAGAGAACGCTAATTTGAGCGGCGTTATTCTCTCCCAGGCTGAGTTGCGCCATGCTAATCTACGCTCTGCCAATCTCAGTAGCGCCAATCTGCGCGGTGCCAATCTACGCTGGGCTGATTTGAGTGGAGCTAACCTCCAAGACGCGGATTTGACCGACGCTAAGCTCAGTGGGGCTAATCTGACCGGGGCTAGTTTAGTCGGGGCAACCTTAGAAGATACAACGCTGGTGCATACCGACCTCAGCCGAACCAATTTACAGCAGGTTTACTGTGTCGGGTCTGATTTGTCGGGAGCTACGTTGACCGGAGCTTTGATGTTCAAGGCTATCTGTTATGACGTCCAAACTAAAGATACCGTCTGCGAATGGGTGGATTTAAGTCCCCACGGCGATCAGAGCCAAATACGTCGTTTCTCGAACACTAATGCTGTGCAGGCTTATCTCAACCGCCGTCCGCCGCAAGTGCGATTAGTCATCGATATGGGACTGACCCCAACCGCTCATGCTTCACTGGCGAATGTTTATGAGCAGATTGGTCAGGTTGTAGCGACATTTAATCGCCCTCCGAATGTCGAAATTACTCACAGACGCACAATTTTGACATTTATGACTCAGGCCGAAGCCGAGCTATCGGCGATCGCCTGTCTCGCCGCTTGGCCTTTTACGGATGGGCTCACAATTCGCACAATTTTGTCCGATCTGATTGAGCAGGGATTAGAACGGCCCCATCGCTCCATCATGCAAGATGCTTCCCACGAGCGCTTGTACGCGGCTATTACAGCTTTGGACAGTCAAAACTTGCAGCCATTAAAGCAGAACTTAGAGCATCATGCCTTTTTTGCATCGCCGATTCAAGTCAAGCTCTGCAATATTAGTGGGCAAATGCTGGAGCTTTACCACAATGCCCGTTTTGGGGTACGCAATTTACCTTCCGCTGAAGATGGGATATTTACCGCGCAGCCTAGTCAAGCGATTTCGCCAGACATTGAACAGTATTTGGCTTTTCTTTCCCCCTTGGAAGCTTGAGGAAAGGCCCTGTCTGAAGGCTTTCAGAACTGATTGACCGAAGAGCCAAGGCGCTGTGTCACAATTAAGGTCATCATGCAGGAGCAAGTACGTGCTGGAAGCAAAGGTTCATGAGCAACTGCGAGCCTTCCTGAGACATCAGGGGAGGGCTGGCTGGCCTCACCATCTAACGATGGCACGTCTTGCTGCCCGAGCACTGCGATTAGGACGAAGCTCACTGATGCAGGTGGGAAGTACCGCCTTATATCAAGGGCATTATCGCCTTAGCTATCTGATGTCACTTCTCATGTGGCCGGGGCCAGCCATCTTGGTCTTGCCGGAGTCTATGCGTCCGACCGTTCAGCATACGGATATTCCGCTGCTGCAGGAATGGATGCCCACCCAAAAGCCGGTGCATTACGGTGACAGCTGGCCGGGGGCCGACTTTCAGGGTATTCTCCTAACGACACCCCAGGCTTGGCTATGTAATCTGATGGCCCAGGGCGATCGCTTCCCAGCAAATATCCCCGTTGTAATCGACAGCGCCGACAACTTGGAAGACTGGGTGCGGGACTGTTTGACGACTACCCTGGATGCCGATGCTTGGCAAGCCCTGACGCAAGCCTATCCCCATCAGCAAAACCTGATTCGGGATACACGCGTCAGCCTGACGCGCACTATCTTTCAACACCCGCCTAATCCTTATCACTGTCATCTCATTGATGCGATCGAGCAGCAGCAGCTGATAACGCTGCAGCAAACCCTTTTGGCGGGTGAATTTGCCCAATCAGCGATGCCCTTAAAATGGCGACGATTTTGGCAACAGCTGGACACCGCAGGCGCTTTGTTATGGGTTAAGTTGAACCGTCAGTTAGGACAGTGGACGCTGCACAGTGCGCCCATTGACGTGGCATCAACGGTTGCACCCTATTGGCAACAGCAGCCGATTGTGCTCATCGGTGGTGCGTTGGACATTAGCTCCGATGCGTCTCACTATCGACAGCGGCTAGGTCTAGGCGAAATGACCTGTCTCAAGTTTGGCCCTGATCGCCAAACAGAAGAAATACAGCTATACCTCCCAGACGGGATTCCTTTTCCCAACACACCCGAGTTTCAGCCTGTGCTGTTGGAAGAATTGTCGCACCTGGTACTGATGAGTGCTCAGGGTAATGGCCTAACCGTTGTATTGGTGGGAGACACGCCTCTCAAACAGCAGGTTGCGACCGTACTGGCGGCTCAATTTGGCTCCAGGGTTCAGCTTGAGCATTATCAGCCAGCTGCCAATGCCATTCTGGTATGTGGATGGCGCTACTGGCGCGAGCACCAGATTCATCTACCTCGACCGCAACTCCTGGCGATCGCTACACTGCCTATCCCATCGCTGGAAGATCCTTTGGTTGCAGGGCGGGTCGCCTATTACAAACGCTGCCGTCAGGATTGGTTTCGCTTATATCTGCTCCCCACGGCCTTACATGAACTGCAGCAAGCGATCGCTCCGGCACGCCACAACCAAAGTCTGGTTGCCTTGCTCGACAACCGGGTGAACCACCGCAGCTATGGTCGCCAGATTTTGGATGCTTTGAGTCCAGTTGTTCGACTACATCAGCGTCACGCCCTCTGGTTGACAGAAGTGACCTCAGGCAACCAACATCGCCAAGGACTGTAGAGGCTAGTCTGCCCCTATGCAACTCCTTGATCTTGCTTTAAAGAAATCTCCTAATAGTCTGTCAAGCCTCTAATTTAGGGTTGGGTCAACCAGGGAGCCAGAGAGCAAGTACCCCAATTCCTAGTGTTGACGCTGCACTGATTTACCAAGATAGTTGTTTCCCAGATGTGAAGTCCTCATCAGTACAGAAGCTTGAATCCTCCTGACTCCTGACTCCTAAATTCTTCCGTCACTACCCCGTCCAGACTCAAACGACAAACCCCGGTGTTTGCAAAACGTATTGCTAACTCCTCATCGCGATAGAGAGACGGTAGGATCAGTCAGTACTGCGAAATGGCCAAGAGGTTGGCATTTTCCTATCCCTCTGGAAAAAGGAGATTAGCTGCTGTGGGAGAAGCAAAGCGTCGTCAACAACAACTCGGAGATGATTATGGACAGGAAGCAAGGATCCTGCCATGGTTACCGATTACCAAGCGCCAGAGTGAGCAGTTTGTGGCTTGGACGACTCGCGGAGCCTGGATTGGCATTATTGCCATGATTGGTTTATGGCTAACGGTTCGATTTATCGGCCCCGGCTTTGGCTGGTGGGAAATTCTTGATTAAGGGCTGCTAGCGCAACTACTTTTTGCGAGTAGTCGGCACATTGAGAAGTGCAGCGGTCATCAGCATTCCCAGCGCAGCACAGAAACTCAAAACCACACCAAACGGCAATGCGACTGACTGAAATGTCAGAAATTGGATGGCAACGGGTGTCGCATTTTGGACAGCAATAATGGCGATCGCCATTATCCAGAGAGCTAATAGTGTCACTAACGTGAGCTGTCGCATCAGATTTGTATGCCTTTTCTACAGCTCCTGCATTGTGCCATTTTTCCGTGAGGGACAGTTTAGGGGCTTGCACAAGTTAACTACATGAGCTAGTCTCATAGACCGGGCGTTCATTAATTAATCATGGCTAAACGAGTTCAAGTCGTTCTCCAGCAAGATATTCGTAAGTTAGGCATCGCGGGCGATCTGGTCGAGGTGGCTCCAGGCTATGCTCGCAACTACTTGTTCCCCCAAGGTTTGGCTGTCCGCACAACGCCTGGTGTCTTGAAACAGGTAGAACGCCGCCGCGAAGAAATCCGTCAGCGTCTAGAGCAGATCAAGCAAGATGCTGAATCGATGAAGACGGCACTCGAAACCATTGGTCTGTTCGTGATCAAAAAGCCTGTGGGCGAAAACGATGCCATCTTTGGTACTGTGACCTCTGGCGACGTTGCTGATGCCATTACCGAGGCGACCCAGAAGGAAGTTGATCGTCGTGATATTTCAGTGCCAGATATCAATAAGCTAGGCGAATACAAAGCTACACTCAAGCTGCACGCTGAAGTCACTGCGATCGCAAATATTCGAGTGGCCGCTGAGTAAGCTTGCGTTTCTGAGCGTGATGCTGGTCTTGTCCCCCTGCGGTTGTCAGTTTGGACATCAAAAGTACCGCAGCTTCAACTGTTTCGGTTGAGTAACAGGGCTGTTGCATCCACTGCTTCTAGCGGTTTGCCAAAGAAGTACCCCTGACCTGCTTGGACTCCGAGTGTCTGCAAGCAACTCAGTTGTTTGGAAGTTTCTATGCCTTCAGCAACCAGCTTCAAATCTAAAGAATTACCCAATCCAACAATGGCATGCAAGATTGCTGTCTTGTGGTTAGGGATGCCAATATCCATCACAAATGTGCGATCTATCTTTAAGCTATCGATAGGAAACTGATGCAAATAGCCTAAGGATGAATAGCCTGTCCCAAAGTCATCAATACTCAGCTGCATATGGCGGGCTCTGAGGGCTTTTGTGACCTCGATTGCCGCTTGTGCGTCTTCCATAATGGCGCTTTCTGTAATCTCCAGTCTGAGATAACGAGGATCAATCTGTGTTTCAGCAACAATGCCGTCAATATCTTCCATCAGATGAGGATGGGCAAACTGGCGGGCCGATAGATTAATACTCACCGTTAGTTGAGGCCATCCAGCTTGATGCCAACGATTCAGTTGCTCACACGCTAGACGAAATACCATCATTCCGACCGGGACAATCAGTCCCGTTTCTTCCATACAAGGAATAAATTTGCCTGGAGGCACAATCCCTATCTCAGGATGCTGCCATCGCACCAAGGCTTCGAAACCGATAATTGTCTGATCGTTCAGGTTGACAACAGGTTGGTAGTAGTTGACAAACTCTTGGCGTTCTAATGCTCTACGCAAGTCGTTTTCTAAGGTCAAACGCTCAATAAAGCGTTGGTGCATTTGATGGTCAAAGACTTGGTAGCGTCCTTTGCCTTGAAGCTTGGCCTGATACATCGCGGTGTCGGCATCTTGCAAGGGTTTCTGCGACTCAATATACGTACTGCCCCGGAGGGCAATTCCGACACAGGCTGTGATGTAAATTTCCAGGCCAGCCACTCTGAAGGGAATATCGAAACACGCAATGATCTTCTGGACTAATCCGACTGTTGCGGTTTCATCAGCGATGTTGTCGAGGAAGAAACAAAATTCATCCTCGCCTATCCGGACTAAAAGATCCCCCAGACGTGTTTGCTGTTTCAATCGCTGAGCAATTTCTACCAGTAACTGATCCCCAATGTCATGTCCTAGGGAGCCGTTGATAAGTTTGAAGCGATCGCAACCTACAGTTGCTAGCGCAAATGGATGGTGGGGATCATCAAGTACCTTACGCAAATGCTGTAGGAGGAACTCCCGGCTCGGCAATTGAGTCAACGTATCTTGAAAAATGCGTTGATGCAATTCAAAGGTGCGTCTTTGAACCGTGTCTTCTAGCTGCTTACTAAAATTAGCCAAGGTTTGATACTGCTGCCGGATACGCAACATCGAGCGAACTCTTGCCTGCAATTCGATGCGACTAATCGGTTTGCTAATGAAATCATCAGCGCCCGCAGCAATACACTGGGCCAAATCATCTTTACCGGTAAGCGCCGTCACCATAATGACGGGAATGGAACTCCAAAGCGGCATTTGCTTGATGCAACGACAGACGGTCATGCCATCCATGTCAGGCATCATGACATCCAGCAGAATAACGTCAGGCTGGTAATGATCCAACTGATGCAATATTTGCCGTCCACTAGGGGAGTAGTACAAATCGTATTTTTCACTGTTAAGAAGAGCTTCAATCACGTCAAAGTTGTCTGGCTCATCATCGACAACGAGGATAGCAGGCGTTTCATTAACCGACATGCTGAGCATCCTTCAGTAGACTATCGATAGTTGTGACGAGTTCTTTGAGTTTGACAGGTTTGGTCAGATAAGAAATTGCTTCAGTAGCCAGATAAGTTTTTTGCGCCTTCGGTATTTCTAGCGCCGTCAGCACCAGAATTGGCATAGCTGCACAGCCCGGTAACGAGCGAATTTGCTGTGTGATCTTCAAATCATTCATATCGGACATGTGTATGTTGATAAGAATGATGTCTGGGCGGCAAATTTGAACTTTCTCAAGTGCCTGATGGTCGTTGTCGGCAAAAGCTAAGCGGTATCCTTTCGCTTCTAAATAGCCGCCCATACTATAACGACTGGCTTCATTGTCCTCCACCAATAGAACGAGTGGAAACATTGCCCTATCCTCACCCTGTGGCGACTGTTTTGTGGATACAGCGGCAATCTGTTTATGATTATTCCCGTCGGTGTCAGTGCCAGAAACACGGTGCTGCTGTGGGGAAATGGGTAGTCTAACCGTAAAACAGCTACCTTTATGGAGCTGACTGGTTACGGTGACCTCGCCACCGTGCATTTCTGTAAGGCGTTTAACCAGAGCTAACCCTAACCCTGTGCCGCCATACTGACGGTTTAATCGACTATCAATTTGAACAAATGTCCGAAATAGTTTGTTCAAATTTTCGGGAGCAATGCCAATGCCAGTGTCGATAACTGAGAAATTAATGGTTTCACTCATGCCCTCGGGAGCCCTTTCTAGTTCTACAGCTAAGGTGACGCGGCCTCCTTGGGGCGTAAATTTGATGGCATTGCCAAGCAGGTTAATGAGCACTTGGCAGCAACGGCGATCATCGACCAAAATTGAACAAGCTGCGGCCTCCTTAGAAATCTTGGGAGAAAGCTGTATCTGCTTTTTAAAGGCCAATTGTCGCACCATGGAAAGGCTTGTTTCGCACAGGGTGCGGATGGTGACATGAGCTAATTCCAGCGCCATTTTGCCGGATTCAACTTTGGCAAGATCGAGAATGTCATTAATGAGTGCTAGTAGATGACGCCCACTCCGTTCAATCGTGGCAATGGATTGTTGTTGACGATCGCTTAGGGAACCAAATATGTTTTCCTGTAATCCTTCCGTCATACCTAAAATGGCGTTGAGGGGCGTTCGTAGTTCGTGGCTCATATTGGCGAGAAATTCATCCTTTAAGCGGGTCGCTCGCAGTAATTCAGCGTTGGTTTGGTGAAGTTGCGCCTCGTAGGCCTTATGCTCGCTGACATCGCGAACCACCATAACCACCGCCTCTTGGGACAAGGGCGAGATATTTGCCGCAAGATGCACTAAGTGATCTTCTATCGAGAGGGCATACTCTGCCGGAATCGTTGTCTGAGTAGCCAAACATTCCCTTACTTTTTTGAGTAGATAATCGGCTGTGGTGCGTGGAAAGGTCTCGTGAAGCGTTTTTCCCAAGAGCTGTTCTGAGGGCAGATAGAGGTTAGTACTTTGGGGGGCAATTTTCAGACAGCGACCGATGTTATCGCGCACAACAATACTGTCTGGAATAGCGGAAAACAAGGCACTGAGTTCAGCTTCAGAGGTTTTGAGTTGCAGTTCAGCCTGTCGCCGATCAGTAATGTCGCGAATAAAGAACACGACTTCGTCCTCACCGCAGGGCGCTACCCGAACTTCTTCATAACGGAGACGACCATTGATCTGTACCTGCTGCTCGTAAATTTGAACCGTTTGGTGGATTAAAGCTCGGTGCAGGGCTTGGCGATGCCGTTGAGCTATATCAGCAGGCAGTGACTCCTCTAGGGTTTTGCCGACGACTGCATTGGGAGTATGAGCGACTGAAGTCATACCTTCAGGTACGAAGAAATCAAGATAACGATTATGTTTGTCGATACGGAATACCATGTCAGGCATGGCTTTCAAAGTTGCCTGTGTTCGTTCCTGACTTCGCCTCAGGGCGGCTTCAATTGCTTTACGCTCAGTGATATTGACGGCTGAGCCTAATACCTGTAAGCCCTGACCTGTTGCCTTGTCGCGCTCAAACACCACATCACGACTGATAAACCAATACCAGTTGCCGGCGCGATCGCACATCCGGTACTCCAGTTCCAGAATTTGATCATCCTGGGTGTGGCTCAAACGGTGATAGTGCTCCGTAACCTGGGCTAAATCCTCAGGATGAATTAACTGCACTAAAGACGTCACGCCCATGGCCTGAATCGCTTCCGGGGTATAGCCTAAAATCCCCTTTACCTTACTATTTATATAGGTGTGCTTACGGGCAGGTAAATCATAGATGTAAAGCAAGTGAGGGGTAGTTTCAGCTAAGCGCTGGCTGAAGCGTTGACTTGCTTGCAATGCGGCGGTGCGTTCAGCCACTCTAGCTTCTAACTCAGTGTTGAGAGCTTCTAACTTCGTTTGAGTCGCCTTGAGGGTGAGTTGGCTTTGCTGATAGGGCGTAATGTCTTGGATGGTGCCCAATAAACGCCCGCAGGCTTGGTTGGTTGAGCAGACAAAGCGTCCTAGTTCCCTCACATGCTTGATGTAACCGTCCTTGCTTTGAAGTCGATAACTCAACTCATGGCAAAAGCACTCGGGTAAATCAAGAAAGGCTTGATGGACGCGATCGCGATCGTCTGGATGGATTCTGGACAACCAGGTTTCAACGGTTATCTGATGGTGACGAGGAAGGTCAAAAATACGATAAACCTCCTCTGACCAAGTGAAAATTTTTGTCTGAAGGTCAAACTCCCAATTGCCTAGATGGGCAATCCGTTGGGCTTCTAGGAACCATGTTTGGCTTTGGGGTAAAGCTGGTTCAGCTTGTCGAGTCGGGAGTTTCTGGACAACACGACGAACAGCCGCCGGTAAGCTTGCTAAGTTATCCCGCAGGATATAGTCACTGGCTCCGTTCCGCATCATGGCCACAGCAACTGTGACATCGGTGGCGTCGGTAACCACGATGAACGGAACCTGGGGCGCATGGCGTTGAGCGATCGCTAAAGCCTGCGCTGCCATGGGCTGAGCCAAGCTTTCAATCGCCAGGATGACATCCCACTTTTGATTGATAATAGCCATCTGCAAAGCTGCTTCTGTTTGCACCTGCTGCCAAATCGGATGCATCCTCGCGCGCTCTAGTTCACGCACAATCAGACAAACATCTGCTTGGGTCGCATCAATCATCAAAATCTTTGGTGATAGGCCGTCCATCTATAAACTTCATCCTGTTCAGGAGGGGCTAATCTTCGCGAAAATGCTGAGCTAGTTGTTTAATTGAAACCCTGCCCCACTTTGAGGTCTGTGGTTGGATTTGGCTGCTGAGGAACCTCGCCTGGCCTCCTCTTAGTCAGGCTACTGCGTACACATAAATCCTGAAAATTTTGCTGTACGGGCTTTCCCCACCCTTCGGGAAGAGCATAGCTCTACATCCCCCAACCCCTTCTCCCAGAACGGGCGAAGGGGAGCCGGAAAGCCTTGTCTGGCCTCCCCCTCGCCCAAAAATGAGCGAGGGGGACTGAGGGGGTGAGGGCCGAGATGCTTGTACTTAGTAGCTCAGTCAGGTGAGGTTTTACGAAGCAGCAAACTCTAGTTCTGAACCTAGATACGGTTTAGCCACTAGAGCGATGACGAATTTGGTGCCCAAACCGTTTGTCACTCATTACTTTTAAGGTGAGATTGAATACGCGCTATTTTGTCTATTTTATGAAGAGTTCTAGCCGAGAATTTAAAATGATCTTTAGTTAAGCATCACAGACAATTTTAATTTAAGCCTTTGGTGTTCTTTCTCTTACCCAGATGTTGCAATTGATGCCATATCGTAAATTTCTTTAGGCAATATTGTGCAATCGCTGGGTCAATGGCCAAAATTTAAATAGTATTCCTTGATACGGATTCTGTAGGGGTTGCTCTTCATTCCTTACGAACTTTGTCCGAGTGTACTAGGCCAAAAAGTAACTGCACGTTGATGGCCCAACGCTGATTCACGGTCCTAAATCCCCATGGTTGTAGGGGTGTGGATGAATTGAGTGGAGCCACCAGCGAGTCAATCCAGATGGGATTCCCCAATCTGACTGGCGAAGTTTGAGGGCCGTCACCGTTTCATTTTTTAGGCGCAACACGATGACTCTATCGCTATTATCTGATGCCAACCGCCGCCTTGAGCGGGCACTGAAATATGTTTCGATTTCTGAGGATGCCAGCGAACGGCTGAAATCCCCGAAAGCGAGTTTGCAGGTTTCAATTCCCGTTCGGATGGATGATGGCTCGCTGCGGGTGTTTGAAGGGTATCGAGTGCGCTATGACGATACCCGTGGCCCCACCAAGGGAGGGATTCGTTTCCATCCCGGCGTCACGCTGGACGAAGTGCAGTCCCTGGCATTTTGGATGACGTTCAAATGTGCTGCCCTGACTCTACCGTTTGGAGGAGCGAAAGGCGGCATTACTCTCAACCCCAAAGAGCTCTCTAAATTTGAGCTGGAGCGATTGAGTCGGGGCTATGTCGATGCGATCGCTGACTTTATTGGCCCTGACGTGGATATCCCAGCCCCCGATGTCTACACCAATCCCATGATCATGGGCTGGATGATGGATCAGTACAGCATTATTCGCCGCAAGCTTTCGCCTGCAGTCATCACTGGCAAACCCCTGGGTATGGGTGGCAGTCAGGGACGCGACCAGGCAACCGGCACCGGAGCCTTTTACGTCTTGACGGCCATGATGCGGAAGTTCGCGAAGGCCCCACAGGACACCACAGTTGCCGTACAAGGGTTTGGGAATGCCGGGAGCGTCATCGCGCGCCACCTGTTTGAGGCCGGGTACAAGGTGGTTGCCGTTAGTGATTCCCAGGGCGGGGTGTATTGCGATCGCGGCTTGGATATTCCCAGTATTCAACAGTTCAAAGCCTCGACTCGCAGTGTTCAAGCGGTCTATTGCGAGGGAACGGTTTGTAATCTCATGGCGGATCACGAAATCTTGACCAATGAGGAACTGCTGGCTTTAGAGGTGGATATTCTGATACCGGCGGCTCTGGAAAACCAAATTACGGCAGCCAATGCGGCCCAGATCAAGGCAAAGTACATTTTTGAAGTTGCCAATGGCCCCATCACCTCTGAGGGCGATCGCCTCTTGGAAGCTCAAGGAACCCATGTCTTTCCAGATATTTTGGTCAACGCGGGCGGCGTCACCGTTAGCTACTTTGAGTGGGTGCAAAATCGCAGCGGTCTCTACTGGTCGGAGACAGAAGTGAACCAACGTCTGAAGACCCAAATCGTGGCGGAAGCAGAGAAAATTTGGCACATTGCCCAAGAATTTGCTATCCCCATGCGGACGGCTGCCTACGTTCACGCCTTGGAAAGATTAGAAGCGGCCCATAGTGCGCGAGGAACGCGCGACTATTACATCAGTTGAGGCCTACCATCAGGGCAATGGGACGCTAAAAGATAGCCTTAGACATTTTGGGGGCAAGCCATCTGGTATTCTCCTGATGCCCAGCGATTAACCCAATGGCCTACTGGCTTTGGCAAAACTGGTAACGGCCATAACTGATGTCAATGCCCCTTACTGGCTCCCCCATGTCTCTTTTACGCACGCCCCTCTATGACCTTTCGGCCCAACTCAAGGCTCGCTTCACAGAATTTTCGGGCTGGGAAATGCCTGTGCAATATAGCGGTATTAAGCAGGAGCATCAGGCTGTCCGTGCAACGACGGGCATGTTTGATATTTCCCACATGGGGAAATTTTTCCTGCGGGGGCAGGAGGTGTTGGCCCATTTGCAAAAGCTGGTGCCGTCAGCACTGAGTCGTTTGCAGCCAGGGGCCGCCCAATACACGGTGCTGCTAAATCCTGAGGGCGGCATCATTGACGATTTGATTATCTATTACCAAGGCACCGCCTCCGAAGGAGAAGAGCGGGTAGCTATCATCGTCAATGCAGCCACAACCGATAAAGACAAAGCCTGGATTGTCGAACATCTACCTTCGGCCATTGTTCTGGAGGATGTGTCGCGCGATCGCGCGCTCATCGCAGTGCAAGGCCCGGAAGCCGTTTCGCAACTGCAAAGATTGACGGAAGATGACTTGCATCAAATAGATCGGTTTGGTCATCTAGAGGGCACGATTATGGGTCAACCAGCTTTTTTTGCCCGCACTGGCTATACCGGTGAGGATGGCTTTGAAGTGATGGTTGGCCCTGAAATCGGCCAAAAACTATGGGACGCCCTGTACGAGAGCGAAGTGACGCCCTGCGGCTTGGGTGCCCGCGATACCCTCCGTTTAGAAGCGGCCATGGCGCTCTACGGGCAGGACATTACCGATGCAACCACGCCCCTGGAGGCTGGCTTGAAGTGGCTCGTACATTTGGATGAAGCAGGGGACTTCATTGGGCGATCGCGATTAGCGGCGCAACTTTCGGAAGGGGTTTCCCGTCGGTTAGTGGGACTCCGTATGGAGGGTCGTAATATTGCCCGACATGACTATCCCGTTGTCCATGATGGGCAGTCGGTTGGGCTCATTACGAGTGGTACGTTATCCCCGACGTTGGGATATCCGGTTGCCTTAGCCTATGTCCCTACCGACTTAGCCAAGATAGGGCAGTCGCTCGAAGTTGAAATTCGCGGTAAAACCTATGCAGCTCAAGTCGTGAAGCGTCCGTTCTATAAACGTAAACGTTTATGATTCGGTGAAAATTCACGCGATTTCCTGGCGAATTCTCGTGCGACACTGACTAGCAGTGTGTTGCTTATAGAGTAGAGAAGCATTATGGCGTTTGAATATCCCGACAATTTGCAGTACCTAGACACGCACGAGTACGCGCGATTAGATGAAGAAGATGCCATTGTCACAGTTGGTATTTCGGCCTTCGCTATTGACCAACTTGGGGATATTGTTTTTCTCGAACTGCCAGAGGTCGGTGATACGGTTGAGAAGGACGAAAAGTTTGGGACAGTTGAATCGGTCAAAGCGGTAGAAGATCTGAAGTCGCCGGTCACTGGAAATGTGCTGGAACGGAATGATCAGCTAATTGACGCCCCTGAACAGATCGCTGATGACCCCTACGGTGACGGCTGGCTCATCAAAATCAAAGCCGATGATCTCGAAGATTTGGATGATGCCATGTCGGCTGAGGAATACAAAGAGCAGGTAGAAGGCACCTAGAAAGGAATGAGTTTTAAGCTTTAAGTTCTCAGTTTCGAGTCTTGAGTGAGTTGCCTATCGGTCAGTTCAAAGCTCAAAGTTGACAATGGGAGCCAGCGCTCGTCCTTGGCTCTTCTGTTGTACGGACTGGGTATTGTGATGGTCAGCCTCTGACAAGTCTCTTGAGTTTGTTACACAATGGAAGCTACATTTTGAGTTTCCTAGGTAGGTTGCCGACGGGTGTTCTAGTCTTTGCGGCTAGCAGCTGGCAAAGGGCTGAGGGAAGCTTTTGTGTTTGAAAACCATTGATTTAGTCTTCAAGGAGCGTGCCAGAGTTGTTGCCTAGCCAAATCTCGACCCCCCTGCCTCAAGATATTGCGATGCCCGCGATCGCTACGCCTTCTAGCTCAACACCTGAGGTTCCTGAGTCGCCAACGACGACGGCTAGTTTTGTGGCACGACATATTGGGCCACGGGCGCAAGCAGTGCAGAGCATGTTGGCAACGCTAGGCTATGACTCGATTGAAGCCTTAATTGCCACGGCTGTCCCTGCCGGTATTCGCCTGCAAAAATCCCTGGCATTGGGTACGGGGCTGAGTGAACAGGCTGCTTTGAGGCAACTGCAAGCGATCGCGGCTAAGAATCAGGTTTGGCGCTCTTACCTGGGGTTAGGCTACGCCAACACGATTACACCCCCTGTCATCCAGCGCAATATTTTGGAAAATCCAGGTTGGTATACCCAATACACCCCCTACCAGCCGGAAATCGCTCAAGGTCGTTTGGAAGCGCTGCTCAATTTCCAAACGATGGTGACGGATTTAACGGGGCTAGAAATTGCTAATGCCTCGCTGCTGGATGAAGGAACCGCAGCGGCTGAGGCCATGACCCTCAGTTTCAATGCACGCAAGCAAAAAGCGGTGAAAACCTTCTGGGTTTCTGACGCTTGCCATCCCCAAACGATTGCCGTCGTCAAAACGCGTGCGCTGCCTCTGGGCATTGAGGTGATAGTGGGTGACCATCGCACCTTTGACGACACCACACCTATTTTCGGAGCGCTGCTGCAATATCCCGCGACCGATGGCGCTGTTTACGACTACAGCGATTTCATTACGGCTGTCCACGCGCAAAAAGCGCTAGTTACGGTGGCGGCGGATCTGCTCAGCCTGACCCTATTACGATCGCCGGGAGAACTCGGTGCCGATATTGCCGTGGGCAACACGCAGCGGTTGGGGGTGCCTTTAGGCTATGGTGGGCCTCATGCGGCCTACTTCGCGACGCGCAATCAGTACGCACGCAAGCTGCCGGGGCGCTTAGTGGGTGTCTCAAAGGACAGCTATGGTAGACCTGCCCTGCGACTCGCCCTGCAAACCCGCGAGCAACATATCCGCCGCGATTCGGCTACTAGCAACATTTGTACGGCGCAGGTGCTGCTAGCCGTCATGGCCAGCATGTATGCCGTGTACCACGGCCCCGATGGCTTAAAGGCGATCGCCACACGCATTCATCAGCAGACAGCGACTCTGGCAACGGCCCTGATTCAAGCTGGATTTGACCTGGGTACTGAGGTCTACTTCGATACGCTGCGGGTGCATGTGGGCGATCGCCAAGCCGAAATCCTGAACCGGGCAGCGGCAAAGCAGATTAACCTCCGGCGTTTGGATGCAGCAACGCTCATTATCGCGCTCGACGAGACTACTAACGATGCTGATGTTCAAGATCTCATCGCGGTTTTTACCAGTCGCGCGGGTTCTCTTCCTTCCGTTTCTTTACCATTAGCGTCCCATCCCCTTCAACGCACCACGCCCTATCTGACGCATCCTGTTTTCAATACCTATCACTCAGAAACAGAGATGCTGCGGTACATGCATCGCCTGCAAGCTAAGGATTTGTCCCTCACCTCAGCGATGATTCCCTTAGGTTCCTGCACTATGAAGCTCAATGCCACCGCTGAGATGGTGCCCGTTACCTGGCCGGAATTTGGGCAAATCCATCCCTTTGCGCCCGTCGAGCAAGCTCAAGGTTATCAGCAGCTCTTTACTGAACTAGAAACTTGGCTGGCAGAGATTACTGGATTTGCCGGTATTTCTCTCCAGCCCAATGCGGGAGCCCAGGGTGAGTACACCGGACTCCTGGTGATTCGGGAATATCATCACCAGCGCGGCGATACGCACCGCACCGTGTGCCTGATTCCGGAATCGGCCCATGGCACGAATCCTGCTAGTGCGGTGATGGCCGGGATGAAGGTCGTTGCAGTGAAGTGTGATGATGACGGCAACATTGATATTGCCGATCTGCAAGCCAAGGCGACTAAACATGCCGAACAGCTAGCGGCGCTGATGGTTACCTATCCCTCCACCCATGGTGTATTTGAGGCGGGGATTCGTGAAATCTGCGACATTGTCCATATCCATGGCGGGCAGGTTTATATGGATGGTGCCAATATGAATGCCCAGGTAGGGCTCTGCCGTCCGGCGGACTTTGGTGCGGATGTGTGTCATCTGAACCTGCATAAAACTTTCTGTATTCCCCATGGTGGCGGTGGCCCTGGTGTTGGCCCGATTGGCGTTCAGGCTCATCTGAAGCCGTTTCTCCCAGGCCATAGTCTAGTTGCTAATGTCGGCGGTGAGCAGGCGATTGGCGCAGTTACCTCGGCACCTTGGGGTAGCGCTAGTATTTTGCCGATTTCCTGGATGTACATTGCCATGATGGGAGCAGCCGGGCTGACGCAGGCTACAGAAGTGGCCATCCTGAACGCCAACTACATTGCGAAGCGACTGGCAGGGCACTATGACATCCTCTACACCGGGCAAGCGGGGCTCGTTGCCCATGAGTGTATTTTGGATTTACGACCCTTTCGCAAAACCGCTGGCGTCACCGTAGAGGATATCGCGAAGCGACTGATTGATTATGGGTTTCATCCCCCCACGATGTCCTGGCCCGTTGCCGGAACGTTGATGGTGGAGCCTACGGAAAGCGAGTCCCAAGCTGAGCTGGAGCGATTTTGCGATGCCCTGATCGCGATTCGAGCTGAGATTGAGGCGATCGCCCAAGGCCAAGCCGATGCTGAAGTGAACGTGCTCAAATTAGCGCCCCACACCGCTGAGGATTTGGTCGCTGAATGGGAGCGTCCCTATGAACGCCGCCAAGCGGTTTTTCCTACGAGCTGGACGCAGATCCACAAGTTTTGGCCTGCGGTTAACCGGATTGACCAGGCTTATGGCGATCGCAATCTGATGTGTTCCTGCCTGCCGATGGATGCCTATGGTCAGGAAGCGGAACAGTAGTACATCGGAGTTAGAAACCGGGTGTCTGGTTAGCTCAAACATGGATGCTGGTATGCCACTTAAGAAACCCGGTTTCTCAACCCTCAAACTTTCCATTTGAGACATCAACACAACAGAATGAAACACTTTTGAGCTTCTCTTAACCTAGGAATAAACTTTGGTTGCAGGGGAAGATCAAGTGGCGAAAGGCGCACTATATTAATCATTAAGGAGCAGTTAGCTCCGGTTCGAATCGAAAGAAACAGTCCAATCAAATAGGAGGTTGAATATCGATTTAACGTCTGATTCTGTTTCATCACAGGCAGTAGCATCCAAACAGGTTTTTGACATTTCCTCTTCTTGATGATTGGGAGCAATGAGATAGATATTCAAGCATGTGTCTCGGTTGAAATGCTTGTATCTAATCAACTCCAGATGAGGCTGAAGGGCTTGAGGAAATCACTCAAAGTAACCGTTCTGGATGCTACTGCCGTAAATATATGATATGGGCGAGATATCTTTGATGGTCGGTGTTGAGCCCAATATTAACTATACGTGTAAAGCTTATCTATAAGTAATAAATGGACTTTCTACTTGCTTTCTAATATGTCTAAGATTATTGATGTCTGGTCTATGAAAGTTGAGACTTCCTGATCTTTAGATACGCATGGCATAGTCAAAATTAACCATGAAGCGATGAACGGAATTGGCTCCGGAAGTAAGTTTTCTTGCTATCAAGTGAAGCCAGTTTTTCTTTATGCTGCTGGCATTCCCAAATGCTTGCGTAAGGCTTGATGAACCTGCTCATATAGCTCGGCATCGGCTGGGTCAAAACCAATCACGCTGTAAACCTTGACCAACTCCTCCTCACGTCCCGAGAGACGATGCTCGCCCATTTCAATGGCCTGAATGCTTTCACTGACCAACTCATATAAGGGTGCGGTGATGAGAAAATCTGTCCCTAATCGCTTGGTAAGGCTTTCAATCCGACTGGCAACATTTACGGTATCGCCAATGACGGTGTACTCTAATCGCTGCACAGAGCCGATATTACCGGCAATAACGGTGCCATAGCTAATGCCGATGCCATGAAAAAGGGCAGGATTCCCCTCGGCAATCAATTGCGATCGCAACTTTGCTAGCGCCCGTCGCATGGCTAACCCAGCGCGAATTGCATTGAGGGCGTCTTCCTTGGCTCCTTGGGACGTGGGCGAGCCAAACTCGGCCATCACTGCATCCCCAATGAACTTATCAATCGTGCCTCGATAGCCCATGATGGCTTGCACCATTCGCTCCAGATAGGTGTTGAGCAGGGCAACCATCGCCTCGGCAGGCAGGTGATAGGAGAGGCGACTAAAACCGCGAATATCGGAAAAGAGGACGGCGGCAGTTAATTCCTTACCGACGATGATTTTGGTGTAGTCATCGGGCTGGGTCAAGATCTCTTCCACGACCGCAGGGGCCATGTAGTGCTCTAACGTGCGTCGAATCCGGCGTTGTTCCAGGCGATCGCTCAATGCGCCAGCGGCAGTGTAGCTCATTCCCCCAAAGCCTAATACCGAAGCAGGTACAGCGACTGGAATCACGTATTGGGCCTGTACCAGCAACAAGTAGGCCGCCCCACCCCAGGCAATGGCCGCGATCGTAAAACCAATGGGGCGTCCTAGAGGCCGCACAATTTGGCATCCCAAACCGAGCCCAATAGCAGTGAGTAGCAATCCTGTGACAACCCCGCGTACAGGTTGCGACGGCAGGAGTTCACTAATTTCGCGGCTTTCCATGAACGTGGCTAGGGTATGGGCGTGGACTTCTACCCCCGGCATGGAATCCGAGGTTGGCACTCGTTTAATATCCTGCAATGAGGATGCCGTGGGGCCAATCAGGACTAACTTGTCAGCAAAGGTATTGTTTTGCTGATGCAGCTCCCAGTTTTGCGGATCGAGCACATGCCAGAACGGCACAATCGGAAAGGTATTTTCGCCACCGTAAAAGTGAATATAGTCCCCTGTGGGAGGGGAAACGGCAATGTCTGCTACCTGCAAAATGGCTCGCGGAAAGACGGGCATTTCGACATCAATTCCGGAAGCAACTTCCAGCGACTTGAGTTCCTCATCCGGCAATCGACGCACCAACTGATCGGCATCCCTGGCAACATTAATCAGGCCCGACTGAAAAGACTCCGGTTCATAGATCGGTTGAATAAGCTGGATAAGGTTCCCGCCCGTTGCATCAGACGTTTCAAAGGCAGAGGCTAGTACCACCCGCTCGCCCTGCTGCTGCAATGCGAGCTGTAAAGTTTGATCATCCTCAGGGCCATAGGCACTGGGCGTCACAAGCAAAACATCCAGGGCAATGACCGTTGCCCCAGCGGCCGTGAGCTTGTTGATGGCTTCAGCATAGGCCGATCGCTGCCAGGGCCAGGACTGTAACGGTTCCAAGTAAGGATATTTTTCCGGCTCTGCCAGGTAAAACTCTCCCTGAGAAAGGGATTCTTGATCGATTGCCAGAATAACGATGTCATCGGGCGGTGGTACCGAACCACGCAGCGCCAGTAAAAAAGCCTGCGCTTGCCCTTCAATACGTTGAACCCAGGGGAGTTGAGCAGCGATCGCGATCGCGCCCAACGTCACCCACAGCAGCATCAAACCATGACTCCAACGCGGGGCGCGGCCCTGTTGCAAGGCATTTCCAGGGGTGGCAGCACGGGATGGCAGTACCGACCATAACGAGCGAGATAAAGGGCTAGCCATATTTAGACCTTAAAATGGAAAGCCGGAAGGTATCGAGGGTAAGTCAGGACTAGGAAGCGGAATCCCAGGAAACGGCACCTCAGGAAACAGGCGGCCAAAGGCGTCCTCTAAATCCCCCAGACCAGGAATTTCTTCGGCAAAATCAGCAATCAGTGGCCCCTGAAGTAACGTTTCAAAGTCTTCTGTAGTGAGCCTTTGCAAAAAGACCTCGGCCAGAATCGGATTATAGGTCAGACTTTCTCCCTCTCCTAGGATAAGGGGTTCATCTGTGATAGCTGGTGCTTCTGTGTCTGGCTCAGCGTGAGCGATGGAGAGCGATTTTTGCGCGATCGCTTTATCAACGGTTGGCACCTCATCCTGGCGAGTAACTTCGACCGTTCCTTCAAACACGTTGAGCGTTTCCACTCCAGATTCGTCTACGGTCAGAGTGTAAATGGTTCCTCGCACTCCCGCCACGGTGGATTGTGTGCAACCGTTTAAGGCCCCATTGACCAACAACGTACCCTGCCGTAGCTGAGCACACTGCCCAACGGTCAAACTGGAATTTTTAGCCAGCCGTGCAATGGCGCCCGTATTGAATAGTAAGGAGGCACGTGCGTTATCCGTTCGTACACGCTGTTGCCGTTGAGCCGTGCCATTAACGCGGGCTTTACGGTTTTGAATATAAACTTGGTCACCCCCCACAATTTCAGTAATTCTGGCTTGCGTAACCGTCTGCGCATGGGCCGGTAAGGACGCAATCCCCTGCCAAGTGATGGCCAAAAGCCCACCCAACATCACCATGATTAGGTGCAAGCTTACGCGCTGATACTTATGTTTCAACCATTCGGAACCAAACGACAAACGTCCCATAATTCGACACCCATCCTAAAGAACATGACTATTGCGGTGTAGCGACATCTGATGGACTTTGAAGCTTACTGATTGGCATAACCAAGTGGTTTTTGATGCCAAATCACTCCAGAAGATATGCACAGCTCATCCCTTGCCAATCGCTTGGCAAAACTGACTTAGAACATCGATGGGACGGCAAAGAAATCCGTATCTTCCTGTACGGTGTTAGACGAAATATGTGCTCAATAGTGTCCTGTCAAGAGGCTTGCCAGGATTAACTGAATTCGGCTACAAGCAGAATCGCTCTCGTTTGGTTACATCAGACGAATACATCTATTTTCTGAGTTCCCAGAGCACCGAGAGGAATCGATGATCCTCTCAGGAATTTCACTGAGGCAAGGGTGCTATCAGGACAAACTAAATCAGTGAATTGGAAAAATTGCCCGTTAATGAGCAGTGATATCCGTAATCAGCGTTTAGCAGCGTGTAGCCTCCTATGAACGGTCACACCTCTTAAAGGTGGACAGTCAAATACTACGCATGTAGTATAGAAATATCTCAAATTACAAATCGGAACTACTTTCAATGTTGATCACTTGTCTAGCCACTACCAGCCGCGTCATGTCGCGCCTTTACCCTGCGGGTTTAGGCCGGATAGCCGAGCTGTCTATGGGGCAGGGACGGGTGGTCTTTAGTGGTTCTAAATCCGCCCTTAGGGATTTGTCAGTTGCCATTCATGAATGGCTCGAACCTAATCAGCGAAAGTCAAGCGGGAGGTGTGAGGTAGCCCTTACACCGACATAGAGAAAAGTTATACCCCTTTTCTAACCCCCGCTACTGACTAACAGCAGCGGGGGTTCTTTTTTGAGGAGTCAACCATGACCGTATCCACCGTCAATCTAGAACCGGCGATCTTTCGCCATCCCGTGGTGGTGTTTTCCAAAAACTATCTTCCCCTAGCGCACATCACCCTGAAACGGGCGATCGCTCTGCTCGTAACAGGGCGAGCCGAGTGCCTGGATTTTGAGAGCACCCAGTCTTGGGAAGTGCGATCGCCCAGCCTCGTACTACAAGTGTCCGAGCACATTCGCCTAACCAGCAATCACGCTGAGCGTCACTGGAAAGTGCCGCCCGTTAACCGTCGCGAAGTATTTCGCCGTGACCAGCACCGCTGTCAATACTGCAACAGCACCAAGCGGCTCACGATTGACCACGTCGTTCCCCGTTCCAAAGGCGGGACTCACACCTGGGACAACGTCGTCGCGGCGTGTGAACGCTGCAACAGCATTAAGGGCGATCGCCTATTGCCGTCTACCAACCTGGTGCTTAAAGCCAAACCCAAAGCCCCAATGCACCCGGTAATCGCTTTTGCCGAGCAGTTTTGGACCGAACATCCCCCTGACTAACTCAACCACACAGGAGGTCAAGCCAATGTTGAAGTTGAACTACACCGACCTGGGACTGTACATGGAGTGGGTAATGACTTCCCCGGAAATGGTCATTGCCCAGCGAGTTGCGCTAGCGATGCGATTTGCTCAACCCTTGCATGTGGAACCCGGTCATGCTGGCTTTTTGCTTCCGACCCAAATTGCGGAACTCCGCCAACTGGATGCAGTACTACAAGAAGACGCTCGGCGTACTACAAACATTCTGCCGGTGGATGAACAGTTTGTCGAAGTCAATCTCAGCGGTAGCTGGATTGCGGCTAGCCGCGAAGCCCATGAAGGCATGTTTATCACAGCCATGAGCGATCGCGCCGAAAGCCTTATCTACAGGCTATGGCACATGAGTGAAGCACCAGTTTCCAGCTGGGCTTAACCTTTGCGCAACCAGGTCTGAGTCATCAACAGCTCAGTTTTCTTCTAAAGATTGACTCAGACTTTGTCCCCTAAAAATGGAGTATGCTCTTGACAGTTTGTAGTATATGTAGCATAAATGTAGTATGAGGGCAATTAAGCCTGCCTCAAGGCTTTAGAAACTCTCTCAAGAACCTTGAAAACTAAATAAGTAGGTGGACACAATTAATCTGAGTATATGTAGGTTGTGGTTGAGGAACGAAACCCAACACCTGCATGGGTTACGCTAAAGCTAACCCATCCTACAAATAATTAAGCCTTCCTACTTATTGCCACCTTTGGGGATGTAGCTTAGTCCGGCTCAAAGCAGTCGCCTGTCGAGCGAAAGATCGTGGGTACCGCTTCGCGGAAGCAAGCTACGAATCTCATCATCCCCGTGGATAGCCTTGTGGACAAATAGATAAGTCGCTGTGACTCTGAATCACGGAGATGCTGGTAACTCCTAGCGGAGACGCTACGCGAACAAGTCCAGCCTCGGCATCCTTTCATTGGGAAGTACGCAAATTAGGTAAAGCGACCTGACTTTGAATCAGGTGTTTGAAGGTTCGATTCCCTCCTTCCCAGTCGAGGGGCATGGGATGTGGCCCTCGCCACTCCCTATCCTCCTGTTCATCTCCTGTGGCCCAACTGGCAGAGGCGACTGTCTTAGAAACAGTTCATGTGTGGGTTTCTCCTCTGGAGACGCTAACGCGAACGACTCCCGCCAGGGGTATCGCGGAGAAAGGGTCTTGGCGACCTCAATCAAGTTCGCTGATTCTGAAAGTAAACGTGTCTAGCGAGTTGGTGTATTCAAACAGGAGGAAGTACTTTTTATGAACTACAAAAGACACCACAATGTCATCAACTTTATCAACTGAGTCGTAATTGTCTTTCACAAATTGGGCAATTTCTTCAGCCTTTTCAGCTTTTGCTGTTTCTATTAAATCATTGAAATGACTGTTGATGAAAGAAATAACTACCGAATTTACATTATGGAGCGTCACCTGCACATCTGCATCTTTATATTCATCAATGATTTCCTCCCTTAAAGGGGTGATGTCTTGAAGTCTTTGAGGCAGCATGTCTTGAAGCGGTTCAGCACAGCCTGAAATAGTCAATGCCAGAAAGCAAGAAATGGTTGCTGTCAGCAGTAGTTTTCGCATCATCATTTACCCGCAGCACTTGTTCTAAGAGTTCCCGGCAGGTGATTCAGCTAAACCTTGACTGCTCTGTTGCTAGCCAGCATCTCGGGCTTTCAAGTTTGAGCCTCGTTTTTTACGCCGATTTTGCGGACGTAGTTTAGCAGGAGCCTCTAACCCTGCTGAAATTAGTTTGTGTTCACTATTGTGGTCGACACCGACGAATTTTCATTTGTCCTTTGAAAAGTAGTCATCCAACCATGAGGGTTTATGAACTCCCTATTGGAAGATATTTATTAGCCCAAAAGGAGGTTTTATGACGGTTTATTTTTATAGCGCTCGTGAAACGCCTTACGGTTGCTTCTCAAATTTTTCAAAACATGGTGTTTTGTTAGATGATCGATGGTGGCTAACTACAGAACATTATTTTCAGGCGCAAAAATTTGTCGAAACTGACCCTGACTGGGCCGATAAAATTGGCAACGCGAAAGCCCCTAAAGATGCGGCAAACATGGGTCGCAATCGAAGCCATCCCCTGCGCTCTGATTGGGAGCAGGTTAAGGATGAAATTATGTATCGAGCTGTACTTGCCAAATTTCGCACACATGCAGATATTCAAGCCATTTTGTTAGGAACTGGCAACGAGCAAATTGTTGAAAATGCCCCTGGAGATTGCTATTGGGGCTGTGGTAAAGACGGTAGTGGCCTAAATAAATTAGGGCAAATTTTAGAAGCTGTGAGAGTGACCATTCGCGAAACAGACTGATATAGGCGTGTCGCCTAATGGAAAGGGCATCAATGCAACAAGAAAACCCTCCGCCTGATTCGGCACCACCTTGCACAGCAGTAATTTTTCTATATATAGGAGGTGATTCTCATGAAACTTGCTGAAGCCTTGATTTTACGGGCTGATGCTCAAAAGCATATTGCTCAATTACGACAGCGTCTAATGCGCAGTGCTCGGGTGCAGGAAGGGGAGCAGCCCCCTGAAGAACCCCAGGCACTTTTAGCTGAGCTAGAAACCACGACCAACACGCTGGTTCAGCTGATTCAACAGATTAATCGCACCAATGCAGTAACCCGTTTTCAAGCTGGAATGCTGTCCGATGCCCTAGCTGAGCGGGATAGCCTACAGCTCAAGCGTAGTGCCTACGATGGTTTGATTAATGCTGCAACTGTCCGTCAAGATCGCTACATGCGATCGGAACTGCGCCTGGTCAGCACGGTCAATGTGGCTGAGCTGCAACGGCAGATTGACCAGCTCTCGCGGCAATACCGCGAACTCGATGCCCAGATTCAGGCACTCAATTGGGCCACTGATCTAATCGAGGCGTGAGATGGGAGATCAGCATCAGTGGGGGAATTTGGGTGATGTTAGTAGCCAGAATTTCCCGACTTCAACGGTTGCTCGCAACTACGTAATCGAAATGAGTGGGTAGCCATTCAACTGAAGCGAGTACAAATCCGCCAACTGGATTAACGTTGGAATTTATCGGCTGCAAACCGATCCCTTGGCTGCACTGGGGCTGTGCAAATGGGTTCGAATCCCAATTACAAGTGAGGCCCAGTATTGTGACAAGTGCATCGCGTATTATGACTGTTTACAACCCTGTACTGGTCGGTTGAATTGGTGAGGGTTTGGGTAAGGGGAAATCACACTCATTGCTTAAATTACACACCCAATAAGGACATAGAACCATGCCTTACAAGCAGTTGGAGCTGTCCACTTCTGTGCCTGTCCTTTCTTGGGCAGGGCATGATTTGGGCCATAACGAAATCAAGATGGCCAAAAACGTGGCTTCCCTGCCGTTTGTGCATAAGCATGTAGCGCTCATGCCAGATGTTCACTTGGGTAAGGGAGCATTAGTGGGGTCTGTAGTTGCAACGAAAGAGGCGATCGTGCCTGCTGCTGTGGGGGTTGATATTGGCTGCGGCATGTGTGCGGTCAAAACGCCCTATCAGGCTGAGCAGCTCAACGGCAAACTCAAGCAAATTCGCGCTGAGGTGGAAAAGCTGATTCCCGTCGGCTTTAACCAGAATAAGGATGTCAACAAAGACATCACTAACTGGCAGGGCTGGAAGGACTTCAAGGCACTGCACCCTAAAGTGCAGAATCTTGAAAGCAAAGCCCAAAAACAAATGGGCAGCTTAGGAGGCGGCAATCACTTTATCGAGTTGTGCTTGGATGAAAACGGGCAGGTGTGGCTCATGCTGCACTCTGGCAGCCGAAATATCGGTAACATGCTGGCGCAGCGCCATATTGAGACCGCCAAAAACTTGGCTAAACTGGCGGCGTTAAAGCTACCGGATCCTGACTTGTCTTACTTTGTGCAGGGCACCCCCGAGTTTGAAGCCTACTGGCACGATCTCCAGTGGGCGCAAAACTATGCTCTGCGTAATCGGGAAGTCATGATGGCTCGGTTCAAGCGCGTGGTGGAAACTCATCTCGCAGGCGGGAAGCCCTTTAAGCCCAAACTCCAGGTAAATTGCCACCACAATTACGCTGAGCGCGAAGTTCACTTTAGCGAAGACCTTTATGTCACACGCAAAGGAGCCGTGCGAGCCCAGGCAAACGATTACGGCATCATTCCCGGTTCCATGGGGGCAAAGTCTTTCATTGTTAAGGGGAAAGGATGCGCCGATGCGTTTTGTTCTTGTTCCCACGGAGCGGGGCGACAAATGTCCCGGAGTAAGGCCAAGCGCACCTTTACACTGGACGATTTGGTCGCCCAAACAGCCGGTGTAGAGTGCCGCAAAGATCCCGGTGTTTTAGATGAAATTCCGGGTGCTTACAAGCCCATTGAGCAGGTCATGGCAAATCAGTCTGACTTGGTTGAGGTGGTGGCAACTCTGAAGCAGGTGATGTGCGTCAAAGGGTAGCGCTTAGTTGTTAAGGGGGGTGTAAGCCTTTAGACTTGCACCCCCTGCATTTCCTGTACCCCAAGTTAGGATTGAACCAAGATTGGTTTCGCTAAAGGGGATCTCGAAAAATAGCCAAGGTGATCTCATATTGAGATCACCTTGGCTATTTTTCGAGGTCTCTATAAGTTTGACGAAGAAGAGCTACCACTACCTATCGAGGAAGATTGAAGTAAGACCTATCGTTTTCTGTAAACGTCTTTTCGGTGTCTACATCATAGGAGAAGAATGACCAACGCTTTATCGTTGATCTCGTAGCGAACGCGATAATCACCGATACGAATACGGTACTCATTGTCAGAGCCTTTTATTTTGACCACTCCATCAGGGCGTGGGGAACATGTCAGGTTTGCAGATTCCTGAATAGCCCTCATCCCCCAACCCCTTCTCCCAATATTGGGAGAAGGGGAGCAAGCATTTTGAAGTCCCTCTCCCAAGCTTGGGAGAGGGATTTAGGGTGAGGGTTCGAAAGTGACATGCTCCCAGGGCGTGGAGCTTCGGCAAGTTGTTGGATTTTAACGGCAATGCGCTCGTAAACCTAATCAGGCAAAGTATCCAGCTGTTTTTGTACAACTTTAGGCGTGATGATGGCGTAGGTCATACCGATCGCGCTGCTCGTTGTTCCCTGTATTCATCAAAGGTTGTGTAATTGCCTGCTTTGTAGTCGGCACGAGCTGCTTGAATTTCAGCAATATCCTCTGGAGAGTCTTCATCATCGGGGAATAATTCAGCTTCTAAAAGTTTTAAAGGCTGATGCTTTTCAGTCATTTCCAGGGATGAAATTGCTTCCAGAAGGGCTTGAAATGAGATGTCTATTTTTACAGTACTCTCAGCCATTAAGTAGCTAGGCCGATTCAAATGTAGGATGGGTTAGCGGTAGCGTAACCCATGCGGGCGTTGGGTTTCGTTCCTCAACCGCAACCTACGATTTCTTACATTTAATTGCAACTTCCTACTTACTCAGTTGTTTCAGTCGATTCTGTTGTCTCAGTCGATTCTGATGTGGCTTCCTCAGACGCAGCCGTAGCTGTAGCGTCTTCAGTCGTCGTCTCTACTTCAGTCGCCGTTGTGTCAGATGCTTCAACAACCTCAGGTTCCGGTTCCTCTGTCTTAGGCTTGGGTTTGGGGCCTCGCATTAATGCTGGAGGCACAGCAGGCGTCCTCTCTTCGTTGTCACGACGGCCTTTGCCTCGGCCACCCTTACGCCCCTTGCCCCCGCGATCGCGGGGCTCACCACCACGAGCCTCGCGCGCACCACCTTGGGCCTCACGGTCGCCTTCACGTCCTTCACGATCATCGTTGCCTTCACGCTGCTTGCGAGCAGCCAATTCTGATTTTTTGATAGGACGCTCAACCATAACTCAAGATTTCTTAACAACAACACGATACTACCCTGAAAGGGTATCCTTACCACACCTCTCAAATGGTCACAACAATTGGGATGTGGACAATATTTAGCAAGCGTCTTTAAATCTCCCCTTGATCCCCAGCAATCTTTAAGACTAATACGTTAAAAGATAGGCGTAGGTGTTTTCATCTTGTTGGAACTGATACAGAGTTCTACATAGAGCAAGGCTAGGGTAAATGCGTCTACAAGGGTAGAGCATCTGCGAGCAACATGAGTTGGCTAGGTTAGGCCTGTTTGCCAGAGAAATGTTGGATCTGGACTGTCTTTCTTAAGACAATGTGAAAAAACAAAGTTAAAATTAAACCTTGTAGTAAGGAGATCGGCAATGTTTGTCCGACTGGCAGAACAGCACAGGCACTTCGTGCAAGACCTCGTCATGAACCTGCAGGCCTTGGCCACCGTACTGGAAAGCAGAGGGTACCTCGCTTCCTGTTATACCTGTGGGGAGCAGATGAACAGTGCTTCTTTTATGGTCAGCTTGGGTGAGAGCCATCTGATTCGTTTTTTAGTCTCTGACTACGGTATTACTTGGACAGAGTTAAGAGATGATCGTGAGCTGATGAAGCTGGAAGGTGCAGAGGCTATTAGTCAGCTGCAAGAACTGGCTGATCTTGTTAAGCATCAGGTTAAACCTGCCGATTGCAAACCGACGATGGTACACAGGCTCTGAATCAACGGTGGCGCACAGCCATTGTGTTGCAACCGATTGCTACAAACTGGGGCTGCTACCTTTTATCAGCTATTCAGCTCGCTAACGTGCTCCGAACCATTTGCAACTCCTTAATACGCTCTAGGCTACCGATGGGGATCGCCTCAATAAGCTGTTGAGTGTAAGGCTGTTGGGGACTGTGGTAGATCTGATCCGCAGGGCCAATTTCCTCGACTTTGCCTTGGTTCATCACCATAATGCGATCGCTCATAAACTTCACGACCGCCAGATCGTGAGAAATGAAGATGTAGGTTAAATGAAACTCTGCTTGGAGCTCCTTAAGCAAGTTCAATACCTGCGCTTGAACAGACACATCTAAGGCTGACACCGATTCATCACAAATAATAAATTGTGGATTCAACGCTAAGGCACGCGCAATACAAATACGTTGCCGTTGGCCACCGGAAAATTCGTGGGGAAAACGATTAATGCAGTGGGGATCAAGCCCTACGCGCTCCATTAGATAAGCTACCCGTTCCTGACGATTGCGTTTACTCCGAATCAGCTTATGGATTTTCAGCGGTTCAGCGATCGCCGCACCGACATTCATGCGGGGATCTAAGGAACTGAAGGGATCTTGGAAAATAATCTGCATATCCCGCCGCAGTTTCTGTAATGCCTGCCGCCTCAGCGTCATCACATCTTGACCATTGAACCAAATATGGCCAGCCATCGCCGGAACAAGCCGTAACAAGGCTCGTCCTAGGGTGGTCTTACCACAACCGGATTCACCCACAAGGCCAAACGTTTCGCCTTGGAAAATGTCAAAGGACACACCATTTACCGCCATTGCATAGCGTGTCGTGTTGCCAAACATGCCTCGAATGGGGTAACCCACTTGCAAATTTTCGGCCTTGAGAAGCGGCCCGTTCTGCTCAATTTTTTGCAGTCTTGTGGCGGTTTCCTCAGCCGAAATTACCGATTGAAACGCTAGTGTGTTCGCAGTGGCGTGAACTTTCTCTTGCAATTGAAGTTCACCGTTAGCATCCGGCATGACTTCCATAAAATCCGCGACAGTCGGAAGCTGACGCAGGCGTTTTTCTGGAGTTGGACGACAGGCCAGTAGTCCTTTCGTGTAAGGATGCTGAGGATTGGCGAAAATATCCCAGACCGGGCCAGACTCGACAATACGCCCCTTGTACATAACCGCTACCTGGTCGGCAATTTCAGCAATGATACCGAGGTCATGGGTAATGAAAATCATGGACATGCCCCGACGATCGCGCAGTTCGCGCAACAAGTTGAGAATCCGAGCCTGTACCGTTACATCCAAGGCTGTCGTCGGTTCATCGGCAATGAGTAGTTTAGGATCACAGGCGATCGCCATCGCAATCATCACCCGTTGAATTTGCCCCCCGGATAGCTCATGGGGATAGCGATTCAGAATTTCTTGTTGACGATGTGCGATCGCCTGCTGAATTTGCACCTTGTTCCCATCAGGCTGAGCCAATACCCTTTCCTGGTACAACTCTTCGTAGGTGGGCAGTAGCTTGACTTCCTGCAATCGCTCAATGGCTCGCTGGGTCGCCTCTTCGCGCGATATTTCCTGATGCTGTAGAATTGCTTCAACCAGCTGAAAACCACAGGTGTAGACCGGATTCAAGGAACTCATCGGCTCCTGAAAAATCATGGAGACTTCACCTCCACGCAAGGCCTGCATCCCTTGAGGTGTCAACGTTTGCAAATCAACTGGGCCAGCTTCAGTTACTCCATGCAAATAGATTTCGCCCTGAGTAACTTCCCCAGGCGGACAAGGGACTAATCCCATCACCGCAAGGGAGGTAACTGATTTACCAGAGCCGGATTCACCGACAATGCCTAGCGTTTGGCCTTTGGGAACTTGAAAAGAAATGTCATTGACGGCCTGAATTATCCCGCTATCGGTCTTAAATTGCACAGTCAGGTGACGAACATCCAGAATCGAGTCACTCATAGGATCAAATACAGGCACTAGCAGCGTACAGTTGGATTAGCAGGATCATAACAGCGGTGCCCGCTCAGAAACGGCACACCTTGGACAAAGATGTTAAAGCTTGCGATCGCTGTTCTCATTATGCTTCTCGGCTCGGCCATCTGTTCAGGCACAGAAACGGCGCTGTTGTCGGTGCCTATTTTGAAGGCTCGCCAGCTCGCTCAGTCGCGGAAGCCGAGAGCCATTGCCCTCTTAGCCATTCGCCAGAAGGTTAATCGTCCGATCGCCACCATCGTGATCTTGAACAACTTGTTCAATATTGTGGGGAGCATCGTCATCGGCAGCATTGCGGCAGGTGTTTTTGGCGATGCGGTACTGGGAGTCTTTTCCGGCTGCTTGACCTTTCTCGTGATTGTATTTGCCGAGATCTTGCCCAAAACTCTAGCCGAGCAGTACGCGCAGCCCATTGCCCTGGCGGTTGCGATTCCAGTGCAAGGTCTTACCTGGGCCATGACCCCTTTTGTCTGGCTGCTAGAGCATATTACGGCCCCTTTCATACGCGGCAATCTTCGACCCACCACTGACGAAACGGAGATTAAACTCCTCGCCTCGATTGGCTATCAGGAAGGCATTATCGAAGCCGATGAAGTGGAAATGATTCGGCGCGTCTTTCGCTTGAATGATATTACGGCTGCCAAAATTATGACCCCCCGAGTAGAACTGACTTACTTACCTGGGGAAGTCAATGTTGCCGAGCTGAGGCAGGAAATCCTAGAGTCTCAGCACAGTCGCATTCTAATTATTGACGAAGACATTGATCACATTCAGGGGATTGCGCTGAAATATGAGCTGTTAGCAGCCTTGATTCAAGGGGATGAGAATCAATCGATTCATCAGCTCTCTCGTCCTGTGAAATTTATTTCTGAAACCGAACGGGCCGATCGCCTCTTGCAACAATTCCAAAGCAGTCGTGAGCACATCGCGGTCGTTGTCGATGAGTATGGCGGTGTTTCAGGAGTGGTCACCCTTGAAGATGTCCTCGAAGAACTCACGGGGGAAATTGTGGATGAAACGGATCGCAACGTCGATTTGCAGGCATTGGCCCGTCTCCGTCGTAAGCGACTTTTGCAGTCGAAAGGCTTCGGCGAGCTGCCAACACCGCCGAAAAATGGCCCGCGCTAATTGCCCATGCCTGGGAAATTCTAGTTAAGCGAAACTTGTGCAGATTCAGTTAGCCAGTGTAAGATTAAAAACCGCGTCAAAATTAAGAAACGTGCCGTCATGCCAAAGCTCAAAACACGTCGGGCAGCTGCTAAAAGATTTAAGCGGAGCGGTTCCGGCAAATTCATGCGTCGTAAGGCGTTCCGCAACCACCTGTTAGAGAAAAAGAAGACTGCTCGTAAGGTTCGTCTTGGGAAAAAGGTGGCCGTTGTTGAGGTGGATGCACCTAATGTTGAGCTGATGCTGCCCTACTCCTAGGTCACTGAGTTGGCTCAATCATGTTTATGTTTGCGACTCAATGCAAACCTGGTAAGTAGTGACAGTCACTGTCATCGTCGTAGAAGTAAGGATTAGAAAGTAATGGCACGGGTTAAGCGCGGTAATGTCGCCCGCAAGCGCCGCAAAAAAGTTCTGAAGCTGGCTAAGGGATTTCGGGGATCCCACTCTAAGCTTTTTCGGACAGCTAACCAGCAGGTGATGAAGGCACTGCGATATGCCTATCGCGATCGCCGCTGCCGGAAACGTGATTTTCGCCGTCTATGGATTGCGCGAATCAATGCAGCAGCTCGCCTGCAAGGCATTAGTTACAGTCGCCTCATTGGTCAATTAAAGAAAGCTAATATTGACATCAACCGGAAAATGTTGGCTCAAATGGCTGTTTTGGATCCGGAAGGCTTCAACAAAGTCGTTGAAATTGCAATTAAGGCTTAAACTGTCCTAGTTGCTTACAGAGCAAGGCATGCGTTGCGGTTTTCTGAGCTTTAGTTTGGCATTGGGGGTGCAGTTGGTGGCACCCTTCTTTGTTGCAGCAGCAGATTTGGAGACGATTCAGGAACGTGGCTATCTAGTGGTTGCAGTCAAAGACAACTGGCGGCCTTTAGGTTTCCTGGATGAACAGGGAAAGCTTGTAGGATTCGAGATTGCGATCGCAACTCGTCTAGCTGAGACTCTGTTTGATGATGCCGCTGCGCTGGTTCTACAGCCTCTGGCTAACGAAGATAGGCTAACTGCTGTGCTAGAGGGTGACGTTGACATCGCGATTGCCGGAATCGCCGTCACGCCGATGCGTGAACGGGTGGTTCGGTTCAGCGTGCCCTACTATCTCGATGGCACCGCTTTTGTAACGAATCGTCCTAATATCAACAGCCTCGGCGACTTGGAACAAGCTGCGATCGCTCTGCTGGAGGGTTCCGAATCAGTTCCCACCGTTCAATACCGACTCCCTTCAGCCACGCTCACAGGGGTCTCATCCTATCAAGCAGGCTTAGAGTCGATAGTTGAAGGCACAGTCAGTGCCTTTGCTGGGGATGCCACTGTACTTTCTGGGTGGATTCAGGAATATCCTAACCATTACCTTTTGCCCGAAATCCTGACCGCTGAGCCGTTAGCGATCGCCTTTCCCAAGGGGAATCAGTACAACAGCCTCCGCCGTTTCATCAATGATGCTCTGAACGAGTGGCATCAAGATGGCTGGTTAGAAGCAGAAGCAACCTTTTGGGGGCTTCCCTGAACATGTCAATATATTCAAGGAATACATTGCAACTTTAAGACCCTTTTTTCAGTGAAGGCTTTATGGAAGATAGCAATCTGCTTTTGACCTACCTGGCTACTCTCCTTGTGCTACTAGGTGTCGCCGCAATTTTTGTGTTGCAGCAGGTCATTAAGACTCGACGCGTCGAGGGCACTTTGAACCGTTTACAGAGCAAGCTCACGAAAGAAAAGGGCAGTGCTCAAGAATATTACGAATTAGGCAGTCTCTTGCTGGATAAAAAGCTGTACTCCCAAGCTATGGTGCAGCTTAAGCAAGCTCTGAAAGTCCTCGAAAAGGACGAATCCGAGAATGCTGCCCTCATCTACAACGCGCTCGGTTTTTCCTACTTTGCTCAGGAGCAGTACGATTTAGCCATTCGTCAGTACAAAGAGGCACTCCAGATTGCGCCCGACTATGTCAATGCCCTGAACAATCTGGGGCACAGCTATGAGCGTAAACAATTGACGACACAGGCATTGGAAACTTACGAAGCCTCTTTGAAACGCGATCCTGGCAACAAAACAGCCAAGCGCCGGGCTGAATCCTTACGTAAACGGATGGTGCCATCTAACTAGGGGCTATCATCATTTAGAGCCTGAATCCTCATGCTGAAAGCGGTTCAGCCCCTAGCCAGTTTTACCAAGCGGGCGCGGCAATGCTCATACTGCAAGGCTTTCGAGTTTAATTGATGACGCGCTCTAAGCCATTTAGCCCGTCGTCAAGTCTTCGACCGGACTTTCTGGCCGTTGTAGACAGTAGGTCACCAGCAAACCAAACAGTATCGTTCCCACTACATATTTGATAGGGGATGGAATGAGCGGGCTGGGTGAAAAGAATCCCTCAATAATCCCGGCCATAAAAAGCATTGGAATAATGCCGTAAACTAGCTGCGCAGCCTGACGACCATAGATTTGTAGGGCGGCGATGCGGCGATGTTTACCGGGAAGGAGAATGCCTCTGGCCAGGATCAAGCCGGCCCCACCGGCAAAGAAAATAGCCGGCAACTCCAGCGAACCATGGGGAAATACAAAAGCCCATAGCTCGTAAGCCAGGTTTGTTTGGGCTACCAGCGTGGCAACTGAACCGATCATCAGACCATTGAAAACCAGAATGAATACAGTGAATACCCCTGGCGGCGTCACCACTGGAACTGTCAGGACTAAATAGCCCACACCCCCAAAAATCGCTTTTAGGGCGACACCGATGTTGTTCACCATGATGGTGCTGGAAGCTTCCGGCTCGCGTCCCAAAATGGAAACGGTCCACAACTCTTCAGTTTCCTGGACGTGGCCCACGAATTCTGGGCCTAACACTAAGGACATGAAAGCAGGATCCTGCCAAGAGTACCACCAAGCAACCAAACCACTGAGGCAGAAAAGCAGCGTCGCGATCGCAATGTAAATCCAGGATCGTTGCACCACCGCAGGAAAACCATAACGGTAGAAATCTAATAAGGCATGCCAATCCTGTCGTTTGGATCCTTGATAAATTTGGCTGTAGCTGCGCGAAGTCAGCTGCTGTAAATCGCGAATCAGTGATTCTCCCACCTGTTGCGTTCGGGCTCTCGCTAGGTCAGCCGAAACAGAGCGGTAGAGGCTGGCCATGATTTTGATATCTTCGGTGCTGAGTGCCGTTAGTCCATTGCTTTCGGCTTGATTGAGCAAATCATCCAAACGTCGCCAACTTGATTCGCGTCTAGCAACCCAACGTTGAATGTTCATGAAATATGCTCTCGCTTACGATGGTCTCGCTTAGGATGGGGGCAAATTAGGGAGTCTGCTGACTGCCCCCTCCTTTTTAACGCAGAAATTATGTCTACAATCCCTCCCCGTCGTTTACGTCCTCTAAACGTGGGCAATGTTGTGAGTGCTGGGATCAGCCTCTTTAGGGCACATTTCAAAACCTATCTGGGACTCAGCGTCAAAGGTATTTTGTGGTTGTTCGTCCCTGTTTATGGATGGGCGCGGGGACCTATGATTTTTGGGCAAATTGGCCGACTCGGCTTCAAGGAAGTCTGCCATCAGCCAGAAACCGTCGTAGAAGCTTTACAAAAAGTCGAACCGCGACTTTGGAGCTTTTTGGGGGTTGGTATTCTAGTTATCATCATCCAGTTTATTGCGGCTCAAATCATCGCTTTCACTGGTGGAATTGTCATTGCACCGCTGGTGGCAATCACCGGAATCGGAGGAACGGCAGACATCATCTCTGGCATTATCCAAGTGGTTGGACAACTGCTGATTTTTGTGGCTCAAACCTGGATACAGGCTCGCTTTTGCCTTTATCAAATTGTGATTGCGGTGGAAACAGACAAAGATGCTACGAGTTCGATTAGTCGGAGTTGGGAATTGACTCAAGGCAACGCCACACGCGTAATGAGCGTCTTGCTGGTGGCCTATTTAGTCGTTGCGCCGCTATACATTTTGGCCTTTGCACCCTTTTTATTCACGATTCCCTTCCTCGCCGATCCCTTCTCAACCGAAGCGAGCATGGCTGCCTTTTTTGCGGCCTTTCTCTTAGCCTTACTGGTTTGTGTCGTGGTGCTGGTTTTGGCATCTATTTTAGTGAACCCATTTTGGCAATCCATTATGTCGGTTCTCTATTACGACTTAAGGAGTCGTCGTGAAGGTTTCGATATTCAACTCAGTAAGCGCATCGAGGAAGTTTGAAGGGATGAGCTTTTTTAAGACAGTAACCATTCGTACGCCTGAGAGCGTGGAACTGGAGTTTACCTTAGCTGGTATCGGTAATCGGGCATTGGCTTTGATGCTCGACTACCTGCTGCTGTCTTTACTGCTAACGCTGATTTCCTTGATTGCCACCTTTTTTGGGGAGCAGCTGGTTAACCTTGCGGTCGTTTTGGGCGGGGGCACCGAGAATATTGAACTTTGGTTAGCTGCCATTTCCCTATTGGTATCGGCAGCGATTTATGGTGGGTACTTTGTTGGGTTTGAAGTTTGGTGGCAAGGGCAAACCCCCGGCAAACGCTACGCCAAAATTCGCGTGATCAACGATAACGGAAAGCCCGAAGGCGTCTTTCAGGCTACGTTGCGAGCACTCATGCGACCGGTGGATGACATCTTGTTCCTAGGTGTTTTTTGCATTTTGTTCGGGCAACAAGAAAAACGCATTGGGGATTGGCTAGCGGGTACGCTTGTCATCCAGGCTGAACAGCCCATCAATGCCAACAGCCTCAGAATTTCTGAGGCCTCGCAGACCCTGGCTACGCAGCTAATGACGCAATCTTCCATCGGCAATCTCTTACCAGACGACTTTGCCGTCATGCGAGAGTATCTACAGCGCCGTTCAACCCTTACCAGACAGGCCCGTCAAGCACTCAGCGTGCAATTAGCACGGCAGGTTCGCGAAATTATTGAACTAGAAAAGTTGCCCCAGGAGCAGATGCCTGCCGACCTGTTTCTAGAGGCTGTGTATTGGGCCTATCAAGAGCAATTTAGCGATCGCCGCACCGCTTACCGATAACGGTTGCCCTGGTTTCTAAGGCAAATTTTCCTAGCAATTCTTTTATAGGGGAATCAAGCCCCGACAGAAGTCCATTTGTGCGAGCATTTTTATCGAGTCATGAGTTGAACTACTTTAGTGAGACTCATAACCAAAAGAACTGAACGAATCGAATTCTGCTCGAACAGGTTGCTACCAACAGTTGAACAATCTGCACACAACTTTACAGTCACGGCAAATCACAGCAAGAGAAGGTTTAGAAAAGCTATTTCTATATCACCAAATTAAATTAGCAATTGTGCAGATATCACTTCAGAAAACCATCTAAAGAACAGTCATAATACGAAAAATTTTCCATAAAAAAAGCCAGCTAATGGCTGGCAAAGTCTTCACAAATAACGACTGTGATCAAGAGTTGTAATGCTCTTCTGGCTTGTAATCTCGAAGCCAGCATCGCTCTAGATAGTTAAGCCGATGACTACGCCAGAAACCCCAAGGGCTCAGCCTTACCCGTTGCTTCTTACTGAAAACAGGCTGCGTTAAGTACGGCCAGAGAGGAAACTTAGAAGGATCGTGTTGAGGAACCATTGTGAATAAAAGCCTTAGTTTCGTACCTAGAATAAAAGGTTGAGTTACTGACACCTCGACCAGCTGTATCAGTGTGACTTACAACCTCAGTATAAGCGTGCCCAAAACCTCCTGTTCACGCATCAAACTTCAGCTAGAAAAATGTTCAACAAAGGACAATAAAGTTCATACTCATAAAGATGTTATGAAATCCTGTCAATCATTTCTCATTCCGTTGTGAAGAACTACAGCAGGCTAAGCCTCATTTCCTAGAAAATCCGTAGAAATATCGATATTCCCAAAACTGAATGTTGGGGGAGCATGTCACTTTCGAACCCTCACCCTAAGTCCCTCTCCCCAGCTGGGGAGAGGGACTTCAAAAGGCTTGCTCCCCTTCTCCCAATATTGGGAGAAGGGGTTGGGGGATGAGGACTATTCAGGAATTTGCAAACCTAACATGTTCTCAATGGTGATCTAGGGTGCTCTACTAGATCACCACTCATTAGGGCTTATTCACGGTCAGCCCGAGCATTTCATACACTTGAATCAATCTCTGGCTAGCTTGTTGCCAAGTGAAGTGTTGAGTTACCTGTTTTCTAGCCTGCTGTGACAAGGCGAGCCGGAGTGCTGGATTGGCTCGAAGCTGCAACATCCTGTCTTTAATGCTCTTGGCTGAATTGGGCTTAACCGCTAAAAAGTGACGATTCGGAACCCCGATCGCTTGAACTGCTGGTATGTCCGTCGTAATAACGGGTGTTCCGACCGCCATCCCCTCTAGTACTTTGAGCGGACAGCAGCCCTGCACAAGGTTGCGATCGCAGCCTTTTAGCGGAGCCACAATGACGTCGTGGGCGTGCATGCGCTCGACCAGTTCGGCCAGAGGTAGCGGTGCGACAAGCTTCACAGCATCAATAACCTTCAGTTTTTGAGTTAGGGCTTCCAGATTCTTAAGCTGGTTGGGTTTACCAGGCCCAATAACTGTGAGCTGAGCCTCAAACTCACGACGATAGAGGTGCAGCGCATCAATGGCTAAATCGACTCCTTGCCAGGTTGCCAGGGTGCCGCAATAGAGCATTTTCAACGGTGTGAGGATAGGTGCTGAACGCGGCGAGGCGTAGCGAAACACATCGCAATCAACGCCATTGGGAATGACATGGATGCGATCGCGCACAGCGCCTCGTGTCACCAAAAAATCCCGCGTAACAGGGCTGGGCGTGATGACCCAGTCTGCGGCTTGGAGACATCGAGCTTCTTGGGCCACGAGTTTGTACATGAGTTCCCGATCATCCGCCACCTTGGGATAGCGATACTTCAGCTCAATCGAGGGCAACCCATTCACTTCAAAAATTAAGTACCGACAAAACTTCGGTTTATGCAAAGCAATGGGAAACCCTTCCAAGGGTGAACGAATGTGAATCACTTCAAAAAATTGTCCTTGTAGCCACTCCCACAGGGCTTGCCGAAAACTTAATACCCGATCAATGAGAGTTTTGCCGACTGCTGGCAACGCCGTTTGCCCAATCGCTGGGGTTAATGCCTGTGAGATTACGGAGGGGGTTGGGGATACTGTCACTAACTGTACTTGCCCAAAATGTTGCCTCAGCGCCTGAGCAAAGGCCTGAATGTGAATAGCGGCTCCTTTGGGTGCAGGCACCACATCAAAGGAAATGTAGGCTATCTTAGGCGCGTTCATCGGCAATCAGCACTATATTTTATTTTGGATAAACCCCCTTAAGGGAAAGTAATGGCTTTTGATCCAGCAGCATTAAAGCGATCGCCCCATACTTACCAAACCACGGCAACGGCTGCGCGCATTAAGCTCGATTGTCAGGCAATTGCCGAATTCGACAAACAGCTTGAGCAACAAGCCAACCTGGCGACGACACTCATTGTGATTGGGGTCGTCGCTCTGTTCCTATCGTTTTTGGGCTCGGCGCTATTAGGCAACGCTGTGCTGCTCTACATTATCCTGCCGCTTGCTTTAGGTGCCATCATCACCGGCAGCGTATTAAACCTGCAAACCCAGGGGCTACGGATTCCCGATATTCGCTATCAATTAGTTCTGGAACTCATTGATATTCTGAGTCGTGACATGGAAGAGAATGCGTTTTTGCATCTCCAGCTGAACTGTTCGCCAACAACGCACAAACTCAAAAAGCTGGATACGATTCCACATCCCAGTCGTCCTGGTCGCCGAGGTTGGAAAATTGACCGCTTTCAAGACAATTGGTTGACTTTAGGCGGTACATTTATCGATGACACGAATTTTTCCCTAGCAGTTATTGAAAGGGCCATTGCGAAATATGGTTGGAAGCGCAGCCGCAGCGGTAAGCGTAAGTTCAAACGGAAGGAGAAATCAAAGGGCATTGAGCTAAGTCTGGATTTGCAATTGCCGCGCAAGCGATATGGGGCTATCCAAGTCCTTCAGCAAGAGGTCTCGCAAGCAATTCAACTGCCGCCACAGGTGCGCCTGAAGCGTTTAAAGATTAGCGATCGCAGCTTTTTTTTGAGCATTCAAGCCCCGCCCGAGTTAGTGGAGCATCACGCCCTTGAACGATTGGTTACCCAGCTCCTACTCAACGCTTACCATGTGCTGAACTTAGCCAAACAGCTTTCCAAACGAACCAGTTGAGATGTCAACGCGCGGCGATCGGAGATATCACTATGACGTATCGGTATACCCAATGGAGTCTAAGCCTGAGCTGTGCTGCCTTACTCGCGCTGGCAGCCTGTGCCAACCCTTCGCCACCTACTAATACGGCCTCCCAACCATCGTCACCCAATCCGAGTGACACGGGGCAAGCAATTGTCGAACCAGACTCAGCCTCGACATCGGCGTCGGATGCCGCAACCGAATTTCAGACAAGCTTTGTAAAGATCAAGTTCAAGCACGACGATGGCAATGATGCATTTTCGCTTAAGCCGAAGGCGGACGGCGCTAAGCTCGTTGACGCCAACAATCAAGAGCTGGCACGCTTCACGCTAGATGAAAATGGCAAGGTCAAAATTAAAGATACTAACGATAGCGTGTTGGGTTACGTCATTATTGAGAACGGCTACTGGAAAATCGAAGACGCGCGACAAACGCAGGCACTCTTTATCCTCAGAGCGCAGGAGGATGGTGATTACAAGCTGGAGGATGGCAACGATACCCAGCTTTATCGCATCAAACAGCGGGATTATGGTTATGAAGTAGAAACGCCTGCCAAAGAATCCTTGTACAAGATCAAGCTCAAAGCCGAACAACTTTCCCTACGGGATGCCAATGATATGACCGTCATTGCGACGAAAGCACCCATGCTACCCTTAGCGATGGTTTGCTTTGGCTTGGATGCCCTTGATCCAGCCCAGCAGGCCGCTCTAGCCTATGCGGTCAATCTTTCTGGGAGACAGTAATGCAGGTTCAGCTTCGGTGGACAGATCCCCATACGGGGAATTCCTATGCCCCCAATCTGAGCACCCCTATCGCCTTTGGACGTGACTTTGGTTCTATGCCCAGTGCTGTAGGCGATCAGTCCGTGAGTCGGATGGTTCTTAAGGATGACCAGGTAGAGCTGTACCACGCGCTGTTAGAAAGCATTGATGGACAACTCCGCATTAACGATCGCGGTAGCCGCGTAGGCACCAAGGTCAACGGCGTGCCTCTACCTTTTCAGAGCGTTATGGTTGGCGATCGCCTCCAGATTGGCCCCTATGACATCACGGTGGTTGCGGTGGAAACCGCCTCAGAGATGGGGCTTGCCACCCCTGATCCAGTGATATCACCATCACCGCCTGAGCCGCTTCCAGATACTACTGCTGGTTTGCCGGGTGCTGATTGGGCAACCCATCAAAGGGATGGGGATACCTTCGGCTCTGATGGGGTGTGCAACCGCAAAGTTGGGTTCCTTGTCAAGCGCCGCTGTGGTCGCACCTCCACCGCAGGCTGTCCCCATTGTCGTAATGGTCAGGTGCCCAGCAATCAGGATCCCTACATTGAGGATTACGACCTGTATCCTGGCTATGGTCGGTATGGTCAAAATTATTGGGGCTATCACTATTACAGCAATCGCGATCGCTACTACTATGACCCCGATAGTCGTCGAGTGGATTTCACCGAAGCCGATGCAGCCAGCTTTGAAGATGAAAACGATCAGGATTATGAGATGAATCTGGATGCCAGTTGATGGGTATCCAAAACCCGCACAGCAGTGGCCAGAAGCCTTGGTTGATTTATGCCTTGGGCGGCGGCTGGGGTCACCTCAATCGGGCGATCGCCTTAGCTAGAAAGGCCCCTCATCCTGTCGAAATTCTGGTTAATAGTCCCTATGCGACTGTGGTTGGGGCTGCGTTGCCGCCTCACCTAACGCTGCGACGGCTGCCTGGCGAGATATCCAGCAGGGAGGCTGTACTCACGTATGTCCAGAATTGGCTCGCTGATACACCCGCTGACCGCCTCATCGTCGATACTTTTCCCCGTGGACTCTTAGGGGAGCTGACGCAGATTCTGCCCTCGTTCAGACAGCCGCCCATCCTGATTCATCGCGATCTTAATCCCCATTACATTGCGGTTAAGCAGGTTGCCGACTTTGTGCAACAGCACTACGACCTGGTTCTTATTCCTGGAGAAACCTCGGTTCCCTTACAGCACTTACCCCATGCCTGTTCCACCGCACCTTGGCTGCTACGGGACGCGGATGAATTGGTGACGGTTCGGGAACCCTTGCGCGATCGCTTACAGCTCCCAACCGATCAGCCTCTGATCATGGTGTGCGCGACAGGACGCCCTGATGAGTTAGCGATGTTTGGCAAACTCACGCAGGTATTTTCTCACCAATATCGCACCTGTACTGTGCGCTGTTTAGCATCACAGTTACCTCCAAGCTGCCCTCCTGAACTGTGGATCACCCACTGGCCTGGCATCGAAGTTCTCCAGTTTGCCGATATTGTGATTGGCGGTGCTGGCTATAACCTGAGCTACGAATGTGCAGCGCTCAAGATTCCCTTAATTGCGCTGCCATTACGCCGTCAGTATGATCGCCAAATCCATCGCGCAATGCAGCTAAGCACTCCCGTTCATAATGCTGAAGAATGTATGACTGCGGTGGCTCGACGCTTAGAATACGGGACGTGCAAACCATTACAGTTCGCCTACATCAATGGCGTCTATGCAGCTTGTCAAAGTATTGACGCTATCGTTTCCCCTCGTCAACTCGGTCATTTACAGGCGATCGCAGCTCACCACCTGGTTTCCAGAACTTGAGAAAATCCTTCGAGGGGCGTGGGGAAGTGTGTTCCCCACATCGGGGGTTTGGGGGCCTGCCCCCAAGGGCTCATACACACATTCAGCGCTTCCAACCAACCTTTCCTAAATTAACTTGACCGCCCCTTCCATTGATTAGCCCGTTCGTTCTGCTGAGCCTGTTGAGCCGTTTCCTGAATCCGTTTAGCCCGAGTCGTTGCGCGTTTAGCAGTCGCAATCCATTCCAAAATGCCGCGTTTGACCGATCGCGGAAAGGCTTCCCAGTTTGCTGCAGCGGGTGGCAGGGCCGCAAAGGCAGCCGCCAAATCCTCAGGAATAACCAGGTTTTCGATATCATCCAACGCCGTCCAAGAACCGTCTGCCTTAGCAGCGTCCACCTTATCTAACCCCGCTGGCATCATTTTTTCCCCAGTCATCAGGCGCTCTACCCGTTCCTTATTGGGGCGCGACCAGCCACTGCCAGCCTTACGAGGCGCAAAATAGAGCATCTTGCGTTCGTGGTCTAGCTTACGCGGCAGACTGTCGATCCAGCCAAAGCACAGCGCTTCTTCAACTGCCTCCTCGTAGCTAAAAGTGGGTTTCCCAGTCGCCTTTTTGTAGGTAATCAGCCAAACATTATTGGCTTTGTCGTGATTTGCCGCTAACCAGTGTCGCCATTCATCACGAGTCAAGGGATGGACTGAATTATCAGGGGCGCTGGCCTCTGGATGCTGAACTTTAGATACTTTTGCCATGACCATTTCCCGCCCTAGGTCGATACCGGGATAGATGCACTTTCGGACAAGAAAGACAAAGGCTGATTCATGGTTTTGGCGAAGCCGAGAATACCCCGATCGCGATGTTCGTAAATTAATTGCCCCTCTGGATCAAAGAGAAACGTCCCGCCTCGCTGGGGCATGTAGCGCGCATCGGGAACATAGGTTCCCCAATGGCTCAGCACTTCGGTCATATTCCGCAGACGCAAGGTTGCCAGCTCAAACGGACGTTGAAATCCTTTGCCCCCAGCCCATTGAAAGAAAGACCCCTTCAGTGCTGGCAGCGGCGTATCCTTAACCACTTCTTCATCGGCAATGAGTTGAGGGGCGGTGCGATCGCCCGTATAGCCCCGTAAAACTTCCGCCAGCGTCCCCGGACTGCCCATTCCGGCACACATTAACATCAAGTTCACCCAAGCCCTTTGACCCGAACTCAGTCCCGGTACCTTCAACGACAGCCCGCCGTAGAGCCCAAGTACTTGATGCAGTTCAGCGGTAGAATCCACAAACAAATGCTCAGGAGGGAAGTGGGTGTAGTCACAAAACTTTTGCCCCGAAGCGCGATCGCCAATCCCAACTGCACGCACCGCAACCCCTTGACGATCCAGTTGCTCCCGCTCTCGGTGTAGCCACCAGGCATACTCCAAACTGTCAAAGTCACCCAGCTGGGGCAACACTAGAAATAGTAACGACCGGTCAGAGGGGCGATCGCTGAGTAGCGAGATGCTAGCACCATCACTCACTCGCTGTCGCTGTTGTTGACTAATGAGTTGGTATACGTTCATAGATTGAGTTTAAGTAGGGTCACACCGAATTTCGAGCAAAAAGCCGTCGGGGTCGTAGAAATAGATGCCACGCCCAGTAGGCCGACTAACGGGGCCATGGTCAATCCGAATTTGCTGCTGTTGCAAAACAGCCACCGCCTGATCAAAGTGCTCAGGGGCAATGTCAAAGGCTAAATGATTCGCTCGGGTAAATTGTCGGGTTGGGTCACTATCGGGTGGCGTGAGGTCGGGCTCTCCAAACAAGTCCAAAATGGTGCCGTCGGGAAGTCGAAAGTTTGCCACCTTCCCCTGCTGTACCAATTCCTTCAACGTGGTGGGCACTTCATCCCCAGTCAGCTCATGTAAGCCCAGGGTATCCCCATAGAACTGCCGGGAGGCCGCCATGTCTTTCACGTTCAGCGCAATGTGATGGACGCCCCTCAGTAAACCCGTTAGAGCGCTTTCTTGATACCGTGTGGGTGAAGAATGAACCATAAGCCAGACAGACGCTTTCCCAAAACCTTAATCTATTGTTGCGTGTCTTCGCTTGTTAATGCTGGGCTACCAGTAGCAAATAACGCTTAGAGAAAGGACAAGGTTGTCATGGCGAGGAGTCGTGCCCCCAAAGTGGGCCAGAGGGATTTGATATAACGTTGAAGGGCACAGGAAAACCAAGGCATGAATATGTCGAGCCGTAAACCGCCGGATGATATCTTCCCCCAGCTTAAAAACTATATTATCCCGAGGCTAAAGCACAGAGTTATTCCGAAGTTAAGAGATGATGTTTTGCCAAGATTCAGGCATGACATCGCGCCACAGTTAGACAGCCACCTAACCTTGAAATCCAGAGATTACATCATCCTAATCATTTTTTCTGCGACATTAGTTTATGGGTTTCATCGAGGTTTAGCCCCCTTTATTCTTATTTCAATCATCCTAATCGGTAGCGTTCTCTATCAGTCGTGTGCGCAAACAATACTTGCATCGGTCATGAGTTTCATCGCAAGTTTCGTAGAGGCTGCGATCGCGGGCAATACTTTCAGGAAACAGACTAAGCTTTTGGGAAATCAGGCTTTGCGGCCAGATATCAAGTATTTAGTTAGTTCTTTTTCACCCACACAAATAGGGCTGCTAATTTCTATTTATTACGCAAACAAGCATCAGAACCTTTTCACAGTTAGGTCAGGTCAAACGGCACTCAAACTTAAGCTCAGTTCACTTCGCGATCACGGACTGATAAAACCCTATCGAGCAGTTGCCAAGCAGCTTCAAGAGACCGCTTTGTTTTACACACTTTGGCTCCTGGATGCAACCAGAGCAACCACGCTGAAAAGTATTACCTTTAGACTCTGGCTTCTAGGAACTGCCTCCTTTTTGACTAAGATAGGGACAGAAATGAGTCATGATATCTACCTGTTGGAAAAGGAAATAACGGATGCCTTTGAAAGTGGCTTGACCGACGCGACTGAAGTCCGAATTACTGATGCAGGGAGAGAATTTGTTGAAGCCTTGACTCAGCTCTCCACCTCTTCAGACAACACTTGAGGTGAGCACGGGTTGTCGAGGCATGTGGTTTATGCCAAGAGATTTGATTTATGGCAGAACCGGGCATCTATAAAAGCGTCGGCAGTAGCTGCCTCAAGACATAATGTCCATCAAGGCGTGATGTCTCCAAAGTCTGCATGTTACGCTTCAGTTTTTTTCGCATTAGAGCCTGACCAACCCTGCTCGAATACCCACAGCCACAGCTTCCGTCCGGCTAGCAGCACCCAGCTTGGACAAAACGGCGCTGATGTGAAATTTGACCGTATATTCAGAAATGTCTAAAGCACTGGCGATCGCTTTATTACTGAGCCCAGCAGCCAGTTGGTTTCGCACTTCAACCTCACGCGGGGTAAGGGGTTCCAAGAAGCTAGCGGCGGCGCGATCAGCCGGGACTAGAGAACTATTGTCGTGGTGCGACCGTTGGGTAGCCCGAGTGTTAGACCGTCGCCTGGATTCAGGGCTTTGCAGGAGGTGACAATGAGACCGTTGCGCCAGTGAATACCGGTGCCAGCGGAACGGCGACCAATAACACTGACCACAGTCTCACTGGTTTGAGTCACGGTAGTGGATAAGGCTTTGGAGAGCGCTTCGAGAGAGCTGGTCATGGCATGTCTGGAATAGTTGACCGCTCTATTAAGTAGGAAGTTGCAATTAAATGTAAGAAATCGTAGGTTGCGGTTGAGGAACGAAACCCAACGCCCGCATGGGTTACGTTCCCGCTAACCCATCCTACAGTTGAATCGGCCTAGCTACTTATTGCGATGTTAAATCTCGATCTACATCACCGATTCGAGTAGGATGCACCTACCCAGATGGCTAGTGTGAGAGAAGCCTGATAACCCGAGAGCCCCCGGAGAAACCGGGGTTCTCGAAAGACGCTCTTATCATCAACGACTTTTCTAATGAGAACCCCGGTTTCTGAACGGTCGGGCTTAAGGCTTCATCCAATACTCCACTGCGTCATACTCCACGCTGCCATCCGGCATCGTCGTGCGATTGAGTTTAGCCCCGTTTAATTCCACCCCTTGCAGTTCCGCCCACTTCAGTTCCGCATCGGCCAAATCCGCGCCTAAAAACTTAGCCTTCCACAATTCCGCGCTGCGTAAAGTAGCACCGCAGAGGTTTGCATCCTGAAGAGTGGCTCCGGTCAAATCAGCGTCTCGGAGATTCGCTTCCTGTAAATTGGCGTTGCGGAGGTTAGCTCCGCGCAAATTCGCCTGTTGCAGGTTAGCCCCCTGCAAGTTAGCCCCCGTCAAGTCAGCTTCGCGAAGATTCGCATCCCGTAAATCGCCGCCTTCCAGACGGGCCTCCATTAACAGTGCTCCCGGCAACTGAATTTGACTCAAATTGGCATTGGATGCTTCTAGGGAACGTAAGGGCACGCCATCTTGGTGCAGATCTTCCAAGGCCCGAAAGCGAGCATAGCTCGTCGAGATTTGAGCGGCGGCAGCATTGTCAATAATGCGCCAGGCTTCATAATGCTTTTGGGCTTTGCGATCCGGGGCTCCTTTGAAGTAAAGAATCACCGCTGCCACCACAGCAAAAGATTCGGCATTGTCAAAGAAAATCTTGAGCACATCGCGCTTGAAGATATCCTCAGGAGCCTGAATGGTGACCTCATCTTGAATCCAAAGGGCGATCGCAGCCAGAATTAGAACCGAAACTAAAACCGCCAACCAAGTTGGAATTCGCTGTAGGCCCTTTTCCAAGCGACGCACTAACTGTGAAGAATGCCAGCTCATGATGATACTTCAAGGAGTCTGTCTAACGGTTTTCAAATTCTCGCACGAACTGTTTAGTCAACTTTTGAGACTGAGAAAACTGCATAGTGCTGGGTGAACCGCAAAATACATAACATTCTCTAAATTGATTGTTGGCAGCTCGTAATGGCCTAAATAGGTGCCACACGCCGGGGCATTCTGGATATTTTGCGGGACTTTGGCTTTCAGAAAACCAATGTGCCAGAGAAGTTTCTTGAGTTCCAAATAATCCATATCTAGTACCCAATCAGTAGCGCGGTCTACATCTAACTCACCGCAGACTGCTGCGAGCAGCAGATATTCTAAGTCCTCTTTTTTAAAGGAGTTCCTACGGCCTCTAAAAATCTCAAAGAGATCCAAAAGATAAGGATACTTAAAGCGATATTCGGACGCTAGATCGCGAGTTTTCTGTTCTGAGTAGATCTCCTCTGCCGCGAAGATAGTGGATTCCTCAATACGTTTGCCACGCCGAAAATATTCTAAACAGAGTTTGCAAAATTGCAGGAGTTCTCTGGGGCGCAGTTGGGTGCGATCGATAATGTAGTCAACTGAGTCAGATTTAGACGAGGGTAGGGTCGAAGCAAAAACCGAATTCCAGCGTTTTCTTCCCGTATGGTTCTGTAATTCTGGAAAAGAGTGAGCAATGCGCAAACCGATCAGTTCGAGCAGCTCGGCTTTGCCCCAGCGAATGATTTCAACATCTTCGCGGATTTTTTGAGCATCTTCATAAATTTGAGGAATATTGTCAAAGAGCTCTTGCCGAATCGAGATATAGATTCTGAGATTGGGATGAATCTGGTTCAGCTTTTGTGCTGCTTGAAACAGTCCCGCCAAAAAATACTTGGCATCCTCGGAATTATCCCATCCCTTATCCAGTTCATCAACAAAGATTTTAATGCGCGTCTTCTTTAGCAGCGTCTTGAGGCTGGGCAGTAAATCTTTGATTTCCTCTAGGCTATATAAAGCCTGGAGTTCACGGGTTCGATGAAAGCTTTCATGGCTACCAATTTTTACCTCTTCTAACCGCTTTAGATAGCCAAACAAAATCCCAATTGAATTGAGGTCTTGATGCTTGAGGTTTTTATCAACGTAATTGAAGATATCTTTCTGGATGCCGAGTAAAAGTCCACGCTTTTTTTCGGCAATTTTCTTGAAGGCCAAGTTGTACAGCAAATACTGCCAGGCTACCGAATAAGAACTTTGCTTGCCCCAAGATCCTTCTTTCTCACTGCGCAGATATTCGGAGAGCAATTCATAGGAATATTCTTCCGGTGAAAGCTCAATAATGAGATTTCCCTTACGAGCTTCGGCGGCGGCCATATATTTAAAGATGGCACTTTTCCCAGCCCCTCGATTACCTACGAGGATGGTTTTATTACTGTGGGAAAACTTATGGAATGTCGAGTTTTGATAAAAGTAATCGGCCAAACCAACAGTAATATCGCGTTCTGCTGAGTCTGACCCGAGGTTAAGTTGATGAATATCCAACGGCATTAGAAAAATTGTTGGCAGATTTACCCAGACCTTAGTGTATGACACCTAAGGCAATGGTAATCGTGTCTACAGTCGCACTCAAGCCATTTCGGTCTACGGGTGTCCTCGCGCTATCAATTCCCTTCAGCTTTTGGAGCCGGAATTTGGGACCACAAAACTTTTGACGGTATTTCATTATTGTGATGGGCAATCAATGAAAAACTTTGATCCGGTTCCTGACTAACCAGCAAATACGTGTGATCCATCCCGCCTAACCAGACGTAGTAAACCTCGTCTTGATGGACACGTACACTCATGATGCCGATGTCTCTAAGGTCAGAGGGAATCTCATCCTCAATCAGGATCGGACAACCTGTAGAGGCTGCTAGGCACGGCTGTGCCAGATAGTCCTGTGAAATCTCAATCCAGTAAGGTACGTCGTGCTCCGTCAAGGATTCCATGTAGGCAATCCCTGTATCCATTTGTTCACTCCAGCCAGTGATCAACGTGCTGACGATGAAGACCATGTAGCCAATATAGGCAAGGAGCAAGAAGCCTGCTCCCATTAGCAATCCTAAGCGAATCTTTTTGGCTTTAGTCATCCTCAATTTCTGTCTGATCCAATTAGAATCCAGGGTTCTAGGGGCTGTCATCATTTAGAGCCTGAATCCTCATGCTGAAAGCGGTTCAGCCCCTAGCTAGTTTTACCAAGCGGGCGCGGTAATGCTCATACCGCAAAGCTTTCGAGTTTAATTGATGACGCGCCCTAGTACCCGAACAACTTATCCAACTCGCTCTTTTAACTGCGACAAAATTTCTTTCACTTCATACAGTCGATTACGACGGGAGAGCAATGAAAACGCTTCGGAGAAATCGTAGACGGTTGCAGAACATGAAATCGCTGCCGTTGGTCACCAGGCCAAAGCTAGGCTGCTGGGGCGCAGCGCTCATGTAAGCAAGGCACTGGGGCAGGGCAACATCAATGGCGAATTTAGAGCGTTTGGCTTCTACCGTCAGCACCCAAAGCCGATCGCGAACCACCCAAATATCCATACGACCGCGATAAACTTCATCCTGCTCAGTCACCTCAATGCGGACAGGAACTTCAGACTGCACAAAGAAAGGAGGCTCATGGAAACCCAGGTGCTCCAGTAAGAGAGCCACGATGGAAAGGAGCACAGTGCCTTCCGTGAGGAGTTCAGCATTGCAGTAGTTGTGATACCGCTGTCGTAGCGCATCCAGAAAGGCGCGATCGCGCTCAGGCAATTCAGGACTTGGGGTTTGCCATTCGGGAAAGAAAGACGGAGCTGACGCCGATATATCTTGGCTGTGTATGTGAGATGAATTGGGCTTATTCTGCCTCTGTATCGGTACCGGTATCTGACGGAGACTCGGCTTCTGTGGGTGTGTCGTCCTCGACGTCAGACGCTTCCGTAGCTTCAGTGTTTTCTGCTTCAGGATTGGCGTCTTCTGAGGATTCCCCATCATCACCATCGGCAGCGTCACCCTCGGCAGCTTCCGTCTCATCTTCGTTCGCGGGAGACGGTTCTTCGTCTTCACCATCGGATTCCTCCTCTTCCTCAGGTACTGGATCGGGCTCCTCAACAACGGCTTGCCATTCATCGAGCGGACGGTTGGTGCCGTTGACGATATCCTCCGACACGATCGCAACGGTAACCTCGCCAGCATCTTCCGGTAGGGGAAAGATTTCCGGGTCAATCAGCGCGTAAACGTTGGTACCGCTAAAGTCCGGGTCGCCCAAAAGCAACTGGTGGGTAGTACCATCAGCGAGGATGATATCAACGGTCGTCGAGGGGCTATCCAGGCCAAAGTCGGCTTGTTCAGCGGCATCAATCGTCGTGGTTTGGAGCAAACCATCGGTGGTTAAACGGCTGAGCAGAAAAGCGATCGCGGCTTCTTCTGCTGGCATCGCTTCCGGTTCCGTCATCTGCCAAAAGCCGGCACCATCTTTGGTGAACGCAACGGCTTGGAAATCGTTTTCAATCTGCAGTTCCACGACGCTGGTTTCGGCAAAGTCATAAACCGGGGCGGCGGCTTCTCCAGGCGTTGCGGTGGGACTGCCAGACTGCCGACTCACTTGGCTGATCAACACGCCACTCCCTAGCAGGAGCGCCGTAATCACCAGACCTACTGTGCTGCGCTGTAGTTTCATAGTTCTATCGTCGTCGCCACGCCATCAAAATTGCCATCGCCACCCCGGAAACAGGCAGCACCAAAATCGCGAAAACGCCTAAGCCTAAAGCCTGCTGTCCCGTCATTTGAATCTGGCGATTCGTGACGGTCTTCGGGCGAATGGAGAGCGTGGCATCGCTACCCTGCCCCAGCCAGCTCACGGCGTTGAGGAAAATGTCCCCGTTGAGGAGCTGATCGAAGGCCCCATCGGTGGCAAAGGTAGAATTGCCAATGATGACCAGCCGGGACTCCGAGTCCGTTGTTTCCTCAAGAGGAGCCTCCTCAGGAGGAGATGCGTCTGTTTCGCTGGCGGGAGCCTCGTCGTCTACCGGGGCATCCCCACCATCCACTGGACGGCTTAAGGCGACTCCCAGCACGTAGGGGCCATCACCGGGAGCCTCGGGGTCAAATGTTAGATCCCCTTCATCAGAAATGGCCTCCGCCCGACTCTGGGCATCGGTCAGCAGCAGGGGAGTACTGAGGACATCCGACGGTGCTTCTATCTCCAAAGGGCGGGCAATCGGGAAAAAGGAACGCTCAGCCCCAAATTCGCGGGTAATGGGATGATCCCCATAGTTGGAAACAATCGGTGCCGCTGGCCCCAAACCCACAAACTGACCCGCGCCTGAGGTATCTAATACAATGCGATCGTCCAGCAGAATGCCCCAGTCATCCAGAAGGCGATTCAACCCGGCATCCGATCGCGGATCCAGCAGTAAAAATAACCCGCCGCCCTCATCTAGATAGCTACGTAGCGCCTCTACCTCAGCGGCAAAAAAGTCCTGAGAAGGCCCTGCTACCACAACCACGTTGGCATCCTCAGGGACTTCCTGAGTTTCTGAGAGGTTGAGGGGGTTAACCACATAGCTTTTATCCCCCAACCCTGTAATCGCTTGCTGGATTCCGGCTTGCGGATCCTCGATCACGTACTCACCATGCCCCTGCACGAAGTACACCGTCAGGCTGCGATCGCTCACAATTTGATCCAGCGCATTGGTCAGTTGTCGCTCTGATAAGGGTTCTGGTGGGGCCAACCCTGGAAAGCTATTGGGATCGGTAAGGCTTTGTAAAAAGCGTCGTTCTTCATCCACCTCCAGGAAAACCATACCCGCCTGATTGACCCCGAATGCTTGCGCTTCAATGGGATTAGCGAAGGGGTCAATGTACTCAAAGCTAAACTGATCGCTCTGACGGGCGTAGCTCTCCAATAACTGCACGTCGCGGGGATTCCGCACCGTGTCGAAAATGATGACCCGTACCGGCTGATCTAAGGCTTGGGTGGTTTGTTGGGAGGCAGGCGCGAGGGTAAAGAGCTGGGTTTCGGTCAAGTCCAGTCGGGCTGAATACTGCACCGCTAGGAAATTGACTAATCCCAGGATCACCAGCATCGAAACTACCGCAATCACCGCATTCGTGCCGACCTGAGTCGAACGCTGTTGCCAGAAGGCACCGGCTGTCTTACCACTAAAGCTCAGCCCTAGCAGCAGGAGGATGACACCCCCCATCAGCAGGAGGATCGCGATCGCTTGCAAATTGCTGAGGCCGCTGACCACCAGGCCAGCAGTCATCAGTGCTAGCCCCGGCCAGGCCAGAAATTTCAGCCAGTTTCCTGAAAATTGAACCCCTTTCATCATGCTGATATCTCAAAAAATGCACGTCATTGATCGGCAAAACAGTCGGTGTGAATCGCGCTAGCTCCAACTTAATTCCGCTGGAATCGTAAGGTTTCAATGGATTGGGCCGTCAGAAATAGTCCCAGCACACAGTAGGACAAAAACAGCACGATCCCACTGGTATCCAGCACGCCTTGGGTAAAGTCCGTGAAGTGTTGCAACATCGAGAGATGATCCAGCGCATCCCCGAGCACACCCGGAATCGCGCGGGCGATCGCATCCACAATCCATAAGAAGATCACTAAAGCAAACGTCATAATCGCCGCAAGTACTGTGCTGCTGGTCAATGAAGACAGAAACATGCCCAGGGATAGGACGCTAGCCGCAAGTAACAGCAGCCCCAAATGCGCCACCAACAGAGGGATCGTGGAAACAGCTGGTTCCGAGGCTCCCAGCGCGATCGCCTCACACAGCATCAGCGGCAGTAGCATCGCGCCATAAAAGGTCACGACGGCAAACAGCTTACCCAAGGCCACCACCCAGTTAGTGACTGGCGATGTTGCCAAGAGTTCCAGCGTGCCTTGCTTGCGCTCCTCCGCATATAGCCCCATGGACAAAATCGGCAATACAAACATCGACAGTGACCCCATCACGCCGACAAAACCCTGGAGAAATTCATAGGCAACATCAATCGGTGGCCCGCCCGCCTCGCGTTGGGCAACTTGAGCAATCAGACCCTCCGGGCTGAACAAAATCACCACCAGAAAGAAACCGCCCAACAGCCAGAACACCGCCGCAATCACATAGGCCAAAGGCGATTCAAAGTAGCTTTGTAATTCCCGGCGATAAATCGCCAGCATATTGGCAATAACGGTTTTTATTGCTGCCATGGGGGCCTCATCAATCGTTTTTTAGGTTGTCGTCTAAAGGGAGGTTCTGCTTGGGGGGAGTCAGGAGCCTACTGAATTCTGATTCCTGACTGCTGGCTACTGATGACTATTCAACATTTGCAGGGGATACTTCCGAAGCCGTTTCTTCCGTCACTTCCTCCGTTGTGAGATTCAGGAAAACGGCTTCTAGGCTTGCCTGTTGACGTCGTAGCTCGTAGAGCCCAAATCCACCCTCAATGAGGGCATGGGCGATCGCATCGCCAGGTTCCTGATTCGCCTCTGAACTAATCTGAAATCGATGTCGATCTGCCGTCATGGCATTTGCCTGCACGTGGTCTACCTGGATGACCCCTGGCACTGCTGTTAGCAACCGTTGGAGCGTCCCTTGGTCACCCCGCGCCTCGACTTCATAACTCAATCCGCCCGTCAACTGAGCCATCAGGTCGTTCAGGGAACCCGCCGCCACCAGCTGGCCTCGATTGATAATCGCCACGCGGTTACAGGTCACATTCACCTCCGGCAGGATATGGGTAGACAGAATGATGGTGTGGTCGCCCGCCAAGTCCCGAATGAGGCCTCGCACCTCATTGTTCTGCCGGGGATCCAGGCCCGATGTGGGCTCATCCAGCACAATCACTGGGGGATCGTGGACAATGGCTTGGGCAATCCCCACCCGCTGGCGGTATCCCTTAGAGAGCTTGCGGATGAGGGCAGAACGCTTTTCTTCTAAGCTGCATCGCTGGATGGCATGGTTGACCCGCTGGGCGCGATCGCCCGCCGCAACGCCCTTAATCCGTCCGACAAAATGCAGAAAGGATTCTACCGTCATATCGGGATAGAGGGGCGGACGCTCAGGGAGGTAGCCGATCCGCTCGCGCACGGCCATGGAATCCGTGTGGACATCATAGTCAGCGACCCGAGCTGTCCCACTGGTGGCGGGCAGGTACCCGGTCAAAATGCGCATGGTGGTTGTTTTACCGGCCCCGTTAGGCCCCAGAAACCCCAAAATTTCCCCCGGTTCCACGGAGAACGACACATCCTCCAGGGCAACCGTCGCTCCATAAACTTTATGCAGGTGTTCAACTTCAATCATGGTGGTGTTGATCCTTTACCGTGCCCCCATTTCGATCCCCGCTTGGGGGTTCAGGCCAACTCCCTGTCCTAACCGAACAGGGTTCTACAACTGCAAACAAGGGTGCAGCATCCGATTCCTTAGCGGGAGAATCTGAGCGATCGCGCCCAGGCATCTGATGATAGTCAATACCGCCTCCATCTGGCTCCCCTGTTTTTTTAATCAAAACTCAACAGTCCCTCAATTCCCTGACGCTATAGGAACCGTGAGCGCTTGGCAGCCCTACAGCCTATGGCAAGAAAGATGAAGAACTAAAACGCTTTGTTCCGACCCATAACGCTTCCTATCTGTAAAGCCTAGGGTTTTCCGAGCTGGCGAACAATTGGGGAACGATAGCGTCGTCTGGTCTAGAAATGATGCGGCGTTTTTCCAAACATAAGGTAGGTGAGTACGATGCAACTTTCTCCCAAAGCAGTTTGCAAACAACTCGACCACATTGATGATGTGGACACCGTTGATAGTGCCACGTATCGCGAGCAGGCGATCGCGGTTCTTGCCGATATGCACGTTAGCCTTAAGTGGCGGCAGGCCGTCGCGAATCGCTTGGATGAAGCGGATCATCGCTTAGCCATTCGCACTGTGGATAGTGACGATAGCTATTGAAAACGGCTCGCTCATAGGCCAGCAGCCGGTAGAGGCATAACATGCCTCTACGCAGTAGGTTTTGGCCTTCTAAGTGCTAGCGATTAAAAGCCGTGAGTGTACTGGGGCGATGAGCATCGCCCGACAGCACTACACTTCGACTATTGGTACTTAAATGCCGCAGGATTTTGTAGATAGTTTCTACTTGCTCCGGTTTCCCAATTTTGTCTGCAATAGCAGCAATAGAGAGGGGCTGTTCCGCTGATTTGACTGCTTCAACGACACTATTCTGTAGGGCCAGAATAACCGCTGCAGCGTTTTTCCCCGCTTCCACCCCCGGCTGATGATAGGCATTGATATTAACGAGCGAAGCATAGAACCCAACGGCCCTTTCATAGAGGGCAATGAGCGCACCCACAATGTTAGGGGTCACTTCAGGAACCGTGAGGGTAATCGAATCCCGCTGGTTCTCGAACAACGCTTGCCGCGTTCCCAGCAGGAAGCCCGACAAAAAGTCGCCTGAGGTGGCACCGTTATCAATTGCTACAGACTCACCTTCACGATCTTTCAAGACCTCAATAAAGGTAACAAAGAAGTTGTTAATCCCCTCACGTAGCTGCTGTACATAGGCGTGCTGGTCAGTGGATCCTTTATTGCCGTATACGGCAATGCCCTGGTTCACAATGTTGCCGTCGAGGTCTTTTTCCTTGCCCAGTGACTCCATTACCAATTGCTGTAGATAGCGGCTGAACAGATACAGGCTGTCCTTGTAAGGCAGCAGCACCATATCTTCATGACCTTTCCCCCCGCCAACGTAGTACCAGCACATGGCCAGTAGGGCAGCGGGGTTTTTCTTTAGATTAGGAATGCGGGTCGCCTCATCCATGATTTTGGCCCCGTCAAGCATCGCATAGATATCAATGCCTTCGAGCGCGGCGGGCAGCAAACCGACGGCAGACAGCTCTGAGGTCCGGCCACCAATCCAGGCATACATGGGGAACGTTGCCAGCCAGCCCTCAGCCTTAGCGAGTTTATCTAGCTTGCTATCGACGCCCGTAACGGCAACGGCTTGCTTAACAAAATCCAGCCCCATTTGCGTCAGGCGATGCTTAACTTCCAACATGCCATTGCGGGTTTCTGGGGTACCGCCGGACTTGGAGGTCACCACTACCAGGGTTGTCGGTAAGCGGTCAGCCAGGCGATTGAGGATGCGATCCATCCCAGCGGGATCCGTGTTGTCAATAAAATGCAGTTTGAGCGGTGGATGATCCGCACTAAGGGCTTCGGAAACAAATTGGGGGCCGAGCGCTGACCCACCAATGCCGATACAAAGGACATCGGTAAAGCGTTCCTGGCCAGGTGGATGTAGGTCGCCGGTATGAACTTGCTCGGTGAAGGTTCTAATTTGCTGAATGGTTTCGAGGATGCCGTCCTTTAATTCCTGCGAGGGAGCCCGGTCAGGATCCCGCAACCAGTAGTGTCCCACCATACGATCTTCATCGGGATTGGCGATCGCCCCTTTTTCCAGGGCCTCCATGTCTTGAAAAGCTTTGGCAAATTGGGGCTGGATTGCCTCGACAAACGAGTCATTGAACCGAATTCGACTCACGTCGAGATAGAAGCCGAGCCCTTCATGATGATAGAGCCAGTCTTGATAACGTTGCCAAAGTGCGATCGCGTCCATGGGCAGTATCCTTCTTGCTTGGGAAAATACTTTAGTTCTTCATTCTTCCAACTCAGTTTAGGGAATGATGATCAAACAATGAGGAATCCCTAACAGGGACTTTAGGGATCAGCTAGATTTCCGTTGATTTCCTCATAACCCAACCCGTTAGCCTATCCCCAGATCCCGTGGTCTGATAGACTTGGTGATTGAGATTAGACAGCTCAAAACCACGAGAAATCGGCAGTTTCGGAGGATATAGCCTGTGGAAAGTACCCTCGGTTTAGAAATTATTGAAGTTGTAGAGAAAGCGGCGATCGCGTCGGCTCGCTGGATGGGTAAAGGCGACAAAAACACTGCCGATGAGGTGGCAGTGGAAGCGATGCGCGAACGCATGAATGAAATTCATATGCGTGGTCGCATTGTGATTGGTGAGGGTGAACGTGACGACGCGCCGATGCTCTACATCGGTGAGGAAGTTGGTATTTGTACCCGTCCCGACGCTAAAGATTTCTGCAACCCTGAAGAACTCATGGAAATTGACATTGCCGTTGACCCTTGCGAAGGGACTAACCTCTGCGCCTATGGTCAGCCTGGCTCGATGGCAGTATTGGCCATTTCAGAAAAAGGTGGCCTTTTCCACGCACCTGACTTCTACATGAAGAAGCTGGCTGCCCCTCCAGCCGCGAAGGGTAAAGTTGATATCAACAAGTCCGCCACGGAAAACCTCAAAATCTTGTCTGAGTGTCTAGACCGGAGCATTGAGGAACTTGTGGTCATCGTCATGAAGCGCGAACGCCATAATGACTTGATTAAAGAAATTCGTGAAGCCGGTGCACGGGTTCGTCTCATTAGTGACGGTGATGTTTCCGCTGCGATCACCTGTGGTTTTTCTGGAACCAACACCCATGCCCTGATGGGCATTGGGGCTGCGCCTGAGGGGGTGATTTCCGCAGCGGCTATGCGCTGTTTGGATGCCCACTTCCAAGGTCAGCTCATTTATGATCCTGAGGTTGTTAAAACGGGCCTAATTGGTGAAAGCAAGGAGTCTAACCTGGCGCGTCTGAAGGAAATGGGAATTAACGATCCTGATAAAGTCTACGAGGCGGATGAGCTAGCCTCCGGTGAAACGGTTCTGTTTGCAGGCTGTGGGATCACCCCTGGCGACCTCATGGAAGGGGTGCGTTTCTTCCAACACGGGGGTGCTCGGACTCAGAGCTTAGTCATCTCCAGCCAGTCCAAGACCGCTCGCTTTGTGGACACCATTCACATGCCTGAGCATCCCGCCACGATCAACCTGCACTAGGCAGAGGTCGCATTGAACGAGTTCCAATCCCTACTTTCAATGGGATTGGCTATGCTTAGCATCCCTAGTTCTGGCTGGTTCTTAGGTAAGTCTTAGAACCGATTTTGGCAATCTCATCGCTACCGTTGGCGAAGCGTTGAACAGAACCACTTGATAGCAGAGACAGGAACAATCCTGTCTCTGCTTATGTTTTGAGCGCCCTATTATGAGTTCAAAACTTGCGTTTAGTGGACTTTTGTTGCGTTTGTTTGAGGGTGCCTGGCATTGTTCTATAACTTCAGAAATGCTGGTGAACGAGCGAAACATAGAATTTGTCATGCTTTCGCACTTACCAAGCTCATTTTTATTTGATCGATATCATCAGTTTGTTGGGAGGATGTATGAATATTGCTGTTGTGGGCTTGAGCCACAAAACTGCCCCGGTTGAAGTTCGCGAAAAACTCAGTATTCCCACACCTCAAACAGCAGAGGCCATGGCTCAACTCACGAGCTATCCTCACATTGAAGAAGTTTCAATTCTGAGTACCTGCAACCGCCTGGAAATCCATATCGTTACGGAAAAAGCTGACCAGGGCGTGCGCGAGGTCATTCAGTTTTTGTCCGAGTACGGCAAAGTACCCCTTGGGGAGCTCCGTGAGCACCTATTCATCTTGCTCCACCAGGATGCTGTCATGCACCTGCTTCGGGTTGCGGCGGGTCTGGACAGCCTGGTTCTTGGGGAAGGGCAAATTTTAGCCCAGGTGAAGCATGCCCATAAGTTAGGCCAGCAGCATAAAGGGGTCGGGCGGATTCTGAATCGCCTCCTGAAGCAGGCCATCACAGCAGGTAAGCGAGTCCGCACAGAAACTAGCATTGGTACTGGGGCGGTCTCCATCAGTTCCGCTGCGGCTGAACTCGCAAAAATGAAGAAGCCTGACCTGGAATCCTGTCGCATCAGCATCCTAGGTGCCGGAAAAATGGCCCGCCTGCTAGTGCAGCATCTGCTCTCGAAGGATTCTTGCCAGATCACCATTCTCAATCGTTCGATTGGACGAGCCGATGAGTTGGCAGCTCAATTCAACGGCGCAGGTATTCAAACAGGTACCTTGGACAGGATGTTGGCGACCGTTTGCCATTCTGATGTGGTCTTTACCTGTACCTCTTCAACAGAGCCCATTTTGGATCGGACTAAGCTAGAGTCAGCCTTGATGCCGAGCCAGAAACTGATGCTGTTTGATATTGCCGTTCCTCGGAATGTTCATACCGATGTCAACGACCTGACTAATGTGCAGGCATTTAACGTTGATGATTTGAAGGCAGTGGTGGCTCAGAATCAAGAAAGTCGTCGGCAAATGGCGATGGAGGCTGAAGCACTACTGGAGGAAGAACTCGATGCGTTTATGGATTGGTGGCGATCGCTGGATACCGTCTTCACCATCAGCAGCCTGCGCAGCAAAGTGGAATCTATCCGTGAGCAGGAGCTGGAAAAAGCCCTGTCTCGCCTGGGCGGCGAATTTGGCAAAAAGCAAAAAGATGTGGTCGAAGCCTTGACTCGTGGCATTGTCAACAAAATTTTGCATGACCCCATGGTGCAACTGCGGGCTCAGCAGGACATTGAAACCCGTAAGCAAGCTATGGAAACGCTACACACTTTATTTGATCTGGAGCCCCTGCCGAATAAGAAATTCGGTTAGTCATTGCCCCTATGACAGAGCTGACTCCTATCGCTGATATTCAAACCCCAGAGACGTTAATCCAGGCCTACCAGGCTGGACAGCGAGCCTTCTCTGGGGTGAGCTTGCCCCAAACGAATCTCCAAGGCGTTGACCTCAAGGGTGCCGATCTGAGTTATGCGGACTTAGGTGAGGCAAATCTTAGTCAAGCCAATTTCCGCGGCGCTGACTTGAGTTATGCGTCCCTCCGAGGCGCCAATCTTAAGAACGCCGATCTCCGGGGGGCAATGCTGATCGGTACCGATCTCCGGCAAACGGACATTGTCGGGGTCGATTTTCACGAAGCTGATTACGATCCCGCTGAAACCCAATTTCCAGAAGGATTTGACCCACAGGCCGCTGCCATGCGGAGCGATCGTCGCACACCTTAGAGAGCTCCAGACAACCCTTCTTTTGTCTTGTGTAGAGTTGGGTTCTGGGCCTGATTCCTGCCATCAAGCGCTGCTACTGACTATTCCCCTCAATCAGACTTTTTGATGGAGGGGAACCACATTCAAGTGTTCTTGCTCATAGTGTGGGTGGGAATATCATCTAGGCTCACCTGTTTTTCTGTTCCCAGGATTCTCTCAACCCGACATTGCCGTCCCTGATCACCTATTGATCCAATTGATTTCGCTCTTCCACATAGTCAAACAAGAGCACCCCCATGCCACAGGAGGTTTGCACCAACTCGACTGAGAGCTTAAAGATTTGGGAAGCATCCGGTAATGGAGAAAAAAGGGGAAACAGTTCTTCCCAAGCAGCCTCATTTTGGTGAATTGTTTGAGCTGTGCCATACAAGCACAGAATCAAGAGAAATGTCCCTCTTCTGCCCTTCTGTCTCCTCCGACACCCCACTCACCAATTGCCTCAAAACTCAGGGGTGTTTTCTGGTTCAGACCATTGGGGCGCAGGATAATCCACATAAGCAGTCGGATCCGGATGTGCTTCCTCAACCCAAATCTGAGTGCGGAGGGGGCCGTACTGTAGCCTCAATGCGGCATCGACCCGTTCTCCCACAATGTGGGCAACGCCCAAGAATTCAGGATGAATCGCGAGATGCAGCTCAATCCAGACTTGCCGCCCAACTAAACCCCGCGAGCGAATCCGTACACAGCGCGTGACGCCCTCGACTTGATTGGCTACATGGGCGATCGCTTCCGGAGCGATCGCCATCGGGCGTAGCAGGGTCGGCAACTGTTCGTGCAGGACTTCCCAGAGACTGCGTACGGCAAAGAGGGTAATCAAAAACGCCAGGCAGGGATCCACCCAGTATTGCTGCTGCCAGACGGCAATAACCCCTGCCAAAGTAATCCCCGACAGCCAGGCATCTCCCAATACATGCTGAGTGTGGTAGGTCAACGCTAAACTACCCAAGCGGGGACTGCGGTAGTGAATAAACAGCGCCACGAGCAAAGATGCCGCAATTGCCACCACTACCAGGTAAACAATTGAGCGATCGATCATGGCTGTGAAGGGTAACGGTTGCCCCGTAAATGCCGCAATAGACTGCTGCCAAGCTGCAAAAATCAGGCTGAGTCCGGTGAAACCTAAAAAGGACACCACACCTAACGTCCCAGCTACTTCCGTCCGGCCATGCCCCCACACTTCACGCCCCAGGGGGCGATGAGGAGTCGAAACTGCAATCAGGCTAAGAACCGTACCAAAGGCGTCAATAAAGGTATGGAGTGCCTCGGCTAGCAGCAGGAGCGATTGGGATAGCCATCCTGCGATCGCTTCAATGCCCAGCACCAACAAAGTCAGCCACAGCCACGTCAGCAAGAGGCGATAACTGGTACGACGTTGACGATCAGCAATATGCATTCCTGGACAATCTACTCCAGCAAGTCACAGGATTGAGGTCGAACACTTGTATCATCGTGACAACAAAGGTCTAGCCCACCTGTCTCAATGGCGTGACTTTAGCACGAAGTTTTAGAAGCGGACTGTTTTTACAGCCAATTCTAAGATCGCTGCCGCTAGCATTTATGTGTTGTGTTCTCTTGGTTCGGGCTTCCGAATCCTGTTGCCATAGCTCAGCCGTTTCAATGTTCTTGGAGGCAAGCTCCCTTGATTCTTCTGGAAAATCACGGGCATGCGTTACCCCTGAAAAGTAAATACAACCCGAAACACGAGCTTCTCTACCCAAAATCGTCATAAGTCGCTCTATCTTTTCAGGGTTGATGCTAGAGCGCATGATTTAGAGAATGATTGGAAAATTTCTACAGCTATTTTCCAATCATTCGTAGACTGGCAATCTAGCTGTTTATGTCTAAAACTACCCAGGCGAACCGAATTCAATCCGGAAAGGTCTCTCTGAAGGCCCTTGAATCAAGATTCGCCTTAACGCAAGTTAACCCTACTCAATGTTGATAGAGGTTGGGCCACCTGCCGACTGTGCTGTTGCACCTGAACGGACTTGACGGTAGTCGGCATAAAGGCGATCGCGCCAATCGAAGAAGGGCTGATAGCTGATAGCATCGGCTAAACCCGGTACACCCTTATCACAAATGCCCGCAGGTAAGTCCACATAGCGGTTAGCGGGGAATTTCACGTACATTGTGATGCCTGCCACCGCAAAGTCAGCCAGGGTGGGTTGATCCCCCAACAGATAAGGACTGTCTGTCAACATCAGACAGAGGGATGCCAGTGCTTGCTTCAGGATGTTGGTGGCTTCCTTAATATCCTCAGGGCCAAACCCAACCCCAGTTCCTAACAAGCTCAGCACATCGCCAGGGACAGCCCCCACCAGATTTTTGACGAGATCCGGCGTCGTTGTAGGGAGCAGTGCCGTGCGGAAATTGGGATGTTTGCTAAAAGCTCCAATCATCGCCTTGCGCCCTTGAATTCCCAAGGACTCATCCGCCCAGTCTTCCAGTGCAAGACACAGTCCTTTCTGCTGCGGATCAGCGGGAATCAGCGGGCGCTCAGGATATTTTTCATCCAGGTAGCGAGCGATCGCCGTGGAGTCAGGAATAACTTCAGTCCCGTCTTTGAGAACGGGTACTTTCCGCTGCCCCGACATCCGGTAAAGATCAATCTGACCCACGCCGGGGGTGACTTCAGTGACGGTATAGGGCAGCTGCTTGTAATCGAGAATCAGTCGAACTTTTTCGCTGTAGGCAGAAGCTTCAAACTTGTAAAGCTCTAGCATCAAAGACACCTTTACTCAAACTCGTTTACTGTAACGTGCTTGCTCCGGCTGCAACACAATCAACATTGTCGCTAGGACGTGATTCCATTAACACTTGGGTGTACCCTGCATTTTGTAGAAGTTTGCCCACCACAAGCTCAGCGCGATCGCTCGCCTGCTGAAGGATATCCTGCTCACAGGCGGCATTGACAATTCGCACTAGAGCTTCAGCTTGGGCTTTATCTTGCAAGACGGGAGCCCGATCAGGCCCTAAACCCAAAAAACCACGATTGTAGTCAAACACTTGTGATTGGCTCACATCAATTTTGCTATCGACAATTTTGGGCGCAGGTAGCCTGACTCTAAGGGTATTTTCATCGACAACTTGAATATCATTGGGACGAATTTCGCTCAGGTCAACGCCTGCTTCTACCTCACCATTAGCAATGTAGATCAGTGTGGTTTTGCCAATTTCGTAATTAGCAAGGGTGCGAGTGCTCGTTGCTGGCACCACAGCTTCCATCGTAAATACAGCGGTTGTGAGTTCACTGGCCCCTTGTACCTGCTGCACCACGACCGTACGCACATCGACTTGTTCCTCAGGTTCAGCCGGAGTCAGGGCCATTTTGATGCCGGTAACAAACTGCTCGCCAGAGCGCCAGAGCCCGATCCCAGCCACAATGCCTAACAGCACTAAGCTGCCAGATAAGCTGCCGGCAAAGCCCTTAAAGATGCGCAGCAACAGCGGCACTCGATGGCGCGGTGGGGGCACTTCTCCCTCCCACCGAACATGAGTTGTGGTGTCGTGATCTTTTTTGGAGGGTCTTACTCCCATGGGCGATGACTCCTGAAGGGATTGAATGCGAGATTGACACGATTCCAGCGTAAGACTAACAAGAAACGACCGCTTCTGAGCAGCGATTTAGACAGTGACATAAGTGAACTATAGGTCTATTGTACTATTTTCGATTTTGATATCAAATATGGTCGCGCGCGATCGCGCCTACTGGGCAAAGTGATAGGGCGGTAACGGATCGCTCAGGGAAATCTCCCAGGAAGGTAACTGTTGTTGCCAGGTTTCCAGGTGGGATTGAATGCCTGTAGCGTCTCGATCCGCCAGGATGTGAAAGCGCACCTGCTCCTCTTGGGGGCTACCTTCTAAATACTGCATCGGAGTTGCTTCTAAATGGCCCACAAATTGCTGTAGTTCAGATGTTTGTTGGGCTTGAAACTGGGTTTGTGCCTGCAGTCGTTTTTTCTTTGCCAAAAAGTATTCGCGCCCTTTGCTTGGTTCATCGACGGGCATTGGATTGTAAGCCTGGGGATTAAGCTTAACCAGATACTCAGCTCGATCGGTCAGGGCTGTGAGGGTTTTTAGATGAGTTTCTTGGTGCGTGCGCAAATAGGTTTCGAGAGAAGCAGTGTCTTGAAATTGGGTACCAAATCGCAGGGGCAGGAGAGTGGTTTGGTCAAATAGCTGAACCAGTACATGGTCATGGGCCAGGATTGCCCCCATGAGTTGTTGATCGTCATCTTTGATTTGCGCCACATCAATATCGGGTTCCGCGATCGCCGCTAACTTTTCACCCGTGATGATTTGCACCGTTGCATGGGCAATGCCAGCGGGTAAGGTCAGTGGCGTAGAGGGTTGGGGGCAAAAAGCGTAAACGTATAGCAATCCTGAAACCTCGATAAGGAATAAAAACAGGGTGACGGTTGGGTGTTGTTGATAGGGGCTAAACAAATGGATAAAAGGTCAGGGTCACCTGGAAACGCATCTGCCAGCAAGCATCCCATGACAAAGGAACTGATGCATCGTCCGGAGGGGCCGATTGAACCGCTGTGCCTGCCATTAGACGCGCTAAAAGGGGCGATCGCTGATGTAGACAGTTTTCTAGGTACGTCTGTAATGCTGCTAGCGACCAAAGCGTTTGACTGTGGTGAGTCAGCGGTTTTTGCAGTTGCAGGATGCCGTCCGGAGGGGCCGATGGGTGTTCCGTCTGCCAGTGACCCATCCCAACCTCTAGGCACCCCACGATGTCGCCATCTTGGGAAAATTCAAGTTGACTGGTTGCGACTAGAGTGCCAGATTGCCAATCATCTCCAAGCTGCAGGTAGCTTGCGGGAACACCACTCATCCAGGCCATCAATGTCTGATCGGCACGTATCCATAACCATTGAATGTAGGTACAAAGTTGAGTCAGTGAAAGTGTGGAAGGCAAAATTGGCAGTCTATCGGGAGCCATTAAATCTTCAGACAAAACCCGATGAACTGGCTGAAGCATCGCTAGGGCTTGAGCTGTCGTGTCCGAGGATTGATGAGTCTCTAACTGCGTTCTAATGGCCGTACTTAAGGGAGCGGCAATCGCCTCACAGTACCAATCTCTATCCATAAACGTCAGTTGGGTGTCTAAAGATAGCGGTGGCCATTGAGCGGTGTCTAACCCTAACGAAGGTGCCTCGATTACAGCATTCTTATCGGCAAAGGGAGCCGTCCAAGGGTCGGTTTCAAAGGGGACAAAGTACAGACTGAGGGATATTTGCGCTTCACACCAATCTTGCCCCGGCAGCAGTACGGTTAAAGGTTGCTCCGTTGCCCATTCCTGGAGATTGGGCGTATGGGCGATCGCCCTAGCCCACAATTGATGCCGCCATGCTGCTAAAGATAGAGCCGGTATATCAGCATCAGCAGTGGAGTGCGCTCGTTGACCGTCATCGGGTAGCGCCGTGTCAGACTCAAATAAGGTTTGAGTGACGAGATCTAACTCGCAATGCTGGTTGCCGACTTGTAGCGTCAGGACAGGTACAAGTCGCAAACTCTGTGAAGTTTCCGCTGGCGTTAGGCATGCTACAGGCACCGACATCCCTTCCAGCAGCTGCATCGTTTCGGGACTGCTGGCAGCCAAACACCAAACTAAGTAAGCACCTAAATCAGCGACGAGTTCGAGCGGTAAATCTTCTTCCGTATCCGAAGATGGCAAAGAGGTCGAGTCAGACACATCATGGGGCTGATTCTGATGCAAAGCTTCCAGCAGTTCCGCCACCTCGTCGCTGACATAGGGCAGTAGGGTTGCTGGCGTACGTGACTTATCCGCAGGCCAGCCACTGTCAGCCGATGCAAGAGTTTGCAGAATGCTAATTAACGCCACTATGGCCTGGTGTACAGCGAGCGAAGGGCAATCGTCAGTGCCAATCGGTGTGTTGACGCTGGTGGGCCGACGCAAAACGCTTTGCAAAATCTGGCTCGCCGCTAAGGACGTTGCCGCAGCTGGCAGCAACGCTGGAGAAGCAGTGGGCTGCATGACAAAGTTGGGCACGGCAGCGGCAGCGATAAAACTTTCGCCCTTATTCTAGTCGCGATCGCTGAAGCCATCCTTGAAGTAGATACAGGGCTTTGCAAACCGTTGATAGCGGTAACTTAAAGCAACTGAATTGATTTAAACCCCGTCCACTTTGAGAACTGTAGTTGTATAGCAAGCCACAGTTAGGTTCGCATGGGATAGATCGCTGAAGCTTTGATAGGTCAAGACTTCCAGTTCTGCCTTCTGCCTTTCTCCTTCCGCCTTTCGCTATATGTGGCTGCTGAGGAACCTCACTTAGCCTCTCCTTGCAAAGGAGAGGCTAAGTGAGGCGGTGAGGTTTTCCGCAACAGAAAACTCTAGTTCTGAGCCTGGATAAGGTTTAGCACGTAGGTTTATTGAGAGATGACATTAAAGCACGAAACTTTGGCTGGCGAGGAAACCAGACGTCAGTATCCTCCTATCGCCTGACTTCTGACGCCTGACCCAATAACCCTAAAGATCAAGTGCTGCCGCGATCGCCGAAGCAACCCGTTTTTGCGTAGTTTCTTCCAATTCTGGCCAGATAGGCAAATTGAGGACTGCTGCTGCTAGTTGTTCACTAACTGGATTGGTGGGGAACAGTCCATCGTAAACAGGCAAGCGATCTTGGGGAATGGGGTAATAAATCATGGCCCCAATGCCCTGGTCAGCCAAGAACTGTTTCACCGCATCTCGCTTCCCATCTAAAATTCGAATAGTGTACTGATGGAACACATGCCCTGCGGTGATAGCTGGCGTAACAATACCAGGCAAATCGGCTAGCAGTTTGTTGTAGGTTGCGGCAACGTCACGGCGCTGTTGATTCCATTTATTAACGTAAGGCAGCTTGACGCCCAAGATAGCGGCTTGAATCGCATCCATACGCGAGTTGTAGCCCAGCATTTCATTCTCATAGCGTTTAGCGGCACCATGCACGCGCAGCTTGCGAGCCAGCTCTGCGATCGCATCGTCATTAGTAGTCATTAAGCCTGCGTCCCCATAAGCCCCCAGATTCTTGGTTGGGAAGAAGGAGAATGCGCCCACATCCCCAATAGCACCGACATATTTGCCCAACAAGCGATCGCGCATTGCAGGCTGACAGGATTCATCACAGCCGAGGCAATCGCCTTTGTAGGTAGCCCCAAAGGCCTGAGCGCAATCCTCAATTACCTTGAGGTTATGCTCAGCAGCTATCTCAATGATTTTGGCCATAGCTGCCGGATTGCCGTAAAGATGCACCGGCATAATCGCTTTTGTCTTGGCTGTGATGCGATCGCGAATTTTATCCGGGTCGATATTGAAGGAAGCCGTTTCAACATCGGCAAACACAGGAGCCGCCCCAACGTTACTGATAGATTCTGCTGTCGCAAAAAAGCTAAAGGGAGTTGTAATGACCTCATCCCCGGGGGCTACCCCAGCCGCCCGCAAGCCGATCATCAAGGCATCCGTTCCGGAATTAACCCCAATCGCATGTTTAACGCCTAAGTATTCGGCTGCCGCTTCCTCAAACCGACTAACCTCCGCTCCTAGAATGAATTGCCCTGACTCTAAAACGCGGTTGACCGCAGCTTGAATCTCCAATCGAATTGCTTGGTATTGGGGCTTTAAGTTGAGAATTGGAACTGTGGGTTGACTCACACTAACCGCCTTGCTTCTGCTTCCGACACCCGCTCTTTGCCAGACTGACTGGTTCTTGGGTCTATGGTACTGGCCCACTGCATCAAAAGGGGATTCAGCCATATTGACTCAAAACAGTCGCCGTTTCAGTGCCAGCTTGACTCCAGCTAAATCGTTTGACTTGGGCCAACCCTCGACCCCGCAAATCCTTTCTAAGGTGGGAGTCTTTGAGGATTTGCGTCATGGCTTGTGCCAGCGCATCCGGATTGTAGGGATCAATTAGCAGGGCAGCATCACCAGCCACTTCGGGCATGGCCGCGCAGTTAGAAGAAATCACAGGGGTGCCACAGGCCATGGCTTCCAGAATCGGTAACCCAAACCCTTCCCACAAACTGGGGAAAACAAACGCCAGGGCTTGACTCAGCATGACAGGCAAATCTGTAGGGGAGACATAGTCTAAAAAACGTACGCGATCGCTCACTCCGAGCTCTTGAGCGCAGGCTTTTAAGCGAGGCGTGTAGCGACGATGGCCCAATCCCCCCATCCACAGTTCAACCTCGGGGTCATTCACCTGACTAAAGGCTTGAATCAAGCGCATCAGATTTTTGTGTGGACTATGACGACCCACATAGAAAAAATAGTTTTGAGGTGACGTGTTCAGCGGACGAAAGACAGACTTGTCATAACCCAAATAGATCGGTGTAATTCGACTGGCCGGAACACCATAGGCATCGATAATATCGGCTGCCGTGGTTTCTGAATTACAAATGACGTGTTCGGCCTGTCGTAGAACTTGAGGTACATAATATTTGAAATAGAGATTTAAGAAAGAACTCGGTGACCTGTCGGGAAATCGTAGGGGTATCGTATCGTGTGCCGTAGCAATATACCGACAATTCGTAAAAATAGGAGCTTCCGGTAAAGGTGTGAAAACAATGCCTTGACTCGGCTTTTGAATACGATTTAGGGCACTCAATTGCAGCCAAAATAAGCGACGGAAATGACCTAACTTGCCACAATCCGTACTCATTTGAGGCGAAGTGAAATGGTGCCTTGCGGCACTGTAGCAAGGAGTCTTGTGCGGGCTAAAGAGTAGAGGATCGAATGACTTTAAGGCTGGAATAATATTCAAGGCATAGGTTGAGATCCCTGTCGGCTGAGTCGATAAAAATGACAGGTTCACCAGAAGTTGCCGAGCCATATCGTTAAGATATTTCAGACGTCGCTACACCTCGACACCTTACCACTTCGTTGCAAGTGTCCTACGGGTGAGAATTCAATCAATTTTGAACTTGGCAGAACAGCATTTTCCTTCCCAAGCGAATCGATGGGGTAGGTGCTCTGAGCATTAGCAATAGGCACCCACCCTGTCGATAGCAATACTCTAGAGAAGAAAAAATCAGGACGTTATAAAATTCTCCATCACTGCCTATCCTGCAAACGAATCAGTTCTTGCTGGATCCGGTCATAGAGCCTCTGGTCCTGGTTGTGGGCCTTAGTGATTTCATTGAAGCGACGGGGCGATAGCCCGTTATCCGTCACAATGTCCTGAGCTTGATTACAGTAGCTCACCAGGATATTTTCCACATCCCGTCGCACAGAACGGGGAACGCGGGAAACTTCGTCCATATCGGAGCAGGTAATACTGATATTGTTGATATCCGTACCGACAAGAAGGAGCAGTTGGCTGATTTCTTCGTAGGCCTCAGCACGAAAATTGTCCATATCTAAAACGGACTGAGCATACTGCGCAATCTCTTCACTAGAGACGTTAGTCTGAGCGATCGCAGCTAAAGATCCTAGCGGCACCCTGACATAGGAGGTTCCAGGAATTCCTGTCATGCTTATAGCTAGGGCAAATGCACTAGCTGTTATCAGTCGATGAGACATTTTGCTGAATTGTCGTGTGGATTTCTCAAAAGAACTAACCATAGACCTGCGACTCACGAGTGAATAAAGTTGGATGATATAGCTTCGTACTTTACTAGACTCTTTATTCTAGTCGCGAGTTTATGCATAGTGATGATGATTCGTTAGAGATTCTTTAAAGAGCTGAGCAATTTCTATGAGCTTAGTTTGAAACGTCGCCGTTTCATCCCGTCCTATTTTAAGGCTAGCCTCAAGTTCTAATAAGTACATGAGTGCTTGTTGCAGACTCGGCAATGACAAAGTTGCGACTTCTTTTTGCAGAAAATAAATCCGCTTGGGATTGGGCACCTCTGCGGCTTTGGCAATTTTTTGGGGCTCCCGTTCGCCGGATTCAACCATCGCTTTGACCCAAAGCCACGTGCGAAACTGACCGACAAGAGTAGAGACGATCCGAAGGGCAGGCTCGTTCCGATTTTGGAGATCAGCAAACAGGCGCAAGGCTAATTCCACGTCTCCTTGTCGCAGAGCAGCCGCCAATTTAAGGCTGCTTTGTGTCGTTACGGTGACTAATAAAGCCACTGTTTCCCCATCAATTGCCGCCGAGCGATCGCCCCAATAAAGCGCTAATTTTTCTAATTCCAACATCAGTTGGCGCGTTTGATTGCCCACCGCTTCGGCCAGTAAATTAGCCGCCTCTGGCGTTAAAGTCAGGTTCTGATGCTTGGCTGCCTTTTCAACCGATTGCAGGATTTGCTCGGTTTTCCAAGGAGGAATCGTGCTGAATTCACGAATCTCCCCATGCTTTTGCAGGAGTTTGGTGAACTTAGCGCGGCCATCCGGTTTCTGCGGGCTACTCATGACCAACACGCTTGTTTCCGGAATTTGGGGCAACGTGCGGGTTAGCTCAGTCAGGATAGCCTCGGGGCAACGTTGTCCAAGGGCGGTGTGTGTGAGCCAAACAAACCGTTTGCCGCCGCCCAGCGGTGGTGTCATTGCTTGGTTCAGGGCCACCATGGGGCCGGTCGGATCCTCAGGGCCGATTTTGTCGTAGTTAAAACTGGCCCAGGCGCTATCCAACGCGCGATCGCGCAGTTTGGTAATAGCCTGATTTAGCTGAAAGTCGTCTTCACCCCAGAAAAAATAAACCGGCATGGTTCTTCGATGACAACGTCTTAGAATTGTAAGCCTTGCCATTGAGTCCAGGTATGCCGCTGCTACCCCAGCACCCTATTCTTCAGCAAAGTTTTGCCACCATTGACCGCGAGATGGGGAATCATGGTTGGGCTCAAGCTGACTATGCGATTCTCCGCCGCATTATTCACAGCACAGCTGACTTTGAATTCGCGAACCTGTTGCGCATTTCTCCCGACGCGATTGCATCCGCAACCACTGCATTACAGTCCTATTGCCCCATCGTGACGGATGTGGGTATGGTGCGACAGGGCTGTCAGGGAATGGTGACGCGTACCTTTGGGAATCGCTTGCTCGCTGCGGTTGATCTGGCAGAGCAGGCAGAGCCTGGTCAAACACGCACGGCTACAGGATTACTCCGGGCCTGGCAGCAGTATCCTCAAGGCATTTACGTGATTGGCAATGCGCCTACGGCTTTGCAAGCCTTGTGCGATCGCGTGGCGACTAGCAAGATTGCCCCAGCCCTCATTATTGGCGTGCCGGTGGGATTCGTCGGTGTATTGGAAGCGAAGGCACAGCTGGCCACACTATCCGTTCCCCAAATTCGAGTGGCAGGCCGCAAGGGTGGTTCCCCAGTAGCGGCTGCCATCCTAAATGCGTTACTGGTATTGGCTTGGGAGGCACAGCCGTGACGCCTATCCACATCATCGGCATTGGTTTAGAGGGGGCGGCGGGGTTACCCGCAACCCTACAGCAGCTCATTGAGCAGGCCACGGTTCTGGCCGGTAGCGATCGCCACCTCAGCTACTTTCCTGACCATCCGGCAACGCGCTGGCCACTTTCGGGGGTGGAAACTCAACTCCAGCAGCATCTCCAGCAGCCTAATCCCTCTCTTGTTGTGGTACTCACCTCTGGAGATCCCCTATTTTTTGGGTTGGGACGACAACTGCTGCAAAGTTTGCCGGTCGAAGCGTTGACCTTTCATCCCCATATCAGCTCCATTCAGCTGGCCTTCAGTCGGGTCAAATTGCCCTGGCAAAATGCAGCGCTCGTCAGTGCCCACGGACGTTCGCTCAATCGCCTCGAAAAGTGCTTGAAAGCAGGTCATGAGCTCATTGCGGTGTTAACTGACACGGTTCATACACCTGCCGCGATCGCTCAATTCATCCAAGATCTAGCGTTACCCAACGCCTATCGACTTTGGGTTTGCGAACACTTGGGGGGGACTGACGAAACCATACAGGTGTTCTCTACTGAAAGTATTCAAGGGCTGACGTTTATGCCTTTGAATGTCGTCATTTTGCAACGTCAAGAAACACCCCCTGTCTTGGAAAATCTGCCGCTATTCGGTATTCCCGACGCCTTGTTTTTGAGCTTTCGCGATCGCCCAGGTCTAATGACCAAACGGGAAATTCGGGTGCAAATCCTGGCGGAATTAGCTTTACACCCCGGAGCCGTTGTGTGGGATATAGGGGCAGGAACCGGCAGCGTTAGTGTTGAAATTGCCCGACTGATTCCTGACGGTCAAGTATGGGCCATCGAACAGACCACCGCCGGTCAACAATTGATTGAACAAAATATTGAGCGCTTTGCTACCTCCAATGTTCAGGTGATTCACGGCAAGGCTCCCCAGGCACTGGTCGATCTGCCCCGCCCCCATCGTATTTTTATTGGTGGGAGTCAAGGATTGCTCTCTGACATCTGCGCTACTTGTATCCCAAAGCTACTGCCGGGGGGATATATTGTCGCGGCGATCGCCACCTTGGAGAACTTAGCTGAAATCACCCAGTGGCTATCCCAAAAGCCTGAATGGCAAGGCCACTATCAGCAGCTTTCCTTCTCGCGTTCGGTTGCCGTTGGTGCTTTAACGCGACTAACCCCTCTTAATCCAGTCACATTAGTCCGCTTGAGTCCGTCCCATACGGACTTCTGAGCTTACAGACCATGTGTAATTGCTGACAATAGCTTAGATATCCAAACCCCATAGCAGAAGTCAGAATGTTGAAGTCGGAATGCGGAATTAAAAGGTCTATCAGATAGCCATTACAGACCTCCAGAATGATCTAACCAAACTGCGGCTTCCATACTCGTTCCCTAAGGAAACTGCGCGCAAATAACATCCCATCCATCTCTCTACTCATCCATCCCTCTACCCTTCTGTGCAGTTACCTTATTGCGATACAGATTCCTAGCTACAGTCTTTTTTTAAGTAAAAACCGCGGATCGGGATAGGGACAAGGTGTAGTACATTTTAGATCCGGCAATGTCCGGCAATCAGGGGATGCAGACTACTTGACGATGTCTTCCTCTGGAGAAGAGATTTGAAAACAGTCGGTCTGGTATTAGGGAGTGGTGGAGCCCGTGGGCTAGCCCATATTGGTGTTCTGCGGGCGCTTGACGATGCGAATATTCCCGTCAGCTATATTGCTGGGGCCAGCATTGGCGCACTGGTCGGCGCTATCTATGTTGCCAATGAACTGGATGATTTTGAGGCCTATGTCTGTGGTCTGAACTGGCGGGCGATTGTCACCCATTTTGATATTGTTTTTCCCAGTAATGGGTTATTAGATGGCAATCGTGTTTACGACTTGCTCTCTGACCATTTAAAGGAACTTGCGATCGAAGATAGCGACATTCAATTTTGCTGTGTGGCAACGGATCTTTTGAAAGGTCAGGAGGTGCGAATGCAAAGCGGTCCCATGGTCGATGCGGTACGCGCTAGTATTGCCATCCCTGGCGTTTTTACGCCGTTTGTCAAAGACAAGCAGTGCCTGGGAGACGGCGGCATCATCAATCCACTACCAGTAGACGTCATGCGCGATATGGGTGCCGATATCGTTATTGCTGTCAATCTCAATTCCAGTACTGATTCAACATCGATAGCCAGTGTGCCGAGTCCCGTTCTCCCAGACAAGCTCACGCACGGCTCCTCTGATGTGCCGACATCGTCTCTGTCCTTAAAGGATCGGCACCCTTTCGATAGAGAAGCGAATTTAGTGCTGGATTCTGATGCCTTAACCCTCTTTGAAGTCGATAGGCTTGCCAAGCCTCGACAACCGCCTCTTCAGCAGGAAGTTCATAGCGGCGTCAACTTAAAGGACAATCTATCTGTGGTTCAAAACCGCGTTTCCTCTTTGTGGAAACAAATGCAGTCCCGCTACGAGATCGTACAGGACCAACTTCAGGAGAAGATAGAAAGCTGGATCCCTGAGCAAAGGCGAGGGATGAATATCTTTGATGTCATCGGCGTATCGCTAAACATCATGGAGCAGCAGGTGGCTAAAAGTAAATTGGAGGCTTGCCCACCTGAAATTTTGATTGAGCCTGTCCTGGCTGACTATGGCATTTTCGATTTTCACCAAGCTGACCTCATCATCGATGAAGGTTATCACTGCATGGAGGCGCTGATTCCAGAATTACGAGCAAAACTTCTGGATGAGACCTAACTCTTTAACAAAGCTTGCTTCTCAAAATATTGTTGGTGTTCCTCAGTTGCTAGCCAATACGGCGAGGCCGGTTCAATTTGAGTGACGATCGCCTTCTCATATCGTCCCGAAGCCTCCAGCCTCAACTTAGAACGCTGCGCGATCGCTTCTTGTTCGGGCGTGTGATAAAAGATGACGGAACGATATTGCTCGCCCCGATCAGCGCCCTGACGATTCAAGCTGGTGGGATCATGAATTTCCCAGAAGACCTCTAGAAGTGCCTCGTAGCTTATTTGTGTTGAATCGTATGCGACTTGGGCAACCTCCGCATGACCGGTAATCCGCGACAGCACATCCAGATAGCAGGGATTTTCAAAGTGTCCACCCATGTATCCCACAGACGTGTGCCTAATCCCCGCCAGTTTGCGAAAAGCGGCTTCTATACCCCAAAAGCATCCCGCTCCAAAGGTTGCAAGTTCAGTCCTATGGTTATCCATCGAAAGTCCTCTGCCATGCCCTCATCTATCCTGGCACGAAAAAAAACGTGCTGAACAAACGTCCAGCACGTTGGGGGAGTGTGTCAAACTTCAGAGCCGATCAGGGTGCGATCGGACTACCAAGACCGAGTCGGTGATAGGGCGTTGCCTCTAATCAAGCTGCCGAAGGTTTTAGCCGTAATCTTGAGCTGCGTGATGGGGTTCGCCGGTACAACGGTCTTGTACAGATAGCTATCAAACGTGAGCTTTTGGACATCCATGTCCGCACACATTTCGACAAATGCTTCACGGGTAGCATCGCTACGATAAAAGACCCGCTGCAGCAGATCAAGCACCAGGTAAGTGGCACCGTACTGCTTATCCCAACGCTTGATATAAACCTTCAGGTCAGCTTCGGTGGGAATGCGCTGACCGGCTTGGGAGAACTCAACCACCGCTTCAGCACACATGCGTCCCGACTGGGCCGCAAAATAGATACCTTCGCCAGAAGACTTGGTGACGGTACCCGCAGCATCACCGACTAAAGCTACCCGACCGACAACCCGACGAGGCCGAGGATGCTCAGGAATGGGGTGAGCTTCCACTTTAATGATTTCACCGCCTTCAATACGCTTGGCGGCCCGCTTTCGGATGCCTGCCTGCAAGTCCTTAATCTTTGCTTGGTTGACCCGCATGGTGCCGGTGCCTACAGCAACGTGGTCGTATTTAGGGAAAACCCAAGCGTAGAAATCAGGTGAAACGTCGTTGCCCACGTACATTTCAGCCAGTTCTTCGTAGTACTCCATTTTGTCGGCAGGGATGCGAATCCGCTCTTGGAAAGCGATCGCATAGTTATAGTCACCGGCGTCAATCGCCTTAGCGACTCGCGAGTTGGCACCATCGGCACCAATGACCAGATCTACCTGTAATGTCTTGCTCTCACCCACCAAGCCCTCCGAAGTGTGCTCGGTGTAGTGCAGCGTGTAGGGCTCGCCGCTTGTCTGAGGTAGCTCCAGGCGATGCATGGTGCCATTGATTAAGTTGGCCCCCAACTTGGCGGCGCGATCGCGCATGAATCCATCCAAAACTTCCCGACGACACATTCCAATGTATTCATCAGGCTTGAGGGTGCTACCAATATTCACCTCAACATTTGAGGGTGAGATCATCTTCATCTTGCGTACGCGACGATCAATGATCTCTGGCGGTAAATCAAATTCTTCCACCATGCACAGGGGAATCGCCCCACCGCAAGGCTTAGCATTGTCGAGCTTGCGCTCTAACAAATAAGTTTCAATTCCGGCTTTCGCTAAGGTTTCAGCAGCAGAAGAGCCCGCTGGCCCCCCACCGATAACGGCAACTCGCAGTGTCAAGATTACCTCTCTGGATCGCTAAAGGCTACGGCAAGCATCGTATCACGGGCGTTTGACCGCTTTTGACGATAGCCCTTAGGTTGTAACTGGAATGCAACAGTCATTAATATTCCGATACCAGATTGTTGCTCTCTCTATGGAAATATAGAGGCTGCTTCTATAGCAGCGACGGTTTGTACTATTCCATAACTCTGTGAGTGAAGCTTTTATGAAGGGCTTCGGGATTGTGATGTGCTTATCAGGTAATGACTTTACGCTAGTGGAGACAGTTATGTTATCGGCATAGCTGCAAACTAATAAGACTTGGCTTGAAGGGTGTGGTTTCAACAAGTTTGCGAGGGGCACCACTCAGGTAACGGGGTCAGTTGCATTAGTGGCATAACTGGGTCTTTTTGTGTGCGCCACCAGCAGGGTATGGGTATGCTGAACCAGAGCAGCAATAAGTAGCAACTACGGTTGCCTACCCATTCTTGGGAGAGTGCGCTGGCAAAGAGCTACCGTCTGGTAAAGGTCGTTTGCTGGTAAAAAGCCCTTTCAGGAAGCCATCTGCCTTGTCTATAAGAGTTTGTAGGCGAGATATCGCCTAAGACTGTTAGATTTAACCCAAGAAAGGTGCATTCTAAGGTGGAGGTATCCAACGGAAGAGATGGACCAGAAGACACATACAACTGAAGACGGCAAGCAAGTTATTGTCATTACCCCAGCTGGACGATTGGATATCACTACAGCTTGGCAGTTTCGCCTCAAGCTACAGGAGTGCATTTCACAAGTAAGTCCTCATGTTGTGGTTAATCTGAGCCAGGTTAACTTCATCGACAGTTCTGGCCTGACATCTTTGGTAGCAGGTATGCGCGATGCGGACAAAGTAAAAGGTAGCTTCCGCATCTGTAATGTGCATCCAGAAGCGAAGCTGGTCTTTGAAGTCACAATGATGGACTCAGTATTTGAGATTTTTGAAACGGAAGGGGATGCCCTGCAAGGCGTTCCTCGCCGAGTCGCTAGCTAGGGTTAACGCTGGTCAGCAGGTGGCTAAAATCCTCAACCTTCTGAAGCTGGAAAGGGCCATGCAGTGCTCCCCAGATGGCTTTGCCAGTAATGGGGTCAATCCCTTTGTCATACATCCGAAAAGCATCGGGGCTGCTGCTGTTGACCTGCTTGCAAACGGCATCAAAGCCGAGTTCAACGTATTTTGTTGAGCCCTCAATCGTGAATTGGCAGCGTTCGTCTGGATGCTGTCGCGCTGCATAGCAAGTCGCACCAGCGTTTGTTGTGGGCTGGACGGTCAAGCAGCTGCCGACCAAAGTTTGCAAGTCCTCCTTCGATAGAGCTTGCAACTTTGCGGGTGCTTGCGCTGCACCCTGAAACTGCTGGGGGTCCTTAAGGGCATAGTATGCGGCAGTGAGCTGACCTGATTGCGCTCGCACCCGTAGTACCCGCTGACGATAGGGTGGCTGAGCATAGGCGGCACTTGCTTGCTCAATGAAGAAGGTAAAACTGTCCTCAAACAGGGGAACAGGACAGCTCCATAAACGGAGATGCACAAACCAAGTCGGTTCGGCCAGAGCCTGTTGGCGATTCTGAAAAACTCCGGCTAGACACTGCGCGAACTGACGGAGCTGCGTTGAGGAATCCACGGATATTGGCATGACACTACAGGCAACATCTTAACGGTTCCATGCGCGGGCTCGGCCACGTTACAAGAGCGAAATCTGCTTGCCGCTCCGGGCTTCCATCATGCGTTCCACATCGCCCCGCCGATACAGAGGCCGATTTTTGCGCTTAGAAAAGCGACTTTCTAGCCCGCTGTCTTCCAGTAACGTTTGTGCCTTCTTCGCTGGGCATCCCAAAATAGCTGCCGCATCCTTCAGGCGAATCCATTGGCGGCCAAATCGCTCGATCAGCGTTGCTTCCGGCTCTGTTTGAATTTGTGTGAGCAGCTTTTCAGCTAGGAGCCAGCAGGCACGAGTATCGGCTCCGGCCCGATGGGATGGCCCCACATCAAAGCCAAAGTGTTCAACGAGGTTCGGTAAGCTACGCGAGGGTAAATCAGCTAGCAATAATCGGGAAAGTAAGACCGTGCAAAGTTGCTGTTCCATCGGGCGAATGAAGGGATGCTCTAAGTGGCGGTATTCCGATTGGAGAAAGCGATAGTCAAATTCAAGGTTATGGGCGGTCAAAACCCCAGTTTCCAGTAATTCTAAGCAGTCAGGCCAAACGTCTTCGGGAAAGAGCCCTTGGGCAACCATCGACTGCGTAATGCCAGTAACACGGGTAATCATCGCTGGAATACGGACGCCAGGATTGATGAGGTGGGTTTCCTGATGCTGGATCCCATCTTCAAGCGTAGCCTGTAGGATCGAGACTTCAATTACGCGGGCACCGCGATCAGGCAAGGAACCGGTGGTTTCGACATCCACGACCGTCAACAACGACTGACTCACGTTGCGGTAGTAGGCCAACAGATCGGTTGACAGGAGGGCTGATTGGCCTCGATGTTTGGTGGGTTTTGCCATAGGGGTTGCGGTGGCGAAGCGAATCTCATCCTATCAGGCTGCGATCGCCCTTGCAGCTTCAGCACATTGGGTTGAAATATTGTGGAGCATCTGGATGCTTACCAGACGTTATTCCTTCAGGTGGGATGTCTGGTACGTGAAATTCCTGAATGACCCGTCGCAGAGAACACGGATCGAACCGATGTTTCCCCTTTAGAATCGCTTCCATCCTCTGTAGTCCCCTGATCAATCCATGACCAGCACCACCGAACCTTCTCTTTCAAAACAACCGGATCAGACCGAAGATTATCCCCTCAGCCCGGTTCCTCAAACAGCCCGCAAATCCCTCATTTCCCTAGCGCCTATTCTGGCTGGATTTACCCTCTACTCCGGCACACTTTTTGCCGGGGGATTGGTGGGGCCATCCTTTCAGTTCTGGCCCAATCTCGTTGGCCTGATATTAGTCGCCAATTTAATTCTGGGCCTTTATGCAGCACTCTTGGGTTTTATTGCGGCTGAAACAGGACTCACGACAGTGTTAATGGCACGGTTCAGTTTCGGCAATGTGGGCTCGCGATGGGTGGACTTCATTCTAGGATTTACTCAGGTGGGCTGGTATGCCTGGGGTTCAGCGTTAATGGCTCAGTTACTCAATAGCCTGGCAGGGGTGCCTGAATCGCTCAACTGGCTCATCATTCTGTTCTTTACGTATGCTTTCTGCTCCACGGCTTACTTTGGTTACAAGGCTATGGATTGGCTGAGTCGCGTGGCAGTACCTGCCATGGTGTTACTGATGCTGTTGAGCTTGTCTGTCGCCGCTGATGATGTGGGGGGATTTAGCGGTCTACAAGCCCTGGAAGTTGCTGAGCCCTTACCTTTAAGCGTTGCTATCACCATTATTGTGGGAACCTTTGTGTCTGGTGGAACGCAAGCAACGAACTGGAGTCGCTTTGCCCCCTCGGGTAAGACCGGCTTTATCGCAACGCTGATTGCCTTTTTCTTAGGCAATGGGTTTTTGATTTTCTGTGGTGCCTTTTGTGCCAAGGTCTACGGCGAAGCCGACATTGTGAAGGTTATGGCGCAGCAGGGACTGCTGATTTGGGGATTGATTTTGTTTTTCCTCAACATGTGGACAACCCAGGACAACACCATTTACGCCTTCTCTATTGCCGGTTCTAATATGTTCCGCACCAACAAGCGCACGCTGTTTGTGCTCGGTGGAGCAACCTTTGCGCTAGTGCTGGCCTGGGGCGGTATTTATGAGATGTTGGTCAACTATTTGATTCTGTTGGGAACGTTCATCCCCCCCATTGGCGGCATTATCATGGCGGACTACTGGATTCATCGCAGAGGGCGGTTTCCGTCTTTGGCTGAACCTCAACCCGCCTTCAACTGGGCCGGTGTCATTGCCTATGTGGCGGCTTCCGCGATCGCCTACACGACGAACACAATATTGCCCTGGGGCATTGTTCCTGTTAATGGTATTGTCGCTGCGTTGGTGATTTACGTGGTGCTGTCTAAAGTTATGGCAACTTCTGACGTCTAGAGCGGGTTAAGACGCTCACAATGGCTGCCATGGCCTAGACTTGACCCATTGGTTATTTGCTTTGGCAGAGCACTGAGCCCGATGCGTTTACCTGAGGAACCAGATTCTTCCCCCCAGATCAACATTGTGCCGATGATTGATGTCATCTTTGTGGTGTTGATCTTTTTCATTCTGTCTAGCCTGTTCCTCACCCCGACTGAGCAACTGCCAGTTAATTTACCTGAAGCGGCAACGGCGGAAAGTCAACTCGACCAACAGCATACGATCCGCGTTACGTTGACAGTAACGGGGGAGTTCCGATTGGGCAACGAAGCTACCAATTTGGACAGTCTGCCAGAACAGATTACTTCGCGGCGAATTGGTGAACAGCCTATCGTTGTGGTGATTGAAGCGGATAAGGCAGTTCCTCACGGCAACGTTGTGACCCTAATGGATCGTCTGCGAACAATTCCTAATATTCAGATTGGGATTGCCACCGAATCCTAATGGCAAAATTTAGCCTTTAGCCTTGTCAGAACGCTAAAGGTTCTAGATGTTGGCATCGTTCTATATTTGGCGTTACGCAATCCTTGAAGCTAGAAGTAGCCGCTAGGCGTACTCAAAATGATTCTCAATAAGAGAATGCTCTTGCAAATTTCAAGGATTACTCGCTACTATTATCAATAAAGCGCCTCTATTGCGAGGGAATAATATTGTGGCCTATACAGCATCTGCACTGAAAGCAGAACTTAACGAGCGCGGGTGGCGCATGACTCCCCAGCGGGAGATCATTTTGGACACCTTTCAAAATCTCCCTGAAGGCAATCATCTTAGTGCAGAGGATCTGCGCGATGTTTTAGCCGATCAAGGGGAACAGGTCAGCCTATCGACGATCTATCGCAATCTCAAGCTGATGGCTCGCATGGGTATCCTGCGCGAGTTAGAGCTGGCTGAAGGCCAAAAACGCTACGAAATCAATCAACCCTCGCCCCATCATCACCATCACCTGATTTGTGTGCGCTGCAATAAGACGATTGAGTTTAAGAACGATTCAGTCCTCAAGGTAGGGGCTCGAACCGCCAGTAAGTCGGGCTATCACTTACTGGATTGTCAGTTAACGATCCATGCGGTCTGCCCAACCTGTCAGCGATCGCTATTGCCGGTCTAGCTCATTGCCCAACCAGTCAGCGATCCCTACCTTTGCGCGATCGGTCTTTGGGTTCCCCCATCGCTTCGGCTCCCTAGTCACTAGCAATAGGGCCAAAACATACCTGTAGATATTACGTCTCTGCCTCTACTGGCTCCTCGGACTCCGCTGATTCAGGCAGCGGATGTTCTTCCACAATGTTGACCAGGGTGAGCAAAGGCCCCGTCTGCTCTTGTCCATTCACGGCTAAATCACTGTGGCAAAGAATTACACGCTCAGTGGTGCGGCCCAGAAGATCCCTCAAGATGCGCTCTAGCCTCGCCTCATGACTTTGCTCAGTAAAGTCCGCTGTCCAGGGTTGTCCTGTCCAGTTGTGCAAAAAGATGGGATAGCCGAAGAGCTCGTCAGTGCCCGTTAACCAGCGCGATGAACCCGCATCGAGCCAAAACTGCCAGCGATGGGCCAATCGCTGCGATCGATATTGAAAGACCGTTGATAAAGTCACTCCTTGCTGACCCTGTTCTAGTGGTTTGACGGGAAAGGGATTGGCCGTCACAATACCCTGATGCAGTAGGCGCAAAAAACGTTCTTCAGCACTTTGGGAGAGTTCAGTTTGGGGTGAAGCAAGCCGCTGCTGCTGTCGCAGACGTCCTTCAACTTCCCAGAAGTGCTGAGCCGTTTCCATCAACTCGCGCAGGGCCGCAAGTTGATCATAGGGAAGGTAGTTGCCCCGCCATAAAAAAGACTGAATGGCGCGATCCATCAGGTTTACGGGGCTCGTAATTAACCGCTGCTGACGGGCTTGACGCTGTTGCGTAATCCAGGCCCGTATCGTGTTATAGGCTTCGGTGGCCTGGTAACCCAGGCGATCCCACCGGGGAAATTCCGTGACGTCTAGCAAATCAGGGCGATCTGGATCAGGCTTAAAGCAGTGATCAGCAATGAGTTCAGCCCGGACGGGATCAATTTGCACCCGTTCGAACCAGGGGCTATTAGTACTGCCCTGCGCCGATTGACTCAGCACCACCAGCATTTCAGCCACCGCTTCACGCTCGATGAGTCGTCCTAAACCGGGATAAACGAAGGGCAGCAGTGTAAGGATGGCCCGTACTAGAGGCGTGCTGACTAAAGGGCGCTGATCGTTGAGGGAGGCTACAGGAATGCCCTTCTTTTGTAGAATCTCAGCTAGCGTGTAGCGGGCGATCGCGTCAAATCCAGGGCCAATGACGGCAATTTCGCCTGCGGGAACCGTATCCGACTGGATGGCATGGGCGATCGCATCAGCGGTTTTACGGAGCAGTTCGCCTCGTGAAGTCGCCTGTAGGCAGTCAATACGACTGTCGGCATCGGGGAGAGTAACGGGGTCAAGTATGAGATTAACGAGCTTGTCTGCCCATGTCTCTACCAAGGGAGTCGGCGGGAGTAAGGCTACGGTTTCAACCGTTGTAGCTGTCTCGCGGAGAATTGTGGAGGCTGCTGGATCGGCACCGACGCCCAAACGCACCTTCCCATAAGGATTCCAGGTAATGGCAGTGGGAAGGTCTAGGGTGTCGGCATGGGTGAGGAGTTGCTGAAACCAGCCAGGATACTCATCCAAGTCGTCAGCCAACACACCACAAAAGCGTTGGGAAAACTTTTCCTGATAGGTGGGATGCGGGAGCAAATAGCGCCAGTAGAGTTCGGTGGCAATGCCATAGGTTAAAAAGCCCTGATTCAAGCACCAATCCCGCCACTGCACAACGGCAGTTCCGATTGCCTGCCATACCGCCTGCTTGGCCACTCCTGGAGGGATGCCCTGGGGCAAAAGCGTCGTCAAATCTTCGGCGGGAATGCCAGCAGCTGTACTGAGCTGCAAGAAATCGAGCGATCGCCGCACCGTTTGCATGACTGTCCAGCCTGCGACTGATAGAGCCCCTTCTGGGGCTAATTCTGCCTGCCAGAGTTGAGTTGCCAGTTCTTGTTCTTTCTCGGGATGTAGCCGGATCGGGAATTGAGGACTGAGTTGCAGCGACTCTACCAATAGCGGCCAAAACAGCGTCACTTCGTTTTGGACAAACCCCGCTGGCGTGGCAGTGGTGAGGGGAATTGAGGCAGCGACCTCGGCGACTAAACGATCCGCCAAAACCAAGCGGTTATCACCATTGGCGGCAAACACTAAAAAAACGGCACCGGCGCTGACATTAGCCCCATGAGCATCTGCCAAGCTCTGTAAATGAGCTAACAGCCGAGTGGTTTTGCCGCTTTGGGTAGTGCCCTCAATCCAAAGAAGATGTTTCATGACCGATAACCGTTCTGCGAAACAGTCCTACGATTGATTAGCTGACTTCAAGTTGTGGCAAACCAAACCGCTAAACGGCAAGAAACTCTTGAATGACGGCGTTGCTGAGTTCAGAGGTTGGGCCAGAAGCGACGATGCCCCCTTTTTGCATAGCGTAGTAGAAATCTGCTTGGCGTACAAAGTGCAGGTGCTGCTCCACCAGCAGTACCGATATGCCGGTGGTTTCAACAATGCGACGGACAGCCGACTCGATATCCAAAATAATGGAAGGCTGGATACCTTCGGTGGGCTCGTCTAGAACGAGAAGTTTGGGACGACTCATCAAAGCCCGCGCGATCGCTAGCTGCTGCTGCTGCCCACCGCTAAGATCACCCCCCATGCGACCCAACATGGTTTTGAGGACAGGGAAGAGTTCGTAGATTTCGATGGGTACATCGGAGGATTTCTGACCGCGATCGCCTAAAGCTTCCTGGCCGATGATCAAATTCTCCTTCACCGTAAGCCGAGGGATAATTTCACGGCCCTGAGGCACATAGCCAATCCCCATCCGAGCTCGGCGATCAGGGGATAGTTTCAGCAGCGACTCCCCTTCGTAACGAATATCCCCAGTACGGGGTAGCAACAACCCCATGATATTTTTCAGCAGAGTCGTTTTGCCCACCCCGTTACGACCAATGAGACAGACCATTTGCCCTCTAGGAACGGTCATATCCACACTACGGAGAATATGACTCTCCCCATAGAAGAAATTTAGCCCTGAAATTTTCAACATGGGGGCTGTGGCGGGATGCCTATTGTCAGGGGGAGTAAGAGTCTGGGTCATGCTTTAAAGTTCTCCAGAGCAGCGGCTTCTAAACGACTGACAGTTTCAGGGGGCAGGTTCAACAGTTGCACTAGGTTTTGATAAACAGCCGCCTCGGCCTCATTGATTTGGTTCGAGCTGATGATCGCATAGCTCAGCATCAAGGCTTGTTCGCGCTGAGCCTCGGAACTGAGTTGAGGCACCAGTTCTTCGAGAGGAATGTTCTTCGCGAGTAAATTTTTGAGGTCGTCCTTTAACGCGGCTTGCTCATCAGGGGTATGGGTAAATTGCCGACTTAACCGCTCAAGAATAACCGTTTGCTCTTCTGCGGCAAAGGTCTGGTCAGCCCAAGCCATGGTGGCAGCAATTCGCAGGAGCAACATTTGTTCGGGGGTAATGCTGGTTTCTTGCCCCAGATACACCTCAATCACACGCGGATCATTTTGCACTTCATCCATGGTGCCTTCGCACAGCACCGAGCCTTCGTGGAGAACGGTTACCTGTCGCGCAATTTGCCGTACAAATTCCATATCATGTTCAATCACGATGATGGAATGGCTTTCGGCCAGGGACATGAGGAGATTCCCGGTTTGCTCGGTTTCTTCATCGGTCAAACCGGCAACGGGTTCATCTACCAGCAGTAAGTCGGGCGATTGAGCCACTAACATGCCGATTTCTAACCACTGCTTTTCGCCATGGGAAAGCAGATCCGCAGGATTGTCAGCTTTGTGATCGAGGCCAATGGTTTCTAACAGTCCACTGACGGTTCTTTTTTCCGCTGTGGGTGTTTGCTTCAGCAAGGTAGAAAGGACGTTTTTTTGGCGATTGCAGGAGAGTTCTAGGTTTTCACGAGGCGTCAGGTTGAGATACACCCGTGGTGTTTGAAATTTACGACCAATCCCTAAGCGCGCAATCTTATGCTCAGCCCGCTTGCGTAAATCTTTGCCTTTGAATCGAGCCGCCCCCATAGTGGGCTGAACTTTACCCGTAATCACATCCAAAAAAGTGGTTTTGCCAGCACCATTGGGACCAATAATGACGCGCAGCTCACCCTCAGCCATGTTGAAATTCAGATTATTGAGTGCCTTGAAACCATCAAAGCTCACGGTGACGTTTTCAATTTCTAGCAGGGAAGTCATGGGCGAGTAAGGGAGAAAAAGAAGTGGGAGTGATGGAACCGGAGGAAAAAGAAGACTTATTCAGAGTATTCTTGACGCTCTTTTTGGATGTCTTGATCAAGCTCGATATTGGGATAGGTGAGAAGCGGCTCTGGTTTACCCAGCAGCGATCGCACCTGTGATGCTGCCCGATAGCGGAACCAACCCACAATGCCATCGGGCAATGCGGTTACAACGAGCAAAAAGAGTGCCCCTTGGAAAAAGAGCCAAACAGCCGGGAAGCTTTCACTCAGAAGGGCTCGGGCCCAATTCACCAACACAGCACCGAGGATGGCCCCGACGAGGGTGGCCCGTCCACCCACCGCTACCCAAATCACCATTTCGATTGAGAAGGCGATGTCCATGTACTGGGGTGAAACGATACCGGATTGTACGGTGTACAGCGCTCCAGCAATGCCTGCGATCCCCCCCGATACCGCAAATACCAAAACCTTAAAGCCCGTGGGGTCGTAGCCGGAGAAGCGGACTCGGTTTTCATCGTCGCGGATGGCCACTAGCAAGCGACCAAAGCGGCCACTGGTGAGCCAGCGGCACAGCCCATACATGAGCGCTAGCATCCCCACGGTGATGAAATAGAAAGTCAGCTGCATGCCGTCACTTCCCACCTCTTGTCCAAAGAAGGTCGTGATATCTGTCTTCAGGCCGTTAGTGCCATTGATCCATTTCTGTTGGCCATTAAACAGGTTAAAAAAGACCACCAGTGCCGCTTGGGTCAAGATGGAAAAATAAACCCCTCGAATCCGGTTACGAAAAACCAGATAGCCCAGTAATCCGGCCACAATAGTCGGAATCAGGACAATCGCTAAAAGCGTGAAGGGAAAGGAGTAAAACGGTTCCCAGAACCACGGTAATTCTGAGACACCATACAACCCAAAAAAATCAGGGATTTGCCCCTCACTCAAGCTATTGAGCTGTAAGAACATGGCAAAGGCATAGCCGCCAAGGGCAAAAAAGATACCGTGCCCCAAGCTCAACAGGCCGGTAAAGCCCCAAATGAGGTCAATCCCCAGAGCCACGATCGCTAGCGACAAAAATCGGCCAAACAGCCCTAACCGGAAGGTGCTTAAGGTAAGTGGCATTACTACCGCCAAAATCACGATCACAGCCAGTATGCTGATCGCTTCTAGCCAGCGCTGTTTGGATTGCTGCGCTTGAACTTCCTTCCGAGGCCGCGTGGGTGCTTCCGTAACCATAATTGACTAAACCTCTACTGCACGGCCTTTCTGGGGGAACATACCTGCCGGTTTCCATTGAAGAAACGCAATAATCAGCGCAAAGACCATGACCTTGGCCATACTGGTCGTCGCAAAGAAGGTCAGCAAATCCAGCAGTGGCTGGAGTCCTGCCGATGCTGGTACCAGGAGGGCTAACGTACCGGAACCCAAAAGATAGGTCACGATGCCGATAATAATGGCCGCCACGATACTTCCGACCAACTTACCCACTCCGCCAACGACTACCACCATGAAGGCATCCACAATGTAGTTGCCGCCCAGGTTAGGCCCGACCGAACCGAGCAAGGTGACAGCGCACCCCGCGATGCCCGCCAGCCCTGAACCGAGGGCAAACGTAAGGGCATCCACTTTCGCTGTCGGGATACCTAAACAGGCGCTCATACCTCGGTTTTGCGTGACTGACCGAATCCTCAAGCCCCAAGCGGTGCCATTGAGGAACCAGTAGACGCCAACGAGGCACAATGCCGTCAGAACAATAATAAATAGACGCGCATAGGGAAACTGTAGCGTTGCACCGAGGGAAACCCCACCGCGCAGCCAACTCGGGGCAGTCACATCAACGTTCCGGGCACTAAACCAAGCCCGGCTCAGGGTGTCCCCCCCACTCGTGTTACTCACAAACCCGGCAATCAGAGCGATCGCGACAGAGAGCAACAAGATGACGGGATTGGCAATTCGCTTCAACTGCTCCCAATTGGCTTGCTTTTGAAGAATCCACCTGCCCCCAAAAAAGAGCACACAAAAAATAACCAAACCAATGACCATCGCCCCGTTCACACTACGGACAAACTGCCGCAGAATCAGGCTTACGCCCCAGGTGGCTAACAGCGTTTCGAGCGGTCGCCCATAAAGGTGGCGGATGACACCTCGCTCCAGCACCAATCCCGCCAGGGCAGCAACCAAAAAAGATAACGGCAAGGCTGCCAAGATGTAGAACTCTAAAGCCCCATCCCCTAGAAGCTTTGCACCGTTTTGGACAACGTAGGTGGTGTAGGCACCTAGCATCATCAATTCGCCATGGGCCAGATTAATAACCCCCATGAGACCAAACACAATGGCTAGTCCCAGAGCCACAATCAACAACACCGCCCCAATGCTGATGCCATTGAATAAGCCGCCAATCAATCCCTCAATCACACCGCCACCTGCACAATGTATCGCTCCTAAAGGCTTACCTGTAGGAACCCAACATGCTGGGTTCCTACAGGTAACAATCAAAAAAGGAAGGACAGATGTTCGCTGGTATGAGCAGAACCTTGTCCTCCCTCTTATTTCAGTCAGACTGCATCTCAATCACAATGACTGATTAAGCACCTTCTACCTCGTATTTGCCGCCCTTAGCCGGATCAGACCAGTCACAGGCAAAGCCCTTGGTATCAGGTACATACTGATTCCAGGGCACTGGATCGATGGGGCCATCGGTTTCCGACACAATATCGAATAGACCATCATCACGAATCTGGCCAATTCGAACCGTTTTGGAGATGTGGTGATTCGCATTCATGGTGACGGGGCCTTCGGGCGCAGCAAACTCTTGACCATAGGCCGCTTCACGCACGGCGGCAATATCAGCGGAGCCAGCTTGCTCAACGGCCTGCTTCCACAGGTAAACCATGATGTAAGCCGCTTCCATCGGGTCGTTGGTGACGCGGTCTTCGCCGTACTCAGCCTTAAAGTCAGCAACCCACTTCTCATTCTCAGGGGATTCAACCGTCTGGAAATAGTTCCAAGCGGCATAGTGGCCGATGAGGAATTCCTTACCAATCTGGCGAACTTCCTCTTCCGCAATACTGACGGACATCACAGGATACTTATCAGGATCTAAGCCCGCACCCTGCATCTGCTTAAAGAAAGCAACGTTGCTGTCACCGTTCAAGCTATTGAAGATGACGCCGCCATCTGGCAGAGCTGCTCTGATCTTAGTGATGATGGGGGTAACCTCAGTGTTACCCAAAGGCAGGTAGTCTTCACCCACTGTCTCGCCACCCAGGGCAGCCAGCTGCTCTTTGATAATGGTGTTAGCGGTGCGGGGGAAAACGTAATCAGAACCCACTAGGAAGAACTGCTGACCCTTGTTCTCAAGCAACCAGTTAACCGCAGGCTCAATCTGCTGGTTAGGGGCTGCACCTGTGTAGAAAATGTTCTTGGAGCACTCTTGACCTTCGTACTGCACCGGGTACCACAGCATGTGATCCTTCGATTCAAATACGGGTAGTACAGCCTTACGACTAGCCGATGTCCAGCAACCAAAGACTACCGCAACAGCATCCTGGTCAATGAGCTTTTCGGCTTTTTCAGCAAAGGTCGGCCAGTCAGATGCACCGTCTTCCTGAACAGGCTCAATTTGCCTACCCAGAACGCCGCCAGCCTCATTGATTTCCTTAATCGCTAGCAATTCAGCATCGACCACAGTGGTCTCACTAATTGCCATGGTTCCGCTTAGAGAGTGAAGAATGCCAACTTTAATGGTGTCTCCCCCTGCATCAGAGGCGGCAACTTCTTCACCACCGCCCTCAGCAGCTTCATCACCTGTAGGCTCACTTGCCGTATCGGTAGTCCCACAAGCCTTGAGGAACATTGCTGTACCCATCGTGGCCGATCCGTACAGCAGAAACTTTCTTCTTCCAAATCGATTTGTCATTTGTGCCGTTGCTCCTGACTCAACATGCCCAACAGCAGTGATGTAGCAATAAGCCAGTTCATCCCTCAGGAGTTTCTGACTTGCCGCACGTTTCAGCCCTTAGGCAGATGTTGCGAATTTACTTTCAAGCACTGCGATCGTCAGTGATAGTAGAGTTAGGAAAATTACTTAAATGTAGTCTGCGATACAAAGTTGGCTTATTTGATAAAAATCTCCTGAGAAATCTTAGAATTAAAAGCCTCAGGAGGTTTATTGTCAGTAACTGAATGACGAAAATTAATCAGTCAGTCTTTAATGGGTGTGGGGGTGCGCGTGGGCAAATTCAGCGATCGCTGCGGCCACAGCGGGACTCGGCCCGAGCTTGTATTGGTGGCTAATGAGGTCGATAACGGTATGCAAGCCTTCCTGAGTTTTGAGGTTGGTGAACACAAAAGGCCGCTCACCGCGCATCTTTTGAGCGTCTCGACTCATCACGTTGAGGTCAGCCCCAACATGGGGGGCCAGATCGATCTTATTAATAATCAGGACGTCCGATTTCATAATGCCGGGGCCACCTTTGCGCGGAATCTTATCACCCGCCGCAACATCGATGACGTAAAGGGTCATCTCCACCAGTTCAGGACTGAAGGTCGCCGCCAGGTTGTCGCCGCCGCTCTCGACAAATACGATATCGGGAGCAAATTGTTTGACCAGGGTATCAATGGCTTCCAGGTTGATTGAGGCATCATCGCGAATGGCTGAATGGGGACAGCCACCCGTTTCGACACCAATGATGCGATCGCGCTCTAAAGCCCCATGACGAACTAAAAATTGAGCATCTTCCTGGGTATAGATGTCATTTGTAACGACAGCCAAGTTGTACGTCGCCCGCATAGCTTTGCAGAGTGCTTCAATCAGGGCCGTCTTACCTGAGCCTACCGGGCCAGCCACGCCAACTCTAAAAGGTTTCACCATAAATCTATTGCTATTTCAGCACTGTTAAAAATCAGGGTTTAGCCTGCAATTATAGCGAGGCCAACCTGATGTGGTGATTGGAAAATTAATGATCTTGACCTGGTGACATCTAACTTCTTGGCTTTGGTTTGAGGTAAAGTCCGACAGTCAAATCGAACGCGATTTAGAGCCCTAAACCCCTATTCATGGGTAAAGATCGGCGATTCAAAATGCAACAAAGCACAAACTCATACCTTACTTATACGGGTCTTATACAAGAAACCGAACCTTGAGTTGTAATACTCATAAACATAAACAACCGCAAGTCAGTTGCTAACAAGATTCTGTTGGTTGGTGACTGAGCGCGCCCAGGGTAGCACTTGCCAAGCCATAACTGGCTGTAACACTAGCTTAACTAGCTTCATCCACCACTTTGACCTCTCGTGATAAACGAGAGGTTTTTACTTTGAGGCACTGGGAAAAATTGCTAGCATACATCTGGAAAGCAGCAGCTACCCGCTGTAGTGACTGATGTGGGTGCGGTTAACCCGGCAAGCGGTCAAAACAGCAGAAACACACGGGTGCTATCGTGGCGATTAGATACCCAGGTTCTTACCGATAGGCTCTTCAGATATTACGGCGCAAATGTATGGAACAGATCAAGAAGCATTTCTTGCTGCCTCTGCAAATCCTGGCAATTCCCTGGATACAAGAAACTGTAGATCAGGTCTTCTTCGGGGGGAATTGGAACCTGCCGGTGCATCCTCGCAGCCTTGAGGGTATTCCAGGTATCTTTCTATCAGCATTTTCTCACGGTGACTTTGCCCATTTGATCAGTAACAGCCTTGCGTTTGCCATCTTTAGCTGGTTGATTTTAGCCAAGAGCAGACGCGACTATTGGATTACCTTCTGCATTGGTTGGTTGGGCGGCGGGTTAGCCAACTGGCTGCTAGGACCGCAAAGTGCCCATGGCCTCAGTGGCGTTGTGTATACGCTATTTGGCTATCTTCTTTCCATCGGTTGGTTAGAGCGACGCTTTCTCCCGTTAGCAATTTCGGTCTTCGTACTAATCAATTACAGCGCGTTTGTTTGGGGTGTATTGCCGACTAATCCGATGGTTGCTTGGTGGGGACACTTGTTCGGGTTTGTGCTGGGCATTTTTGCTGCCGCTGGCGTGTATCGCGAACCTAAAACGCAGGAGTAGCTCTGACAGCCTGCCAACCGCCATTAATTTTCCTGCCAGTTGCCATTGCCGTCGGATGAATTTTCAACCGGGCTAAAGTCACCCATCGAGCGCACCGGTGTGCTATTGACCTCTTCCAAATGGCTGACAGCAAAGGTGAGTCGAAAGGGTCGACCCATTTCGCGAGCTACAAACTGCTCCAACAAATCTACCTGGACAGGCGTCACAGGGGCATTCGCGTATACGGTGAGGGTGACGTGGGGCGGGGTTTGTAGCCAGTCCGTCTCCATTGAAACCAGCTTTAACCGTTGAAACGTAACCGTTTTGTCTAGCAATGCTCGCTGGAGGTTGAACTGCAAGCGATCCTGCCGGAGTAGTTCATAGCTGGTATAGCCCAAGGGCAGAATTAGCAGCGATGTAATGGCAAAGGTTAACCCCAAGGGCCCTCTGGCTCTAGCGAAGGGAGAATAACCAGAGATAAAGAAGGTCAGCATACAGGCTAAGGTAATGCCCATCCAGTTAGTGACGTAGAGCAAAAGGGCACCCAATGCTTCCCTGAGTTCAAACTGAGCTAACCAAAGCCCTACGACACAGAGGGGTGGCATGAGGGCAACGGCGATCGCCGTTCCAGCGAGAGAACTGGAAATTTTGGACTCGATTTTGGCATAGCCTGCCAGGGCTCCCGCTGCGATGGCGATACCCAAATCCAGCAAATTCGGGCGCGATCGACTCCAGACTTCACTGCCATAATCGGATAAATTAACCGACATGCCTAGCAACATCGACATCACGATGGCCAACCCCGTGCCAATCAAAACGGCCCGTAGGCCATTGCGGATCAAGTCTTGATCTGCCTCCAGAACGCCAAAAGCCAGCCCTCGAATAGGCAACATGAGGGGGGCAATCAACATCGCTCCGATGATGACGGCGGTACTGTTAGCCAACAGTCCCAGGGTCGCAATCATGCAGGAACCCATAATGAGAATGATGAAATCGCGATTTGCCTTGGAATCATCCAGCAGGCTGTCGGCCATATACTTCAGTTCCTGAGGTGAGACTCGCCGCCCTGAGGATAAGTATTTCCGTCGCCACTGTTCGACGCGTTCAGGGGATGCATACTTCTGCCGTAACTGGGATAGATTTTCCAGCGAGCGGACTCTTTGCTGAAGCCTTTGAATCCGCCCACGGAGTAATGCGATTGTGTTCAGAAGTTTGGGGTGCATAGCCCGTTTGTCAGAGTTAATGCGTCGATGCCCTCCAGTCTATGCCGATGCCGCAAGAACCGTTTAGATGTTACTGATTTAGTCTCAAGATGATTTGCCTTGCAAATACCGCTGAACGACGGTCGAAGGAAGCAGGGTAGGGCTAGACGGATTGAAGGGTAGGGTGACATGACCGCAAGATTAGACTTGGTGGCTGCGAAAGCTGAGACTATCGCAACCCTGAAGCAGCAGCCTCAAGCTCAAGCAGAATGGCGCGAATTGAGCACAACCGTAATACCAATTCTCTAAACCTGAACGACACATCCACCTATTGATATGGATCCCCCCACCCCCCCCTGGGGCATGCCAATTCGTCGGTGAAGAGCCCCTTTGTAGAAGGGGGCGGCGACAGCGGGGGATTCTGGATCGGTAGCGCTATCACATAGGATTGGTATAACCCAGTAGCAACAATAGGCCCAAACAGATTTGAGAGCATCCATTACAGATATCGTTGATATGATTGGCACGTTATGCTTTCTGCCACCGGCCCTCTGGATTTTCTTGCTCAGGGACAAAAAACACTTCGGTTTAGCGCTACGGTATAGAAAACTTTAAGATTTGTCGCTGTTAAGTAAGCGCAAATAGGGTGCCTAGTAGCCATGGCTATGTTCCGCGATCGCCCGTCTGATTTCATCCCATTGGTTGGCAAACGCTGGCTGGCTGCCGTTATCCTCACCACATCAACCCTGGGATTAGTCGGTTGCGCCTTCCGGCAAACCGCCAGTGAGGGCCCCAGTGGAGCGGCCTATGCTGAGGCGTCGGTCGCCGTTGATGCCGCGATCGCGCGTGTGGGTAATCCAGCCAATGGCTTGACCTATACGGGAACGACCCAGCCCCAACAGCAGGTTTCGCTACGATCGCGCGTGGATGGACAGGTCACCCTGCTAACGGTTGATATTGGCGATCGCGTGACGAACGGGGATGCCGTGGCGCGGCTCGATACGGACTTACTCACCGTTGACGTGAATGAAGCGGAAGCAGAACTCCGGGCTCGACAAGCAGAGGTCGCCCAAGCAGAAGCAGCCGTGAGCGATGCCCAAACGTCCCTGGAACTGGCGCGAGTGCAATTGCAGCAGGCTCAGTTGGATGCCAATCGACTGGCACGACTTGCCGCTGAAGGGGCCATTTCAGCCCAGGATGCTGAGCTGGCCCAGGTGGCCGCCGATACGGCCCAGCAGGTTTTGCAATCTGCCGGGGAGCAAATTCGCACCCGTCAGGAAGCCGTCAACGCCGCAGTCGGACGCGTGAATGCGCAGCAGGCGGCAGTGGCCGAAGCGCGTGAGCGACTGTCCTTTGCCATTGTGCAGTCGCCTTTAACAGGGGTCGTGCTCACCCGTTTAGTGGAAACGGGCGATTACGTGGAGACAGGAGATGAACTGCTACAGGTCGGCGATTTAAGTCAACTCAAGGTGATGATTGAGGTCTCCGATCGCGACTTGGCTCAGATCAGTCAAGGCCAGCCCGTCACCGTTACGCTGGATGCCTTGCCGGATGTCCCGCTACCGGGCCAAGTGACCCGGATTGCCCCAGCCGCCGATGCTACGTCGCGGCTAGTTCCAGTAGAAATCCTGATTGACAACACGACAAGGCGCATGGGCAGCGGTTTACTTGCGCGAGTAGCGATGCAAGCTGCCGAGGGCGATCGCATTCTTATTCCTGCGGATGCGTTGGCAATTGCCGAAGCGGCGGAACCATCCACCGTGTTTGTGGTGCAGTCACCGACGGATGAAGAACCCACTGTCCAGGCTCGTCGTGTCACCATCGGACAGCAAATTGATACCCAAGTTGAAGTGCTAACGGGACTGCAACCGGGAGAAACGTTTGTCGTGAATAGCAGTGCCCCGCTGCGTGATGGACAGGCTGTACGTCTGAGTATTTTGTCTGAAACCCAGGAAGAAACCCCCGAGTGAATCCCTATGCCGACGACGACCTCTTCTCGTAGCCTGAGTACCCTCGCCATTCGACGGCACATCGGGGTGCTGATGTTAGCGATCGCTGTGATTGTTTTGGGACTTTTCTGCCTAACGCGCTTACCCGTTGATTTACTGCCTTCCATCACCTATCCCCGGATTGGCCTCCGGTTAGATGCACCGGGCATTTCGCCGGAAGTCGCCGTTGATGAAATCACCCGTCCTCTCGAACAGGGACTCGCAGCAACCGAAGGCGTTGTGCAAATCTTTTCCCAAACCCGTGAAGGACGCATCAGCATCGATCTCTTTTTTGAACCCGGCGGCAATATTGACCAGGCATTGAACGATGCCACAGCAACCCTTAATCGGGCTCGCGATCGACTGCCGGATACGGTCGGCGAGCCGCGTTTGTTCAAATTTGATCCCTCGCAGTTGCCGGTCTATGAGTTAGCGCTGACCTCACCGTCCTTATCAGGGAGTGCCTTACGCATTTTTGCCGATGAAGAACTGGCGCGGGAGTTGAATACGCTCGCGGGTGTTGCCAGTGTGGACGTATCGGGTGGCGTACAGGAAGAAATTCAGGTCAATCTCGATCCGGATCGGCTCCAGGCAAAAGGGCTCGGACTCACAGATGTCCTCACCGCACTCGCGGCACGCAACTTAGATACCTCTGGGGGGCGCATCCGGGGGCCAGAAACCGAAACCCTCACGCGGGTCGTTGGGCAATTTGGCACAGTAGCCGAAATTCGCGATTTACAGTTTGAGGTGGGGAGCGCTGATGCACCGCAACAGGTTTATTTGAAGGATTTTGCTGACGTTGTTGATGGGGTTGAAGAACAGCAAATTTACGTTTCCTTGAACCAGGAACCTGCGGTAAAGGTGAGTGTCCAAAAACAGCCAGAGGCTAACACGGTCGCAGTTGTAGCCGCTGTTAAAACTCGGATTGATGAGCTGAAAACGTCTGGGCTTTTGCCGGCGGATGTGACCCTCAATGTCACTTTAGATGAATCGATTTTTATTCAAAATGCGATTCGCAACGTCGCTACGGCTGGCCTCACGGGCATGACCTTAGCGGGCATGGCGGTGTTTTTGTTTTTAGGTTCCCTGCGCCAAACCTTGATTATTGTGCTGGCCATTCCATTAACGACGCTCACCGCGATCGCGTTGATGGCGGTCTTTGGGTTATCCCTTAACGTCTTTAGCTTGGGCGGACTGGCTTTGGGAGTCGGCATCGTCATGGATAACGCCATCGTCATGCTTGAAAATATTGCCCAAGGTGCAGAGGCAGCGGTGCGGACTCAGGCTAGCAGCGGCCAAGGGAATGGTCATTCCGCCTCCGGGCAGGCGTTGATTTTGCTGCAAGCCGAACAAAGCAGTCAGCAACTAGAATCGGCGCTGTTAGCCTCAACGACGACAAATCTGGTGGTTATCTTGCCTTTTTTGCTGATTGGTGGCTTCATTTCCCTCCTGTTTAGTGAACTCATTTTGACCATTAGTTTTGCTGTTGCCGCATCCCTTATGGTGGCGCTCACCGTAGTTCCCTCGCTGGCGGCTCGCCTCCTGGCGTTGCCAACGCAAAGTGGACTGCAGCAGCTTTGGCTGATTCAGCAGTTTGACCAGCGACTCAAAGGGCTGACGCGCCAGTACCAAAGGCTTTTAAGTCACGTACTGCGACGTCGCATTTTGGTGGTGGCGATCGCGTTTCTGCTCTTTGGCGGCAGCAGCCTGGTCATGATGAATGACATTCCTCAGGAAATTCTCCCGCGCATCAACACGGGGCAGGCACGGTTGTGGGCACAGTTTCCGCCGGGGACACCTTTGGCCAACAACCGTAAGGTGATGGAAGCTGTCGATGAGGTGTTGTTGGCTCAGCCTGAAGCCGAGTATGTGTTCACCACATCAGGCGGATTTCTATTTGGGAGTACTACCAGTGCCAATGCCCTCCGGGGTTCCACCACGATTACCCTCAAGCCCGGCACTCCGGTAGATGCCTTCACCGGGCGTATCAGTCAGGCATTGCAAAGCCTCAACCTCGTCAATATTCGCCTGCGAGCGACGCCCGCCTCAGTCCGAGGGCTCGTTTTGAGTAATTCGCCCGTGCGGGCTGATGTGGACATCATTTTGCAAAGTGCGGATCGAGAGACGCTCCAGCAAGCGGGGCGACAGCTTCTGACGGTGCTGGATGAGCAAGCCGTGATGGCTAGCTATCGTCCCGATGCCGATCCGCCCCAGCCGGAAACGCAAATTCGCCCTGATTGGGAACGGGCCGCTGATTTGGGGCTCTCGGCCCAAGCCATTGGGGATACGGTGCAGACGCTGGTTGACGGATCAGTCCCCACTCAACTGCAACGGGGCGATCGCCTGGTGGATGTGCGCGTGCAGCTTCCGGAACAGGCATTGGCAGATGTGTCGCAGCTCCGCCAGATTCCCCTCTACACCGCGAATGCTCAGCCTGTACGTCTGAGCGATTTGGCCCTGGTGGAACCCGGACAGGCTCCACGGGAAATTCAGCGGATTAACCAACGCCAAGTCTTTATTCTGGAGGGCAGTTTGACTGAAGGGGCGGCGCTTGGGGAAGCGCTCGCGGAAGTGGAGCAGATTCTGGCCAACGCGGACTTACCGGAGGGCGTTTCGGTTTTACCCAGTGCCAACGCTCAAGCGAATCGTGCCATTCAAGCATCTTTGTCCACACTGGGGGGGCTCGCGATATTCCTGGTGTTCACCGTGATGGCGGTGCAGTATAACTCGCTGATCGATCCGCTAGTGATTATGTTGACGGTGCCGCTAGCGCTAGCAGGGGGGATTTTGGGACTATTCATCACCCAAACCGCGATTGGGGCCACGGTGATTGTGGGGGCTGTGCTGCTGGTGGGGATTGTGGTGAATAACGCCATCATTCTGGTGGAGCTAGCGAATCAAATTCATGTGGCAACCGGATGCGATCGCACCACCGCCATTCTCCGGGCGGCTCCCCAGCGCCTCCGTCCCATTCTCATGACGACGGTCACCACCGTATTGGGCTTGTTTCCGCTAGCGTTAGGGATTGGTGAAGGCTCTGAGTTTTTGCAGCCGATGGGCGTTGTTGTCTTTTCAGGACTGTCTCTGGCAACCTTATTAACGCTATTTATCATCCCCTGCTTTTACACATTGCTCCACGGCGGTTGGGGTAAGGGGAATAGTTCTGAGCAAACCCCATGGAAGGAACGCAATCGCTCACCCGCAACTGAGTCTTCGGCTCAGCTTTTCCCTTAAGATGCGTCATCCTCAGTTCAACGTCGAAGCTTGTCGTCCTCCCAGCCGGGGTGAGTCTACGGCAGGCAAGACGGGGAAACTCGGCACTGTGTAAGGCCCCATCCCTTGCTGGATGACCAAAAACCGCTCTAGATCGGCTAATCCCTCCAGTAATCTGGCGTTGCGTAAACCGCCTGCATCAATTGGGGTAAAGCCAATGTCTGCGGCCAACTGCATCACGATTTGAGTAGCAGCGGCATCATCCGACGCCACCAACGCGGAAACATTGTATTCTTGCAACGGATTAGGGGCTAGCTCAAAGATCTCCATGGGAATCGTGTTGAAGGCTTTGACCACCCGTGCCTGGGGAATCTCCTCCGCCAGCTTTTCAGCTAGGGATTGCACGATGGGAGGATAGTCAAAATCTTCGGGAATCTCGAAATTATTCAGATCAATCACAATTTTGCCAGTGAGAACATCTGGTGTGGTAAGTACCTCAGCAGGATTAACCCCACGCACCGTGTAGAGCAGCACATCACCGAAGGTCGCCGCCTCATCATTCGTACCACCCTGAGTGCCCTGGCCAGCAATTTCAGCCACGGCTTGCCCTTTAGCCACAGTGCGAGCCCCAAAGAAAACCTGATGCCCTTGCTCGGCCCAAAGAGTCCCCAGGGATCGTCCCATATTGCCACTGCCAATAATGCCAATCTTCATGATGAACCTCCTAAAAACGGACAGGTCTGTATTGCCTGGTGACTTAATAAAAACAGACAGGTCTGTAGCTTGTCAAGTACAATAAAGCCATCTTGCTCAGTCATAGCCATGCCAACCTTGAAGAAAGTAAGTGCTCGGGAGCGAATCCTGGCGATCGCCGACGATTTGTTTTATCGGGAAGGAATTCGTGCCAGCGGTGTCGATACGATTATTGCGAAGTCCAAAGTTGCTAAAACGACCCTGTATCGACACTTCCCCTCTAAAGATGACTTGGTGGTGGCGTATCTAGAAGGGCGCAATCAGCGATTTTGGGATCTGCTGGAGCCGTCTATTGAGCGCTATGCTAATCAGCCCAAACAGCAACTGGTAGCTATTTTTGCTTGGCTAGATGAACTGCTGGACAGTAAGGATAATCACGGGTGTCCATTCTTGATGGTGGCTTCCGAGTTTCCGGAGTCAGACTATCCAGGCCATCAAGTCGCGATCGCCCATAAGGAGAAGCTGCGCGATCGCCTTGCTGAATTAGCTAAGCTTGCTGGAATTGAATCGGCCCCAGAACTCAGTGCCGCTTTGATGCTGTTGTTTGATGGGGCCTTTGCCCAGCGTCGTCTCTTTCCGAAACACAACAATGACATCAATCTTGAAAAGGCCGCTTCAGCCCTGATTGATGCTTACAGTATGCCTTAGGCTGCTGACAAGTCCATTGCTGAACGCGAATACTAGCGGTCATTGCGCGATCGCTAGAGACAACGGTGTTACCCTCGCACCTCGCCTCCGGCTAGGGCGCACCCAGGTGGCTCTGCCACCACTACTCGTTGAGCCAAATGCTCGTATCCATCAGCTAAGAGATTAGAACACATCGCTGTAAGCAGATGGTAACCTTTAAGCGTCGCAATCTGGGCGATCGCGATTATTTGAAGCCTATTTGCCCCAAAGATTTAATGAATCATGCTTTTGGGATTGATCGTCTTATCCGATCCGGTTTATTAGAAAATTTCGGCACTTCATGTTTGTCAACAGCCATTTCCCAGCAACAAACTGGCCAAGGGTTAACCCATAAAACCCTTCATTCAAACGGGTGTTTTCCAATAGACAACGCCTGGGCGCACGCAGCATTTTTAGTAGGAGGGTGAATTCCAAGATGAGTATCGATTCAGACGCTATTCTCAAGCGCTATGCCGACGGTGAACGAGATTTCTCAAACAGCCAGCTATCACAGGCAAACCTAGCTCAAGCAGACCTCCGAGCGGCTAGTTTAGAGTCCGCTGATCTCAGTAAAGCCAATTGCATTGACGTCGATTTGATGGGGGCCAATTTAACAAAGGCGAACTGCCAGCACACCAACCTTTACCAGGCCAATTTAACGGACGCTAACTTAACCGAGGCCAATCTCCATCAAGCCGACCTGCGACGAGCGCAACTTCATAGAACCAATCTGCAAGGAGCGACGCTGACCCAAGCCAATTTGATGGAATGCCAGCTAGTGGGAGCCAATTTGCAGGGAGCTATTTTCGGCAAGGCTGACCTGTATGATTGCGAATTGGCGGGTGCTGACCTTTGCAGTGCTGATTTACGCGGGGCCGACATTTTTGGGGCTAAGCTAGCGGATGCCTACTATGACGAGCGAACCCAATTCGACCCGGGTGTGAATCCGGATCAACTGAAGATGCAGAAAGCTTCTGCCTAATGCTCAGCACACAGCCCAAGGACTCACTGCCTGCCCTAACTGAACGCCAGGCTATACCTGTCTCAGTGCGGTACAAGCTGGCCAACGCCCGCGACCTGATAGTTAGGCCGATAGGCAAAGTTGGGTAGATCGGCCGGTTGGGTGACGCCACTAAACACCAACACCGTTTCAATCTCCGACTCAATGCCCGCAATGATATCGGTATCCATGCGATCGCCAATGATGGCGGTATCCTCCCGACGCGCCCCCAGCTTTTTGAGACCGTTGCGCATCATGAGGGGGTTGGGTTTGCCCACGCAGTAAGCCTTGACGCCCGCTGTCAGCTCAATGGGCGATAGCAGTGCTCCCGTTGCTGGAACAATGCCTTTCTCCGAGGGAGCCGTGACATCTGGATTGGTGCCAATCAGCTTGGCCCCCTTTTGTACCAAAAAGCAGGCCTGCTCTAGCTTTTCGTAGCTGTAACTGCGGGTATCGCCCACCACCACGTAATCGGGAGCGGTGTCATTGATGGAAAACCCGGCCTCATATAGAGCGTTGATGAGGCCGGGTTCGCCGACGACAAAGGCACTGCCCCCTGGCTTCTGCTGAGCTAAGAAGGCAGCGGTGGCAAGGGCGCTGGTGTAGAAGTTGTCGGTCGATACCTCAATTCCTAAGCGATTGAGCTTTTCCTTTAACTCGCGGGGCGATCGCTCGCTGCTATTGGTCAGAAACAAAAAGGCTTTGTCGTTCTGGTGGAGCCAATCGACAAACTCAGGTACTCCCGGCAGTAAGCGATTACCGTGATAGATGACGCCGTCCATATCGCAGATGAAGGCTTTTTTATCCTGAAGCGGTTTGAGATCGAGGGACTCAGTCGACATGGCTGTGGGTACCTGAACGGAACACTTCGCATTCTAGGTTGCTGCTGCGCCAAGGGCCGTGTCACCGCCATCATTCTGGAACCGTATTCCGGCTAAGCAAGCTTCTGTGCCTCAGGCAAGTGGCGCTCTTTGCCGTGGGTGAACTGCGATCGCGCCCCTAAAGACTCGCCCGCTCGCCACAAATGCATTCCCAGCCTTAGCTGACCTAATTCCCAGTTGCTGAGGGCCTTGGGGACATCCTGATTTTGAGCGGTCAGGGCATCCGCCAGGGCGATCGCATTGGTAGCGCCTTTAGACACGCCGGATGCTGTGTGGGGGCGCGGCATAAATGCCGCATCGCCCACCAGTGCAATACGACCAAAGGCCATTTGCGGCACGCCTAAATCCCAAATTGCTTGAACAAACGGTGCTTTAGTGGCCGCTATCAGCTCTTGAAGCGGCGGCGGTAGAACCTGATTAGCGTAGGCTCGCATTTGCTGCTCGGTTGCGGGTGACAGCATCCCCGGTGGAATGGAGCGCTCCCAGCGATCGCCTCGCTTATCTGTCAGCAGCAACGGTAGTTCCGTTGCTTCGTCGTAGTTGACGTACCACACCCAATTGAAGCGCCGTTTGCCGGGGACAAGCGACTCATCCTCACCGGGAATCACATATTGCAGCATGTGCGAATTGGGAAACTGATAGAAGACAAAACGTTCGGTCAGCAGCTCAGCTGTCGCTGAGGGAACGTCCGTTTCATCCACTAGCCCGCGATAGGCCACATACCCGGCATAGCGAGGGTCATAGCCAGGTAAAACCGCACGACGCACGGTAGACCCAGCCCCATCGGCACCAATGAGTAAGCTGGCGGTATCCTGCGTTCCGTCAGCAAAGGTCGCGGTGACAGATGATTTATCCTGCTGCACCGCTGCTAGCGCTTTGCCAGAGTGGTAGTGTACCGCCGGAAAGTGCCGTCGCATTGTGCCGTACAGCAGGTTCCAGGAAGTCAAGGTTTGGCGCAGGGCCATCCGGTGCGCAATACTGCCGTCGCGGTTCAGGTAATAGCGCTCGTTGGCGATGACTCCCAGGGGCGCTTTATCGGCGACATCGGCCCGCTGAAAGGCTGCCACAATCTCAGGTTGAAGGACAATCCCACCTCCGCGACTGCTCAGGTCATGGGGCGATCGCTCGTAAATATCGACATCCCAACCAATGGATCGCAGCAGGATGCCCGCAAAAAGACCGCCTAAGGAACCGCCAATCACGATGGCGTGTTTATCTTGAGTTGGCGTGGTTGATTGCATCGTTAAACTCCTCGCGTTAGCTGCACCCAAAAGACGATAGTCAGTAGCGCCAAGCTTGTAGATGATGGCCTAAGAGCATTAAGCATTGGTGCCCCCATCAATCGTCAGACTTGCCCCGGTAATGTAGGCGGCGGCTTCCGATGCTAAGTAGCCAACCAGGGACGCCACCTCTTGGGGCTGACCATATCGACCCAGCGCTGTGTAGGGCAGAATCTGCTCAGCAAATTCCCCTTCAGCGGGGTTCAGATCCGTATCAATAGGGCCTGGTTGGACAGTGTTTACGGTAATCTTGCGTGGCCCCAGATCCCTAGCCCAGGCGCGGGTGAACCCAGCCACGGCAAACTTACTCATGGTGTAAAGGCCAATACCTGCTAGGGGCATCCGTTCACCAAAGATGCTGCCGATGTTGATGATTCTGCCCCCTGCATCCATGCGCTTGATGGCTTCGCGGGCGGCCAGAAAAACGCCGCGGACGTTGAGGTTGACAACCTTCTCAAAGTCTTCGGGAGTGGATTCCGCTAGCGTGCCGAGAGGAAAGAACCCCGCATTGTTGACCAAAATGTCGCGATGCCCCGCCAAAACCTGATCAACCTGTTCAAACAGCGCCTCGACACCAGCAGGGCTGCTCATGTCTGCTGGCACGATGGTAGCTTGGCCACCCGCCACTTGGATCCCGTCCAGCACTGCTTGGGCGGCATCGGCTGACCGGGCGTAATTGATGATGACATGGGCACCTTCGGCTGCCAGGTGTTGGGCGATCGCCGCTCCAATGCCTTTAGAGGAGCCGGTTACCAGGGCAGTTTTACCTGTCAGTGTCTTCATGATGGAATCTCCTAAGTGAGGTGAATTGATTGATGTCGCTCGTTCAGCCAGCCCGGTTCGTGGCTAAGGTTGCTAGCTCATCGGCGACAATTCCACCGTAATTCCATTCGACAGCGATGTTAATATAGCCACGATGCCAAACACTATTGCGTCAAACGCAAAAATACATGGATCAGCTGGCTGCGATGCAGGCGTTTGCCAAGGTGGTGGAAACGGGTAACTTTTCGGAAGCGTCTCGTCAGCTAGGGGTTGCAGTCTCATCGGTGACCCGTCAGGTCAATACCCTCGAAGCCATGCTGCGTACCCAACTGTTGAATCGCTCAACCCGCAGCACTACGCTGACACCCCAGGGACGCCGCTACTACGACAAAGTGGTGCGCATTCTCCAAGACGTGGAAGCCGCCAATCTTGCTGTGGCCGAGCAGGATGAAGTACCCCGCGGACTGCTGCAAGTCAGCCTCCCGGTGGCCTTTGGTCGCCTATATGTGGCCCCGCTGCTGGGCGAGTTCCTGACGCAATATCCTCAGATGCAGCTAGACCTAACGTTCAACGACGGACTAGCCAGCCTGGTTGAAGACGGCTTTGATATTGTCATTCGAATTGGCAACTTAGATCGCTCGGGGGCAAGTTGGATTGTCCGCAAACTCACTTCGCATACCCGCAAAGTCTGTGCGAGCCCGGCTTATCTGCAACAGCACGGGATTCCCACCCATCCCCAAGCGTTGTCTGGCCACAACTGCCTGTGTTTCAACTACACCCTTGGCCATGATGTCTGGCGATTTAAACACGGTCACGAAGTCTGCGAGGTCAGGGTTAAGGGTTCTCTGGTAGCCAATAATTCCGAAGTTTTGCGGCAGGCTTGCTTAGATGGCGCAGGCTTAATTTTGATGCCAACCTGGCTCGTTGGCCCCGACATTCGCTCAGGACGTTTGCAGACGGTACTCAATGATTTTCAGGTTTCACCCCATGCGGATATTGATACTGGGATTTATGCCCTCTATCTCCCTAATCGCCGCCATTCCTTCAGGGTGCTGACTTTTGTTGACTTCTTGATTGAGCATCTCAGCATGAGTTTAGGTTCAACAGAGCAAACATGAAATTGGGACTGACCATCGAGATATCCCGTCGTCCAGGCTCATAAATATTCCCTTATTACGCAATGCCACATTCGCTAACCCGCCGGGGTCAAGTCTAGTAAATCCAGCATTTCAGCATGCATTGTCGCGATGACTGGGTAATTATTGACAGCCCGCTCATAGCGGACAGCAACCTCGCTGGTTGAACTACCTTCTAATGGTAAAAATTCGCGAGCTTCGGCTAACAATACATGGATTTGGTTGGGTGAAACAGATTGCTTCGACATCAGCACCTCATCCATCTTCACAATGAACTGGGAAATGGGACGCAGCCAGTTAAACCACTCATCCCCAATGACTAATTGAAAAAATTCCCCTTTAGAGGCAATCCGGCCATGAATCCGCTCGTAGCTATCGCGCTCGGCATCAAGTAACGCCTTATGTAGCTTCAAAAGTAAGGAACGCAATGTTTTTAGCTTTTGATAGGCCGGCATGGAATAGGTATTGGAATCAGTCATGCGATCGCGCTAAGGGCTCTACAGTCACCTGCACCATATTGTCACATCCTGTTAGCGCCTGTGATGCGATATCGCGATCAGGATTTGTCGTCTTTTCAACCCTTGACATCGGTTAGGTAACAACCTCTCAAGGCTGAACTCTAGGGGCAGATCTGCGACCTTTGATGTTGGGAATACGCTTCCCCACACCTCTCGCAAGACACTGACCCATGCTGGCGATTTGGTGACACGCCGCGATCGCCCGTGAACGATAAACTCCTGGTCAGTAGCTAGGCTGATTCAAATGTAGGATGGGTTAGCGGTAGCGTAACCCATGTGGGCGTTGGGTTTCGTTCCTCAACCGCAACCTATGATGTCTTACATTTAATTGCAACTTCCTACTTAGATGGAGGTTGATAACAGATGGAACTAGAAAAGTTCAAACAGGTCAACGCCCACGCCTAAGACGATACCCACATCAGTGCCATCATTGCCGAAACTGGCATTGACTCGCGCTGTCCCAGTTATGAGATCATTGATGGGAACATCAACCCCGCCAGAAACCAGGGGATCGATGTCAAAGTCATCGGTTTCGGCTGCGATGCCGGCACCTAAAAACGGATAAATCAGGGTTCTTCCCGTCTCTTGACTCTTAATCGGGGCTCCCCCGGTTAAAGCCAGCGAAAAAATATTGTCGCCACCCAAAACTGAAGCCGTATGAACCGACAAATTATTGGTTAACGAAAACCGCCCCACGGTTGAGAAGCCACCTTCACCTAGGGCCGTACCCCCTCCATCACTCAAGCCAATCGTACCGCCAATGCCGTTGTAGTTAATGCGATCAGGCTTTTCCTCATCTGATCGCTGAGCCATTTCGGATGACTGGGCAACGGTTGGCTGTAGCTCTGATGCGGCATCACTTTGTGACTCATCGAAAATCTCTGTCTGAGCCTGAGCGGGCAGATGCAAAACAAGTGCTGATAGAAACAGCAGGTTGAATAGACTCGTCATTCCTATCTTCTGGATCGCAGGAATCATTACAAAGCTCCTCACAAAAGGTGAACATGCAGATACAGTCACCAGGTTTAAGATACCTGACTAAAGTGCAGCAGGATTAGTTCTCCAAAACCCGCGTTCGACGCTGCAAATCCGTGGATTTATCCAAATGTCTTGATCAAGCACGTACCTACACGCTCACCTCAGGGATGCACCTCATTCGCGCAAGTCCGGCCACTGTCAACATCGGCGATATTGGCTAGGGTTGTTACCGCAATATTGTTGAGTGCTTCTTGGGTAAAGAAGGCTTGATGAGCGGTGATCACGACATTCGGAAAGGATTGCAGAAGCTGGAATGTATCATCCTGAATCACCGTGTCCGAGAGGTCTTCAAAAAATAGCCCCTCTTCTTGTTCGTACACGTCAATGCCAAAGTAACCAACCTGTCCTGTTTTAATCGCTTGAATCACCGCTGGCGTATCAATTAGGGCACCTCGGCTGGTGTTGATCAACATGGCTCCTGTTTTTAGACTTTGCAAGGATTCAGCGTTGATTAAATGATGCGTTGCGGGCAGAAGTGGACAATGTAAGGACACGATGTCGGATTGGGCCAATAGCTCCGGCAGTTCCACATACTCAACACCCATGTTCAAACAGGTGGGATTTGGGTAAACGTCATAGGCTATCAACTGGCAGCCAAATCCCTGCATGATTTGGGCAAAGCACTGACCAATTTTGCCCGTGCCCACAATGCCGACCGTTTTGCCGTGAATATCGAACCCTAGCAGTCCATCCAGGGAAAAATTGTCGTCACGAACGCGATTGTAAGCGCGATACAATTTACGGCTCAGGGCCATAATTAAGCCCACAGCATGTTCCGCCACCGCATAGGGGGAATAGGCCGGAACCCGCACCACGGTCAAGCCAAGCTCAGCCGCGACGTGCAGATTCACGTTGTTGAATCCGGCACAGCGCAAGGCAATCAGGCGCGTACCCGTACCCGCGATCGCCCGGAGGGTGGCCTCATCCAGTTCATCGTTGATGAAGATACACACGGCTGGGAAGCCTACTGCCAGAGCCGCTGTCTTGAGGGTCAAACGGGGTTCCAAAAAGACCAGATCGTGTTTATAACTTTGATTGGCGGTTGTAAACGAGCGCTGATCGTAAGGCTTTGTGCTGAAAAAGGCCGTTTTCATTCCAGTCCCTGCATCTAAGAGGTTTGCTTCATACAGTGCCAGCACGCTTGAGCGATCGCCCAATCCTCCTGAGTATGAACCACCAACACTCGGATAGGGGAATCAGAGGTTGCAATATCTTGATCAACGGGGGATTGCTCATTTTGAGCGTGATCAAGCTGTAGACCCAGAAAGGTCATGGCCTCACAGGTTGCAGCACGAATAGCCGCCGCGTGTTCACCAATACCAGCAGTAAAGACGATCGCGTCAATCCCACCCAGGCTCATCAGCATTGCACCTAAACAGGCTTTCAGGCGATGGAGATATAGATCCTGAGCGAGTTGGGCACGGGGATTACCAGCAGCGGTAGCCTGGCCAATTTCCCGTAGGTCGTGGGAGATGCCTGAAATGCCCTTCAGCCCCGATTCCTTATTTAACAGCTGATCGAGCTGATCGGCATCATAGCCCTGGCGCATCAGATAGATCAAAATGCCGGGATCAACCGAGCCTGAACGCGTCCCCATCATCAGACCATCCAGGGGCGTAAATCCCATGGTGGTGTCAATGCTTTGCCCCTTGTTGACCGCTGTTAGGGATCCGCCATTCCCTAAATGACAAATAATCAGGCGTAGATCGGTCGGGTCTTGACCCAGAATTTGGGCTGCTCTTCGTGTGCAGTATTGATGACTAATGCCATGAAAGCCGTAGCGACGAATTCCTTTCTCAAGCCATTCATAGGGGCCAGGGAAAGTGGCGGCAACGGCGGGCATTTGGCTATGGAAAGCAGTATCAAAAACAGCTACCTGAGGCACCTCCCCTAATAGCTGTTCCATCAGTTCAATGCCTTCTAAATTCACGGGATTGTGAACAGGAGCTAGCTCACTGAGTTGTGCGATCGCGGCTTTGACCTCGGGTGACACTACGGTACTGGCTTGATAGGCTTCCCCTCCATGCACCACCCGATGCCCCACAACCGTAATCTCGTCCAAGCTCTGAATGACTTGGGTTTGGCCCTGCCAGAGGGTGCTCAGTACCTGCGACAATACATCACGGCGATGCTCCGCAGGCACGGTCTCTTTGAATGGGGCATCCGTGGCCGTTTCAACCTTGAAGACAGCTTCGTTACGGTGGGGATACCAATCAATCTGGGCTTCCCAAGCAGGTGTGGGTGGATGCTCGGGCAAAGCTCCGTCGAGTGCGTACAGGCAAAGTTTATGGCTGCTCGAACCGGCATTGAGGACGAGAATCTTCATGGTCATTTAGGTTCCAGCTCGATTGCGAAGGTCATCAGACAGATGAGCGCGATCGCCGAGTCGCTTGAGTAGGGGGCCATAACGGCCAAACTGAATCAAGCTCACAGATGCCACCGGCATTTCAATGCGATCGCGATAACGCCCTAGATCAATGCCTAAAAGGCTACAGAGCATTACCCGAATCGTGGCTTTGTGGGAAACGACTAGGACGTTGCCTTCCGTGAAAGTTTCTTCGATTTCAGCAACGACCGCCGAAGAACGACTCGCTAGTTGAACGGCTGTTTCGCCGCCTGTCGGTGGGTTCCAGGCCGGTTCGGCCAACCATCTTTCGTAATCATTGGGATAGGTTGCCTGCACATGTTCAGACGTGCGATCTTCCCATTCTCCGTAGAAAAGCTCTTTCAGTCCTTCGCGGAGCTGTAGTTGAGTACTGACGGCTTTGCATAGGGGCTCAGCCGTGGCGATAGTGCGCTTCATCGGACTCGCGAAAATTGCGGCCCAGGACAACGCTTGATAAACCCCAGCAAAGGCTTGCGCCATGGCCAAACCAGAGGGGGTTAATTCTGGATCGAGAAAACCGCAATACCCACCGGTTTGGCTGTGGGTCGTTTCACCATGACGGAGAAAGTAGAGATTAAGACTCATAAGCAAGACTTGAGGCTCAAGTTGTGTGCCTAAAAAAATAGAAAATCAAGGTTCTGGAAAGGTTTGGATCAGTTGCAAGACCTCTCCTAACCGCTCCTTGATAAGGAGCGGGCCGTAGGCGGTGAGTTTCACAGCCCTATCAGCGATTGATAAAACATTGGAAGAACAGTCAAAGCCGACCCTTCGGTTCCTCCTCAATATTGAGGAGGAACCGAAGGGTAGATGCCTAAGCTGCCATTTCAAGACACGCTCAGTAATTAGCAGTTGCCTGAATAAGGCCACTTCCAGGTCGTAATTTCATCAGAGTCCTTACCGTGCTCATGGGCATGGGCCAGACATTCGATGATTTTATTCTTCATCCGCTCTTTGGCATGGGCTGCAGCTGATCCCAACTTGGGAACGCGGTCAATCACATCAATGACTAAGTTAAAGCGATCGACCTGGTTGTTAATGGCCAACTCCAACGGCGTGTTGATGTTGCCCTGCTCCTTGTAGCCCCGCACGTGAATGCGCTCCTGATTGGAGCGGCGGTAAACCAGCTTATGGATGAGCCAGGGATAGCCGTGGAAGTTAAAGATGATGGGCTTGTCAGGGGTGAACAGAGCATCAAAGTCTCGATCAGATAGACCGTGGGGATGTTCGCCTTCCGACACCAGCTTGAACAGGTCTACCACGTTCACGAATCGCACCTTGAGGTAAGGAAACTCCTCGCGCAAAATGGCCGTTGCCGCCAGCGATTCCATCGTGGGAATGTCACCACAGCAGGCCATCACGACATCGGGAATATCGGGTTCTGTGCCGCAGTCATCATTGCTCGCCCAATCCCAAATACCAATGCCCTTCGTACAGTGCTTGACCGCTTCATCCATCGACAAATATTGCAGGTGCTTTTGCTTGTCAGCGATGATGACGTTGACATAGTCCACACTCCGGAAGCAGTGATCCGCTACCGATAGCAGACAGTTCGCATCCGGTGGAAAGTAGACTCGCACCACTTCGGGGCTCTTATTAGTTACCAAGTCCACATAGCCCGGATCTTGGTGGCTAAAGCCATTATGGTCTTGTCGCCACACCAGGGAAGACAGCAGAATATTCAGCGAAGAAACCGATCGCCGCCAGGGTACATGGTTACGACAGATATCCAGCCACTTAGCGTGCTGGTTAAACATGGAATCCACCACGTGAGCAAAAGCTTCGTAGGTGTGGAATAAACCATGGCGACCCGTCAGCAGATAGCCTTCCAGCCAGCCTTGCAAAGTATGCTCGCTCAGCATTTCCATGACGCGGCCATCGCGCGAAAGCTCGCTACCGTCCAAATCTTCGGGATAAAAGTCCGCCATCCAAGCTTTTTTGGTGGCTTCATAAACCGCTTGCAGTCGGTTAGAGGCGGTTTCATCTGGCCCCATCAGCCGGAAGTTGTGGGGATTTTGGCGAAAGATATCCCGCATGAGGAAACCCAACACCTTGGTGTTTTCAAACTCCACGGTGCCAGGCTGCTCCATTTGAATTGCATAGCTACGGAAATCAGGCATTTTCAAAGCATGCCGCAGTAGCCCACCGTTGGTGTGGGGATTTGCACTCATGCGGCGATCGCCCACCGGAGCTAGTGCCTTCAGTTCAGGGATCAGCGTACCGTTGTCATCAAAGAGTTCTTCCGGACGGTAGCTACGCATCCACTCGCTCAGCTTAGCGAGGTGCTCCGGATTGCTGTGCATCCCCCCCATCGGTACTTGGTGTGCCCGCCAAAAACCTTCGACTTTATGACCATCCACCTCTTGAGGGCCGGTCCAGCCCTTCGGCGTCCGCAACACAATCATGGGCCAGCGGGGCCGCTCGACGTGTCCCTCGACTCGTGCCTGCCGCTGCACTTCCTTGATTTTGAGGACACATTCCTCCATCACAGCGGCCATCTTCTGATGCATTTCGGCCGGGTTGCTCCCCTCGACAAAGTAAGGCGTATAGCCGTAGCCCCGGAACAGGAATTCCAGTTCCTCGGTCGAGATCCGAGCCAGGAGGGTAGGGTTAGCAATCTTGTAGCCGTTCAAATTCAAAATGGGCAGTACGGCACCATCGCGGGCAGGGTTGATGAACTTGTTGGAATGCCATGCGGTAGCTAGGGGCCCGGTTTCAGCTTCACCATCGCCAACCACACAGGTCACGATTAAGTCAGGATTATCGAGAATGGCTCCATAAGCGTGGGAGACACTGTATCCCAGCTCGCCCCCTTCATGGATCGATCCCGGCGTTTCAGGGGTGACGTGGCTCCCAATATGACCCGGGAAGGAAAACTGCTTGAAGAATCGCTGCATCCCTTCAGCATCTTCACTTTTGTCGGGATAGATTTCTGAGTAAGTGCTTTCTAGATAGACCGGCCCCAACACGCCCGGTGCCCCATGACCCGGGCCAGCCATGAAGATCATGTCCAGGTCATACTTTTTGATCAGCCGATTGCAGTGGATGTAGGTAAAGCTGAGGGCAGGTGAAGCACCCCAGTGACCCAAGAGCCGATGCTTAACATGTTCAGCTTGGAGTGGCTCCTTGAGAAGGGGGTTGTCCCGCAAATAGATCATCCCAATGGCGAGATAGTTACAGGCTCGCCAATAGGCATCAATGCTGTTCAACTCACTATCCGTCAGAGGTTCCGGTGTGACATTGGTGGGTCGTTCCGGTGCATAAACCATGTTTTACTCTCTCTTTTTAGATGTGCTGAGGGGCGTCAAGTTGATGACCCATTCGTAAAGCTGTTCTCCTTGAAATACATAGCTTTGCTAACAGGTTCGCGCCGACAATTAAGTTGTCTAAGCGTCACAAACTAGCCGCTACTATTTGACCTATCAGCATTACCGAATCATGCGAATACCAAGCATCATTGATCAGGTTTCCTACACAGCCCCAATGTTTGCTTGTTTTCTTAAGCATGGGGCAACCAACAGAAGCAATGAATCCCTTTTAATCCTAGGATTAGCCTGTGAATAGCTTTCGAGGCGCATCTTAAAGGGTTTGGGCAAGAATGTTGTGTTTTTGAAGCTACATTTCGCAACTTTCTAGAGATAGCCTTACGCAAATTGCTTTGAAGTTCCATAAAGAATTTTCATGAACTAGATTGATATTTGACTTTAGCCATTCCGAAAAAGACATTTACGCAAAATATCAGTGATATATTTCATCCTGATGGGGTCAATGATGAACTAACGATTAAATATCAAATTTCCTTAGTGAAGTAGCTTATCTTTTGGGCAAAGCGATCAAGTTCCACTCTCTCATCCCGTCACGCCATTACTTCACTTGCAGCACAGTGTTCTCCCCTCCGGTAAACTCTATGGAAACTTCGTGCTGCTATTGAGCCTATGTCGCCGACGAAGACTCTCCAAATGCTTTTCGATGCCGCTGTGGCGGCGGCCCAGCCCCAGTTGCGGATCCCAGACTTTTTGCCAGCTCCTACATTGGGTCGAACAGTGGTTATTGGGGCGGGTAAATCGGCGGCTGCGATGGCGGCGGCTGTCGAACAGGCATGGTCTGGCCCTTTAGAAGGTCTTGTGGTGACCCGCTATGGGCATCATGCCGAAACACAGCACATTAAAGTTTTGGAGGCTGCCCATCCAGTGCCCGATGCCCAGGGGATGGCCGCCGCCACCCAAATCCTGGATTTGGTTACCTCACTGGATGAAATAGACTTAGTGATTTGTCTGATATCAGGAGGCGGGTCGGCACTTCTTACGCTCCCGCCTGTGGACATGGAACTGGCAACGTTGATTGATATCAATCGTCAACTCCTACGCTCTGGAGCTGACATTGGGGAAATGAATGCTGTGCGTAAAAGTCTTTCCCGTTCCAGTGGCGGACGCTTAGCGGCGGCCGCCTACCCGGCCAAAGTCGTCTCCCTGATTATTTCTGATGTGCCTGGGGACAATTTACCCGCGATCGCTTCAGGGCCAACCGTGGGGGATACGGTGACCACGGCAACAGCCCTCAAAATTATTGATAAGTATGACTTGCAGGTACCCGAAACTGTGCTGACCTATTTGGCCGAAGATCCTGATCCGGTGATTCAGCCCGAGGATATCCGCTTAAGCACAACCACGAATCACCTCATTGCCACACCCCAGCAATCGTTGGAAGCAGCGGCTCAGTGTGCCCGTGATTTGGGCTATACGCCCCTTATCCTCGGGAATGCCATTGAAGGGGAAGCCAAAGAGGTTGGTATTGTTCATGCCGGGATTGCCCGTCAGGTCAGACAGTACGGTCAGCCGCTCGCCCCTCCCTGTGTCATTCTCTCCGGTGGAGAAACCACGGTAACCGTGACTGGCGATGCTGGCAAAGGCGGGCGTAACAGCGAGTTTTTGCTGTCTTTGGCGATTGCCCTCAATGGTTTAGCCAATGTGTGGGCGATCGCCTGTGACACCGACGGCATTGATGGTAGCGAGGACAATGCCGGTGCGATGATCACGCCAGCGATTTTGCAAGCTGGGCGTGATCAGGGATTGTTCGCCAGTGACTTTCTAGCACACCACGACAGCTATTCGTTTTTTCAAGCGCTGGGGGCATTGGTTCAAACGGGGCCAACCCTAACCAACGTCAATGACTTCCGCGCGATCTTGATTGATTCTTGAGCTAATGGCCGATTCTAGTTCTGAGTTTTGCAGCTGGTTAGCGCTGGTAGCAGGCAATACGCGTCTCCATTGGGCGTCCTTTCAAGGCAACGAGTTACAAGCGGTTTGGCATACGTCCCACTTCAATACTGAGGTCGTTAGCTACCTGGTCAACAACCAGTTTTCCGCGGCAGCTTGGCAAAAGGTCGCGGACAGGGTGCAGCTCGCAGAAAAACAAGGAGGGAACCTGAATTTCTCCAAGTCGCCTTCGCCATTGCCTTTGTATCTAGCTTCGGTCGTACCTCAACAAACCGAGCTGTGGCAGTTCTATCCAGGCCTAGCGACGATTGCCCTCGCCCAGTTGCCCTTAGGTAATCTCTATCCCACTCTGGGGATTGATCGTGCCTTGAATCTATTGGGGGCTGGTGAACGCTATGGTTGGCCGGTACTTGTCATTGATGCTGGGACGGCACTCACCTTTACCGCAGGGACAGATCAAGAGCTAACCGGCGGCGCGATTTTACCCGGTTTGGCAATGCAGTTTAATGCCCTCAGAGAGCACACCGCCAGTCTGCCAGCAATGCAGTGGCAATCGACGTTACCACCTCGCTGGGCACAGAGTACACCTCAATCAATTCAGAGCGGGGTGCTCTATGGCGCGATCGCCACCATTCGTGACTTCATTCGAGCCTGGCAACAGAGCAATTCGCAAGGTTCTATCATCTTAACCGGGGGGGATGGACACCAGCTCTATGAATGGCTCCAGCATACTCAGCCTATGCCTAACTTACGGTACGCTCCGCACCTGACCTTTTGGGGCATAGCCGCTTATCGGCAAAACGCTACCCTACAGACCACTAATCCTTGACTGATAGGCTTGAGGATTGCTGCCGTCCTTGGCATCAGTCTGATGCGAACTCTGATACATACTCTGGAGACGGCTAACACGGTTGTCGGGATCTGGGTGAGTGCTAAAGATTTCAGGAGGCGCATCGCCTTCAGCCAGTTTTTGCATAAAGCTAATTGAACCGCGCTGGTCATAGCCAGCTCGACCCATATTTTCATATCCCAACGCATCTGCTTCATTCTCGGCACTCCGGCTGTTAGGCAAAAACAGAGCTAGCTGAACACCGATATTAACCAGGTCGTCCTCCGCTACGCCTAAAGCCCCTGCGATACCATTAGCCAGGGTAATTTCGCGCATCCGGTTAATGGCATGACGGCCTGCAATATGACCGATTTCGTGGGCGACTACGCCGGCCAACTCAGCTTCGGTATCAGCCTCCCGAATCAGACCTGTGTGGATGTACACAAAGCCGCCAGACGTGGCAAATGCATTAACACTATTGTCATCGACGACCTGAAACGTGTAGGGAATATTGGGGCGGGCACTCTGCTTGACCAGACGCTGTCCAATATTGTTGACATAGTTCACAATCTCTGGATTGCGCGTGTAAATAGGAACCCCTTGACGCCTCAGTGCTTGATCAGTCTGCTTACCCAACTGAACTTCCTGATCGTCATTCAGATTAGAAAGCTGAACATACTGGATACCGTTGAAAAGCAGATCCAAAAGGCCCGCTTTTGAAGGCTCCGGTGTAGCCATCACGACACTGCTGGCAACGATCAGGGCGACCGCCCCGTACAACCACCGTTTACCGATATTTCGCAGCTGTTGTGTCCAAAGAGCCCTCATTTTGTTTCCTTGCCTCGCGTCTAAAAAAGATTTCGGTACATGCTCCATACACAAGAATGCCCCTGGCATCGAGTGTATACCTAGTACCTGAGACGTTAAGGTTGGCTTTCAAGTTGCCAGCCTGGATGGTTAAATACTAGCGGCTGGTTGTGGCAACTAGCGTTATTGTTACAGCATGTCTGTCCGTGGGCTTTTGAGAAGGATAGGGAAGATGGCAATCTTAGACGCGAAGGGGCGACTGTTCGGCAAAGTGAGCTTGCTTGACATCGGTGCGGCCCTAGTCATTTTGATGGTGGTTGTAGGTATTTTCATATTTCCTGGCACAGGGGGATCCGTAGCCCAGGTTGGGGAGAGTAATCTCAAACCTGTGGAAGTTGATGTCATGGTGCGGGGTCTGACCGTTTCTGATCCTGAAGAACTTTTCCAAACGCTTAAAGCATCAGAAACCACTAACATCATTATCCGCAATCAGCCTTACGGTCAGGTGGACATCAAGGACGTTCAAAAGCTACCTCGCAGTCAAGCTGTAGCTCAACCCGATGGTTCCGTCAAAGCCTTTCCTGACCCCCGTCCTGAACTGCAATACACCATCGACATGCTTATTACGCTGACCGGTGAGGCCACCATTACCGACAATGGCCCTGTTTTTGGTAACAGCAAAGTGAAAGTGGGCACTCAGATTGAAATTGAAGGAGAACTTTACAATTTCAACACCAGTACTGTAGGCGTTCGTATCTTGGATGCTGAAAGTTAAGCTGGTGAGGCTTTGCAGCAATGGCGTAGCGATGCGGCTGTGCTGCAGCGGTAAAGCCTGTGGCTCGCAGATTCAGGATTCAAGTTTTCAGCGCTAACATTAAAAAACTCAATCACATCCGATTTGCAACCTGAAGTTTCCGCGTAAGCCAAAACTGATGTGGATGTGGTCAGGTGTCGTTGACCAGAGTTCTTGGCAATGGTTCTAGCTCAGCCTCATCGCAAACGTTCTGCTGTTAAGTGGGAGCGTCTTCCAGCTGATTACCCTTTACCTGATGATCCGGTGGAAAATATTCAACAACCACCGCTGGCGGCCGCTCTAACCGATGCCTTAGGAGCTGCTGAACGTATTCAGCCTGCGATGCTGGTGGGCTCTAACTTTGGCCTGGTAGCTACTGTGCGCAACAAGATTGTTGTCAAGGCTCCAGATTGGTTTTATGTACCTCAAGTTCATCCCGTAGAACCACAAACCATTCGCCGCAGCTATACCCAAAATTTGGAAGGCGATCGCATTGCAGTGGTGATGGAATTCCTCTCGGCTGAGGATAATAGTGAATTATCCCTGCGATCGACGCCTCCCTACGGAAAGCTTTATTTCTACGAACAGATTTTGCAAGTGCCCACTTACGTTATCTATGATCCGGCAGAACCCGCATTAGAAGTCCGCTGCTTAGAGAATGAACGGTATGTGTTGCAGTTGCCTAATGCTAAGGGCCAGTTCTGGATCCCAGAGATGGAATTGTTTCTAGGGATTTGGCAAGGGGAAAGACTTGCGCAAACGATCAACTGGTTACGCTGGTGGGACGGTGACGGTAAATTGCTGCTCTGGAGCGCGGAACAGGCTGAGCAAGAACGCCAGCGGGCTGAACAGGAGCGTCAGCGGGCTGAACAGGAGCGTCAGCGGGCTGAACAGGAGCGTCAACGAGCTGAACGTCTGGAGGCATTGTTGCGATCGCAAGGTATTGACCCTAGTGAAGGCTTAGAAGAATAGACTTTTTCTGTGAAGCTGATGGTAGCGGTGAAGAAGTCTATTCAAAAAAGCGTCATGGCAGGGATAGCTTGAACGAGTTCAGCGGTGGCAGTTGCAGGCCATCCGCCCTCGGCTTTGCGCCCGGATAGCAAAATGAAGCGCAACTCATAGGTGCGAGGGTAACCCTCAACCTCGACCCAAATGTTTGGGGTTTCCTGTTCACAGGCCAAGCGTTCCTCATCCATCAACTCAGTAGCCATATCTTGCAGAATGCCAACGAGCTGCAAGGTCAAACGCCGAAAGTCTTCAAATTCTCCTGCGGTCATTTCGATCGCCCAAGCGTCACCACCCACAAGCCCCTGAAAAGGAATGGCGTCTGGGTTCCATCCCAAACGCCATCCTTTTCCCTCTTTGAGGTGAGCAGCCATGCCAGACTACTCGCCAATAATTTCAGGCTGTGTCAATTCGTCAGACATTTCGATGATGGCACGCAAAACAGGCTTCATCCGCGAGTCATCAAGTGATTCAAACTCTTCAAAGCGGCGACGCTGAGCGCGGTTAGCAACCTGCACCGTAATCCGATAACGGTTAGACGCTGCCGTAATCAGATCTTCTGTCCGGCGCATAACTTGCTGGCTGTCGAAAGGCGAATTGTTTTTCAGCATAAAGTCTCTAGCTACAGCTTTAAGCTCTCATCATAGCAAGCAAAACCATTGCTGATTCAGAGAATGCGTCAACAAAACTTTGCCTGCAAGAGCCTATCGAGGATCCGCTGTTATCACGTCTCTGATAGCGACGATAGATTCAACTCCCCAGCCCCCTTGCTTTATCGGTAAGGCGAAATGGCATGACACTTTTGGGGCTATCTTGTTGTTTGCTTCGCTTCAACAGGAAGCTGTCATGGGTCTAATTTGCTGAAAATTTGAAAAGAAATCTTAAAGAGTGATAAATTCCCATTGTGTAAAGTATGTACGTTACACTCCTTTTTTGATGTAAGTAACCTGAGTGATACATGGTAGCTGCCCGTCCAGTTATGCGATCGCCCGCTGTTTTAACGCCCCGCCACGAGAAACGTATTGTTGCCGTTGGCGATAGCCTCGTCTATGGCTATGGGGATCCAGAGGGTGGGGGCTGGGTGGAGCGCCTACGTCGTCGCTGGCTACAGCCAGAGTCGCCCGGTCATGCCATTTACAACTTGGGGGTGCGAGGCGATGGGGTGCAACAGGTAGCCCGTCGCTTGGAACAAGAGTTTCTGACTCGTGGCGAGTTCCGTAATCGAGTTCCGGACTTGATTCTGCTCTCAGTCGGCATGAACGATTCAGCCCGTATTGGTAAGCCGACAGGGCGTCCCTTCACACCGTTGGAGGTGTTTGAAGCCGAGATGGCCAAGCTCTTGGATGAAGCCTCAAGTCTCTGCCCTGTACTGTTTGTCGGCATGCCGCCTGTTTGGGTAGAGCAGATGCCTTTTTCAGAGGTTCTGTACTACAACCATCAAGACCAATTTCGCTACAAGGAAATCACAGCTCAAGCTTGTCGCCAACGCCAGGTGCCCTATCTGGACATCTTTACGCTGTGGTTAGAGCGAGGCGAGCACTGGTGGCGATCGCGCCTCGCTAGCGATGGCCTGCATCCCAATACTGCTGGCTATCAGGCGCTGCTCAAAGACATTACGGTATGGACCCCTTTTCAAAAGCTGGTGTAGGCTTTGCTGAACTATCGCCCTAATCGCACCATAAAGAAGCCATCCATATCGGCCTGATGGGGCCAGACGTGAATCCAGCCCTCGGATGTCGCGTAAGTCGCTGTGGGTTCTTCCGGTGTTGGCGGCAAAATTCGCCATTCCGGATGGGTCACTAAAAACTGCTGAATCAAGTCTTCATTTTCAGCGGGATGGAGGGTACAAGTTGCATACACGAGGACACCCTCTGGTTTGACCCACGTTGCAGCCTGTGTCAAAAGCTTGGCTTGAAGGTCCGCCAGTTCGGCGATGGTTTGGGGTGTTTGTCGCCAACGGGCATCCGCATGACGATGTAAAGTGCCCAGGCCCGAACAGGGTGCATCCACTAAAACGCGATCGCCCTGTCCGGCAAACCGCGTCACGGTAGAGCTGTCCCCCGTGAATGTTTGCACGCTGCTGAGCCCCAAACGACGCGTATTCTGCTTGACCTTATTCAGACGGGAAGCGGTGCGATCGCAGGCCCATATCTTGCCCTGATCCCCCATTAACTCGGCTAGATGAGTTGTTTTACCACCGGGCGCGGCACAGGCATCAATGACCACTTCACCAGGTTGGGGATTGACGAGGGAACCCACAAGCTGAGCGCTAGCATCCTGCACCGACCACCAGCCTTCGGTATAGCCGGGGAGTTGGCGAATGGCACCCACATGTTTCATCAAGCGCAAGAGATGTGGCACATGAGGCAACAACTGTGTGGCAATACCCGCTGCTGTGAACTTCTGAGCCAGTTCCTGACGCGAGATTTTGAGTTGATTAACGCGTAAGTCTATTGTTGGGGGGCGATTGAACCATTGGCAGAGAGCCTCGGCGGCCTCCAGACCTAACTGCTGCTGCCACAGCTCAACAATCCAGTCTGGATAGCTGTGACGCAACGCCAGAGCTGGAACTGCTGCCTCAGGCAATTGCAGTGGCTCAGGTACCGTTTCCTGCAAGCGTAAATACTGGCGCAGAATGCCATTAACAACCCCTGCTAGCTTCCCCATTCGCAGCGTTTTGACCAGATCAACACTGGTATTCACAGCTGCTGAGGGAGGCACCTGATCGAGATACCGCAGCTGATACAGCCCCAAATGTAGAATAATCCGTAATTCCAACGGCTGCTGTTGGGCTTTTTTCTTACCGAGTTGATCGATGAGCCCGTCCAGGGTGCGCTGGCGACGAACGGTACCGTACACCAATTCCGTTGTAAATTGCCGATCAACCTTACTGAGGGGCGACTGCTGCAAACATCGGTGCAGCACAACGTCAGCATACCCACCCCGATAAATTTCCTTTAAAACGTCAAATGCCAGCCGTCGGGCTGGCAAACCAGGCATGTTCATGGCGGATAGGGGCTCAGTCACTCAGTCTAGGAAAGCAAATTACTTTTTCTTCTTCTTGCTGCTAGGGGGCGCATAACTTTCTTGCTCTCGCTTACGACGACGGCGATCGCGCCATTCTGCCGCTGTGAGATAAAGTATCCCGCCCGTAACAACGACTAAAAGTACTGCTGACGATACGGCCAATACGGTTAGAGCCCGCGCTTCCAAAGCTGCATCCACCATAAACTCAATAGGTTCAGATCAACAGGTTGTCCTAAAAGCCGTTACGCCCCCAAATCACCATGGAAATGGAGAAGGTAAAGACAACTAACAGAGAAACCCAACCTAAAGACAAGATATCCATACGTTTTGCTTAAATGAAAGATTGACGGCGTAGCTCTCATAATAAAGCTAAAGTTTCCCAGAAAGCGTAACAATTTACTGATGACCCAACCTTCCCGCTTCACGTCCGCAGAGCGATTAGAGTCCCTCAAAGCAGCTTGTGTGGGCGGGACCTGCGGTGGCGTTGTCAGTCTGGCTGAGAAAACGGTCAATATCCTATTCACACCAGGCCAGGCGTTGGTCGGGCTATTCTCAACTCTCAACTTGGCGAGTCTGACGTTACTTGTCAACATCGCCATCAACATTTTGTCAGGCGCTTTGTTTGCCTTAACCTATCGCTATGCGGTTCGCGGTGATGACAATCCGCAGCTCAAAATCGGGGTTGTGCTGGCGTTCAGCCTAGTCAGAGGTCTTGCCCAAGTGGATGCAGGCTCCGCGATCGCCCAAAATTTTTGGCCCTTCTTCGCAGCCTGCAGCGAAAGCTTCTTCCTATTCGCGGTAACGGCTCTGGTGTTAAACACGGCGCAACAGCGACAATGGGTTAGCTCTTTTGACTCAGCATCGCTAGAGACTCAGGAGTAGGGAGTTTTGAGGGTTGAGTTGTGCATAAGTGATTGATTTGTTCAACTCAAAATTGAAAGCTCAAAACTCCATTAATTCCCACGACACCCTACCTACTCCAACCCTTCAGGAAACCTCAACCGCCTCTACATACCCTCACTTCATACCCCCATCACTCCATCCACCCCATCACCCCACACGCAGATTTCGGCGCGAGGCTGGAATCCGCTTCACCTTCGTGGCTAAACCAAGACGCTGCAAGAGTTTAATGGTCAACCAGGTGACATCAATTTCCCACCAGCGCCAGCCGGTTTGAGCTGCCCGAGGATAGGTATGGTGATTGTTATGCCAGCCTTCACCGTAGGTTAGGAGTGAAACCCACCAGAGATTCCGCGCATTGTCATCGGCGTGAAAGGTGCGGTAGCCCCAGCGATGGGTCGCCGAATTCACGAACCAGGTTGAGTGCCATAACAGCACCGCCCGCACAAAGATCCCGTAAATTACGAAAGACCAACCGCCCAACCCATAAAGCAGAATTGCAAGAGGTACTTGCAAGACCAGGAATAGCTTATCTAGCCCCCGGTAGAAGGGTTGTCGCATGAGGTCTGGCGCATACTTGGCATATGAGTGCTGTTTAAAGGTTGTCCGCTCCGGATATACCAACCAGAGGAAGTGACTCCACCAGAAGCCGCGCTTAGCCGAATACGGATCTTGCACTGTATCTTCAGTAAACGCATGGTGACGACGATGTCCGCCAACCCAGAAAATAGGCCCCCCTTGAATAGCGAGTGCACCGCAAGTGGCAATTGCATACTCTAACCATTTGGGCACCTTGAAGCTACGGTGACTCAGCAAGCGATGGTATCCCAAGCAGATGCCGATGCCCCCAAACAGCCAGTGCAACAAGACGGCCACCCCTAAGGCTGACCAGGAAAAGAACCATGGAGCTAACAGAGCCAGCCCGTGAAAGGCTGCAAAAAAGATGGCAGTGACCCAGTTGAAGCGCGATCGCTTCGTCTCAATAGAAAGTTTCTGGAGACCTGTCTTTGCCGATGAATGTAGGTGTGTCGTCATAAATTCCTCACACGTATACCTTGATCACATGTCACGAGTGGCTAAATCGAATGTGGTTTAGAACAAACTCTCGGCGTCTGCCGCCTAAGCGGTTCCTACCGAGCAAACAAACTGTTATGCTGTGACTACAGCTTATGCAAGCGATACTTGCATATTGCAAATTTAGCGTCTTTTTTGCAAAACTGCAAGTGCTACTTGCTTTTTGGTATGTCTACTCTTTCTACTCGCCAGCGCCTCACTCAGGCCGCCCTCGATCTGTTTTTGTCTCAGGGGGTCGGCAACACGACAACACGCCAGATTGCTGATAAGGCAGGGGTGAACGAAGCGACTCTCTTCCGTAACTTTGGCAATAAGTACGGTCTCCTCTTAGCCATGCTGCAAACGACGCCAGCTATCGTAACGGAACCGAAATTGCTACCGGCGAATGCATCTTCGGAAGGGTTACGAGCCTATGCAAGTGAGTGCTTGCAATTGCTGGAGCAGGTTTCTAGCTTCGTTCGGTCGATCATCGGCGAGGCGGATCAATATCCGTTAGAGCATCGGGAAGCCCTTCAGCAACGCCTGAGTACCATCCGACAGGATATGGCGCAGCATTTGCAATTATTTGAGGGTTCTGGCGAACTAGTGTTGGGACTCCCGCCTGATGAACTTGCCAGTTTTTTGGGAGCGCTGCTACTGGGCTACATCTTGGTTGAGTCAACCAGTGGATATAGCCTTTGGGACAGCCGGGAAGACTTTTTAGATGCGATCGTCACCATCTTGGAGCCAGCGGATAGTCGTGCAACTAGTGTCGCCACGCGTCTTGTGGATGATGAAGATTTTGTCGCCACAGTTGCCGCTGCTTCCGAAGCGATAGAAGATCGCGTGAACATCGCGTCAGCGAATACGCTCAGTGACCTACCTGCTGTTTGGGTGCATCAGCTCATCAAACAGGCTCGCAACCAGAGTCTTCAGGATCACGCTTTGGCCTATGTCTTTTTCGGTGCAGGGCTATTGCCAGAAGAAATGATTCAGTTAGAAAAAGCCCATCAAATTTGTGACAAGTCGCAAAATGTTTTGCAAGTGATGGGGCCAGCTAGCCCTAGGCAAGTGCCGATTAACCAGTGGATTTTAGGTAAACGCTATGGCTCTTACACCAGTAATCCACTGACCAGATGGCTCAAAAGTCGTAAGGATGATGTTTCGGCTATGTTTGTCGATGAGTCAGGTGATCCGCTCACCGCTGCGAGTCTGGCGGATCGCTGGGACGGATGGTGGCAGGATATAGAAGTGGGAGCTCTCCGACCACAACCCGATCAAGCTAGAAAAACCTGGTGTGTAGAAATGCTGATGCGAGGGATTAGTTTAGAGGACTTGAGTATTTTGGCGGGTTGTGAAGTCGCAGAATTAGAGGTTTATGCTCAGCGTGCCCGCGAAAAAGCCGCGATCGCCGCCGCTACCCAGTTAGATCGCAAAGCCTCCACTAGCAGTAACTAAGCAGAGGATACCAAGCATGCCCGTACCCGTTGCAACTTGACAGGCTAGAGGATGAAATCTTGACTGCAAAAATGCTGGGTAGCTAGTTGATAACAATTCGTGGCACCACAGCCCGTTATACTGGCCTGGGAGTTTAGGAGCTAGGAAAACTTTGGGCGTAGACCTACGCAGTTACGTATATGTCGATAGTCTGCAACCTCAACATGCCGCCTATATGGGGACTGTTTCTGTCGGCTTCTTGCCATTGCCTGGTGATTCCTCCCTGTGGCTTGAGATCTCTCCCGGCATTGAGATTAACCGCCTAATGGATATTGCCCTTAAGGCTGCTGTCGTTCGTCCCGCAGTCTTGATGGTGGAACGACTCTATGGCAACTTAGAAATCCACGCTAGCAGTCAAGCCGAGGTTCATGCGGCTGGTCGCGCCATGCTCGATTCACTTGGGGTTGACCGTCGGGATTGTTTGCGTCCTCGCGTTATTTCGAGTCAGGTCATTCGCAATCTGGATGCCAATCATGTACAGCTCATCAACCGGAGCCGTCGCGGCAATATGATTGTGGCTGGGCAAACCCTCTATGTCTTTGAAGTTGAGCCCGCCGCCTATGCTTCTCTAGCAGCCAATGAAGCTGAAAAAGCAGCGCTGATCAACATTCTGCAAATCTCGGCCATTGGCAGCTTTGGTCGCCTGTATCTCGGGGGTGAAGAGCGGGATATTCTGGCGGCTCAGCAGGCGGTCTTGGCCATCATGGAGACATTGCCAGGGCGTGATCCCGTTACTAAACGCCATGAATAGGGCTGGTTTAAGGCTGGATTTCGTCGAAAATGCTTAGGAATCTCACCTATGCTGAATATTGACCTGGTTTCTGTCTGCAATAGGGAGTTAAAGCGTTACGCTACTGTGCGGTACTGATATCAAATCCAGGTGGAAACTGAACTGGGTATACCCAGAACGCCTGTAGAAAGCCGATATATCGTGTCTTTGCACGGCATCATGAAGAAGATTGGCTAGTCTAATTGCAATTTTGAAAGGAGAGCACCATGTCCCGCGCCATTATGGAGACCGATAAAGGAACCATTCATTTGGATCTTTTTGATCAAGACGCTCCCAACACCGTTAAAAACTTTGTGGATCTTTCCCAGGCTGGTTTCTACGACGGCCTTAATTTCCACCGTGTGATCGACAACTTCATGGTTCAAGGAGGTTGTCCTAAAGGCACTGGAACCGGTGGCCCTGGCTACACTATTAAGTGTGAAATCAATGAAAATAAGCACTCAGCCGGTAGTCTCTCGATGGCTCATCGTGGCCCTGATACCGGTGGCAGTCAGTTCTTTATTTGTCATGCCCCTCAGCCTCACCTGGATGGTGTGCATACGGTTTTTGGCAAAACGGAAGATATGGATGTTGTGAATGCCATTCGCCAAGGCGACAAGATCATTTCGGTCAAGATCGAAGCATAGATCCCCTCAGCATTGCTGCAACTTAGGCTAAATGTCTGGAAAGTTGCTAGAAAAGCGCGATCTGGGGCAAGACGGCGAGCTATTGGGTTGTTTGCTGAATATCAGTGAATGTCATCTCCTAACTTCAGTGTCTCGTCCTATTGCTTAACAATAGTGTCCTCTGAAGCATCAGATGTTCTGACCTCAATGAAAAGCGATCGCTGCCACTGAGCGATCGCTTCGTTGTTTCTGTCATTGCTAGCGGCGGCCTTTCTGACACCTTGTCCGGCAGTCAAGTTTCGGTCTCCAGTTCGTCAGCCAAAATCATGCTGTTTAGACGACTCACTACGGTGGCGCGTGTTGATAGGGCTTGCGCTAAATCAGCCATAAAGAAGTCCGTTGTGCGGTAGGCTTCCCACGTACCGGAATCAAAATAGCCGATACGCCAATTACCGTGAATGTAGTTGCCATCTTCTGACAGCGTACCGCTATAGCGAATGGGGCTGGGCGAAGTTGTCAGATAGCGTTTCACAAAGAAGACACGATTTCCCAACAACTCACCTTGAACGCAAGCTTCGCCCAAGTAACCCTCATCTAAAATGCGTCCGTCTAAAACGCTTCCTCCCTGCACCAGTGTCGCTTCAAACCGTGTTGGTTGCCCTCCTTGCCAATAGGTCCCCAACCAGCTTCCGCTCATGTCTGTCATTGTCTTCATTAAGTTTCGCCCAAGAAAGTCAGTGCCCTGGAACGATCACCCTGTAAGCGCCCAAGCATTAAGGTTGGTGACGCCAAATTTCGTCTCGTATCGTTCAGCCACAATTAGCACCCTGGAATCGTATGGGAGGCTAGCCTAGTTGCCGTAAGTGGAGGCAACCATATGACAGTAGGATGAATAAGCAACTCAACCGTTTTTATCCACCATGCGACTGTTTGTTATTTCTGCGCTTGTAATAGCCTTCCTTGCTATTTTATTCGCGCTGCAGAATACGAATCTGGTCACAATTCAATTCTTTATTTGGGAATATCGCCAATCTTTAGCATTGGTTCTGCTTGGAACATTAGCGATAGGGATTGTTATCGGCTTGTTGGTTTCAGTGCCTGCAATTCTCCGCCGTTCCCACAAAGCTTCGCGTATGCGTAAACAAGCCGATTCCTTAACAACGCTGGTAGAAGCGAAGGAATCAGCCATCAGTACAGAAGCTCAGAAGGTTGAAGCATTGCGGCAGAACTACGGCAGCCTTTTGACCTCATTGGGATTGATTGAGCCGGTGACAGGGCTGCTACGGCATGATTTGTTGCAACAAGCGATCGCGACGCATGTTCAACATCTTAAAACGAACCATGCCGAACAGCTTGAAACGCTGAGTGTGCTTTTACTCAAGGTCCAGCCTCATCTTGCCGATGGGCAATCACTTCAGGACATCTTTACGGCGACGGCAAAAATATTACAGCAACGAGCGACGACCAATACCTGGTTTTATAGCGATGGCCAAGGACTCTTTGCCGCAACTGCACCTAATTTAGACGTTAAAACAGCGACGCGCTATGGTGAGATGCTGCAAACTGAGATTCTGGAACAGTTGCCTGTCTTGGCTCCAGGCACGAATTTAGAGGTAATGGTGAGTGTCGGAGGGGCGATCGCCGATCAGCAACTTTCTATCGATGGACATCAGGTCGTCGCAACGGCAGAAGCAGCCCTAGACCAAGCCATGCAGCGAGGCCGTAATCGCATCAAAATTACTCAAGCTGCTTGAGGTTCCGCATTGATTGCTCAGCTAGGGCGCAACCGTACCCTGTTTTTGCCAAGCTGATTGCTTTAATAATGCCTACCCTTAGACAGATCGACATTTAATAAATTATCCACAAACCCTGCTCCCCTCTCCCCTTTACCATCTGTCGTTCCAGCCCAGTTCTACTCCAGTCTTGCTAGCAACTCCCAAGGAGGAACCCCCATTTACGCTCGTCCCCTGGCTCGTTTAATTGAAGAATTACAAAAGCTGCCAGGGGTTGGCCCCAAGACAGCTCAACGTCTGGCGCTACATTTACTAAAACGCCCTGAAACTGAAGTACAGGCTCTGGCTCAAGCACTGGTGGATGCCAAGGCCCAAATTGGCTATTGCTCAATCTGCTTTCATCTTTCGGCTGAACCCGTCTGTGATATCTGTAAAGCCGTTAACCGCGATCAGCAAACGCTATGTGTGGTGGCTGATTCGCGCGATGTAATTGCAATCGAGAAAACCCGCGAATACCGAGGCCGATATCACGTACTGGGTGGCCTCATTTCCCCCATGGATGGCATTGGCCCTGAACAGTTAAACATTGGGCCTCTGGTTCATCGGGTCAACAAGGAGCATATTCAAGAAGTCATCATTGCCATTAGCCCCAGCATTGAAGGCGACACCACAACGCTCTACATCGGTCAGCTGCTCAAACCGTTTACCAAAGTGACCCGCATTGCCTTTGGTTTGCCCATGGGTGGCGACTTGGAATATGCCGACGAAGTAACACTCGCTCGCGCTTTAGAAGGCCGTCGTCTTCTTGATTAGCTAATTTCTTAAGTCAGGGCCGTTGCTGAGTAGTGGGATGGATGACCATCCTGCTACTCAGCAACGCCGACTATGCTTCTCAGGAGTGTTCTCCTGGCTATTGACTTCTATCTCCTGGCTCCTTCTGCCACCAGAATCTTTGACTTTCTACACTCACCCAGTAAGGTGATGGTGATTTAGCCAAGACTGATGAGTTCGACATCGAATAGCAGGGTTGCATTGGGGGGAATGACACCACCCGCACCCCGGGCTCCATATCCCAACTCAGGAGGAATAACGAGTTTCCGCTGGCCACCGACGCGCATCGAGGAAACGCCTTCGTCCCAGCCTTTGATGACCTGGCCAACGCCAATATTGAAGCTAAAGGGGCGACCGCGATCGCGCGAGCTATCAAACTTGGTGCCATCTTCCAGCGTGCCGGTGTAGTGAACCGTCACTCTCTGGCCTTTTTGAGGCATTGCCCCGGTTCCTTCGACAATGTCTTCGTATTGCAATCCTGATTCGGTGGTCACAAGCGTATCCTCGGTAGGGGTGTCTTCAGTATCCTCAGCCGCCGTTTCTTCCGGTTCAGGCGCGAGGTCAGCAGCATTTTGAGCGATTTGGGTTGCCGTAGCGACAGCCGATTCAGAGCTGCTCAGATTATCCGCGATCGCAGTCCCTTGGTCGCGGCTGACTTGTGCTACCAAAAGCACCACACAAAACGCTGCCAGAACGACAAAACTGATTAGAATATTGCGCACGAAACTGTCTCCCTGCAAAAACTTACCGCAACAGTTAGAAATAAGCTTAAACCACATCCGATCGCGAAACGGGAGCTTTCGGCCCAGCCAAAAACGAGAATTTGGATGGATTCAAGGTATGACTTTAGCCCAGGATTATCGTACCGGGTGATAGCGTGGATGAGTGACGGAACCGATAAGTAAGCGTACTCTGGCACGTAACATGAGATGAACCTATTGGTTCATTGCAAGCCTGGTCTGTGTTTATTTCCAGTGCTTGTTTTCCAGCTCACGAACTTGGCGCTCTAAGCGATCAATGCGCCCCCTTAGTTCGTCCATTTCAGCCTGACGCGGTACCCCTAGATCCTGCAATACGTTTTTGAGTTGTCGCTGCATTTGAGCTTCAAAATTGGCAGAATCGCCGGAGAACTGAGACATGAAATCATCCACAAACTTACTAGCCTGTTCCGGATTAATACGTCCCTCTTTGACCCACTCATCACTAACCTGCCGCATCCGTTCTGCGACCAATGAGGTTGTACCAATGCCAATCATGAGTAGTTGACGGAACAGGTTATTTGTGTCCATTTTGCCTCCGAAGGGCGAATCTAAGTCCACCGCGATTACCGCTTCATTGTGGCAAAGATTAGCCACAGCTCTATACCCGAACAACCGAACCCTGATAGCGATCGCCAGTTTGGTTTGAACAAAACGGTGATATGGATGACATCGGTCTACGCTAAAGAGGTGATCCTGCTATAAAGATCACAGGGCTTACGCAGTTCAAAATACCTCACCCTACCAGCGGTGCAGAGATCCTTCGGCTATCGCCACCCCCTTTATTAATGGGGGGCAGGGGGGATCTTCATCGCGAACAACCGCGTCAAATGCGTAAGTCCTAGATCTATCGGACATCAACCTAAACCGATCCGATCCCGCAGTCTATTATCTACGCAAGTTGGAGCGAATCCGTGGTTATTGAGTGGTTAAAGTTCCGCGTTCCTGCGGCGCAACGAGAGCGCTACGTCCGGCTCGATGATGAAATTTGGACATCGGCCCTACAAGACTATCCAGGATTTTTATCGAAGGAAACGTGGATTTCACCCGTGGATGAAGAAGTGGTGATTTTTGTGATTCGCTGGCGTACACGTGAGGATTGGAAAGCAATTCCGGAAGCACAACTCACTGAGATTGAAACTCGCTTTGATGAAGCACTCGGCTTTGAATACAGTTTTGAGGAGTCTAAAGAGTTTCAAGTGCGCCGCTTTCCGGTTGTTCAGGAGACCGCACGTTAGGATACGAGAGGCATTGCTGACGAGAGATTCATGCCCTTCTGCGATCGCTGCAAAAACCCAGTTAAACCGGCTGATTTGGTGTGTCCCCATTGTGGGTTACAGCTTAAAGCCCACGGGCATCCCAGCATTGAGCTGTATCAAACCCTAGGTGAAGATGTCCTGTGTGAAAGCTGCCTTTACCATCAGGATGATTCCTGTACGTTTCCGCAGCGTCCGCTAGCTAAATCCTGTACCCTTTACCAGTCGATCCATGCTAGCCGCGAAGAGGCCGACCTGCCGCGACCTGCCATGTCATCATCCTTCTCCGCTAGCATGTTTTGGCAGCGTTACAAGGTATGGGTGATTCTGGGCGCTATTTTTGGAATTAGTTTTTTGTTGACAGTGTTTTAATTGATGACGCGCCCTAGACACTGGCAAATCGAATCTTTAAGTAGTCTTCTTCCATCTTGGCTCCGGACGGATTCATGGCCGCTAGTGCCTGAGGTAGCACTAAGTTACGACGATGGTTGCCGATACGAATATTGAGTTCATCCCCAGTTTTGCTCAGTTCAACCTGATCCTTCGGAATACCGGGTAGGTAAACTTCCAAGCTGTAGCGATCGCCTTCTTGCACAACCCGCAGCGTGGTTTCTTTGTAGTAAACCTGAGTAGGGTCTTCATCACTGTAGAGGGTATCTTTTAAGCGCTCTAAGGCCGCAATACCGCACATTTCCTCAGAATACAGAGGGATTTCGCGCACGGGTAGAGGGTGAAAATTTTCGTGGATTTCATGACGATACTGCTGCTGTTGCTCCTTCCAGCGCTGGAAGAAGGGATCTTGGACAGAATCAGGAATGATGCGATTGGCAACCACTAAATCTGTCCCTACGTTGTACAAACTCAGGTAGGCATGGGCTCGCAAGGATTCCTTAATCACCATCTTTTCGGGATTCGTCACCAGTCTGACCGAAGTTGTTGTGGCATCAGTCAATACCTTCTCCAATTCCACAAGCTGCTCATAAAACTCGTAGGGCGCATCCATCACTTCTTTAGTAGGAAGCGAAAATCCTGCAACTGGGCGGAATAAAGGCTCTACGAGAGGGCGTAAAGCTGCCGAAACGGCTTCAAATGGTTTGTAAAAGCGACGCATGTACCAGCCTGCAACTTCAGGCAGGCTCAAAAGCCTCAGGGCAGTTCCGGTCGGGGCCGAGTCGATAATTAAGACATCAAATTCACCCTCGTCATAATGACGCTTCATCCGCACGAGGCTAAAGATCTCGTCCATGCCAGGGAGAATTGCCAACTCCTCTGCTTCTACCCCTTCCAGACCACGGGCTTGTAAAACTTCGGTAATGTAACGCTTTACGGCTCCCCAGTTGCCCTCCAGTTCCAGTAGCGCATCCAATTCAGCCCCCCATAAATGAGGACGCACCTCACGGGGTGCATGCCCCAATTCCATATCGAAGCTATCGGCTAAGGAATGCGCGGGGTCAGTACTTAAAACCAGAGTTTTGTAACCCAGTTCAGCACACCGCAAACCGGTTGCTGCGGCAACGGAAGTTTTACCCACGCCGCCTTTGCCGGTCATCAGAATCACGCGCATAATTTTGAGGCCTCTGTTGCAAATTTGAGAAACGTTACATTTCCTTCACTCTATCGGGTTTACTAGGGCGCGTCATCAATTCAACTCGAAAAGCATTGAAGTATCAGCATTGCCGCGCCCGCTTGGTAAAACTAGCCAGGGGCTGAACCGCTTTCAGCATGAGGATTCAAGCTCTAAATGATGACAGCCCCTGAGGTTCGGCATCCAAGGCCGAAGAATTTTGCGCTCTCTGGCACCTGGCATACGGCCTATTCTCTGTTCTGCCGCGCTTCTTCTTGCGGTTGTGTCTTACTGAGTCCAGCTTCCCAGGCTGCTGTGTAAACAGAGTAGCTATCACGACCACTCTGTTTGGCAATGTATAGAGCTTGATCAGCTTGTTCGATAAAGGTCTCTGGCGCAATTGCAGGTGTTGGCATAATAGCGCTAATGCCCATACTGACAGACACTACCTGTAACGGGGCCGCTGTGTGAGGAATCGCTAATGTCCGAATGGCAGCATGAATTTGCTGAGCCAGTCTGACCGCAGTCGTTACGTCAGTTTGTGGTAAGACTAAGGCAAACTCTTCCCCACCATAACGGGCAATCAAATAGTTGGGATTGGGTGCCACAAATTGCAGCTGTTGAGCCACTCGCTGGAGACAATCATCCCCCGCACGATGACCATAGGTATCGTTAAATCGCTTGAAATAGTCAATATCGAGCAGGATCATTGAAATCGGCTGTTGGTTAACTTGTAACCGCCACCACTGCTTCCCTAAGAACTCATCAAAGCAGCGACGATTAGAGACTTGCGTTAAACCATCTGTAAGCGCCAATTGTGCCAACTTAGCATTGGCTTTTTGTAGCTGCATTTCAGTATGCTTACGGTCAGTAATGTCACGCACCATAACCAAGACCTCACTCTCTGAGAGCTTGACGATGCGAGTTTCTTCGTGGTGTATTTTGCCATTGATGTTAATTGTGTGCTCATAGACTTGACGCTGGTCAGTCGCCAGCGCCTGTTGCACATATTGCATCCGCAACTCAGCTAAATCGTAGGGCAAGACGTCATACATCGATTCTTGCCCATCGGTGTTTTGTCCTTCTAGGGATTGAACAACGCCTTCCGATAGCAAGGAAAGGCGAATACCGCTGCTGCTCAGGCGAATCAGTAAATCTGGAATGGCCGCTAGGATGGCTGCCTGAGTTGTTTGACTTTCGCGCAGCTGATTTTCCATCCGCTGCCGCTCTTGAATTTCTCGCTCTAACGCTAGCGTGCGTTCCCAAACTCGGAGTTCCAGGTTGCGATTATAGTCAGAAACAACCTTTTCTGCCTGTTTGCGCAGCGTCACATCTTGAAAAACCACGATCGCATAAGCAACTTGCTGAGCCTCATCCCAAATGGGTGTGCCCTGGACTTGAACGGCAATGTTTTGGCCTTGGCGACGAAGTTCTAAGTCCTCAATAATCACCGACTTCCCTTGCAATGCCAATACTGAAGGCATTTTCTCGGCTGGATAAAGTTCATCAGAATCAACCTGATAGGCACCGTAGCGTTGAGCGAGATTCTGTTCGTTTAACTCCCAAAACTTATCGATGTGAAGTAGCTCCTGAGCCACCTGATTGAGATAAAACGCTTTGCCATCAGAATCATGGAGGACAATGCCTACGGGCAAAGCGTCTAAAAATTTTGATATACGGGCCTCACTTTCAAACAGCTTCTTCATCAGCGATCGCATCGTTGTCATTGATAGCTGAACTTTTTGCGCCATTTCATTGAAGGCTGTGGTCAGTCCCTGTAATTCTTGTGAACTGTGGGTGTCTGGCAGAGGTTCAAATTTACCTGAAGCGAGCTGTTGGGCACCGTGATGTAATCGCATAATAGGATTAGCAATCCAATGGGTAATCCAAAAGAGGAATGCTAAATCCCCTAAGAGCACCAGTAAACAAATCAAAAGTGTGCGCTGGAAATTGGCTTCAATGTAACCAACAAAGTGGCTGTTAGGAACGGCTGTTGTGAGCCGCCATTCGAGTCCGTGCAAATCTTGGTAGAGGCGATGGTGGACAAAGTATTTCTCGTCGTCTACTTTAACCTGTAAACTCTCGGCTTCAGCATCAACTTGCTTCTCGTACAAAGTTGCCCCAATTTTGGCAATGGTCGGGTTGGGACTATTGCTGGCCGCCATTCGCGTTAAACTTTGGCTTCCCTGTGTGCCAGACCGATAAAATGGCTCATCTGTCGTTGAAGTCGCAATCAAGGAACCATCCGGTTCCGTGATGAAAACAATGGCATCATGGCTAGTTTCCAACTCAGCCAAAAAGTTATCTAGCCGCGTCAAATCCAGACTAACGGCGAACACACCCAACACCTTGGGATTGACCTGATTATGCTCAGGATCGGCATGGATAGGTTTATAAGCATTAATGACCAGTGACGCCGGTTTCTCGCTTTGCACGACTGAAGTCCAGCCCTCGTGACCATTGGCCATGGCTGCCACATACCAGGGGCGTTCTTTGATTGAAAGGGGCTGTTGCGAAGTGGTGTTAGGGATGCGGTTAGCCGTTTCATCAACGGTATAAAAATCGATGCGATCAGGCTGTTCAGGGTCAGCAATGCCAACCTCAAAATGATTTACCTCAGGAGTGCGATAAAACCCTCTGAAGGTACCTTGTAAATTGCCATAGAGAACAGCACTAATCGTTAGGTTTTCTTGTATCTCTGCTAAAAGGCTCTGTTCAATTTGAGCCGTGTCCTGTAGGTCGATTTGCCCTAAACGAACCAGGGCAATATTGAGTTCGTTGATGTGGTGAGCCGCCTCTAGCTGTTTGTCCAATTTAGCTTCCACCAAATTGGCACTTTCCTGAACAGCATCTTCAGCGAACTTGCTAACGGCTTCCTGTCCAGTGCGATGTGAGAGGAAACCAACGAGGCTAACGATAGTGACGGTTTGAAGTAAGAACGGTAATGCCAGCATTACCTGCAAAGACAACCTACCTGTTAAATTTGATAACCAATGTTTAAGCAGATAAGGCATCACAAGGGTGAATGACCAATAAGTGGTGCGATCATAGTCCTGACAGTCCTTGTTTAGGATGCCCAAATCATTGAAAAAAGAAGTGTTTTGGGTAATCGTAATGACTCGATTCTAGCGAGTAGCTTGAATATCCGAGTCAATTAGTCACGTGGCTGATTATCCAATCGCGCAAGATAGGGTTGACCAATTCAGGGGCTTCGTCTTGAGGACAATGCCCAACATCCTTGAGCACGATAAAGTCTTCCACAATTGGATAATCAGCTAGCTCACGTCCCTGATGAATCGGTTCCCAAGGATCAGCCTCACCCCAAATAAGCAGCACCGGACAGTGCAACTGAGGCAGTAGGTCTTCAGGCAATGGGCCTTGCGAATAGCGGACAAAGGCTAAAAATACGTCCGCAGCACCCGGATCGCGAGCTGGCGTCAACAAAATGTTGATTAACTCGTCGGTCACGGCTTCGTTCTTCGCGTAGGCCTGCTGTAGAACATTGCGAATGACTTGAGGGCGCGCTAGTCGCGCAAAGAAAAAATGGCCAAAGGATCGGATTCCTAGAAGCTTCTGGAATAAAGGCGTCGGGGCACTACGATACCAGGGTAAGGTCGCTCGCTTGCGATCGTGCAGCAGACGCAAGGAGCAATCCAGCATCGCGATCGCCCGCACCTGCGTTGCGTCCATCACGGCGGCCTGCATCGCAACGACACAACCAATCGAGTTACCCACCAAAAATACTGGCTCGCCAATGATTTCCTGGCAAAAGTCTAAAACCAGCTGCCCCCAAGTTTCAAAGGTGTAGTCAACCGCTAGCCCAGGGAAGGGTTTGACCGATTTGCCAAAGCCAATTAAATCGATGGCATACACTCGATTGGTTTCCGCTAGGACAGGAATATTTTTACGCCAGTGATCGCTGGAAGCCCCAAAACCATGAATCAAAAGCACGGGGGCTCCGGTTGTGCCAGCTTTTTGATATCGAATGGGAAACCCTTGCCATGGCCAAGTACAGTCAGCAACGGTGGGGGCGGTTGCAACAGTCATTCAAACATCTCCCAACTAAAGCTGAACAGCATCGCGAATCAAGGCCAAGCTCTTTACATAAGTTTACAAGAACTTGGTTGCAATGTAGTTTTAGGCGTTTCATCACCTACTTAGAAGGTTAATGGATGCTATTGTTTCTGTCTGCTCTGGCTATCCGCCTCTGCGGTAGGGTCATCAGCAAGTACAGTTGCGATTGCGAGGGTTTGTGTCACAACTATCGACTCAATTTCGTTGGCGATCGCCCATTCTGCTGCTGTTTTTGTCGATGGCGTCCATTCACTCTGGAGCTGCGATCGCTAAAAGCCTATTTACGCAAGTGTCTCCCTTTGGCGCGGTGAGCTTGCGGCTTGGCTTAGGGGCTTTAGTGCTGTTGTTAATTGCCCGTCCCCGTTGGCGTCAATACACCTGGCAAGACTATCGCTTACTGGGATTGTTAGGTCTCTCCATGGGCGTGATGAATGCACTGCTGTATCACGCAATTGCCTATATTCCCATTGGCGTTGCCGTCACGCTGGAGTTTGTGGGGCCGCTGGGGGTGGCATTGGTGCATTCGCGGCGGGGAACCGACTTGCTGTGGGTTGCATTGGCGGCCATCGGGGTGGTTTTGCTGGCACCTGTTGGCAACATTTCACTGCATCCTATCGGTGTTGTGCTGGCGTTGATGGCGGGTGGCTGTTGGGCCGCGTACATTGTTCTTGCCGCTCGCGTTGGGAAGGTTTTTCCTGGGACAGAAGGTCTTGCCATGGCGATCACATTAGGTGCGATCGTAGTGGTTCCGTTCGGTATTGCGAATGACGGCATCCGTCTACTCGCACCCTCCGTCTTAATATCGGGATTAGCGGTGGCCGTTTTATCTTCAGCTCTACCCTATTCGCTTGAAATGGCGGCATTACGGCAGTTGCCGATCAAAGTTTTTGGCGTGTTCATGAGCCTGGAACCGTCTGTAGCGTCAGGAATTGGCCTTTTACTACTGGGCGAACAGTTAAGCTTCAGAATGGTCTCGGCAATGGCATTGGTCTGTTTTGCCAGTGCGGGTTCCACTTTATTGCCAGCATCGCACCACGATTCGGCGTAGTTGAATCAGCCATCTAAACTCTTATGAGACGTCCCTGGCATTATGCTGATGAGCCACTCATGCTTAGACAAAGACGAACTCGATATCCATAGCTTGTAAGGGTTCGACAGCTTGATGTCAGTTTGAGTCTGCCGGGGGTTGGGGAACTGCATGGGCCGGTAGGGCGAATGTGTTGGCTGCAAGCGATGGCAAGCGATCGCGAGCTGATTGGAGCAAAGGGCGGTAATTGCTCATCTGGAAGTTGGGATTAACCCTACTGAACAGCACCGGAAGAAGCGTTACATTAATAACATTCCAACTGTGCCTGGGAGCTTTAGGTAGCCTACAGTGGTGCAGTTTGACCTTTGTTTAAGACTGTCTGGATAGCAATATGCGTCAAAAGCTTCAAAACCTGTTTAGCCATCTCAAGCCCCTGTTCAAGCCTCTAATGGCTTTGGTTCTAGTAGGGGTTATCATGTTGGGCCATGCGGATAGCGCCCTAGCAGCCCGTTCTGGTGGGCGAATTGGCGGGGGCAGTTTCCGGGCTCCTAGCCGTACCTACAGCACCCCACGCTCCTATCGTGGCCCCAGTGGCGGTGGCTATTACCCTGGTGGTGGGTTTGGTTTTCCCTTCTTGATTCCCTTCTTCGGCTTTGGGGGTGGGTTTGGCGGATTGTTCAGTATCCTCCTCGTCATCGGTTTAGCCAACTTCTTGATGCGAACGCTGCGGAATGTCGGTGTAGACGGTGGTGAAGGGGGCATTGAGAATCCTTCTGTTGCCGTTGCCAAGTTGCAAATCGGCCTGTTGGCGGAGGCGCGATCGCTACAGGATGACCTGAACCGCATGGCCTTGTCAGCGGACACCTCATCTTCCACCGGGTTAACGCAGGTGTTGCAAGAAGCAACCCTATCGCTGCTGCGTCACCCCGAGTACTGGCAGTATGCGACCGCCTCTACACAGTCAACCCGATTGCTTTCAGCAGAGCAAAGCTTCAATCAGCTGGTGTTGGCTGAGCGCAGCAAGTTCTCTGGCGAGACCCTTTCTAATGTGAATAACCGTCTACAGCAGGCTAGCGACCAAGTCAAATTAACAGGAAAAGGAGAACTGGCTGAATCTGGCCAGTACATTGTGGCATCGGTGATTGTGGCAACCAAAGGTAAGCTCAACCTGCCTAAGGTTTCCTCCACTCAGGACGTGCGCCAAGCATTGAGTCAGTTAGGCGCAGTGTCCAGCGATCGCCTTTTGGCAGTTGAAGTGCTGTGGTCACCTCAAGCTTCTGGCGAAACTCTAACTTCTGACGAAATGGTTGCTGAGTATCCTGAGCTAACGCTAATCTAGTCTTTGAACTCAGAAATTGGTTCTGTAACGTATCCCGCGTTGCCTTAAGTGCAATTGCGGGATTTATTTCATCCTCACTCCCAAAGGAGCACGAAGGATTGCTATCACTCCGTCAACTCTATAATGAAGCTAACCGCTTATGCCAAACTCGCCTTAACATACCGCCAACGCTTCAAGCTAGCCAACTGAGCCTACATGAAGTCAAAGAACGGTTTCAGCTTCAGCAGATGAAGGATCCGTCGCTCTTTCCTGAGTGGCAAGGTCAACTGCCCGAATTGGAGCGTTGGGCCATTCATTTTTTTGGCCTCATCACCAATGGAACTGATTTTCTCTTCATCAAGGTATGGTCGCAGCAATCCACACCCCAATATGCCTTGTCAGAACCGTTTTCGCTGTGGCGCTATGAGAATGATTTATATAAGGTGCTGGGTATTTTGAGACGCTTGGCAGGGTTAGTTACTCAGGCGGATGTTGCCTAGATGAAGTCACTTCAAATTTGACAGGCTTCATTCAAGTCCCAAAAGGTTGCTAGCCTTGGCCCTTCAGAGATTGAGTCCTTAAAGGGGCGTGATTCAGCCGGAATTTAGAACCTGACTGCAAGCAAGATAGTCCAGACGCTAAAACGTTTGGGCTGTTTTGCTAGAATTTGGGCTGCGGTTGGTCAAGGATCTTTAAAAACTATGACGGTATCTCCAGTAGCGGTTTCGGATCAGGGAACGCAAGCAGTTGATCTGCTACCAATCGCGCAACGAACTCGTGAGGCAGCGCAACAGCTTGCCACCTTGTCAACTGCAGCTAAAGATCGGGCCATTGCAGCGATTGCTGATGCCCTTGGCGCTCACACTGATGAAATTCTGGCGGCGAATAGGGCTGACTGCGAGGCCGCGATCGCCGATAACCTAGCAAAACCCCTCTATAGTCGTCTCAAGCTCGATGCCGTGAAGTTGGAGGGGGCGATTAAAGGCGTTCGGGATGTGGCGCAGTTGCCAGATCCCGTCGGGACGGTACACATTCACCGCGAACTTGACGCCGGTCTGGAACTCAAGCGCATCACTTCACCTCTGGGCGTACTGGGCGTCATTTTTGAATCGCGACCCGATGCCGTGATGCAAATTTCTAGTTTGGCGGTGAAGTCCGGCAATGGCGTCATTCTCAAAGGGGGCAAGGAAGCCGTGCGCTCCTGTCAGGCCCTGGTAAAGGCTATTCAGGCGGGGTTAGAACAGGCAGGCGTCAATCCTGATGCGGTGCAATTGCTAACAACACGAGAAGAAACCCGCGCCATGCTGGCCTTAGAAGGCTACATCGACCTGATTATTCCTCGCGGTTCCAATGCCTTTGTGCGATTCGTTCAGGACAATACGCGCATTCCCGTCTTGGGCCATGCGGATGGCATTTGTCACCTCTATGTAGATGCCGCTGCTGATATTACGAAAGCCGTGGCGATCGCCCTGGATGCCAAAGTTGGCTATCCTTCCGCCTGTAATGCTATTGAAACGTTGCTGGTACACGCCACAATTGCCCCCACATTTCTTCCCCAAGTGGCGCAAGCGCTGAAAGCCAAAGGAGTGGAACTTAGGGGGGATACGGCAGTGCGGGCGATTTTGCCGGATACTGTATTGGCCACAGAAGATGACTGGGTAACCGAATATAGCGACCTCATTCTTGCGATCAAAGTAGTTGAGTCAGCGGAGGCAGCTATCACCCACATCAACACTTACGGTTCGCGCCATACCGATGCGATTGCGACGGAAGACTTAAAAGTGGCTGAAACCTTCCGTAACCAGGTCAATGCCGCTGGCGTTTACCATAACTGCTCCACCCGCTTTGCTGATGGCTTCCGCTATGGCTTTGGTGCTGAGGTTGGTATCAGCACTCAAACCATGCCCCCTCGTGGACCAGTGGGCTTGGAGGGGTTGGTGACCTATAAATATCATTTGGTCGGGGATGGTCATATCGTCGCTACCTACTCAGGCGCTGATGCTCAACCCTTTACTCACCGGAATCTATTGTGATGGACACCATTCATGTGAACGACATTCGCGTGTTTGGTTACACGGGCGCGCTGCCGGAAGAAAATGTTTTAGGCCAGTGGTTTCGAGTCGATCTCGAAATTGCGATCGCGCTGGCTACAGCGGGTACGTCCGATGTCCTCGCCGACACCTATGACTATGCCGATGGAATTATTGCCGTACAGCAGTTGGGTCGTCAAAAAGCCTTTAGGCTAGTGGAATCGCTGGCGAGTGAAATTGCTCGCATCATCCTGGCTAGCGACGATCGCCTCACCCAAATTAAGGTCAAGCTGACCAAGCTCACACCCCCGGTTCCTAATTTCAGTGGCAGCATTGCGGTGGAGCTTACTCGCGATCGGACTCACTTAAAGACGGCTGCACCAGAGCCTTTACAGCTTTGATTGGGGTTCTCAAACTCATCCAGAGTTTTGCCTTGAAAAACCTCATCGCCTGCGGCACCTCTCCTTACCAAGGAGAGGTTTATAAAGCTTTCCGGTTCCTCTTCTTGGCAAGGAGAAACCAGGTGAGGTTCTAAGCACAAAACAACAATTACAAAAGAAAAGATTAGCAGGACTCTATGATTCCTCTCCTTGCCAAGGAGAGGCTAGGTGAGGTTCCAAGCACAAAAAGACGATCGCAAAGTAGACATGATTAAAATCAAAAAGCAGCCCTACCAAAATCTGATAGGGCTGGAGACGCAGTTAGGAGGTATCTTGACCTCAACCTTATCGGCAAGATTCAAGAACGTCCGACCATTTAACACGCCCTACAGATTTGAGATACAGTCTTTAACAAAAAACGTTACAAATAATTCGTCACACCTTCACTTCCTATTAACTTCGCGTTGTTATACTCCTTCGACTGTTTGCCATTGCTCAAGCAGAGTGACATTAGCCTCAAGCTATAGAGAGTCGGCTTTTTAAGGTTGGCGATAGGTCTCAGGGATGGATGAAGCGATCGCGTTCCCATAAACCGAAGCCTTACTAAACTTCACTGTTGCTAGCCCAGTTTTCAGCGTCTTCAGTGACCGCCTGCCAGGTTGCTTCCCCAGTCTAAATTGAGCGACTTTTATAACCAGAATCTTGATTGCCTTCCCGGTCTTTAAATTGCGATCCAAGCGCTCTTTTGGTTCACCCCCTTCGAGGGAGGCCTGTGCATCAATAGGGCGTGTTGAGATAAACTAAGTTAATACGGGATGTAGCGCAGCTTGGTAGCGCACTTCGTTCGGGACGAAGGGGCCGGAGGTTCGAATCCTCTCATCCCGATTCTTCTAAACCCTACTGCTGAAGCGCTTTGTGGTTTACGCATCCACCTTCCGATGACTATTGCTCATAGCGGTTGTGAATATGCTGCGTGTTTCAGTGACACCCTTCTGAAACCTCAGGACTCCAGTGCTACGCATCTTCTTCAATGTCAATATCGTGCGCTTGACTCTGTAGCACAATGATCGATCGCGCTGGAACCGGCACGGGGCGATCGCCTCGAAATGGCTGATCCGTCGGGCCAAAGCTACCCGATTTTGTATCGATTACCAGCGTCCAATCGTAATCCCGTAGTCTCTTCGGTAGAGCAAAGGAAAGGGGTTCGTAGTGGGCATTGAAAAACATCAAAAAGTTGTCGTCGATGATGCGTTCGCCTCGGTGGGTGGGCGTTAGGATTTCGTGACCGTTCAAGAAGACGGCCAAGCTCTTGATAAAGCCAGCATTCCACTGATCTGCCGTCATGCGAGTGCCATCGACGTTGTACCAACCGATGTCGCTGATGCCGGAACCATGGATGGCGCGTCCCTGGAACCATTGACGGCGACGGAAAAGGGGATGATCCTGCAAAAAGCGGATGAGCTGACGGGTGTAGTCCAGAAAATCCTGATCAGAGTCCGACAAATCCCAATCGAGCCAGGAAATGTCACTGTCTTGGCAGTAGGCGTTGTTGTTACCGCTCTGCGATCGCCCCATTTCATCCCCCGCGACGATCATGGGGACGCCTTGGGACAGCATTAGCGTGGTCATCAGATTCCGTCGCTGTTGCTCCCTCAGCTGAAGAACGTCTGGATCGTCCGTTTCCCCCTCAGCGCCGCAGTTCCAGGAACGGTTGTGGTCATCGCCATCGCGGTTATCTTCGCCGTTGGCCTCATTATGCTTGTGGTTATAGCTAATGAGATCCTGCAAGGTAAAGCCATCATGAGCGGTGATGAAATTGATGCTGGCATGGGGACGGCGACCGCTGTACTCGTAGAGGTCAGAGCTACCTGTAAAGCGATAGGCAAACTCGGCCAGGGTACTGTCTTCACCCCGCCAAAAGTCCCGCACCGTATCGCGATACTTGCCATTCCACTCCGACCACAGAAGGGGAAACTTGCCTACCTGGTAGCCCCCTGGCCCCACATCCCAGGGCTCAGCAATGAGCTTCACTTTAGAAAGCACCGGATCTTGGTGAATGATGTCAAAGAAGGAGGCCAGGGTGCCCTGTTCATAAAGTTCACGGGCCAACGCCGATGCCAGGTCAAACCGGAACCCATCCACGTGCATTTCGGTAACCCAGTAGCGGAGGCTATCCATAATCAGCTTCAGCACCTGGGGATGGCTGACGTTGAGGGTATTGCCACAGCCAGTGTAGTCCATATAGTAGCGGCGGTTGTCGCCTACTAAGCGATAGTAAGCGGCATTATCAATGCCCCGAAAGCCCAGCGTTGGCCCCATATGGTTGCCTTCGCCTGTGTGGTTGTAAACTACGTCTAAAATGATCTCGATACCCGCCTGGTGGAAGGCCTTGACCATTTCCTTAAACTCCCGTACCTGCTGCCCCGCTATGCCGCTGGCACTGTACCCTGCATGGGGGGCAAAGTAGCTGAGGGAGTCATAGCCCCAGTAGTTAGAGAGGCCTTTATCAACCAGATGCCCTGGATTGGCATAAAAGTGATGTACGGGCATCAGCTCTACTGCCGTCATGCCCAAAGACTGAATATGGTCGATCGCGGCTGGATGGGCAAGTCCGGCATAGGTGCCCCGCAGCTCCTCGGGAATGTCAGGATGCTGCTGAGTAAAGCCTTTGACATGCAGCTCATAAATGATGGTCTTGTTCCAAGGAATTTCTAGACGGCGATCGCCCTCCCAATCAAACTGGGTATCAACCACCATGCACTTGGGCATAAGGGCAGCACTATCGGCATCGTGGTAAGACAGATCTTCAGCGGGGTCTTTCCAGCTATAGCCAAACAGCTCGGCACCGTGCTGCACATCGCCGGCGATCGCGTAGGTGTAGGGATCAATCAATAGCTTGGAGGGGTTGAACCGATGGCCTTGCTGAGGATCGTAGGGGCCGTGGACTCGGTAACCATAGCGCTGGCCGGGCTTCACCTCTGGGAAATACCCATGCCAGATGAAGTTGTATCGCTCATTGAGTTCAATGCAGGTTTCATGACCTGACTCATCGAACAAACACAGTTCAACCTTCGTGGCGTTCTCGGAAAACAGGGCAAAGTTGGTTCCCTTGCCATCCCAGGTAGCCCCCAGAAAGTTAGCAGTTCCCGGCAACTGTTGAAAGTCCATTTTTCAAATGCTCACTTAGTATGAACAGTGACTTGGAGGGTTAAATCAGCATGACCCTATCTCTAAAAATCTCGAACAGGGCGATTGAGAGAGTGCTTTATAAGCCTTTACAAATACTTCTGAGTCTACGCAATTGAGATTTTTATCCACCTCTACTCAAAGATAGATTTGATTGCACGTGTTGTCTGGCAGTCGAACGCAAATTAGGACACTTTGCAAAAATGGATGCAGTAAGATGCCTTCTGCTCTAGCCACTAACCAGAACTTTCGGAATTTAATTCTAGCCGAGCCTCCAGAATCTGAGGAAATCCTTCGAGAGGCGTGGGAATGTGTGTGTAAGTGTGCTTTTCCCAAGGGCTCGGCACCAACCTGTAGCTGTCCTAATTATTTCTCCAAAAGCAACAATGCTGTGTCGCTATGGCTGATTTTGGATCGCTGAGTTGGCGGAAAAAGAACACTTACAACGAAGCAAAACCCTTCTTACGCTTCGCTTTGCCTTTGGACTTTTTCTTTGATGAACCTTGATCCACCTCTTGCAGAGCCTCTTGAAAAAGGTTGTGCAAATGAACGGGAACACTGGCAATTTCTGGCAGCTTGGGCTCAAGGAATTTGCCAGACTGCGCCAAAACCTGATCCAGATCGTTTGGAAGGGAGAAATCGGGGCGATTAAGGACTCGGCGTAGGGCAGTCTCTAAAGCTTCTGGGTTTGCTTCAGCAAAGCAACGCCAGACATAAACGTTAACGGCCTCTTCCTTCAGATACTTTTGTAGCAGCCGATCGCGTTTTGCCGTCGCGTCTTCATCGGTTGCTTCCAGCAGTTGGGTCAATTGCTGATAGTCTTTCAAAAATGTCTGGCCCCAACGGGGATGAACAAACACCGTCACAGCCTCGGCCCTCTGGAACTCATCGGGAAGGTTAATCGATGGCATCTTCATCTTCGTGGTTTTGGAATTCTCGAGCAGACGACTCACCTCACGACCATCCTCCCCGAAGGATGCTGCCGCTTCGCTGATCTCTTCCTTTGAAACGCCTGCCTGATCCACTAGATCTTGCAGCGACTGGGAACCATCCAGTCCGACTTTTTCCAGCTCGCGTTGGGTTGCAACCTCCTGGTATGCTTTCAGCTTTTTATTGAGCTCATAGCCAGAAAGGGTAACGCGCTCAGCGCCAAAGAACTGGACGAAATCATTGTGGTAGCGCTCGACGGATATCCAGGCTTCTTCCAAAAGGTCGGGGGCATCGCCGTAAAGATGATCCGGAAACCAGTTTCTAAAATTGCCAACGGCAACCGCTAGCTTAGGTTTGCCGAGCTTGCCGAGCAGCAATAGTGGCCCTGAAAACATCCAGTTGCCATCGGTCACTGGCGATAGTCGCGCAACGATAATTTCATCCGGCGCTAATCGAGACAATTGGTCTTCGGACTGCAAACCGTTAGACCGCACCCAATAGCGTTTTTCAGTGAGCCAGTTTATCAGCTCGTAGGCTTCAGACGTTACCTGAAGCACCCGAAATAGGCCGTTGAAGGTGTCTTGCCAACTTTTGACCAGGGCGCGATCGCTTGCGGATAACTCAGGCTGGGTTGCGACAAATGCGTCCAGTACCGATTGCCCATTGACTTGGCCCTCGGTAGCAAACATATCGATCGCTAATTCAGAGCAACTGACCCCTTGTAGCTTTTGCTCTGACCATCGCCTCAATTGTTCAGCACTATAGGCTTCTAAACCCGTTGCTAAATCACCATCAGCGTCCAGCACAAAAGTTCTCAACGCTTGCTTTAGCGTTTTGCAATTTGCGAGTTGATTACCCATAAGAAGCCTGGTTGATACAGCTCAGAAAGTAAACGGCAGATATCTAACATACAAAAGCCCTGGAGCATGAAAAATCTACCCCAGGGCTATTCTAAAAATTTGGTTAGTATGCTGCGACTAGGCAGTGCGCTTAGCAACGGCATAATAAACAAACAGAGCAATGATTGCGCCCAGAACAGAGACAACGACGCCACCAATGCTGAGGCTAGATGCTGTTAAGGCCAATGCCCCTGTGGTTAACAATGTGTAGAGCGTACCACCGACAAAAGCACCGATCACACCTAGAATTAGCGTACCTAAAATGCCGCCTCGCTGATGACCAGGATAAATTGCTTTAGCAATTGCACCTGCAATCAAACCTAGTACGAGCCAAGCCAAAATATTCATACAATTCTCTCCAAATCAAATATTAACAGTGCTTGCTGTTATTCCTATGTTTGAAGATTAGCGAAATTACTGAAAACAAAAAACTATCTAAGGTTATAGATAGCTTTTTACGTTAATAGCCCTGCAATGTCAGCCATATTTTATGAGGCAGTTCTGCTAGGGGCTGTCATCATTTAGAGCCTGAATCCTCATGCTGAAAGCGGTTCAGCCCCTAGCTAGTTTTACCAAGCGGGCGCGACAATGCTTATACCGAAAGGCTTTCGAATTTAATTGATGACGCGCCCTAGATGCCGTCTCCTTGACTTAGGGAAACACCAGAAAGCTGTGGATAAGTTTGCATGGCTAACCGTAACTGAAACCCTCAACATCCCTGAGTGCAGAACCTACTTGTAGCTTTTTAATGACGCTGAAACTGCCGTCTGTCTCGAGCACTACGGCATCCACCTCGATCAAGTCACCGATACCGGTACTACGAACCGCTGCCAAGATCTCGCTTTCGGCAACCCGCTCACGTTTGAGGGCACTTTGCCTGAACTCACCTTGGTAAACCAGCAACGAAGGTTTGGCTCTAATCAGCGTCTGTACCCAAGGGGAACGGGCGGCTAGCCACGCAAGTATAAACTGATAAAACAGTAGTAAAGTAACCCCCAGCATTCCCTGAGCTAAAGAGGTTTCCTGCGACAACAGCATTGAGGCCAGGATTGCACCAAGAGCAACTGTCACGACAAAATCGAAGGAATTCCACTGAGCAAGCGATCGCTTTCCCAAAGTTCGCAGCAAAAAAACAACCGCAGCATACCCCAAGCTGCCAACCATAAATGTGTGGGCTAAAGATGACCAGCTATTAAACATTTTTCTCGATGTGGAGCGATGTAACAGGACGATATCAGCTCAAGGAAGACATTAGAGGGTACGGTCAATGACCTCGGGTGAACCTTCCGTTCGCACATCGAGCTCTTCCCGACGTAGTTCCGCGCGAGCAATTACCGTATCCTCGTCAACTTCTTTACGAATATTGATTTCTTGGCGAACCACAGGCTCTTTGCCAATCGTTGCCTGTTCGCCATAAACGTCTATTTGGGTAACGTCACCATCCTGAACACTATCAGCAGGCGTATTGACTGTAGTTGTGCCCACGACTGATTCGATTTCGATGATGATTTTCTCTTTTTGAATGGGCACCGAAGCTTCGACTTGCTCGGTTTCAATCCGTTTAGTTACCGTAATTTCACCCGTCTTTGCACGGTGTTTGTCAGTCACTAAACGCTCTTCGTAAAGGCGAAGTCGGCGGTGGTTAGCGCCGTTCATAGTGTAGAGGTCAGGGGCGCGATCGCCCGTGCCAGAAGTTGCTGGTGCCGATTCACTGCTAGCTTCGACTGTGGCTGGTTCGGCAGAGGTAGACAGCTCAACCGGGGCCAAAGCACTAGCACTCGACATTAAGTAGACGGAGCGCACCAGATCTTCATAGCTATCATCAACAATCAAATCATTACGATAATCAGGCAAGGCTTCAACCTGAGCTTTAGTTAAGTCAGTGACATAAATACGATTACGCTTGGGATCATCAATGCAGCGTCCCATTGGCAGTAGCACTTTCTTTCCAAAGATCCAAAATCCAGTATCGACTACCAGATAACGGAACCGATCAGACTCGTCCACTAAGATGGTGTATACGCTACCGACCTTGTCGCTGTCATTGCCGGTTTGAGCGTAAACACCTGCATCCATAATGCTACTGTCTTCCGCGAACCTTTCCCTGTAGTCTGGATAGCGGTCTTCAATCTTGAAAAGTGCCATAGTGCTGAGCCGTTATAAGCTTTAAACTAAGTCTGCCGCTCTGTTTTCATAAGCTCATCTTTCAATAGAAATAGATTAAGTAGCTGCTAGTGATCGATGTTAGCGATCGCTGATCATCAAAATTTTCAATACACTCTTAGTAAAAAATATTTTATAGTGCTGAATCATCAGATTTTATTCTTCCGCTTCTAGTCTTGAGATAGCGTCTTGTTGGTGCTCTTGATACCATTGCTTGGCTACTTTTCTAAGCTATCTGTGAACATGCTCGTTACGATCAGCGGCCAAGAGAATTTGTGGATATGCCTTTACGTCCTCGTCTAAAGATCCTTGTTTAGCCTATCAATAGGTCCTGATATTGATACTCATGAACGCTAGCTTTCTCATGATCGAGAAGTATGCTAGGCGACCGATCGCTTCCTTAAATTGTTGCTTAAAGATAGAGATTGATAGTCAGTAGAGGTAAGTAATAGACTTATTCATCTCTATCGGCTTGGACATGAATTTCTTTAGCAGGCTTTTTAGTATAGAACCGTCAACATTAATCAGTTAAGAGGTTTAATACATGGCTCTGCTTAAACTTACAGAAGCTTATCCAAATTATCGCGAAGCAGTGGGCGAAGATAGCAATATCGCTGACTTTGATAACTATAGTGTCTATGCTGACAAGGACAACAAAGTTGGTTCTATCAAGGATGTATTGTTTGAAGACACAACTGGCAACATCCGCTACTTAATCGTAGATACTGGGTTCTGGGTTTTTGGTAAGAACGTTTTGCTACCCATTGGGTTAGCTCGCTTTGATCACGCCGAAAATCGTATCTACGTCAACAATCTGACGCAGAAGCAAGTCGAGAACTTACCTGAGTACACCGACAACATCACGATTGATCGCAAGTACGAAGATAGCGTACGCGATGGATATCGGACCTTGGGCGATGCTCGCAAGCGTCAGTTCATGGGCAAGGAGTACGAGGTTGATAAGTATCGCGCTTATCCTGGCAGTGCCGCTCTCCACGGCGTGACCGAGCAGCCTGCTGGCACAGCATCAGCAATGGCAGGCACAGCTAACACCAATCTGGATATGGATGCTTACGATTACGATCGCGAGCCCGGTCTCTATGCCATGGATGAAGCAGCCCACCAGCCCATTCGTCTCTATCAGGAGCGTTTGATTGCCGATAAGGATCGCTTCAAAGCTGGTACGGTTGCTGTAGGTAAGCAAGTTAAAACTGACACTCAAGAGGTGTCTGTCCCCGTTCAGAATGAGCGTGTTGTCATTGAGCGCACGACGCCTGGTACAACCAAGCCTGTGACGACGATGCCTGACTTTAAAGAAGGTGAGGTGGCTCGTGTGGAAACCTATGCTGAGGAAGCCGATATCCGCAAAGAAGCGTTTGTTCGCGAAGAAGTCAGCGTTCGGAAGGAAGTTGATCGCGAAACCGTAACGGGTCGCGAGACCGTTCGCCGGGAAGAATTGGACGTCAATACCAAAGGTGACCCTACCGTAACCCGCCGATAGGTTGCTGCCTTAATTGCTAGGTATTCCAGCCTGTTAGTGTACCTAGGGCGCGTTATCAATTAAACTCGAAAGCCTTGCGGTATCAGCATTGCCGCACCCGCTTTGTAAAACTAGCTAGGGGCTGAACCGCTTTCAGCATGAGGATTCAGGCTCTAAATGACAACAGCCCCTAGCAATCAGGAAAAGCCAATACATGCTGAGGGAACATGTCAGGTTTGCAAATTCCTGAATAGCCCTCATCCCCCAACCCCTTCTCCCAACATGGGGAGAAGGGGAGCAAGCATTTTGAAGTCCCTCTCCCAAGCTTGGGAGAGGGATTTAGGGTGAGGGTTCAAAAGTGACATGCTCCCCATGCTGATTTCTGAGCAGGGATCTTGAAATTTCAAGGTTCTTGCCAGAAATCAACGTTTTAAATGCACAGAGCAATTAGGTTGTCTTGAATAAATAAACGCAGGTTGCGGTTGAGGAACGTTGGCGTAGCCTGGCCGGAAGTAACAAACCAACGCCCGCGTGGGTTATGCTACCGCTCTAATCCTAATTCTGTGTGAAAGAGCTGCATCAAACCCAAGCCCAGATGCTACAAAGTGAAAAAATGTCAGCTTTGGGACAGATGGTGGCTGGCATTGCCCATGAAATCAACAATCCGATTAACTTTATCTTCGGCAACTTGAACCATGCGCAATCCTATGTCGATGACGTGTTAGAGCTACTGGCGCTTTATCAGCAAAAGCAGACGGACACTGACCCAGACATTGAAGCCTTGACCGACTCAATTGAACTGGACTTTTTAGCAGAGGATTTACCGAAGCTAATCGGATCAATGCGAGTCGGGACTGAGCGCATTCGCGAAATTGTGCGATCGCTGCGTATCTTTACCCGTCTCGATGAAGTGGAATCCAAAGAGGCCAATATTCACGACGGCATCGACAGCACGCTGATGATTTTGCATCACCGGATCAAGGCCAAACCGGATCGGCCCGCCGTGGAAATTGTGAAAGACTACGACCCGACACTGCCGCCGGTGGACTGTTATCCAGGGCAGCTCAACCAAGTCTTTATGAATATTTTCTCAAATGCGATCGACGCGCTGGAAGATAAGTTTGTCTCATCGACACAGCAGCCGACGGATAAGGAGGCACTGGCGATGCCAAAACCGATGATTTGGATTCAAACTCGCCGGACAACGGCAGATTCTGTCTTGATTGTCATCAAAGATAATGGCCCTGGCATTCCCGCCGATTTGGGCGATCGCCTGTTTGAGCCTTTCTTTACGACTAAGCCGGTCGGCAAGGGAACCGGCATGGGCATAGCGATTAGCTATGCGATTGTCAGTAATAAGCATCAAGGCAGTCTTACTTACACTTCAACGCTGGGTGAGGGTACCGAGTTCGCCATTGAGCTGCCCATTCGTCAAACCCAGCGACAACCAAAACAGCTCGCCGTCGCCAGTGTTTAGTCATCCTGCGATCGCGAAGCTGCGATCGCGGTCAATCGAATCGGACTTAATCGGTTTCCAGGAGGAGTTCTTGCTCTCCCAGAAATTGAAGTCGTGGCCCTTATTTGTGCCTATAGACAGATAGATTGACGATGCCGATTCTTTAGTATCACCTTTGGATGAAGGAGATTGCTATGGAACTAGGGATTAAGGGAAAGGTGGCGCTGATTACGGGGGGCGACTCCGGTATGGGGCGGGCTACAGCGAAATTGCTCGCCGACGCTGGGGTCAAAATTGCGCTGCTAGACAAGACAACTGATCAACTCCAAGCCACCGTCGAAGAAGTCAAAACCGTTGGGGAAGCGTTTCCGGTCTCGGCTGACCTACGGAACCTATCGGAAGTGAAAGCCGCTAAACAGAAAATCGTCGATCGCTACGGCACGGTTGATATTCTGGTGAACTGCGCTGGCATTACGGGCGCGACAGGTGACTTTTGGGATATCAGCGATGACGACTGGTACGAGGCTTTAGAAGTTGACTTAATGGCAGCGGTGCGAGTGTGTCGCACCTTCATTCCGCTGATGCGTGAATCTGGCTGGGGGCGGGTCGTATTGGTCTCTTCTGAAGATGCTGTGCAGCCCTACACAGACGAAATGCCTTACTGTGCGGCCAAAGCTGGCGTGCTCAACCTGGCCAAGAACCTATCCAAAGCCTGTGCCAAGGATGGTGTATTGGTGAATTCTGTCTCGCCTGCCTTCATTGCGACGCCCATGACCGATGCCATGATGGAAAAGCGAGCGCAAGAGCTAGGCGTAAGCTTTGATGAAGCGATCGCCACTTTCCTGAAGGAAAAGCGTCCCCATCTAGAACTCCAGCGGCGCGGTAAAGCGCAAGAAGTCGCAGCGGTCATCACGTTTTTGTGTTCTCAACACTCTAGCTTTGTCGTCGGCGCTAACTACCGTGTCGATGGTGGTTCCGTTGCCAGCATCAGTTTGTAAAACGAACTCACCGTACCGATAAAGTTACCGCCAGCGACACAAATTCGGTGTCGCTGGCGGTTCCAGAATGCTCGCGCACTCGCAGAGGGTTGCCAGGCTCAGGCAAATAATAGACTTGCCCTCTTCACCAACCGCCTCGCTCAAAGTTGGGAGACAAGGGGCGGACGATTTGTAGTCCCTCGGTCAAGATCAGTCAGCCCCAATTTATTCAGCAGGCGGTTGCGACTCGCCGGTGTTCTCAGCTTCATCAGGTGGCGCGGATTCATCCGTGGGGGTAGGCTCAGTTGTATTGCCGGAAGGTCGATTGATTTCCACATCTGGCAACGAAATATCAGAAGGCGCAGGCACAATTTCGCGGGTGCGCTCAATCGTGCGTTCAATGATGGTGGTATTGTTCTCGACTTGAGCCGGTGTCGTTTCGGTCTCAGGTGTCGTTTCGGGCGCTGCGACTGGAGCTGTTGTACTTTGTGGGTTATAGAAATAGATAATGCCTCCCACAATGCCTGCTACGCCAGTAATGAGAAGACCTAACAGCAAACCTGTCGTTAGACTGTTGTCCGCAGCTTTCTGAGCCCGACGACGCTCGTAGGCTGCGGCCCTATCGTGTGCCTGCATTTCAATCGAACGGCCCTGTACATAACCATTCCGATAAGCGACTTCATCTGCTGTCGCTTTGCGCCCCGTCACCGACTGTAGAGAGGTTTCATTGGAGTCTTGGTTCAGATCTTTCATGTTGTAGTAGCCTCTGTAAAGAAGCAATTTTCGAAACTTGGCTAGAGCCTGTAATTGTGCAAGTAATTACAAGCTTCAGCGTCAAGCTTAATGATAAGAAATAGTCGCGATCGCTCTATCTATCGGAAGCCCGATATTTCTAGTCTATTGGTTGGAAATATTTAAAGCATGAAATCCATAATATGTACCCAATTGACCCACAAGTCTCTCCTTGGGATGACTTTTAGGTACGTCTAAAGGAGCATTGGAAAAAATTGCAAAACATTTACGCTGATGGCGTGACGGTTATGCAATATCCACTAAAGATTCCATGAAGACCCAAGAGCGGCGACCGACCCCCGATGAAATTCCGGCTCAGCAACTGGAGTATCCAGCCAAGCAGTCAGATATGGTGCCTCAGCCTGACAGTGATCTGTCGAATTATCGACCCGCTAACAAGCTAGAGGACAAAGTTGCGCTCATCACAGGAGGCGACTCCGGAATCGGGCGGGCTGTTGCTGTTGCCTACGCCATGGAAGGAGCAAATGTCGCTATTCTCTGCAACGAGCTGGTCAACCCGAAGAACTTGCACCGGCCTATGTGTACCTAGCCGCAGCCGATAGCAGCTTTGTCACGGGCGCACTGTTGGATGTTATGGGTGGACAAACCTCCAGCTAAATGCAGGACTGACGGGGGTGAATCTGGATTTTAGTTCCACTCCCCCCTAAGGCTGGTGCTGCTGCCACAATATGCCATAAACTCACGAGACAATTGGCAGCCCCCTTCCATCCTGTAATTTTGGTGGGAGCGATCGCTTGCTCCCCCAGAGTGGGGGCTCGACAACTGCTTCCATAACATCGCCACTAAGTAGCTAGGCTGATTCAAACGTAGGATGGGTTAGCGGTAGCGTAACCCATGCGGGTGTTGGGTTTCGTTCCTCAACCGCAACCTACGATTTCTTACATTTAATTGCAACTTCCTACTTAGTTCTAAATGTTGAATCGCCAGCCATGTTAAAGCTGAGGGAAACCCGGATTTAATATCCCTCGGTTGGGGGGGAACAAGAGGCTTTTGCGTGTGTCCTAATCTTCTGTAAAGATACCAATTATGACTGCAGACACAGACCATCAAATTCTCGTTCTGGGTGGTGGATTTGCTGGGCTTTTTACAGCGCTTCACCTGAGTGCCTCAAATTGCCCCTTACCCGTTAAGCTCATCGATCGCGAGACGCGATTTATCTTTAAACCTTTGCTCTATGAGCTGTTAAGTAACGAGGTTCAGGTCGATATTACTTGGCCCCTCTATGAGGAAATCTTAGCTAATCGCGACATTACCTATGTCTTAGGCAACATTCAGTCGATCGACTTGAACAATCAGCGGGTTGAGCTGGAATCTGGAGTTACCTATGGCTATCGATATTTGGTGCTGGCCTTGGGCGATACGGCGGGCTATTTTGGGGTGCCCGGTGCTCAAGACCACACGTTCACGTTTCGCCAAGCCCAGGATGCCCTCGACTTGAGTAAGCATTTGCGCCAAAGGCTACAGCAGGCTGCCCAGACGGCAGATGTTGAAGAACGCCAAGCTCTGTTGACAGTGGCGATTGTAGGAGCGGGGCCATCTGGCGTTGAACTCGCTGCAACGCTCGCCGACCTGCTGCCTGACTGGTATCAGCAGCTAGACGGTAATCCGGAAGAAATTCGCATTATGATTTTGCAGCGCAGTTCCGATATCCTGCAAGGTTTTGTTGGCGATAGTTTGCGGGATATCGCCAAGCAAGCGCTAACAGAACGGCAAATGCCTGTGGAACTCTTACTCGATGCCAGCGTTAAGGAAATTGAGGCAGGAAAACTTCACTACCATCAGTCGAATGCAGCTCATTCTCTGAAAGCCGAAACCATCATTTGGACAGCAGGATCAGCCACGCATCCGCTTATTAAGTCTTTACCCATTCCAGAGGAGCATCGGGATTCGCGCGATCGCCCCTATGTCACATCAGCCCTACAACTCATTGGTCTGCCGAATGTTTTTGCGGGTGGTGATTGTGCCGTTGATGCCCGCGACCCACAACCGGCAACGGCCCAGGTCGCCTATCAACAGGGGCGGGCTATCTCCCGTAATATCCAGGCACTGATTGAAGAGCGCGAGCCTGAGCCCGTAGACATCCATATCCGAGGCACCCTGATGAAATTGGGGATGGGCGAGAGTGTGGCCGAAGTTCTCAATGAAGTAAAAATTGAGGGACGTGCAGGGCATCTCATTCGACAAGCGACTTATTTGAGTCTATTACCTACCCCGGCCCGAAACCTGAAGCTGAGTGCTGAGTGGATAACTGACGAAATCTTCGAGCAATTCTTAGGCGTTTGAGATCAGTCACATTTTCTTTTCTTAGTACAAACGTGATAGTTTGAAGCATCTGCTTACGGGAGCAATACTGCCAGATGAAAGACCTGGGTCAGGCGCTGGAAGAAAAGGTCGAAATCGTCACCGAGAGCTGGATCCGGGCAGTCAGTCAAGATTCAGAAATTGAAAGCGCTCGACGACTGGCCTACGAAGCCGTGCGGAATAGCTTGCCAGAGGTTCTCGAAGAGCTTTCGCAGCTGCTCTCGCGCTATCAATCTGGCGATCCAGAAGAGCTGGAAGATAAGAGCCTGTATCATGGCTTTGTTCGGGCTCAGCAGGGATACGATACCGCTGAAATTGTGCGGGAATATCGTTTGTTGAGACAAGTGGTTTTGGGAGCCTTAGAACCGGAGCTGTTGACAGGGACGCCTAGAGAACTCTTAAGCGCCGTGCGAGTCATTGATGATATTCTCGATGAGATTGTTACGCTTAGTCTCGAAAGGTACATTGAGGCCCGGTTAACTGAGCTTAGGCAAATGCAAAGTCAGCTGACCCTCACGAATCAGGAACTTACGCGCTTGATTCAGGCTCAGCAAGAAAATCTTTCGTTTATGGCCCATGAGTTGAAAACGCCACTCAACTCAATCATTGGCCACTCCAGCGTATTGTTACGCCAACAGCGAAGGCAGCTTCAGGAAAGAGACACCACCACTAATTTAGATCAGATTGAAAAGGTGCTCAGAAATGGTCGCCGGTTGTTGCAAATTATCAACGATACCCTTGAAATCTCGCGCTACAACGAAGGCCAGATTCAGCTCAATTTAGCCACTGTTGATGTGGGTGCCTTGATTCAGGAAATTATTGAGGATGGTCTTGAACCTTTAGCGGCGGAAAAAGAGCTTCAGCTAGAGATTGATGTCAGCCAGGCACCAGCATCTTTGATCACTGATGCGCTACGGATACAGCAGCTCGTGACTAACTTGGTGAGTAATGCTATTCGCTATACCGAATCAGGCAGCGTGCGCGTTCAATGCCGTCAAATCGATGGCGAAAACTGGGAAATTGCTGTGGCCGATACGGGTATCGGCATTGTCGAAACCGATAGAACGGCGATTTTTGACCCTTATGTGCGATCAGATTCAGAGACGCGCGCGATCGCCGGAACAGGATTGGGATTGGCGATCGTCAAGCGTATTGTTACCTTAATGAACGGCTCAATTGAAGTTACGTCCGAAGTGGGTGTGGGCTCTACTTTTACAATTAGCTTGCCGCTTATCCAGCCAGTTTCAGATTCATAGATTAGAAAACACTCTACTTCGCCATTGACAAAGCCCAACGTAGCATTGCTAACGCTGGGCTTTGTCGTTCTACTTGATACTGAACATCTAAAACATCATTCAGCAAATTTATTAAATGATGCCGACGCCCTTGCCTCGATTATCAGATTGAAGGGTCAAATCACCTTGTTCATCGGTTTCGTTGACTTCCTTTAGATCCCTGGCACGAGCGGCCTCTTCCTTAGCATTCTCTTCCCTTAAATCGCCAGGCTCTTCAACATACATTTCCGGCTCAATCGCATAGTTGTTGACCAAGCCTTCTTGATCCACCGTATAGCCACCAGCTGTATCAATATCACCTGCTGACTGCTCAGGAACCTGCTTGTAATCTTCCTGTTCTCTTTCCTTACGAGCAGCTGTTTCAGCCGGAATCAGATTAGGGTCATAGTTGTCAGATTGAACTCTAGCGTTGCTCATAAGAAAAATTCCTCAATTAGCTTTGATGATTACAACACTGATGGATATTGGTAAGATGCACATCTTTCGTGAGGCTGATATCGAACCCTCACACAATACTAGCCTTTGGATAGATGCACCCAAAGACAGCAAGTCTCTAGAATTGAGGGCACTAAACAACGGCGGTACTCATGTCAATGATCTTGTCTGATTATTCTCAGAGGTGGATATCGCTATATTTTCGAGCGAGAATATTTCTATATGAATCAGATTGAAAAGAACTTCTTGAACATAGAATTGCCTTTAGGAAGATGGCTGAGAGCAGGGTGTTTTGTTGGGCTCAGCACCGCAGCCTTAGTAGCCTGCTCTAGTCCACAAACAGATGATGTAACGCCCTCCCAAGATGAGTCTATTAATCCAGCCAGTCAAGCAAAGCTAGAACAGCTTGAAAATCAAAGAATGGTCATCTATGGTGACTTTCAGGAAGAGCTTGGCGGTGCTCTCTTTGTAATTGAGGAAGATAGTCAGCGGGAACTTGAAGACATTTTAATTTTGAATCAATCAGGTCGTAGCTTTTCCGTTCCTGAAGGGGCAGACGTTGCGATTCTGGCGATTGGTGAGGTTAAACCTTTAGATTTGACTCAATTGGAAGCAGAGGACCAAGAAACGCTGGCAGCCTACGACGGTGAGCTGGTTCTCCATGCTGACAGAGTAACTTTGGCTCCTGATCCAAAAGAGCTGGTGGAAAATGCAGCCGCTTTCTATGACGAAGACGTCAGCGTTTACGGTGAAGTGGAACAAGTCAATGCTGACAACACTTTTATCTTGAAGGATCCTGACTTGTTTGAAGGTAAAGGTATTGTCGTTATTCAGTCGGGTGAGGCAACTGCCATGACGCCTGCGAATGGCGATGCGATCGCTGTGACCGGTATTTTGCGGCCTTACGTTATTGCCGAGCTGGAGGAAGCGTACGGCCTGACTTGGGATTTGAGTATACAAGAACAGCTCGAAGCGGACTATCAGTCCATCCCTGTTTTGATCGCAGATTACATTTCTGAGGACTAATTTTCTCATTGAATCCATCGCAGAACCCGCTGGCGGTAGTGCATACACTGCCAGCGGGTTCTGCATATTTTGGTGCTAAAGTGCTGCCTATTAATTTCGGCGTTGCTGATCCCCGGGATGGACTCAGTTCTAGGTTTCGTACGGAGCGACCACGAGATCGACAAAAACATCCTTCAAATCAGCAACAGCTTAATTTCTATATTTAAATACGGGTCTAAGTAGCTAGGATGATTCAAATGTAGGATGGGTTAGCGTTAGCGTAACCCATGCAGACGTTGGGTTTCGTTTCTCAACCGCAACCTACGATGTCTTACGTTTAATTGCAACTTCCTACTTAACCATTCTAAGCTTCGTTAAGCAACATTACTGAGTCAAACACTACTACTACATCTCTGTAAATCTTTGGGTTGACCAACTGGTTTTCTGAGGTTTTCTGGATGTTGAGCGCATTTGATTCGATGCTAAATGAGAACTAATCACTAACAAACGTGACTTGATAATGTTCTTCTTTATAGAAGTTCCAAACTTACTCCTTAGGGGCTGATACGTAGCTGCCGATATTGTTTGGTTGAAGGATAGGTAAGATGCGATCGCAGGCTCTTCAAACCCTATCGATTTGACGGTGAAAAAGCTGCCTAAAAATGAAGCTAGTGAAACGCCAGCAAAAACAGCTGCCAGTTTTAAATATTCAATTCGTGCGAAAGAAAGCATGGTTTCAAAGAAGACAATATTGAACCCTATGGCATCCCAGCCTCGCAGCGACTGTTGTTAGAGCCAGAAAAGTTCTTCAATATCTTCTATTACTAGCTTCCTTATCGCATCTACTAACAGACAGAATTTATTCGGTCAGAGGTTTTAAAATCCTCCCACAGTTGCTCCGTGCGATAGATGATGACCTTGGTGATTAATCTTACCGTTAAAGAAGTCTTGAAGTTATGCAACTTCGGATACTAAAATTGACCTAAGGTGAATAATCATGGCAAACAAAGAAACAGAAAGCAATTTTCCTTCTAGTGATAAGCAGACACCTGTTGAGCCGACTGCACGACGCACTGGAACCGATGCCCGTTCTACTGATGTAAGACCCGGTGCTGAAGCTGATTCTCCCGGTGACAAGAATACCGATATTCCGGGTGACCCTAACCAGGGAACCGAAGCTCGATAGGTTTCATCTCACACTAAAAAAAGCAGGTTGTTTGTTGAGCAACCTGCTTTTTTTAGTGCGAATTTGGTGTGGATGCTTACTTGATTGATAGCTAAACCTCACTCTAAATCAAGGGCACAGTCTGGAAAGCGACCCAAATCGTTAGCTTCAACAATGACATTACGACATTGCAAGGGGCTCTTGCCGGTTTTTTCCGATAGGGATTTTAAGCTGATAGTCGGCAAGCTTGCTTGCGGAGCCGACAGATAAAGTGCGTAAGCTGTTTCAAGCACTCGCTCATCAAGCATTAGGGGCCTAACAGTTGATTGGATAACGTCTAGCATCTGACTAAAGTGAGTTCGTTACTAGCATATTCATTGAGTTTTCAGAAATATCCCTCTACCAAAAGGAGGTTCTGCCCTTATAACCTTTGCCTTATCTTTAAGGTAACTTTACTTAAATGTTATTCCTATGGTTAAAGCAACGCATCCTGTATCCAAAAGAATCGCGATCGCTTTTGATTTTGACGATACGTTGGTTCCTGACACCTACGATGGACTGATTGAGAGCCTGGGTCTCGACATCGATCAGTTTAGAAAAGAGCGGTACGAATCGCGGAAGGCGTCTGGTTGGGATGCCATTCCGGCTCGGTTCTTCAGCCTGATTGAGGAATCACATAGGCGAGCCGATGGTGACGGCAAAATCACGCGCGCCTACTTAAAAGAATTTGGTCAGCAACTTCAGCCCTTTGATGGCGTTGAGGATATGTTTGGTCGGTTGCAAGCAAAAGCATCTTCCCTAATACCTGATGCGGTTGTCGAGTTTTATCTCATCACCAGCGGCTTTGTTGAAATTGCTCGTCACACCAGCATTGCTAAGTATTTCAAAGCAATGTGGGGATGTGAGTTTCACTATTCCGAAACGGGTGAAGTTGAGTTCCTCAAGCGTTCCGTCAGTCATCCAGAAAAACCGCGCTATCTGTACTATCTTTCCAAAGGCATCGATAGCCAAAATGATCAAGACTTACTGTTTGTGTATGAGGATCTCGCTCCTGAAGAACAAGCGATTCCCCTCTCGCAGGTGATTTACGTCGGGGATGGTACGTCGGATATTCCCTGTTTCGCCATGCTAAATCAAGAAGGGGGAACCGCAATCGGGGTTTACAAAGAAGGAACCCCTCAGGATTGGGCCAAAAATCACCAACCCACTCAGAGCCAGCGTGTGGTCAATTTAGCACCGGCTGACTACAGCGAAAATTCTGAACTCATGAAGTCGCTGATGCTGGCCGTTGAAAGCGTTTGTAAAAAGATCCAGCTACAGCAGCTGAGCGAGAATGAATAGGGGGAAGAGGCTTCATCAGCTATTGTCTCGATTCAACTTGCTTCTGTAGCTTTGCGGTATGAACAAACGGTCTGCGATTGAGAAAAATCTGAAAGTCTTAGGCTTGCGTATTGCGTTTGGCCTAGCCGTTGTTGGGGGTATATCAGGCGGCTGGTCGTTTTTTATTAGCGGTCGTGATAGCCCCTTGCAATGGTGGGTTAGCTGGTTGCAGGATGTTGCCACTGAAATGCTGGGGGCTGCGGTGACGATTCTGCTGGTTGAGTTAGTGATTTACCAAAAGCGTGATGAAGCCAGTCGTCTTGATCAGGAGCGTATGCGCCGCCGTGATCAGCTTGCTGACCAGTTGAAGCAAGCTCGTAGTTTAGAGCGACGCCAAAAGATTCTGAGTCGCATGAAACAGCAAGACTTGCTTGCTGGAGCTTGGTTGTTTGAAGTTGATTTGCAGAAAGCTGACTTGCAAAAGTGCAACTGTCAAGAAACCGATCTATTTGAAGCGAATTTGACTGCAGCCATTCTTAGAGAGGCTGATCTTACGGATACCAATTTGCGGCGGGCTAAGCTGCGATATGCTGATTTGTCATCTGCAAATCTAGAAGGCGCTGATTTGAGTGAGGCTGATTTAAGAGCCACCAATCTATCGGAAGCAATACTCCAGGATGCTGATTTGAGCAATGCTAAGTTTGATCAAACGACTCGACTGCCCAACGGAGAGCTGTGGACGTCGAGTGCTGACTTGAGCCAGTTTACTCAACTCTCTGAACAAGGCGCCAAGAGTCAGTAAATCGCGATCGCACAATGACGTGACCTTTACCTTATCCGCTGCAAACCAGGCTTTTAGCAGACCGATTAACGATTAACAGTCGGTGTGTGGGCGTTATCAGTCACTAAGAGCGGACGATGAAAGGGGGGAAACTTCCATTGCTTGAATCAAACCATTCTCAAGGGTAAAACGGTGGCCAACGTGTTCATCGGCCAGCACAGTTCCCGTCAGATCGCGCACCACCTGATGCACCTCGACTAATACCTGCCCATTGTCTTCAGAGTAGAAGGCAACCGGCTCGACGCGTGGGTCGATCGCGCTCCACTGCTCCGCCCAGTACGCGCGGACTGCCTCAGGTCCACGGACAAAACCCCCTTTGAATGCTCGCGGCCAATGCACGTCGGGCGTCATGAGGGCGAGGGCAGCATCAAGATCACGCGCGTTGAAGGCCGCATATGCTGCCCGTAGCAGTTCGATTTCCGGTGTCGGTTGGTCTGGCATCAGCGATCGGTGCAGGAGGTGGAACAACACTCTCACCGTAGGCCCAGCCTCAACCTGCCGTCTCATCCAATTCTGCTAAAGTTATCCCAATCCTGCTGGAGGTGTGAAATCTTAACGGGACAAAGCCGATGGCAAACCATGCAACCGCCACCATTGATCTGACCAACCCACAGGAAGTAGCGCGATTGCTGCCCCAAGCCCCCCTGGTCGATAGCTACCATACCGGGTGGCAAGGGTTAACCTTCACCCACTATTGCCATCCTCCCCATGCAACGGTGGAGCATCGCCTTCTACAACATTCACTGGTGATCACAGACCCGAAAAGCTGCTTTCAGGCAGAGCGTCGTTTAGACGGCAAGTTTCAACACTATGCCCACGGCAACGGTCGCGTCGATGTGATTCCAGCATTTTTAAGTCATGGGACGAACTGGGATCGGGAAATTGAATTTTCGGTGGTGGCGATTTGCCCAACATTGCTGCATCAGGCCCATCGAGAGCAGCATGAAACAGAACTGATGCCACAGGTTGCGATCGCAGATCCGGTCATCCAGCAGTTGGCCCTTGCCCTCAAGACCGAAATCCAAACAGGCTGTCTGTCTGGCAGGTTGTTTGGCGAGTCGCTGGGAACAGCACTTGCCGCTCGTCTGGTGCAGAACTATGCAGTCAACAGCCCTTCGCTTAAGTGCAAAGCTAACGGTTTATCTCAATCACAATTGAAGCGAATCATTGATTACATACAGGCAAATCTGGCCGAAAATTTGTCGATTGCGGATTTAGCAGCCCTGACCAGCATGAGCAATTCCCACTTTAGCCGCTCCTTCAAGCAGACAGTGGGAATTGCGCCCTATCAGTACTTGCTGCAACAGCGTGTGGAACGAGCCCAGCAACTATTGAAACAGCAAGCCATTTCAATGAGTACCCTTGCCCTAGAGTGCGGTTTTGCCAACCAAACTCATCTCACCAAAGTTTTCCATCGAATGACGGGGATGACCCCTAAAGCGTATCGAGCAATGACCTAAATTGGCTTTTGGAGTCATGGATCGATGCACGCTGAGATGGAGGATACGGGCCATAGGCTACCCGTTTCATCGTCGAGCCGCAACGGTTCCTCGCTGAGCCGCAACGGCAGCAGTTGCCTGCGAAATCTTCTTGTAGTTCCATAGCCCGAAGATTATCCAGAACGCTAACAGGCCAGCGGTTAGGAGTAAAACGGTGATCGGTCCAAAGCGATTGATGAGTACTGGAGCTGCACCTGTAAAGAGTCCACCGCCAACGATGGGCTCGAAAAACAATTGCTTGTAGCCGAAGCTTTCAAATGCACCCGTACTGTCGTCCGAGTCAACCATTCGCATCAGCAAAATACCCGTTGCGGTGACGCCCATCGACTGTCCCAGATCGCCGATGCCCCGCTCGAACCAATGCTTGGGAATCATACGGGGTGCCAAAAAGATAAAGAACAGTACGTTCCAGGTGATGCCCGCGATCGCGAGCACAGCAAAAGCCCCAAAGTTTTGAGCAATAATTGCCAAACTGATCGTTGCGAGGGCCGCAACGATAGTGGCATCTAAAGCGACGCCTCCAATACGAACCATCAGAGGGCGGCTAACTAAATATTGTCTGTTTAGCTTGTTCAGCGTGACTTGCACAATGATGCCGCCTACCAGCGCCATTGGAAATAAGGGAATGCCGCCTAAAATTTCGACGCCTTCGCCCCCTTGATTCCAGGTTAATGACTCGATGAAAGCTAAGAACTGCAAGATGAGCCAGCCAATGGCGATCGCGACGCCCACAAAGCCAAACTGAAGCGACAGCGGATCGATGAGCAAACTACTTAAGTGACGCTGCCGTCGCTCAGTTATCGCTGCATCCTCTTGCTCAACGGGAACACGCTCTTGAGCATCAGACGGTATTGCCACAGTGCCTCGCTGGCTGGCGGCTGTATGACCTCGATGACGGCCCCAATTGGCCAAAATGACGCCCACTAATATGCCGCCCACAATACCAACGGTTGCCATGCCAACAGCCAAGTCAGTACCCGCTTCAAAGCCAATCTCTTCAAAGACTCCAGCCATTCCAGCCGCAGTACCGTGGCCCCCTTCAAAGCCAATCTCGATCAGCGCTCCGGCGACAGGGGGCAACCCAAACACAGGCCCGAGGACTAACAGTGCCAACAAAAGTCCGATCACGTACTGGCCCCACGCCAAAGATTGACCAAAAGCGACTTGGGGTGAAGCACGTCGCCAAATCTCACCTGGGGGAGGAATAAACTCTCCTAAAAAGATGGTGGCAAAAACGATGTTGATAAACACCCCCGGAATCGCCGACCAGACCGCCAGGATAGGTTCTGGAAAAAGGCCATTCGACAGAGAGGTTCCTTCGCCCATTGTTGCTGCGACAATTGCTCCCAAGACGCCTGGCCCCAGGATTAAGGCAACGACTCCAGCCACAATTGAGCTGGGCAAGAAGAGGGACTGTAGTAGGCCTACATGCTGGCGTATCCAGCGGCCTACCAATACTAGAAAGCTCAAAATGATGAATGCAAAAAACACATCATTGAAGGTATAGCCAGGGTTGCTATCATTGGCCTGAGCTGCCGCGATCGCCATCAGAGCTGAAGGGCCGATTGCAAAAAACAAAGCTATCAGAAAAATTGAGACTAAAGGCTTTGAGCGGCACCACAAAAATGACTTACCTAAAAAGTTTTGCAAACGTATTCTCAACTGCTTCAGTCCCCCTAAATGCTCAACGTAAATCGCGATTACTTTTGGGTTAGACGCTAACTCAAAAATAATGCTTTAATAAGCACAAATTAAAATTAATTGAGGATAAATTTGGTGTTGAAATTAACGGAAATCATTTTCTAGAGACAGATATTTTCGCCTTCCAAATTGATGGAATCTCTCTCTTCAGGATTATTGACAGAATAAAGCTGTGGGGAGCATGTCACTTTGGAAACCTCACTCTAAGTCCCTCTCCCAAATTTGGGAGAGGGACTTCAAAATGCTTGCTCCCCTTCTCCCAATATTGGGAGAAGGGGTTGGGGGATGAGGGCTATTCAGAAATCTGCCAACCTGACATGTTCCCAAAGCTGTGTCCGTGTTCCAACGTTTTTTCTGAGGGGAAGAATCCTGATAAATCACCGCGAAGCTTTATCGAAAGGATGTGCAGGTATTGAAAACTTCATTTCCTGTTTGACGCTGAAATTTTTAAATCGACACGAGCAGATTCCCAATTTTTAGATGAATAAGTAGGTAGGCGTAATTAAACGATATCCAAGATGCTCAGAAGCCCAATTACCTCCATGGGCATGACATCAAAAACTTTGAGCCACCTACTTATTATTGGTTAGATAAATGTTGTTTTTGAGCATGACACGCTTCTGATTGATTGTGATGCTTGATGCAACCAAAGGCTCGTCTGCCGATTTTTGCTATATGGCGCTTTACGCCTCAAATTCAGGTAGCGTACCCAGTTTGTGAATATCAACCTCAACTTCCATGCCTAAATAATCTTCTGATTTGCCCGTCCAAGAGCCTGAGAGTGGAATCACCTGTCCCGGATGACGGGCGATCGCCACCTGAATCAAGTCAAACCCAGCGGTAATTCGATTTGTGGGGTCGTAGCTGCGCCAACCTGCCCCAGGAAGATATACCTGAAGCCAGGCGTGGGTTGCACCTGATCCCGTCATGCCCACTTCACCGCCATCGAGCGCATCATCATAGAGGTAGCCGCTGACAAATCGACAGGCAAGCCCCAATCGTCGCAGTGCCTCAATCATGAGCCAGGCATAGTCACGGCAGGTGCCTGACTGTAGCCGTAAAGTTTCGTCGGGAGCTTGAGTGCCTTCCACCTCGCGGGTTTGATAGGTTAGGGTGTTCCAAATCTTATCCATCATCCGCTTCAGCAAATCCAGCGTATTGTCTTGATCACCGGCGACAAACTGTTTAGCCCAGGCCGCTACGGTTCCTTGGGGATCGGCCGCATGGGGGCGGATAAAGCCTGAGAGGTCGAGCCACTCATCAGAGGTGTATTGCACAGGAATTTCCTCAGCCCGAGTATCGAGAGGGAATTCAGTAATCTTTTTAATCCCAAAATGTTCACCCCTAAAGCGATAGGTGACGCTGAGCTCTTGAGCAGGCTTGGCAAATTCAATTAGGGCCACGTTGTTGGACAGCGTATCCATCATCCACCGGATGTTGCAGGGGATATTTGCTTCCAGTGAATGCTTGAGAATACGACCGCCATAGCCTGCACCAGGTAGAAAGATGCCGCGATGTTCACCAAAGGTAACAGGATTTTGATAGCGGTAGGTTGTCGTGTGCTTCAGGTCATAAATGACGGTCATGGTTTACCAGACTTTGCTCTAGCAAATGGGTGAATAGGGAAATTGATTATGCGGCTACCCAGCCCTGACGAGTTGCGTAGGCGATCGCCTCGCGCGTCTCTTTGAACATAAATAGCTCACAACCATAGGTCGCAATCTTTGCTGTTAGCTGTTCAATTTCGTGCCGTCGTTGAGCATTCCCAGGCACCACATCACGAATCATAATGCCAAGAATTTGATCGGGATACTGCTCTATTAATGTTGTGTATATCTCGGGATCTTTCTGACCGCTGTCGCCGATGAGGAGAAAGGGCAAGTGAGGAAATCGTTTGAAAATAGGCTCGATTTGTTCTAGCTTGTGAACTTCATGCTTAAAGGCAAAGATTTTTTCTAGTGAGAGTTCAACATCTTTGAGGAAAATAGGCCCTTTAGGTATCCCGTTCAGCTCCATGAAACGAACAAACACGTCATACATATTCCAAGCACTGCTTGAAACATAAAAGATAGGATTCGTTTTGCCCTCTTTTTTGCCTTGCTGTAGAGCCTGGTAAAACTCAGCCACCTGGTCAAAAGGTTTACGCGATTCGGCATTGCCTAGATAGACAATCTTAATCATTTTTAACAGGTCAGTTGCCGCTGTGTGAACAATAGTATCATCAATATCACTTATGACGCCGAACGAAGCTCGTTCGCCCACAATCAAGACTTCTGCTTGCCCCAAAACGGCATTTCCGTCTGGTTCTGGATTGATGAGTGAAATATCAACCGGGCACCACTCTATCGGTTCAGCCAACCTTTCATTTAACTGAACTTCAAGGTTAAAAAAACCTTCTTTATCAGTAACAACTTCTTTCTCAATTGTATCCAGACGAACTTTGAGGAGTGCATTGGGCACTTCATCCGTTGCGAATCGCTTGTACATATTACAAAGGTTCTCAAAAACAGAAGCACCTTCTTCTTTCAGCTTGATGCCTTCATCTTTGAGAACGCGACCCTTGACTAACAAATTGTCGAGTGTTCCATAGCCTCGATAAGGCAATATCCGGATCGGATCTTCAATGCCAAGCGTGTAAGCAACTTGACCTCTCACCTCATCTACGACGCTATCAACCGCACTGGTAAACTGAGATAACTTATGAATCCAATCCTTCATTGCCTTTTTCCAAATATGTAGCCTTAGTTAGTGGGCTATCTACACTTTGCGAATTCAAATCTTTCAACGTTTAGGTCTGCTAACGCTGCAAGTGCCGCCAAACTGACGGCACTCACTTTGACTCACAATGCAAATCACGCCAAACGATTTGGCTACTTCTTGCTGAACAACGTCCCGTTAGGGGCTCACGCACTTACAGATAAAACATCAAATCGGGAGTGATTCACGATGCGTTGAACCATTGCTGTCGTTGCCATTTGGCGTCGCGATCGCCTTGGCATCACTAAACTTTTGCTGGTCAAAAAAGTACATCGTCCTAATGGGGTAAGGGATGCTGAAGTTGGCGCGATCGCACGCGGCTTTGAGGGCAATAATGGCCTGCGTTTGAATGCGTCGCACAATGGCTTTGGGTGGGCGCGTCCAGTACCGCACAACAAAGTCAATAGAGCTGCCACCAAACCCAACAATATCAACCTCGATAGCAGGCTCCTCAAGTACCCCCTCAACATCGCTAACCGCTTCCCGCAAGACTTGGCGCGCTTTGGGCAGGGGCGTGTTGTAATCCAGGCCAATCTCAAGGTCGGTACGGCGACGAGAGTTTTCCGTCAAGACCTCAATGGGATTAGTGAATACGACAGAATTAGGAATCACGACGATTTCGCCCTGATAGTTACGAATTTTGGTAGAGCGAATATCAATAGTTTCAACAGTCCCCTCGTAGTCACTGACGATAATTTGGTCGTTAACTCTAAAGGGCTGATTCAGTAACAGTAAGATACCTGCTAAAAAGTTCTTAAAGATATCTTGAAAGGCAAAACCAATGGCGACTGAGCTAAGTCCTAAAAGCGCAATAATATCCCCTAGACCCAGATCAGGGAAAATCAGGATACAGGCGAACAAAATGCCAAATACCCAAACGGCAACAGAGGCAATCTTGACGGCCAATAGCTGAAGCGAAAAATTAGAAGTCAGCCGCTCTACAATAATTCTAGTAAGTCTACGTGCAGGCGTAACGCTGTAGCGCGTGACGAACAGTACAACGACAGCCATGATTAAAGCAGGAAGCACCTCAACGGTACCGCCCACCAAACTCAATAAACTGCTCTTAATGGTTTCTAAAAGAGAGGACATTGATAATTTTGTACAGCATCATTTCGCTAGCAGCATATCTCGAACGACTTCAATCCTCATCTATCGTCGGTGAGATATAGCCGTTACCCGCTCCTCTAAGGCCAAATGGCGAAGCTATTTGGCTGTGTGTTAGGTATTAGGAGTGTTTTAAGTGTCCTAGCCTAAATGGCTAAAGTTACATCTTGCTGAAGTTTTTGTTGGGGGATGAGGGCTATTCAGGAATTTGCAAATCTGACATGTTCCCTTTCTGTTGCAGCTAGCACTGCTGACGCGACTAAATCTGATATTGAACTCAGGGTTGATTCAGATATGCGATCTCAAGCACTGTGTTCGATGCGTTCGATCGTCGTCGCATGATTTTGGAAAACGAGTAGTGGTTTCCTGGATCTAAGTAGCCACCCGTTGCAGAGAATGCTGTAGTCTCACAGCTGTTTTTTTAGGTGCGTCCTCTACCAAAAAGGTTGCATCAGCTTCGGTTCTGGTGTAATTCGCCGCCGAGCAGTCAAGATTGCCAGTGTGCTTTGCCGGTAACCCTGCTGAAAATTGCTCAGCCAGCTGGATGGCTTCGTAGTTAGCAAGAATGCGTTGAGGGCCGACTGCAATAATGGCATCAGGCGGCAAGCGATAAGCGCCGTCTTTGAGACCCTGCCCCCTTTGAGACACAAACAAATAATCTGTAACGGTTCCAGTTTTGAGATTCAGACAATAGTCTTTGACAATGCCAATTTCGCTGGCTGAATCAACCCACAGTTCAAGGCCAATCATCCCCTGTTTGGCCTCAGAAGCTTTCAGGGGTTCCTCTGGATTCCAGTCGATGAGCACACTATCGTCACCAATACTCATGATGTCGTCCCACTTAACATCACGCGTTGTGTGGCCTAGAGTCCCGGAGGTACATCGAATTCCTGACATTTGCTGGAATGTTGTATCAACGAACAGTCGCCTGATACGACCGACTACTTCTGCAGTTTGCTGGTTGAGAACCAAACGACCGAGCAAATTGCTGCCCTTGGTAAGCGCGATAGCCATAGGAGCCTCTCCGGTGGTGATAGATCTATTCCAAGGCAAAATTGAAGCTTTGGCACCTCTCCTACGGTTACTGACAAAGGCTCAAGCGTCCTTCTTGGGGAAGATTTCCTCGCCTTACATCACAATATTGGAGCTAAAACCAAATGCTTCGTCAGCGAGCTCTCTGAGGGAATGCTTCATCAGAGCCTTGACAACTTGATGGGCACTACTGTTGCCCTCTGTGGCTCGACGTTGCCAATACAAGATAGCGGCTTCAAAGGAGACGGGGGTAAAGCTCCTGGCAATGCCTTCGATCTGAATAGAAGTCGGTAGGATAGGCGATCGGAATATTTTGGAGCTCACAATATCGCGGATTTCACTATCACTACTCTCAATGCCAATGACATCGGCGAAACAAAGGCAGTATGTATCATTCGGTAACTGAAAAACTCGTAACGAAAGCGGGCCTAGCTCAACATTTTTTAAGCTAATGCTGTAAGAGACGGTTGCACTGAGATTTGCCATTCTCAAAAACTCCAGAACAAAGATGAAGCGTTAGAAACATAGCCCTAATTGTATAGCCATAAAAATAAATTTGAATGGCATAGTCTTAATCGTTGTCAGCAAGAATGACGCCTGTTTCCTACCACATTAGCTAGCATGAAAATTATTCGAGCGGACGAACAAACCTCTGTCCGAGCGGATGATTGCGGCTAATACGCCCTCAATCTGATGGCGGTTCCCGCTTTGACTTGCAATTAGTTTCAATTTGAGGGATTAGAAAAATGTCAGTTTGACATTCCACATTGTTATGTTTCTTGCTTTTATGCCACTGTAAAGCTACATAACTGATACTTTGAGCAGAGTATAGCGGCTCTTCGGTCATGTACCTGTTGTTGCTTCTAAAAACAAAGTAAACCTTAGGCCATAAGGCTTGCCAGACTTCAAGATGAATACGGGATAAAACTAAAGCCTGCAAATTTAGCTCCAACTCAAAGATTGCTGGATTTTCATCAGAACAACAGTTAGATGACGATGGCCTTAATAAGGAGCAACTGTTTTGCCTTCTCTAGGGAATTCTGAATCGACATCAAATGTGATGTTTAGTGAGCGACTCATCTCATTTTCACTCTATGGTTGAACACTCCAATTTACCGATAATCGGTTGGCGAGAATGGTTATCCCTGCCTGACCTCAAGATTCCTGAAATCAAAGCGAAAATTGATACAGGCGCTCGTTCCTCAGCCCTGCACGCCTTTGAGGTTGAAGTTTTTGAACAGCAGACCAGGCCGTTGGTTCGCTTTAAGGTGCATCCCCATCAGCACAATAGCGCTGACATCATTGCCGTTGAGGCCGAACTCCTCGAAATGCGCTCTGTTCGTGATTCTGGAGGGCATGAGCAGCTTCGTCCGGTCATCAAAACTGTCGTCGTTTTAGGCCAGCATCAGTGGCCCATTGAGCTCACTTTGACCAATCGTGATGTGATGGGGTTTCGTATGCTGCTGGGTCGTCAAGCCGTGCGTCGGCGATTTTTGATTGACTCGAGCCAGTCCTATCTCCAAGGCTCAGCCCCTCGTTAGTTACTTCTACACTCAGGAACTTGCCCTATGAAAATTGTACTTTTGTCTCGCGATGCCTCGCTCTACTCAACTCGCCGCCTTCAGGAAGCTGGGGTTGAACGGGGTCACACGGTTGAGGTGATTGACTACCTCCGCTGCTACATGAACATCACCTCTAACAATCCCAAAGTTATCTATCAGGGAGAGCCTTTAGAGGGCGTTGATGCCGTTATTCCTCGGATTGGTGCTTCTCATACGTTTTATGGCACGGCGGTCGTACGCCAGTTTGAAATGATGGGTGTGTTTGTCGCCAATGAGTCACAGGCTATTTCGCGATCGCGGGACAAACTCCGCTGTTTGCAGCTTTTGTCAAAACGCGGCATTGGCCTACCTGTCACAGGATTTGCCCATTCGACTAAAGATATTGAGGGCTTGATTAACACTGTTGGGGGTGCCCCTCTCGTCATCAAACTCCTGGAAGGAACCCAGGGAATTGGCGTTGTGCTTGCCGAGACACACCAGGCCGCCAAGTCTGTTATCGAGGCTTTTCGTGGTTTGGATGCCAATATTTTGGTGCAAGAGTTCATTGCTGAAGCCAAAGGGGCCGATCTCCGCTGTTTTGTGATTGGCGATCGCGTGATGGCTGCCATGAAGCGACAAGGCGCACCGGGCGAGTTTCGTTCCAACCTCCATCGCGGCGGTAATGCGGCAACGATCAAGCTGACGCCTGAAGAACGGAATACGGCAGTGAGCGCGGCCAAAGCCATGGGACTCAAAATAGCGGGCGTCGATTTGCTTCAATCTAGCCATGGGCCAGTGGTGATGGAAGTCAATTCCTCCCCAGGGATTGAAGGCATTGAGAAAGCAACTGAAACGGATGTTGCCGGCAAAATCATCGAATTTCTCGAGAAAAATGCAGTTCCTCGTAAGAACTCCGATCGAATTAAGTACTGATATTAAATGCCGATGAATTGCGTTCAAACGGGTTTCGAGATCAATGGTTTGATGGTGCAGCCCGGTCAGCAGCAGCAATTGGAGTTACCTGTTGCGCGCTTGCCGACGCACACAATGCTGTCACTCCCCATAACGATTGTGAATGGGCTACAGCCTGGCCCAAGGCTATGGCTGAGTGCTGCTATTCATGGAGACGAAATCAATGGGGTCGAGATTATTCGGCAGGTGCTCACTCGGATCAAGCCGGAACAGCTAAACGGCACGATAGTGGCAGCCCCTATTGTGAATGTTTTTGGTTTCATTGAGCAATCGCGCTACCTGCCTGATCGCCGGGATCTTAATCGGTCTTTTCCAGGCTCGGCTCAAGGTTCATTGGCCGCCCGGTTGGCGCATCTATTTATGCAAGAAGTTGTGAGCCGATGTACCCATGGGATTGATCTGCACACCGCTTCACAACACCGTATCAATTGGCCTCAAATTAGGGCCAATCTGCAGGATGCCGAAACCGATCGCTGTGCCAAAGCCTTCGGTACACCGCTAATCATCCACGCGGCTACGCGGGATGGTTCTTTAAGACAGGCTGCTGCCCAGCAAGGCATTCCCATCCTGCTATATGAAGCAGGCGAAGCTCTGCGATTTGACCAAGAAGCTATCCAGACGGGGGTGGATGGCATCTTGCGCGTCATGAGTTTGCTAAAAATGGTCGATCTAGAAATCCCGCCGCCAACCTTTGCACCTTTGCGAGTCAACACGACCAAATGGGTAAGAACGCCCACTAGCGGAATCTTGCATGCTGAGGTCAAGTTGGGTCAGTGGGTATCGAAGGAGCAGCCACTGGGGTCGGTCGCTAATGCCTTTGGCGATGAGTCCATCAAAATTACGGCTCCCTGTGATGGCATTGTGATTGGTGCCACTCAAAATCCGCTGGTTAGTCAGGGGAATGGGGTCTTTCATATTGCTGCTTGTGACGAGTCTGATCGACCTTCATAGGTGGAAGGTGGTTCATGGGTCAACTTCGCTTGTAAAGGTGATGCTGCCCCATGAAGTTCTACACATTGCTGGGCGATCGCTGGATCAATCTAGTATCGATGAACTTCTAAGTAGCTAGGCTGATTCAAATGCAGAATGGGTTAGCGGTAGCATAACCCATGTGGGCGTTGGATTTCGTTCCTCAACCGCAACCTACGATGTCTTACATTGAATTGCAACTTCCTACTTAGCTCGGGTTCGTTTGAGTCCTAATCTGTCGTGATGAGGTCATCCTCGGGATCGACGAGCCGCAGTAATTTCTGTTTAATTTGGGTATCAAACACTTCCCATTTCAGGCGGTTATAGTCGCCATTTTCATAGAAGCCGGATAGAAACCCGATGGGAATCTCAAACCCTCCGGCGGCGGTTCTGCCGCCACCAAAAAACCTGCCTCGGTTATCTTGACCAAAGGCCTCTTTGAGGAACTCATCCGGATCGAGTGTGATCTTACTGGTTCGGAGGGATCCAATGACCACTTCGACGTCCTTGTCTTCATCATGTAGGATGCCATAGACAACCGCCGTGTGAATATTTTCCTCCGTGACTAAAAAGTCAGCGGCTTGCGGAATAGCATCGCGATCTTCATACCTTAAGTAACTTACTCCCGCGATCGAGACATTGTTTTGAACCATGCGATTACGCAGCGATCGCTCAATCACATCCATCACGCGCTTCGAGCGAGAGGCTTGTAAGATGGCGTTCAGAAGTTGAGGGTCATAGTAGTTGCTAAGGTAAGCTGCAGCGATCAAGTCAGCTTCACCCGCATTCATGAGGTGATTCGTATCTGCTCTCAACCCGTGCATTAAGGCGGTTGCACACTTCACATGTTGGCCGTCGCCTTTATTAAGTTGCAAGAGCTGACCACTCTGCAAATATTGAGCCAAGATAGTTGCCGTTGCCCGAATGTGAGGTCGGAGGTCAACAAGTTCGGCGGGCAATTCAGCCTGAGGCGCATGATGATCGATGACCAGTAACAGCGGCAAGTTTGCAGATTCAGCAAGCGCAGCCAATTGGGACGTTGTTCCCTGGGTGTCGATAAGGACGTATCCCTGATATTGGCCGAGCGCTGGCTGGGACTTACCCTGAGTATTCCAGCGACGAGCGGGCAGCCCCGTCAAACGCACTAAGGCAATGTTCTCTTGATGACTGAGGGTACCCGCATAATAAATATCGCAAGCAATATCGTGATTGTGACAAATCAGCTGATATGCCCAAGCAGAGGCAAGCGCATCTGGGTCAGGGAAGTCCTGGATCAGCACTAAATGGCGATTGCCTTTTTGTGCTGATAGCAGCTGGCTTAACTGAGGAATCACTTGATGATGATTGCCTATCGTTAAGGTGGCGACTTTTTGCCCACTGGCAACCGTCAACTTAGACTTGGGGCGATCAACACTCTCATGCGAATGCGTATCTTTAATGGGCGAGGATTTGTGGGTATCTGGCACAACTAAGAACCGTTTAAGGCTTGACAAATTTGAGGATAAAGATGTGGCGTCGAAGCTATTACGCCGTTAGGGCTGGCGCGTTCGTTTAACTTCGTAGTAGCGGCAGGCTAAAAAGCCAACTCCGTAGACGATCGTTGCATCAGAGGTAATGCCAAGTGCCGTTCCGATGCCGGGCAATATTTCGATAAGACTAAGACCCGATTTCAAAAAACTAGAGCTACTGGTCGAGAACCCCCAAATTGCCAGCACTTCGCCTCGACGAACGGAATCATCGGGGGGAAATCCATAGATGGCGGCAATACGATAAATCATCTCGGCTTGGAGAGCGGCGATCGCGCCAATGTCAACTGCAAAGAGAAAAATTGCCAACGGGGGGAGAAGATTCGTCAATAGGCCCACCTGAGCCGCCTGCCAAGTTGACTTAGCGATGACCCGTTGCACCAGCTGCTCCTCATTTTCAAGAGGATGCTCACGACGCAAATTGGCGACTGACCGACTAATCTCGTCCGCGTTGACCTGTCCCAGAGCAGCTAGTAGCCAACTCAGACCCGGTAGACCCGTTGCGTACTTGATAAAAGGGATATCGGCAACTGGAGCAACGGTTTGACCCAAAATTTCAGTTCCCTGCGTAATTGCCGGATAGGCCAAATTAACTAGAGAATCTGCTGTTGTATCCATCCTCGCTTGCAACATTTCAAAAAATGCTTGCATCATGCGAGTCGCTTCATCAAAGGAAGTCTTGTGAGAACTAGATTGGGGAGTTGGGGCAGACATCAATTTCGCTTGAGCTTCTTTATATGAGCACTGAATTCCTATCAAACCAATATCCCAAGATGAGCTGAACTTGCTCTTAGAGTTTGCTTCGTCCGAAGATATCTTGATTCACAGCATATCGACAAAAAACAATAAATGCACGGCTTTTGCTTGTTTAAGATAGGCTTTCTGCCTGTAGATAGAGTCTATGTTGACAAAGAAGCTCTACGGTACATTTACAGGATTAATATCGAAACCTTAAATGGTAACAAAAAACACTTTTTAAGCCATCTAGGACATACTCATTTAATTCTGATTCACGCGGTTAACTTCTAACCTGTCTGACATTTTCTGCTTGGTTTACCTGACTTCAATGGTTAGTACATATACAACTCAAACTAAATTGTTGGCAACATCCTATGGACGTTTCTTGATTCGATTTATTCAATGTCCACTGCTGTTTTTGACCCTAAATCTAAGTTTGACGGCCATCTTGCTAATGTTTGCAACTTCTAGTTCAGCAGTCAGAGCGAGCGAGGTCGAAACTATTTCACCTTTGGATAACGGCACGTATGTCTTTGGCGAATCGCCCGAAGCGAATCAAATAGGTAAGACTTACATCGTACTAACCACTCAATCGGAGGAGGTTGTAGGTGCTTTTTATCAACCTTCTTCGTCTTTTGGATGCTTTCGTGGCCATGTTGACGAAGACAAGCTGATGTTGCGGGTCACCGACAGCTATGATCAGACTCAATATCCTTACGCACTTACGCTCGCCAACAACAGCCAAACTGCATCCAGCAACGGTAGTGTAAGCTCACTTCTTCCTATTGGCTTCTATCCGTTGGCAGAGATAAGCGACTTGGATCGCCGCATCCTTGAAACCTGCCAAGGCGTGGAATAGGTACTCTTGCCCCATCCGCCGGTAATTTTGGGTGACAGTAGAGAGTACTTACCGATACATCACTTGTTCAAGTCAAAGCACTTCATGACGGGAGCATGTCACTTGCGAACCCTCACCCTAAATCCCTCTCCCAAGCTTGGGAGAGGGACTTCAAAATGCTTGTTCCCCTTCTCCCAATATTGGGAGAAGGGGTTGGGGGATGAGGGCTATTCAGAATTTGCAAACCTGACATGTTCCCCTTCATGACTACGGCATAATCGCCTGCGCGACTCAACGAAAACGAAGGTTGAAACGTCCCAAAAACACTTACTAAACATTGTCCAAAGCTAAGTTCTAGCAATTTGAATCGTATACAGAGACGCTGGATCACTATCTATTAAATACATAGATAACTTCTTGCCAAATATCGACCTGTGGATAGATACTAACTAGCCAAGAGATATAAAAAACGAGCTTTGTTTTCTAATCGATAATTCATACGCTATTGTTGATGCGAGTCAAGAAGCTTGAAGTTCAGCTTGTAAGCTCCGATTTATATATTTCGGTTCGTCTTGGATTTGACTGTTGAAGTTTAATCCAGGATGGGTATTTTATTGATTTTGTTGGGTAGATACTGCAATATGAAATCATCTTTGGTCATTCTCTATCATCGTGAACCCTATGATGAGGTGGTTGAAAAGGGGCGGCGAGTTTACAAAGAGAAAAAAAGCCCAAATGGTATTATTCCAACCTTAAAAAGCTTTTTCGCGAGTGCTGAAGCCAGCACCTGGATTGCCTGGAAAAAAAATTCCAGTCGCGAGCAAGAGCAATTTCAGCCCGATATGACCTATGAGGGGGCAGGTGAAAACTGCGTTGTTCGGCGCATTCCTTTGTCTGCTCAACAGGTGAAAGACTTTTACTACGTCACTTCCAAGGAAGCTTTTTGGCCGATTCTTCATGCCTTTCCAGAGAAGCATACGTCTGACTCGGCTGACTGGGAGAACTTTAAGCACATTAATCGGCTGTTTGCCGAAGCAGCCTGTGAAAATGCCGCTGATGATGCGTTGATTTGGATTCACGACTACAACCTGTGGATGGCCCCTTATTACATTCGTCAGAAGATGCCGCATGTGCGGATCGCCTTTTTCCACCACACCCCTTTCCCGGCCGCAGATACATTCAACATCTTGCCCTGGCGTGAGGAGATTATTGAGAGCCTCTTATGCTGCGATCTTTGTGGGTTTCACATTCCTCGCTATGCAGAAAACTTTGTCAGTGCTGCCCGTAGTTTGTTCACCATTGAGGTGCTGCGCCGGACGCCCGTGAGTGCTGCCTTTACTTCCAGCGGGACAGCGCTAGCCGAGCCTGAAATTGCAACTCAGCTTAAGTACGGCGATCGCCTCGTCAATGTGGATGCTTTTCCGGTTGGGACGAATCCAGCGCTCATTCGTAGCATCCTGGAAAAACCGGCTGCTCAGCAAACGATTCAAGACATTCGCGAGCAAATTGGTGACAACAAGCTGATCATTTCCGCCAGCCGCGTAGATTACACCAAAGGTAACCGTGAAATGCTGCTGGCTTACGAGCGCCTGCTGGAGCGTCAGCCCGATTTACACGGCAAGATCAACCTGGTAGCTGTGGCCGTTAAATCAGCTGCCGGAATGCGGGTTTATCGCACGGTTCAGCGCGAAATTGAGCAGGTTGTGGGGCGCATTAACGGTCGCTTCGCGCGGCTGAATTGGCGGCCCGTTCAGTTTTCCACTGAGCCCGTTTCTTATGAGACATTGATGGCCTACATGCAAACTGCCGATATTGCTTGGATTACGCCCCTGCGCGATGGTCTTAACTTGGTCGCCAAGGAGTATGTGGTCGCCCATGGGGGTCAGGATGGCGTGCTGGTTCTATCGGAATTCACGGGGGCTGCTGTGGAACTGCCTGGGGCCATTCTGACCAATCCCTATGCCAAGCGGAATATGGATACCTCAATTGATCAGGCGATCGCAATGCCCAAGGCTGAACAGGCAAGTCGCATGAAGCCCATGTACGAGGCCCTGTGTCAATACGATGTTCAACGGTGGGCGGATCATTTGCTTTCTGAAACCCAAACGCGATCGGCCAAGTTGAAAATATCCGCTGCGACTGAGGAAGCCGTTTTGACCTAGAGATTCATGGTCAGTTGTTAGTTTCCACTCGAAAGTCGTCTCAAATGTTTCATCCATGAGCCCTGGTTTCTGACCTGAATAAAGTTGCCTCTTTGGTTGGCTTTTTTCAAGAAGCCAGGGTTCTTGTAATACCAATTTTATGTGATAGCGCTACCGATCGAGAATCCCCTGCTGTCGCCGCTCCTTGTTTAGAGAATGGGTATTAAGCGCGATCGCCCCGCTTGACGCACTCCATACAAACGTGGAAAACCGCAATCACGAGGGCAACTTCAATGGCAATTTGTAGCTGCATAGGCGACATCAGCAGACCTGCAAGCACTAAAGCTGAGCCCACGAGGACACTCACAATCAGCAGAACTTCATCATCAAATAGTCGCAAACCGGCCCAGAGTGTACCGAACCCTAAAATCCACAAAATCAAATAGCCCATGCGCTCGACGGTCTTTAGAGGTCAACGGATTGCCCCATCTTGACTCATATCCGCAACTTTGCGTGACGACAGTAATGGCAGCGATGCCAGCATCTGTCGCGAGCGATTGGCGTAATGCCTCAAACCTTTGCCGCAAATGAATTGCAAAGTCTACCGACGGATAGATTAGTCTTCTTAACAGAAAAAATTATTGTAATTGAGGCAATAGGAAAAAAACCTAAATAACGCACATCACACAGTGTATTGCGACACGGGCTATACATAGCGATTGCTACCGTGGCTAGCCAGATGTGTGATGTCGCCGAAAGAGCTTCGCCAATCTGTGAGTTCCGTAAATAGCAATATAAAAGTCACATGAGTAAAGTTTTGAAGCCGCTCCCATCAGTTAGGAGCATTGGGCTGATGTTAATGCTGGGTTTCGGTCTGAGCAGCTGTCAGCTTGCCCAGTTGCAGGCCAGCGATGGGACACCTGAGTCAAAGCAAACCGTTGGATGGATTGAAGCCGGACAGATGGCTGACGCTGATAGTCCCACCGAGTTCAAACTGGACACTGGAGCCAAAACAACATCGATTAATGCTGAGATTTTAGATGCCCCCGAAGCGGGCTCTGAGGCGGGTGGCATGATCAAGTTCCGCTTTGTGGATACCAACGGTGATAGTCAGGTGTTTGAGCGTCCCGTGGTGGAGTGGGTGCGCATTAAGGATGGCGAGGGTGGTTTCTTTCGGCGTCCAGTGGTCACCATGCAGCTTTGTGTTGCAGGTCAATGGATTGAGGAGAAGGTCAACTTAGCCGATCGCACTCAGTTTGACTATGCCGTGCTGATTGGGCGCAATATGCTGCAAGCAGGCGGTTGGGTTGTTGATTCCTCCGTTAAGAATGTGACCTCGGCGAACTGTCCTGAGCGATCGGAGGCAGCCTCATGAGTCGAACGATACGAACGATGCTGCTGGCGCTCTTTCTCACAGCCGTTGGCTTAACGGTCTTTTTTCACAAGGTCTTGATCGCCGACATGCCACTGCTGCCTAATCAGACGTTGCAGAGTTGGTACATCGAAGCCAAAGTCGCTCTCCAGTCAGGAACTGCCTCCAGCGACATCCCCGATCGCATTCAAATGCAGCTACCCATAGCCGCAGGGCGGTTTGAAATCTTCCGTGAGAATTTTGAGCATGACGGCTTAGAGCAGCAGATTTTACCCGCTGCGAACAGACCCAACCGACGTGTCGAATTCACGCGACAGGTGGCTACACCCAACGCTAACATTCTGTTCTATCGCGCTATCGTTGATGAGCAGCGACCCGTAAAGAACTCTGCTGCCGGTGTTTCATCGATTGGACGACAGCTAGTCAACCAGCAGTTCAGCCGCTTTGACGACGGCAGTGAAGTGGCTGACAACCTACAAGAGAACTTGCCAGAAGCAGCGATTCTGTCGCTTTTAGCAGAAGCTAGCCAGGCTACTGATGACACGCTAACGGTTGTCCGGAATCTCTATCAGCTGGCGCTGGAAACTGCTGACCTGCGCATCCAGGCGGTGCAAGATACGCTTGGGGGTGATGTTTCTGCTGTGGAACTCACCACCTTCTTACTACAGCGAGGGCAAGTAGAAGCTCGCTTGGGCAACGGTTTATTACTCACCCAGGAGGAAGCCTACGCCTCCGATTTTGTGCACTGGTTAGAGATCCGCGACGGCGATAGCTGGCTAGCCTACGACCCGATTAGCGATCGCTTCGGCCCTCAAGACCGTTACTTTACCTGGTGGTATGGTCAAACCCCTGCGGTTAACGTCGAGGGAGAAGGAAACGCCGAGCTGGAGGTGTTAGTCAGGCCCAATACCGATGTTGGGTTTAGTCAGGCATTGTGGCGCGATCGCGCGGCAGCTAGCCCTCTAATCGAATACTCTTTGCTGCGGCTGCCCTTGGCAACTCAAGGTGTATTTCAAGTATTGGTGCTCATTCCCATCGGTGCGTTGGTTATCTCACTACTGCACCAAATCATTGGCATCCAGACGTTCGGCACCTTTACGCCTGTGCTAATTGCCCTCTCCTTTCGTGAGACTGGGCTATGGACAGGTATTGCTGCCTTCACCTTGATTGTGGCATTAGGTCTCCTCATTCGGGCGCACCTCGAGCGACTACAGTTGCTCGTGGTTCCTCGACTTGCAGCCATTTTAACCACGACGGTTCTCATCATGATGGGACTGGCGGTACTGCTGGATACGTTGCAGATTAGGCTGGGACTGTCACTATCACTGTTCCCCATCGTCATTCTGGCCATGACGATTGAAAAAGCTGCACTGATGTGGGAAGAGGATGGCCCGACCGAAGTGGGAATTGCCGGTTTGGGAACTGTCGCGGTGGCGATTATTGGCTTCCTCTGTATGACCAACAGTTATGTTCAGCATCTCGCGTTCAACTTTCCTGAATTGCTGCTGCCGATTCTAGGGCTGAACCTGCTGGCGGGTCGCTACAACGGCTATAAGCTTTCGGAGTACTTGCGGTTCCAAGCGATGCAGCGACAGCTAAGCCAATCGGAAGGGTAGTCAATCATGGTTTTTACTTTCGTCAAATCAATCCTGACGCGATCGCTAGACGATACGGGCATCCTGGGCATCAATGCGCGCAACTTAGACTATCTATTTCCGAGCAATCCCCGTCGTCTTTATAAACTGGCTGATAACAAGCTGGAGACCAAAGCGATCGCGCAACGAGTCGGGGTTGCCGTACCTGAAACCTACGGTGTCGTTCGGTTTCAGAACGAAGTTAAACAGCTAGAAGCAATGCTAGCTGACCACGAGGCATTTGCCATCAAGCCCGCTGGTGGCAGCGGTGGTGATGGGATTGTTGTCATTCAATCGGTTACGGAGGACGGCTACCGTAAAGCCAGCGGTAAGCTGCTAACGCTGGAGGATTTGCAATATCACTTGAATAACATCCTCAGCGGCATGTTCTCCCTATCCGGCAACAGCGATACGGTTATCATCGAATATGCTGTCCAGTTTGATCCGGTCTTCACTGACGTTGCTTATGAGGGTGTTCCCGATGTGCGCGTGATTGTGTATCGTGGGGTTCCAGTGATGGCAATGCTGCGACTACCGACGCGACTGTCGGACGGCAAGGCCAATCTCCATAAGGGAGGCGTAGGCGTGGGCATCAATATCGCAACCGGGCAAACCACCTCAGGTATTCAACACAATCGCTATATTACTCAGCACCCTGAAACCGACAAACCGCTGCAAAATATTGCCATTCCTCACTGGGATGCGATTCTGGCCATGTCGGCCAGGTTGGGGGATGAAACGGCGTTTGGGTATCTAGGCGTCGATTTTGTATTGGATGAAAATCTCGGCCCTTTACTGCTAGAGATGAATGCTCGTCCTGGACTGTCTATTCAGATTGCTAATCAGGAAGGGCTCATTCCGCGACTAGAGGCTGTTGATGAGGTTCAGCATAAGCTCACGGATACGGATGAAAAGATAGCCTTTGCACGGCGCATGTTTGGCGAGTGATCTGCCAGCATGAGGATTCAGGCTCTAAATGATGACAGCCCCTGGGGACTGGTCAGTATTTATGCAGAGCGCTAACTCGGTAGGGTAGCGTGGCATTGCTCGACTCAGTATCTGCAATGACTTAAGTTGCGGGGACTTGGGCGTCGTAACTCAAGTTTTCAACATCTACCTTTCGATAGAGGCGCTTTCCTCTGATCGATGGATGAAAGCCTACCACTATATCTGGTTTGATAGAAGGGAAGTTAAACAAGAGGTTTATGCGACCGATTAATATTGGACTAACGGAAGCCCAGCGATGTGGTGTTATTGAGCTATTGAATCACGATTTGGCAGACACGTATCTGCTGCTGATTAAGACTCGTAAATATCACTGGGATGTCGTCGGCCCACAGTTCAGGTCATTACATGAGTTGTGGCAAGAGCAATATGAAGCACTTGCAGAAAGTATTGACAATATTGCCGAGCGTGTTCGGGCCTTAGGTGGCTACCCACTAGGAACAGCAGAAGGCTTTCTGCGGTATGCATCTTTGAAAGAGCATGCGAATGACCTGCCAAATGCCACCACAATGGTGCAGCGCTTAGTGACTGACTACGAGCTGATCATTCGCAACCTGCGTGACCATATTGGTCAGTGTTCTGACGAGTATCATGATGAGGGAACAGCCGATTTCCTGACGGGTTTGATGGAGCAGTGTGAGGAAGCAGCATGGATGCTACGTTCCTTCATTGAGGGAGAATCACTGCAAGCTAATCCATCTGCACAGCGGAGCAACAACACGCCAGCAGCTGTATAGAATTCACTTCCTAAAGGCTTAGGGCGATGATAGGCCCCCGTCAAAGTGGCGGGGGTTTTCTTGAGTTAGAGATTCACTACAGCCTAGCCAGAGCTGCTCAAAAAATCAGAAACTTGCTGAGTTGAAGCACATTAAAAGCGCCGATGGGTAAATCTCCCAATCGGCGCTTTTAATGTTGGCTACGGTAGCCCTAGCAATTCCTGGAGCCTCATATCCAGCAAGGGAAATACAGGCTGCAATGGAACTGAAAAATGATGTAAAACCATCAGTAAAGTTAAAGTTCTCACTAAGTGAGCAACAATTGTGGAAAGGCTAAATTGAAATTTCGGAAACCCTTTCTCAAAGCAGATATTATCTACGCTTCCGATCTTTTTCAAACATTGACTTAACATTAAACCTCAAAAATCTTTTTTCACAAGCACACGTCTCAGTATGCTTAGAAAAATAGGTTTACAACCTATAACTTCCATACATTTAGGTTAGCGAACCTAACCGCATGAGTCAAATTTCGATTTGACATTGTTCAGTTTTTTGTCTAATGTGGTGAGGTGTTGGGTTTGTGAAGCCTGTAGTGTCAAAGATTTCCAACTTGTTCGGAAATGCTACAGAGTAAGTTTTTTTGGACTAAGATTTTTGGTTTTGAACGTTATTCTAAGCGCTTGCCGAGGTTTCCTGTTTGGGGAACCGCTTTGAGTAGCAAGACATCTGTAACTGAATGTGTTCAGAGGTTGAGCGCGACTGAGTCTTCACCAGTTTCATCTGCGATATTTGGCAAATTTATCAGCAGTTTTCTTTGTCCGAATCTGTGCTGCGACCCGGCACTTTGGTACTGAGATTGGAGTTTTTTGTGTCTATTTACGTTGGTAATCTGTCCTACGAAGTTAAACGTCAGGACTTGGATAGTGTTTTTAGTGAGTATGGTCGTGTGACGCGCATCAGTCTTCCCATGGATCGAGAAATGGATCGTCCCCGTGGCTTCGCCTTTATTGATATGGAGTCATCGGTTCAAGAGACGGCTGTCATTGAGGCTCTGGATGGAGCAACATGGTTAGGAAGAACGATGAAAGTCAACCAAGCCCGTCCCCGCAATGCTGAACCGGAGCCTACCGGCAACTACCGTCGGACTTCGTTTGCTTAGCATTTTGGGTTAAGCGGATTCTGAACGAAAACTCGGTCTCCCACAGTTTGATTTGGACTGTGGGAGACCGAGTTTAGTTATCTGAAAACTACTATTTTTGAGCCTACAAGCGTACACGTTGGCATCGGAAAAATGAAACGTTGCCACGAGCACATCGAAGCGTAATGAAGAAATGGAGTGAACCAGGCTCCTTCTTGCCGATGTGTCTACGGTATTTCGTTAAGCTGCCAGTACTTTCCTAAAGCCGCTATGGTTTCAGTGAGACGGGAAAATGTAAGGGGTTTCAAGATGTAACCAGCGACATTGAGTTCATAAGCATCAATTCGATCCTTGTCTTCATCGGAAGTGGTTAGTAAGACAACGGGAATAGAAGCTAGCTCAGGATCTTCCCTCAATTCGCGTAGGAACTCAATTCCACTCATCTTCGGCATGTTGATGTCAGAAATGATTAGCAGGCGATCGCTAGCAGCAATCGGGGGCACTTCTTCACTCCCTTTGAGCAGCTGTAGCGCTTCAACTCCGTTGCGAGCTACATGATTTACCTCTGGCATCTTGTTGATGCGAAAGGCTCGCTTGATGCCCATGACATCAATCTCGTCATCTTCAATGAGTAGAACATTGGTTGTGCGTTCTGCTGCAAGCGTGCTCATTTCCATTCCTGTTTGACTTTCAACTTAATGCGACCCAGTGCTTCAGTCTTTTGACTATTTTTCTCCTTACGGAATCTAGCTCTATTCAACACATCTTTGGCAAACATGTCCTCCCCCCTAAGCGTGAGAACGAGTGGATGATTGCCAAAAGTGAGGACTTGCGACAACTGAGCTTGTCGGACAACCAATCTCTAGTAGTGAAATTCCAGGAAATTACTGGACTTGAAAGATCCAAGGTGAGCAGAAAATACGTATATATTCTGTTTACTTATTGAGGATTCAGATTAGAGTCTTGCTTGAGCTTTTATTCTCCAGTAATTGCTCACATTCTAGTTTTTGAGAGATTAACTGAGATATGCAAACACTCAATTAAGACCGTGTTACTACCTACTTAGCCCTCAATCTAAAACCCTTTTGTAAAAGAGAAAAAGGAACTTGTCGTCTACGTATCAACGTCTATTGTGGAGAGTTTCTGACTCGTCTATAGGATGTCGACGACCTAATCTTCATCTTTTACGGAATAAGGAAACATGGTTCGACCCACTGCACAAGAGCAATACATGTTGGAACTGGTGAATCAGGCACGATTTGCTCCCAACACGGAAGCCGCTCAATACGGCATTGACTTGAATCAGGGACTCGCATCAGGACAAATCTCAAGCAGTGCCAAACAGCCGCTCGCTTTTGACTTCAATCTGATTGAGTCAGCACGTGACCACAGCGAGTGGATGCTGAATACCGATACCTTTTCCCACACAGGGGCGAATGGGAGTAGTGCAGGCGATCGCATGCGTTCAGCTGGTTATGCTTTTACCGGGAGCTGGACCTGGGGCGAAAACATTGCATGGCGAGGCACAACCGGTACCCCCAATGTCACCCAGTTTGTGACCGCTCAGCACCGCAGCCTGTTTTTGAGTCCAGGTCACCGGACCAATCTCTTAAACGACAATTTCAAAGCAATAGGTGTAGGTATTCTGACGGGTGAATACAACGGCTACAACGCCGTCATGGTGACACAAAATTTTGCGCGATCGGGCTCATCGACCTTCTTGACTGGCGTCGCTTTTGACGACAGTGTCATTGACGATGACTTTTACACCGTCGGTGAAGGGCTGGGTAATATTCAAGTCACTGCAACTCGTCAGTCTGATCAGAAGACATTTAGTACCCGTACTTACAACTCGGGTGGCTATCAGGTTGCCCTCACACCCGGCACCTATGACGTGACGTTTTCGGGGGGGGAGATAGCGCAAACGATTCAAGAAACCGTTACTATTAACGCCAAGAACGTCAAGCTCGATTTAGCCACTGACCAACTGCCTGTTGATACAGGTTCAGGGGAGCCCGAACCGCCCACGGATGATGTCCAGAAGGCCATTGGCGAATATGGCAATCTATCCCTTAATCATCAATGGCAAACGATTGCCCTCGATCAATCCTATATCGACCCCGTTGTCATCGTCTCTGACCCCACCTTCAAGGGTCCTCATCCAGCCACTGTCCGTCTCCGCGGCGTGACTCAGGACACCTTTCAAATTCGCCTTCAAGAGCCTGCCTACAAAGATGGGTGGCATACCCAGGAATCGGTTTCCTATTTGGTCGTGGAAGCAGGTGACTGGATGCTGGCTGACGGTACTCGTATTTCTGCCGGTACCCATGATGCCAATCGCCTCACGTCCAGAGGCTTTGACCAGGTTGACCTCACGGGTTTCGACACCACACCTACCGTGTTGTCGCAAGTGCAAACCTTCAACGGTTCCGATTGGGTGACGACTCGAACCAAAGGGCAATCCTCCGGTAGCTTTCAGCTAGCGATGCAGGAAGAAGAAGCACGTAATCAGGGTAGCCATGTCGATGAAAGCATTGGATGGTTAGCGATTGAGTCAGGCGTCGCCTCCGATGGCGATACTCTGCTGCAAGGCGGTACGACGGGGCGGAGTTATAACCACAAGCAAGCGACAGTTGCCTTTGAGGAAGGATTTAATGTGGCCCCTTCCGTAATTGCCAAGGTGGGCTCCTTCTACGGTAAGGATACGGCTAACCTCCGGATTGATGCGATTACGCAAACCAGTTTTGGAGCCAGTATTCAGGAAGAAAAATCCTTGGATAAGGAAACCTGGCATACAAATGAATCTCTTGCTTTTCTAGCACTAGAAGGCACATCGGGTAGTTTGGCCGGACTGGCAGCTATCTCATCCTGATCGATCTAGCGAGGCTGCCCTCTGGCATCGCTGTTCGATGTTAATTAAGAGGGCTTAACGCGCATTAGCGGTTGTCCAAATTCTACTGGCTGAGAGTTCTCGACCAGAATTTCGACAATTTCCCCAGAGACCTCAGCCTCTAATTCGTTCATGAGTTTCATTGCTTCAATGATGCAAACAGTCTGCCCTGTTTGAATGCGATCGCCGACATCGACAAAGGGTGACTCATCGGGGGCTGGAGAGCGATAAAACGTACCGACCATGGGTGAAGTCACCTCCACCAGATCAGAATCTATTTTTGGTGGTGGGGTCGGTTCGGTGACGGGTGGCGAGACAACCGGCTGTACGACCTCAGTTACGGGAGAAGAACTCGCTACCGTTGTTGTGACTGCTGCTGGCGAATTGGCCATGACAACGGTTCCCTGCTTACGCAGTGTCAGTTCAAAGTCAGCACTTTTCAGCATTAACTCTGAAACATCTGTCTGGCTTAACACAGTCACCAGCTCACGAATTTCATTGAAATTGAGTTCCACGAATTGCACTCCCTACCAACAGAGTGGAGCTAAACTCCACCAGTCAAAACACAAACCTTGATGACATTCCAGTCCCGACGTTCCTTTCACTCAAGCTAACTAACTTAGATGGGGCTCATAACTTCAGCAAGGCAACCTTATTCACGGCCCAAATAGCTATCGTCACGGGTGTCAATCTTAATTCTCTCGCCAATCGAGATAAACAAAGGCACCATAACCTGAGCGCCAGTTTCAACAATCGCGGGCTTCGTTCCCCCGGTTGCCGTATCGCCTTTCACCCCTGGATCCGTTTGAGTCACTTCCAGCGTCACCGAGTTAGGAAGCTCAACTTCTAAAATTTGTTCGTTCCAGCTGACAACGTTGACTTCCATCTCTTCTTTGAGATACTTGACGCGATCGCCCACTTGTTCTGCCGTCATGCGGACTTCTTCATAGGTCTCCATATCCATAAAGACGAGATCTTCGCCTTCACGGTAGGTGTGTTGCATCGACTTTTTCTCAATGTTGGCTTGGGGTACCGTTTCACCAGCACGGAAGGTTTTCTCGACGGTGTTCCCTGTTTTGACATTTTTAAGTTTTGTACGGACAAAGGCAGAACCTTTACCTGGCTTTACGTGCAGGAATTCAACAACCCGCCAAACCGACCCTTCCAGTTCAATGCTGACACCGGTACGAAAGTCGTTACTGGAAATCATGACGTTGGCTACCCGTCGACTATAAACATTGGCAACTTATTTTACCGCTCGGAAGGAACTTTCCCGAATGCTTCTGGAGATGAACCGCCCTATGGCAAGATCAGAAGCGTTTGCTTGATGTGACTTTTCGACAGCACGACCCATGCAACTATTTAAAAGATGGCTCACCGCTTTAACCCTAAGTCTGCTGATTTGGGTAGGGCTGGTAACCAGTGAAACCTTGATTCCCCGTTCCCACAGCCGTGCCGAAGCAGCGCCCCTGGCTTCATCTCTCATTGCCTATCTACCGCCTGGTAACGCAATTACGGATGGTCGAGCGCTGCTGCGGTACGGTCTACCCATTGATAATAAGGATATTCGTACCCTACAGGCTGACTTAGAAGGTTTATCTGAGTGGCTGCGCAGTAAGCGTTGGGGTCCCATCAAGCGAGACATCACCAAAGTTAATCGCTTTATTGGTCGACGTCAGCAAGCCATCTTGGCCGATGTTCCCGAAGCCAAAAGACCGGAAGCCGAAGTCTATCTGACTGAAATTCGGACTGGGTTAGAGCCCATGTTGACAGCCGTTGAAGACCGCAATCGTGAAGCTATCTGGCTACAGCGAGCGGAGTTGCTGAGTAAGGTAAATACCATCGAAGAGATGATGGTTACGGGATTCCCCTTTGAGGTTCCAGAAGAATACAGCAATTTACCTCAACTCAAGGGCCGGGCAACGATCCAATTCACCACAACTAAGGGTGATTTGATCGCTGTTGTCGACGGCTACAATGCCCCTGTAACCGCCGGTAACTTTGTTGATTTAGTGGAGCGGGGTTTCTATGATGGGATGCCGTTCATTCGAGCTGAAGATAACTACGTTCTGCAAACGGGCGATCCAGAAGGACCTGACCAAGGGTTCATTGATCCGACCACTGAGAAATACCGAGCTGTTCCCCTAGAGATTATGGTGCAAGGGGATGAAGAACCCGTCTATGGGGCCACGCTAGAAGAACTAGGGCGTTACTTAGAAGATCCCGTACTTCCCTTCTCTGCCTTTGGCACCATGGGCATGGCCCGTCCGGCCAAAGACCTCAACGGGGGATCTTCGCAATTTTTCTTCTTCCTGTTTGAACCCGAAATGACCCCTGCCGGGCTGAATTTGCTGGATGGTCGCTACACTGTTTTCGGCTACGTCATCGAAGGGACTGATATCCTCGATACACTGGGGCAGCGGGATAGTATCCTCTCCGCGAAAGTGATTGACGGATTGGATAATCTTGTGGAACCAACCGTTTAAGGAGCCATATTATGGGTCAGCCAACGGTGGCTGATGTGGGTGAACTGGGGCTGCTAGCGCGGCTCCAGTCTTTTTGTGATCAGAGCCTGATAGGTGATGATGCTGCCGTTATCCCTGGCTGTAACGGAGAACGCTCCCAGGTCATTACAACCGATGTTCTGGTAGACGGCGTCCACTTTAGCGATCGCACCACATCGGCGATGGATGTGGGTTGGCGAGCGATCGCGGCTAATCTCTCTGACCTGGCAGCGATGGGCGCATCCCCGATTGGGGTGACCGTCGGGTTGAGTTTACCCGGCCATGTTTCAGTAGCTTGGGTCGAAGGGCTATACGAGGGGATGTATACCTGCCTGAGTCGCTATGGCGGCACTATTTTGGGCGGCGATATCTGCCGTGCCACCCAAACCGCCGTGGCCATTACGGCTTTGGGACAAGTGTCCCCTGACCAGGTCATTCGTCGCGATCGGGCTCAACCCGGTCAGGCTATCGTGGCAACGGGCTATCATGGCGCTTCCCGAGCGGGTTTGGAACTCTTGCTGCATCCAGAAGTTGCTCATCCCCTGAGCACAGCACAGCAGCAGATGATTCAGGCCCATCAACGCCCGCTTCCTCGACTAGACGTTGTGGAACATCTGCAGAAATTGGTCAATGCTGATTTCGCCAATGTGGCAGGCATGGACAGCAGCGATGGTTTAGCCAATGCCGTCTTGCACTTGTGCCAAGCCAGTGGCGTTGGGGCCAAATTAGTCCGTCCTCATTTGCCAATTCCCACAGCGCTTACGGCTTGGGTCGGCGATGCCACGGCACTAGATTGGTGTCTATACGGAGGGGAAGACTTTGAATTAGTCCTATGCCTCCCTGCTGCAATAGCGACGAGATTGTTAGCCCATCTGGGCCAACCCGCAGCGATCATAGGCACCATCTCACCGGAACCAGGTGTTGCCTTGGTAGAGAGCCCCACCACCGATGCGGGCACAGCGTTAACTTGGGACAGCTGTTTTCAACACTTTTAAACGGTGCCACTCAATGTATCTGCAATCAAGGGACGCCAACCATGCCCCTGATGACGCGGCAAGACACAATCGGGGTGCAATATTTCCGTCAGGATTTCGACCGAATCGGCCAGGCGTGGCCCTGGCCGATTGAAATACTGATTACCGTCCGTCACGTAAACTCGTTTGGTCTTGACTGCCCGTAGCAGTGGCCAGTGATCATTCCCTTGCAATACCTTACTCTCGTGCAAGGTTTGGGCAATGTCATAACCACAGGGCATCAGGATGATGACTTCGGGATCTGCTTTAACTAAATGGTTCCAGGTAATCCAGGGGGAATGCTGACCAGTTTGACTCAGCATGGATACTCCCCCAGACAAAGACACCAGTTCAGGGATCCAATTACCCGCAGCCATTAAAGGATCGGGCCACTCAATGCAAACGACGGTAGGTTTATGGGCCACGTCTTGAGTGAGCTGCTTACAGGCAGTCACGCGAGCTTGGAGAGTCGCGATCGCTTCTTCGGCTCGCGCCTGTCCTGATAATCCTAAGAGTGCCTCACCTACCTGCCGCATATCATGCCAAACTTCGGCTAAAACGCTAGGCTGCAAAGACAATATCTGGGGTGTAACACCCGTGTAAGTGCCAACAGCCGCTTCCACCTCTGGCAAACTAACGGCACACACTTCACATTGTGCTTGCGTCAGAATGTGGGTTGGCTGCAGTTGCGCCAAAACCTCTGTTTTAACGCGATAGACACTGAGGGCTGACTGTAGCAAATGGGTGACGCGATCGTGAATCGTAGCGCTACTCCCCTGAGGGTCAAACTTCGGTTCGGTACAGGTGGGCAGCGCTTCAATACCCTGAGGATAATCACACTCATGGCTGCGCCCGACCTGATATTGCGTCAGCCCCAGCCGATGAACAATCTCTGTCGCGCTGGGAAGAAGAGAAACGATTTTTGGAGCAGACATAGCGACGATTTCTCTAAGGGGTCGAACTTAGCGAGGCATATGCACCCGAGGATTCAAACGGAACAACTGAATATCGGAGGTAAACGACTGGTTTGACTGATGCAACGAGAAAAGCTTTGAGCGTTCTGGCAGTCTTCGTCCTACGGTGATATCACCGTGTCGAACCATAGGTGCAAGCAAATGTCGAATTCGCCTCGAAACTTGCCCCATTCTAAATGGGACTGCGGCTAATGGAAGTGGCCAAACTCGATGAGTTGCCGACCTGTTACCCATAAACATCAAAGCTCTATCTGCCGGTGTGAAATCGCTGCGCCTCACTTCGGCAGGTAGAGCTTTGAACGGCTACCAAACGCTGGTTCTTAGAACGTTATCAACAATAGTCGTTAGGACATTGCCTGAATGATGTAGTCAAAGTAAGGCTCTGCTTCCTTCACGTCATCATCCGACAGCAGCCCCAAAGAAGCTTCCTTGAGACAGCGAATGGCTTCTGCCATACCGGGCAGGGGCACATCCAGGGCGTTGTACATTTCACGTACACCAATCAAACCGATGCTTTCAATGGGCTGCTTATCACCCGCGATGATGCCGTAAGTGATCAGGCGGAGGTACCAACCATAGTCCCGCAGGCACAGCGCTCGCTGCTTTTGACCAAAGGCATTACCACCAGGGGCAATAAAGTCGGGGCGACGACGCCACAATTCTTTGCTAGCCTTGTCAACGATTTTCTTCTCGTTTTCGGACAAGGTTTGAGCGATCGTCAAACGCTGCTCACCCGTGGACAGGTAAGCTTCGATGCTCTTGAGTTCACCGACGCTGGGATAGCGCAGTTCGTCGTCGGCATTCAGAATAACTTGGCTAACTACAGACATGCTTTTATAGGAACTTGGATGGATGACTGCTTATCATTGATAGTGTACAAACTTCGGAGTTCTCAGGAAAGAAATCTGTAGTCTCCACAACGTCCAGAGCGATTTTTCGAGCTATTTTCAAGGCAAAACCTTTACAATCCTTAAGGATGACTCAGAATTCTAGGTGGGGTGAATGGGTAAGCGCACACCACAAGCTGGCCTTGATAACTGGGACGACGCTCCAAATCTAGATCACATTGTCGCAGACAAACGTAGTGCAAAGCGAGCGGGACGAGCCAAGGGAAGACGCCGCGATCGCCGCTATGAGAATCGATTGTTACGAACAACGACTGATTCATTCGATTTGGATGTTGATGACCCCATTGCCAACGAATAACCGATCAGACCTCCATCGTTGTTGCCGATAGTCAAAGTGCTGAGACACACCGTATGCTGTGGGATATTTTGTGCGGTGCGCTTATGACTCCTCACCTAACCAGAATTGACCTGTATCCCATCAAATCCTTGGATGGTCTGTCTGTGCCGACGGCGGATATCTTGCCCAGCGGTGCTTTGCAGCACGATCGCACCTTTGCCCTGTTCGATCAGACCGGGAAATTCATGAACGGTAAGCGCTCTGCGGCGATTCATCAAGTGCGATCGCGATTCTCATCAGACTGCTGCTCGGTAACGCTGGGAAATGCAACGCTGGACAATGGAGCGACCTTTCATTTAACCGAGGATCACGCAGCAATCGAAGCCTGGTTTAGTGACTATTTTCAGCAACCTATTACCTTCCAGCAAAATCAGGTCATGGGGTTTCCCGACGACACTGATTCTCCTGGGCCAACGGTGATCAGCACGGCAACGCTACAGGCGATCGCGGACTGGTATGGGCTGAGTCTAGAAGAAACCCGCAAACGGTTCCGAACTAACTTAGAAATTGATGGCGTACCGGCCTTTTGGGAGGATCAATTTTTTTCTGCCTCGGGTGATCCGGTCGCGTTTCAAATTGGGGCTGTTACTTTGCATGGCATCAATCCCTGTCAGCGATGCGTTGTACCGACCCGTAATCCTGAAACAGGCGAAGCCCTCCAAGGATTTCAAAAACAGTTCACCGAGCAGCGAGCCCTCACCTTGCCTACAGGTGTTGCTCGTAGTCGCTTTAATCATTTTTACCGCCTAGCCGTGAATACCCGTATTCCTGAGCAGACGGAGCGAGTGCTTAAGGTGGGTGAAATCGTCTCCCTTGGAGCTGAGGCATGGGCATAATCGCTGGCGTAAATTGAGCAGAAAATCAAGATCCAAAGCTCCACTGTAAAGTCTTTGCCCTTGTCACAAATTTGTCACACATGCTCCGTATGTTCGTAGGTGTATAGCGTCTGCATGCGTCTACCACTAAAAAGTTTGCCTCCAACCATGGGTCAGCGTTCGATGGGGTGACGGCTGGTCAGGTACAAGGCGATCGCTTCGATTGAGTGCGTTGAATTGCTGTCCAGTTCGTTGTCACAAAATGAGGCTCATGAGCTTGTCCTCTTCTCCTAAAGATGATCACGTTGTGTGTTATCGTCTGTCGCTGAGTCCGGATCGAGTCAAGCTGAGACTGTGGGAACCGGCTCCACTTCCGAATCCACAATACTCAGACAACCATCCTTATCTTTATGCCGCCAATTGGCAGTTTCAGCATCTCAGTGAGGCAGAAGCGTTTCTCCGTAACCACTTGCGAGCCAATGGAGCCGCAGAAGTGCCGGAATCAGAGTTTCCAACAGAGGGAAAAGTGACTATTCCGCTGCTAATTACCTGGGGCTTAGACAAATCGTTGCGTCATGGTTGAAAATTTGCGGCATTCATTGGATCGCTATCGATCAAGTTTGATTTTGCCATTCAACGCTGCAATGAATACATCCCTATCCTTCCTGATGTAGTAGAAATACAATCATCGGCTAAAGGAAGGCTATAGCCCATGGCTAAACCCTGGATCATTCTCAAACCCTATCTGCTGGCAACTCCGCAAGCGATCGCCCTCTCACTCTTCTTAATTTTCCCGATTGCGTTGATTGGGGTCGTAAGCTTCTGGGAGTTCAACGGCTATTCCATGACGCCGGCCTTCACGCTGGATAACTACATCAGTATTTTCACCTCTGATGTCACGCTGAAGACTTATCTCAACACTTTCAAGTTTGTGGCGCTGGTGTGGTTATGTACGCTGCTGATTGGGTACCCAGTCGCCTATTTTCTGGCGTTTCATGTGCCTAAGTTGCGCTGGCAGGTTTTGCTGTTTCTGCTGTGTACCATTCCTTTTTGGACGTCCAACATTATTCGCATGATTTCCTGGATTCCGCTACTGGGCAAAGAGGGACTGGTAAATCAACTGCTGACGGGTAGCGGGTTGATTGAGCAACCGCTGGAGTTTTTGCTGTATTCCGATTTTGCCGTTGTGCTGGGAATGGTGCACCTCTATATCATTTTTATGATCGCGCCTATTTTCAACAGTTTGATGCGCATTGATCGCACCTTAATTACGGCGGCAGAAGATATGGGCGCTTCGGGCCTGGGGGTGTTTAAGGAGGTGGTGTTGCCGCTGTCAGCACCGGGCATGGCGATTGGCTCCATCTTTATCGTGACGCTGGTGATGGGAGAATTTATCACGGTGCGTTTGATGGGGGGCGGTCAGGCAGCTTCGATTGGGAAGTTGATTCAGACACAGATTGGGAGTTTGCAGTATCCTTTGGCAGCGGCGAATGCGATCGTGTTACTGACGGTGACGCTGTTGCTGGTGATTTCAATTTTGCAGTTGGTGAATATTCGGAAGGAGCTTTAAGAGCTATCGGTAAGGGAGGGTGGAGACGCGATTAATCGCGTCTCCACCAGTGACACAGGAGGAGGGTTATGAGAAAGCGATCGCTGGCTTTTTATCTATTAGCTGCATTTTTTGGCCTGTTTGTGCTGTTTTTGTACGGGCCGATGATCACCATTTTCATCCTGTCCTTGCAGGGGCCAGATGGGACGCTGACGTTTCCGGTGCGGAGTTTTGGCTTCTACTGGCTGGGGCAGGTGTTTCAGGAACAGCGGGTCGGCAACTTTGTGGAACCGTTTCAGCGATCGCTGCTATTGGGCAGCATTGTGACGTTTTTGGTTGCCAGTATGTCGGTGCTGGCCGCGATGGCCTTTCGGATGCGCTTCAAGGGTTCGACGATCCTGTTTTACCTGTCCATTGCCAGCCTGATTGTGCCAAGCATCCTCATCTCATTGGGATTGGGGGTGATGTTTCAAGTGCTGGGCTGGCAGACGAACTGGTTTAGCTCGGGTCTAGGGGCACACCTTACCTGGACGTTACCGATCGCCTTCTTAATCATGTTGGGCATTTTTAATCGTTTTAATCCCGCCTATGAGGAGGCCGCTCGGGATCTGGGAGCCAACGATGCGAAGACGTTTTGGGAAATCGTGTTGCCTTTGATTGCGCCCAGTTTGGTTGGGATCAGTCTGCTAACCTTTACGCTGTCCTATGACGAGTTCACTCGCACATCTCTAGTGTCGGGACAACACAATACACTGCCCCTGGAAATCTTTGGCATGACCACCAACGTCACCTCACCCGCCCTATACGCGTTGGGAACGTTGACGACGCTGTTTTCTTTTAGTTTGATTGCGATCGCTTACTTCACCTACCGCACCCTTTCACATCGTCAGCAATCTTGAGATCACATGTATTCAATAGCAGAAGTTAGTTTGACGATGCTCGTTTCTGCCCTCCGACGCTTTAACGCTTCAGTTTTAGCGATTAATGATCTGTCTTTTTTATTCTCGTCTCAATGTTGATAACGGTGAAAAGCCAGCGGCGGTCAGTATTTTTGCAGCAATACCTAGATCATAAATTCCGTCCGCTCCTGCGTAGGGTTAGACGGCGGCATCATAGTCGTTTCAATAGCTCGTCGTATTCAGCATGTGTTCCAATCCAAAACCAATAAACATGCTCTTTTTCTAGCAATCCTAATGCTCTGTAATTGAGACTGACACGAGCATTAGGATTGGCTGACGCTGACTCACTCGTTTGAATTGCAGACTTGGGTGGTATGGATCAATCTTCCAGAGTGCATATGCTTTGTTAGCTTGCTGTTGTACAGATACTGGCAACTGATTGAGCCGTTTACGAAAGCCCTTGGTAGTGCTCGACTTCATTGACTAATTGGGAAAACGTCATCGAGTGGTACAAGAGTATCTGATTCAATTTCCTGCTGCACCATAGCTGCAAGGCTATCCCATTGGGCATCTGTGGTGGCATCAAAGCGCGACTGCCAAGCCTGCTCGTCTTCTAACTCAGCTAAGAGTCGGGTAGCGATCGCATCTTGCTGCTCGTCCGATAGCTTGGAAATTTCTGCAATGGCGTGCTGGAGGAGTTCAGTCATCAGTAGAAACAGCTACTAATAAGGTAATAGTCCATTTGCATCATAGCCCGAGTAACTATTCCAAGATGTCGTCACGACCCTGCTTGAACCTATAAACAGGCGGATCAGAATACATCCGGATCTCGCCGAAGTTCCCGACAACCCAAGCCGTACCGTCCTCGTTCCATCCAACAATATCGAACGCCCCGGAATCCTTTGAACCATCAGGATCTACCGAACTCCTCGCCTCTTCCATCGAACACAAACCGGTGATGGCCCGCACATTTCGGAAGATAAGCTGGCCAGATCGGTAGCATGTGTATTCGCTTAGTTTTGGCGGTATGTAGTCAGGGTGGTTTGGCCAGAGACTAAACTCGACATCAAGCACTCGCTGCTTGCCAGAGTGTTGCTAGCCAAGGATGAAGCTGTCTTGTAAATCGACGTGACTGAAATCAGTTGACTCTCTCCAATTCACAACTCGATTCTCGGTGAGACGCCTAACAATTGATTATAGAGAATCTTTCCACCTAACATGATTGATTCCCGGAGCCATTGAAATACTTACATCGTAAGACTTTCGATGACTTTTGATCACACCATAGGCAGGACGATTAGATGGAAAGATCCGCCCATCTCATCACAGACTCGTCTTTGAGAACTTTCAACGGTCGCTAATATTTCTGAACGAGTTAAAAGGAAATTCAACTTCCCCAGGACACTTGATGTATTACTCATGCAGAGCTGTTGAATCACGAATCCGCTCGACTTAGGAAGTGTAAGCAAGCTCAGGATTGGCGCTCTGGTCAGCTTGGGGCGATCGCCCGCCTACTTTCTTCAACCTCACGCCACCCAGGGGGGCCAGCGTACCGCTGCGACGAATCGGCTGCACCGGTTTACTTTCGGCGAGTTCTAATTCGCACTGACTCAAGATGGTCTGCAAGACCAATGTCATTTCGTACATAGCCAGAGCTGCGCCAATGCAGCGGCGACTGCCCCCACCAAAGGGCAAAAATTCATAGGGTGAGAAGGATCGCTCTAAAAAGCGCTCGGGGCGAAATTCGTCCGCCTGGGGATAAACATCCTCCCGATGATGCAGAAGGTATATGCAGGCCGTCACCAAATCCCCTGGCTGGAGATCATACCCCATCACCTGACAGGCTTTTTCGGTTCGTCGTAATAGCGTAACGAGGCCAACGGGATAGATCCGCAGAGCTTCATTACACACGGCATTCAGGTAAGGTAGCCGGGAAATGGTGAGCTGGTTAGCTCCGTGATGCTGATCCAATTCGGCCATTAGGGTGGTTTTGACCGAGGGTAAATAGTGAATCCAGTAGAAGGCCCAGGCCAGGGCCGTAGCCGTAGTTTCATGGCCCGCCACCAAGAGCGTCATCAGCTCATCGTGCAGTTCTTCATCCGTGAGGCCGTAGCCGTTTTCATCACGAGCACTTAGCAGTAAAGACAGTACATCGCTCCGGCTCGGGTCATGGTGGGCACGGCGATCGCGAATCTCGGCGTAGAGGAGGTCATCAATTTGCTCAGCGATATGGCGCATTTGGCCGCCAGGGCTCAGCGGCCCCAAATCCACGATTAGCTGGGGAAAGAAAACAAACACGGATGTCAGCGGTGAACTCACGGCATTCAAACGCTTGGCCAGGAGTCGTTCGAGCTGCTGATACCGTTCACCACTATAGAGACCAAAAACTGCCTGCAAAATCACCCGCATGGTGATTTTTTGCATTTCATCCCGAGCGATGAAGATTTGACCCTCAACCCAGGTCGCCATCACTTCCTGCGTGATTTGACCAATCAGGTCGCCATAAGCCTTCATCCGTTCCCCGTGAAAGGGCGGCATCATGAGCTTGCGACGGCGGCGATGCTCCTGACCACTCTGCATCAGGATAGAAGACTTGCCCAATAGTGATTCGCCTAGAGCATTTAGCTCGCCGGGTGAACTAAAAATCTCATCGTTATCGTGGCTGAGGAGAAATTGTACCGCCTCAGGATGATTCAAAAAGATGAACGATTCATCTTGGGTCGCTGGTGGCAGCTTTACCTCAAAGACATTCCCCATACTTTGAAAACGACCACGGGCATAACCTAAAGGATCAAAAATCCACTGTAGGGTTTGGAGTAAATGGGGCGTGTAAGACTGGGGAACTGTGGCCATGACGATCCGAGAATACAGCTCGCTTCGATTGTAAACTGGGTGAGCAGTTCAAGTTCAAAGCGCTAGCTGAAAACCTGGCAAGACGGTATCACCAGAGAGTGTTGCGGGTAACGCAATCACACTGATGTCACTACTGGGCTGGTAAATCTCAATCTGTTGGTCTTGTGGGTTAATGAGCCAACCCAAGCGCAATCCGCTGTCAAGATATTCCTGCATTTTGGAACGTAGAGGTGGTAAGCGATCGCTGCGGGAGCGTAACTCAATGACAAAATCAGGGCAGATAGGTGGGAAAGCTTCTCGTTCTACAGCACTAAGACTTTCCCAGCAAGATTTTGCCACCCATGCAACATCTGGCGAGCGATCGCCACCCTTCGGCAGGCTAAAAACAGTAGATGAGCTAAATACGTAACCTAGTTGAGTTCGTTCGTTCCAAATACCCACCTTAGTGATTAGCGTAGCCTCTTGGTTTCCACTTTCTCCCCCAACAGGGCTGACAACAACCAACTCTCCTTGGGGTGAACGTTCAAGCTGTAGCGCTGGATTACTTTGACAAAGGCGCACAAATTGTTCCCGTGTCAAACTACGAGTAAGCGGTTCGAGGTTAATAACCATCGTCATAGGCAATGAAGGAAAGAGACGATTATTTGAATTCTCTCCCAGTGTCGAACAGCGTTACGGTAACCAGGCTACTGATCGGTTTCGCGATTGACCAGTACACCGTTTAAGAAGATATCAGTGAGCCCTTCCGCTAATTCCTGCATGGCTTTGGGCGACCCATCTTCATCACCCAGGGTAGACTGGCTAAAACCCGCAACCGTAAACATGCCCAGGAAAATGCGAGCAATGACGCGGGGATTCGTGGGGCGATAAATGCCGCGATCGATGGCGGTTTGAAAAAAGGCTTCCGCCACATCCGTCATTTTAGTAATGACTTCAGTTTGGATTTGCTCACGCAGGTCAGGGTGAAATTGCGCTTCCATAAAGCAAACCCGAACCAGCTCGGCATTGTGAGAGAAGTTCCACATGCGGCGACGCATAACTTGACCGATCGCTTTATAACTCCCCATCTCACTCAGTTCAGTGAGGAGGTCGGTCAAAATCTCGACCCAGCCTTCGGTGGCAACTCGAACGAGAATGGCTTTCTTGCTCTCAAAATGTCGGAAGAGGGTTCCTTCGGCGACACCTGCTGCTTGCGCTAAGTCACGAGTGGTGGTGCCACCGTAGCCATGACGGGCAAACAAACGTTGAGCTGCCGTCAGTATGCGAGTCTCAGTCTCATTTTCGGGCGCGGTCACGGAGGTTTTGTAGCGAATGGCCATGGCATGGACCCGAAACAACGGCTGGGGATCATATTGATAGGGCCATTGTGCAGCCAGTGCCAGGTGATCGTCTTTCTTCGTTCACATAACCTCACACTTGTGCCTTAGGTAACCAAATGGGTGTGGCGTTCTGGGTGATGGGAGAATCTAAGAGCCAGAAGCCAGACGTTAGGAGACAGGCATTAATTGGGCGGCCTTTGAGTAGCGGGTTCTGCAGTGAAAAAGGCGGGATAGACAAAGGCGAAGGCTGGGGAGCTGGGGATGGGTTGACCATCAGTTTCGGTCACGATCGCGGTTGCCAGGTCGGCATCCCAATAGGCGCGCACACGACGACCGTCAAACTCGACCCACTGCTCACCTTCCGTCTGGAGATCTTCGTGAATGAACTGGTGACTGTCTCCAGAAAAATAGTTCAGGGGGGCAGCGCTATCGGTAGACCAGATGTAGGTCACGCCAGCTTTTGGATGTGAGGCTAAATCAGCCTGATACCGAACGGGGAAAATTACCCGCTCGTCTGTCAGGTAGGTGCCGTAGGGATAGCGGAAATAGTCCCGTTCATGGCCGGTGTTGGTGCCCAGCACCTTGGTATCGGGATGTTGCTGAGCCCAAGCACCGAGGGTTGTCTTCACCATGGGATAGCGGTCAAGCGACTGATTGACCTGCGCCCCGACAATGCCAATGCCCCAGGGCTGGGCGTACAAACTGTTATCGGTGCGGTCAAACATCACCAGGCAGCTTTGAAAGAGCTTGCCAGAGACACCAAACGTCGTGCTGCCTCGTGCAAACGCGATCGCGGTGTCGCACAGAGGGCAGTAGGTCACACTGACGTTTTCCCCGCCCACGGTATCATTCACAATTTCATGCCAGTTCAAAATGCCGAGGGGATAGGCCACGGCTTCATCATTGATCACCAGTCCCAAAGCGTCCGCTTCAGCGGGAAAAGGGCTGGCTGCCACCGAATCAAATTGAGGGTTATCGATACTGGGAATGCCGTCTTTGGGGGGGCCACCGTTGAGCAACTGCGCCAACTCAATGCGGGTATTGGCAGCTGGATCCAGCGATCGATCTTGTAAATCACTCAGTTCCTGGTTCTGATTATGCAGAAACTGGGTTAAGAAGCCGTACCGCAGCTTGAAATTATCCCAGCTACCGGCATGAACCGCCAGGCCCACTAGGGATATGAGCAAGGCACCGAGCACAATCAGACCCGTCAGTTTGAAAGTTCGCCCCATAGTTTGCTGCTGGAATGATTCTTGACTGATTTTCACTTAGCCTTAAGCGAATGACCTGAATGAAACATGAAAAATGACTGAGAAGGTCGCGGCGACACCCGCGCCGCTGGTATTAGCCCTAGCACAGGCGGTGCAGCGTCAGCGAACGGCGTTTTATGCCCCAGGACACAAGCACGGGGCGGGTATATCAGCAGCGCTGGTGGATTTGTTGGGCACCCAAGTGTTTCGGGCCGATCTCCCGGAACTCCCGGAATTGGATAATTTATTTGCACCGACAGGCCCGATCCATGCCGCTCAAGTGTTAGCAGCCCAGACCTTTGGAGCAGAGGAAACCTTCTTCCTGGCGAATGGTTCAACCTGCGGCATTGAGGCGGCATTCCTAGCAGTCTGTAACCCTGGCGATCAGGTACTCATTCCTCGTAATGCGCACCTTTCTGTCCTGTCGGCGCTAGTTCTCTGTGGGGCACGGCCTATTTTTCTCACCCCGATGCACCATGGGCAATGGGATTTGGCCCTGGGAGTCACCGCTCAGCAGATTGAACAGGCCTTACAAAGCTATCCGGCGATTCGAGCCGTCGTCGTTGTTTCGCCGAACTATCAGGGCATCTGTGCGGATATTGCGGCGATCGCGACCTGTGTTCACGCTCAGGATCGCATCTTGATTGTGGATGAAGCCCATGGGGCGCACCTTAGTTTTCACGCGCAGCTGCCCAGAGGGGCGATCGCGGGTGGTGCGGACTTAGTCATTCAGTCCACCCATAAAGTGCTGGCGGCCATGACCCAAGCCTCCATGCTACATGTGCAAGGGCAGCGCATTGATCGCGATCGCCTGCGCAAGGCGTTACAGCTGACCCAATCCACCAGTCCTAACTATTTATTGTTGGCCTCTCTGGATGCAGCGCGCCAGCAAATGGCCCAATCAGGTCAGGCGTTGATGGCCCAGACGCTGGAAATTGTGCAGGAGGTGCGATCGCGGCTTTCCAACTTAGCGCTATTCCCATGTCTGACGCCAGAGCAGGTAGCGTTGCTACCGGGCAACTTTCAACTCGACCTGACCCGACTTACGGTGGATGTGTCCGCCCTGAACATTACTGGATTCACCGCCGATGAATGGCTCCATGAAACGTTGGGCGTCACGGCTGAACTCCCCACGCTACGTCAGTTAGCTTTTATCTTTAGTTTGGGTAATTCCAGGGCGGATGGTAAGCGACTGGTGCAGGCGCTTGCGAAGCTAGTGCAAACCGCGACCACTCTACCCAATGCAACGTTTAAGGACGCCCCTAATGTAGCTTGGTTTGGCAAGCTGCTAGCAGAACCCCCGCTATCGCCTCGCGAAGCATTTTTTGCACCAGCACGAGCGATCGCAATCGACCATGCTGTGGGCCAAATTAGTGCCGCTACGCTTTGTCCCTATCCGCCAGGAATTCCGGTACTGCTACCCGGCGAACGGATTACCCAATCGGCTGTAACCTACTTGCAGCAGGTTCATAAGGCTGGCGGCGTCATTACCGGCAGCGCTGATCCAACCTTGCAGACTTTGCAGATTATCGATTCAACCCGCAAGCTAAATGCAGAGCTGATCCCCTATCACTAACTCTCTATGTCCTCTCTTTGGCCCTATGTAACGCCCGGTATTCCAGACCATTTATTTGAGCAGTTACCCGGCATTCCCATCAGCAAGCGCGAAGTTCGCTTGTTGATGATTGGGGCTTTGCGGCTGACGCCCAAAGCACGTTTGTGGGATTTAGGGGCTGGGACTGGCACGCTGGTGGTGGAAGCAGCATTGCTGTGTCCTCAAGGACAAGTGGTGGCGGTGGAACGGGATGAAGAGGTGGCTAACCTGATTCGCAAGAACTGCGATCGCTTCGGCCTTGAAAATGTCGATGTGGTGGAGGGATTAGCGCCGGATTGTTTGAACGATTTACCCCCCCAACCGAACTGTATTTTGATCGAAGGGGGGCGGGCGATGAAGGAAGTGCTTCAGTCAGCCTGGGATTACTTGCCTGCGGGTGGACGTATTGTGGTGACCACGGGCACGCTCGAAACGCTTTATGGCATTTCGGAAACCTTTGCCGAGCTGCGGGTGCGGAACGTCGAAATCGTGCAGCCGGCTGTTAATCGTCTGGAAACGCGCGGCTATCAGCAAATCTTTCGTGCGATCGATCCCATTTTCATCCTCAGCGGTGAGAAATTGGAATGATGCTTCGGTGGAAACGACTGCTTACGCAAAGGCTTACAGCCTATCGCCGCATTCAGTTTGTCAGCTCCCTAAATTCCCTCAATCTGGGAGCCTTTAATCAAACTGATCGGTACTGCTCAAAATATCGCTAAACCCATGCCGCAATTCCCCGATAGTAGCAATAAACCTGTGCCACATCAGGTCAGCCAAGACTTTTGGCAAACCCTAGAAGACGTATCGCTGAGCGAAAAGGCAAGGAGTTGGAACTGCCGACATCGTTTGTCAACATTGACTATGAACCCCTCTTCAAACATTTGATTGCTGGTGGATGGGAGCAAGCTGATGCCGTTACCTATGACTCGATGTTGAGCCTTGCTGAACTGACAGAAGGTTGGATGCCTCGTCAAGAACTAGCGGGGCTGCCAGCCTCAGACCTGATGATCATTGATCGATTGTGGCGCTTGTGTAGCGGCAATCGTTTTGGCTTTAGCGTACAAGCTAAGCTCTACCATGAACTTGACCAAAACAGTTTGTACAAGGGTTGTGAAGAGATCGTTGAATATCAACATTATTACCATCATCGAAATTCGTTAGAGAAGGTAGAGGAAACGTTTGCCGCTCTAGTGGGCTGGAAAAGTCGGCAATATCGTGATCGGCATTCTTCGCATACTGGCAAGTGGACATTTCAACGCCATGAAAAGGTACCCTGTGACCTCAATGCACCAGTAGGACACTTGCCCAGCACCTTTAAATTAGGGAGTGGCAAGAATGAGAAGTTGACAGATGGGGGTGACTCCTACGGCTCACTCTGGGTGGATGAATACACCTACTACGAGTGGAGCGAGAACTCCTTTGTGGATAGCGATTTTCTCCGTGAGTTTTATCGGTATTTCAATGACTGGTAGAGCTGCTGTACCAGCTTCATGATTGGCTTGTCGCTTACCTCCAGAACTGTTGCATTAGTTCTAAAGGCTAAAACGCTGTGTATTTACCTCATCACTCAGCTCTTCGGTCGTGATGTATTCCTATCTCTGAAACTTAAGGATTAACGGCTTGCATAACCCAAGAACCATCCGCTTGCCGCGCATATTGATAGCGATTTTGTGGCTCCCCCTTCAGCTCCAAATGATCAACGGTGGTGGGGTCTAATACCAGAACGGCGAAGGTATCGACCGGATGAACGGGAATGTCCACTTCCTCAAAGCCTTCGGTTGCTCTGGGCTGACCTGGATGGGGCCAAAAGAACTGCTGTTTCCCCTTAGCCGACATGGCTTCCCATGCTTGCTGGCGAATCGCCTGCTGGGTTGTCGTGGCTGTAGCTTGAGTAATGGCCTCGATCGTGCCGTGCAGGCGAAACTGTTCCCGAGTTTGGGTGAAGTACCAACAGATTTCGACCGCTGGATTCACCGCTAAATCCCGAATCTTTTCACTGCGTACATCTGTTACGAAAGTGAGGTAGTTCGTTTCAGGGAGAAAAGTGCGGAAGACAACAGTCCGATTGGCCGGTTGCCCATTCGGTCTAACGGTTGCCATTTGGGGATAACGACTATAAGCACGACTTCGATTACGGTGAAGTGCGCGGGACAACGGGGTACGCCAAGGAGCCAGTGACATAGATTAGACTGTGCGAACGTTCGATAAGGGGGACATAGCAGATTGCCTTATGAAATCTTTAACCAAAGTGTCAACATTTTAGAGAAGTCGGCTAAGACAACAATGTGACCTAGCATGATAAGCAGGGCCACCTAGGCATCTAACCTCATCAGGATTGAGCCCTGGCGGGGTAAGTTATGCTTCAAACCTTAGTGCAGGTTGCGACGCACACGTCTGCGGCGCATTTGTGCCAAGGCTGAGCCATCCAAATACTTATCGCTAGTGATTCTTGATCGACCTGTAGCTCAACAACGTTCAAACCTACCAATTTCCACACGCTGTTTTTTGCCTCAACTATGGGTTTTGTTTTCGTCCTTTCTCTGTTAGTCGGCTTAGTACTCCTTGTGATTGGCGCGGAGAGCTTTGTGCAAGGAGCGGTCAAAATAGCGGCTGTCATTGGCTTGTCGCCCCTCATTATTGGCCTCACTGTAGTTAGCTATGGCACCAGTGCTCCAGAATTGGCGGTTAGCATCCAAGCCTCCTATGTTGGGCAACCCGAAATTGCTTTGGGGAATGTCATTGGTAGTAATGTATTCAATGTTTTGATGACTCTAGGGATTGCGGCGCTGATTGTGCCTTTAACGGTGGCGCAACAGCTGATTCGCCTAGACGTTCCCATTATGATTGGCGTCACGGGGCTTTTGCTGCTATTTGCAGCCGATGGCACGTTGGGCCGTACGGACGGGATAATTTTTTTGGTCGGTGGTGTGTTGTACACGAGCTTCCTAGTCTTTCAGAGCAGGCGCGAGTCGGACGCGGCGGTTGAGGCGGAATATGCTCAGGAGTACGGTGCGTCGGGGCCGGTTAACTGGCGGCAAATTCTCCGTTATGCCTTAATGCTGCTAGTAGGGATGATTTTGCTGACCGTTGGGGCCAACTTCCTGGTTTATGGTGCAACCTCTGTGGCTGAAGCGTTGGGAGTCAGTCAGCTGATTATTGGTTTAACCATTGTGGCCGTTGGGACTTCCCTGCCGGAATTAGCCACCTCCCTAGTGGCCTGCTATCGAGGCGAGCGGGATATTGCGGTTGGCAATGTCGTGGGCAGCAACATTTTCAATATCCTGACCGTTTTGGGCGTGACCTCGACGATCGCAGATATTTCCGTTTCACAAGCAGCCCTGAGCTTTGATTTGCCGGTGATGATGGCCGTAGCGATCGCCTGCTTACCCATTTTCTCAACCGGCAACCGCATCTCCCGCTGGGAAGGCATGCTGTTTATCAGCTATTACGTTGCTTATGCCGCCTATCTGGGGTTAGATGCTGTGGGCCATGACCAGCTAGATGTGTTCAGCAACGTCATGTTGTTGTTTGTGATTCCCCTAACGGTCATCACCCTACTGACCCTCATTTTTCAACGTCCGGGGGAAATCCCTAAACCTTCAGTGACGCCAGTTAATTCGACGGAATCCCATTTGCATGCAGCAGAATCCCACCCGAGCGACTCGGCACAGTTACCGAGCCAGCTACCTGATTCGTCGTCGGCTGTAGCGTCATCGGGCCATACAGAACCTGGATTCGATCCGGAGAATCCTCCACCAAAGTTTTAGTCGCAATCTTGACCGGAGCTTCCCCTGTGTTTACCAGTACGATGAGTGATGAGTGATCGTCGCGCCGTTCAAACCCATAAAGCTGTCCGTCAGTTGTACAAGGAATGTATTGTCCTGTACGAAGAGCCGCATAACGATGGCGTAGTTCGATGAGAGCCTTATGGTGATTTAGAAGAGCCTGATGCCAAACCGCCTCTTCTGGAAACACCCACCGACAATCCGGATCAAGTCCACCCTGAAGTCCCACTTCATCCCCGTAATAGACACAGGGAGCCCCAGGGAACGTCATTTGCAGCAGTACAGCTAATTCCAGGCTGGCCTGATCGGCCCCCATTACAGATAGCGCCCGAGCCACATCATGGCTGGACAGTAGGTTGAGCTGAGTGAGTTGAATTTCCCAAGGATAAAGGGCCAGCAGTTCCTCTATTTTGGCGCGATAGCCCGCTGCATCTAAAGCAGGGTAGGGATAGTATGGCGGGGGCTCAGCGTAGTCCATCACAACGCGATCGCCCCCGGCAAAGGCCATCGTGGCTCCGGTGAAGAGGTAATTCATGACCCCGTCAAACTGGGTGCCATCCAACCATTGCTGAGCCGGCTCCCAAATTTCCCCCACAATGTAGGCTTCGGGGTTGATCGCTTTGATGCGATCGCGAAACTCTTGCCAAAAGCCCGGTTCTTGAATTTCAAAAGGGACATCTAGTCGCCAACCGTCGACCCCCTGGCGAATCCAATATTCGCCGATACGCATAATATATTCCCGCACCGCAGGATTCCCATGGTTGAACTGAGGCAGTGCGCGGTTATTGACCCAGCTCGTGTAGTTGGCGGGTTTGGCACCGTCATAGGCGGATAATGGCCAACTCTCGACCTTGAACCATTCCAGCCAGGGGGAATTGGGGCCATTTTCCAAAATGTCATTGAAGTAGAAAAAGCCACGACTCGCATGGTTAAAGACGCCATCCAGCACAATGCGAATATCCCGCTGATGGGCCGCTTCCAGCAGATCTTGAAAGGCTTCATTACCCCCCAATAGCGGATCCACCTGGTAGTAGTCGTGAGTATGATAGCGATGGTTGCTCGCGGATTGGAAAATGGGCGTAAAGTAGAGGGCTGTGATGCCTAAATGCTGCAAATAGTCGAGTTTTTCAATCACCCCCCAAAGATCACCGCCCTTGTAGCCATACATCGTTGGGGGAGAATCCCAAGGTTCAAAGGGCACTGCCATCTCAGGGTGGTCAAGGTGGCGTTGGGTCCGGGCAAATCGATCCGGAAAGATTTGATAAAAGACGGCGTGCTTAACCCACTCTGGCGTTTGAATGCTCATGATGCCCTCTTTAGTCTCCACGGACTCTAACAGAGTAGTGCGAATCCCGACGTTATGAGAGGCAGGTACCGTTTCTTATGGCTGGAGCGATCCGGGCGAGGGAGTAGGGGCGTGAGGGAGTGATACCCATGCTTAGAGAATGGGTATGAGTGAGCAATCCAAGTTTAGGATGTGCGACATGTGGACATTTCAAGCTCAGTCAAAATGGGGCCGCTGCAAAAGGGAGAGGAATTTCTCCCCTGTCTTTCTGCCTCTCTGACCCCTTAGCTTTTTGGTCTGCCACCCTCTAGGCGCTGTCATCATTTAACGATCAAGTCTTTGTGCCGAGAATGTTTCAGCCCCTGGCTGATTTTGCGGAGCGGGCGCGGTAATGTTTATACCGCAAGCATTCTGGCTTTAATTGATGACGCGCCCTAACTTCAGATCTGACAAACCATTAGATGACTTGCCTACAGCGTTAGCGACTGGGGCTCGTTTTCGATCAGGGCGGCTAAATCCTTGAGGAAAGCGGCGGCATCGGCACCGTAGATAATGCGGTGGTCACAGGTGATATTGACTTGCATCTGCTTTTTGATACCCATCATGCCATCGGGCGTAGCTACGACGGTGGGCTTAGCCCCCCCGATCGCGAGGATTGAACCCTGGCCAGGCGGCAAAATCGCATCAAACTTATCCACGCCAAACATGCCCAGATTAGACAGCGTAAAGGTGCCAGTAGAGTACTCATCTGGCTGTAGTTGCTTCGAGCGGGAACGGGCAACCAAATCCTTCCAGGTGCGCGATAGGGAGTAAATATCCATTTGGTCAGCCCCTTGGAGCACCGGCGTAATCAGGCCGCCGCCTTCCATCGCGACGGCGACGGCAATGTTGATACTGCTGCTGTACTGAATACCTTGCTCCGCGTAGCTAGCGTTAAGTAAGGGATGCTTTTGCAGGGTGACGGCGACAGCTTTAGCCAACAGCCCCGTCATCGTGACGCCCTTGGACTTAATTTGCTTGTGGAGGGTATCCAGAGCATTGGTGGTAATGGTGTAGCCAACGCGGAAGACGGGCACCGAAACGCTGGCAACCATCGAGCGGACAACCGCCTGCTGCAAAGTATTGAACGGGACTAGCTCACCCGGCGCAGCGGGAGCCGGGGTTGGTGCCGGGGCTGGGGTTGGTGCCGGGGCTGCAACTGGCGTTGCAGTTGGTGCTGCACTCGGAGTGGATGTAACAGTTGGCGTAGGTGTTTTACCCGCCGCGAGTTCCACATCTTGGGCCACGATCCGACCGTGAGGGCCACTGCCTTGAACCGTAGCCAGGTCAACTTTCAGTTCTTTCGCTAATTTGCGAGCGCGGGGCGAAATGACCGTGCGGCCACTGCGAACGGCACTACCATTTTGAGGGGCGGTTGCAGCGGTTGCAGCGGTTGCAGTCGGTTCAGGTGCGGGTGTGCTGGGTGCGGCTACAGGCGCAGGGGTGGTAGCAGCGCCACCATCCAGTCCAGCGGCTTTAGCCTTCGCCGCATCCATTTCGGATTCCGATTCAGCCAAAAGCGCGATCGCGTTACCCACTGCGGCGACTTCACCCGCATCCACCACGACAGCGGCCAAATACCCTTCGTAAAAGGATTCAACGTCCATGTCGGCTTTATCGGACTCTACAATCACAACCGTTTCGCCTTTCTCTACCTTGTCTCCAGGGGATTTCACCCAGGAAACAATCTTGCCTTCTGTCATAGTCGAGCTCAGAGCGGGCATGAAAACTTCACGGATCATGGAGAGTTTGGTTCCAAAACAACAGCCTGTGTAGTGCCGAACAATGTCGAGCAACAGCTTTCAATTCTATCCTGTTGGCTACCCTCGCAGGTACTTCAAGCACTAAATCTGATGCGGCTTAAATTCCGAGCGGCTACACTCAGCACTTAAAACTCAAAAACACCTAATTGGCTCGCTGCCAGAGACGAATGACTTCATTAATGAGTTCGCGCTCAGGCGGATTGGTCGCTTGCACCGAAGGCTGTAGCTCCACCCCAGGAATGTTTTGACTCCACGGGCTATTCGGTACACTTTGTAAATCCACCTGGGCATTCACCGGACGGAAGCCATGTTGGACAAAGACTTCTTGCTGCTCGGGTGCCGTCAGGAAATCAATAAATTGCTGACCGGCTTTTGCTTGCCCAGAACTGATGTCGCGGCGGGCGATCGCGGCGGTTGAAACTGTCTCAATGGTCGGATTCAGATAGTAGACCTGGTAAGATTTCCCTTGGCTCTGACCCGCTTGCTCCCAGCGAAAGAGGGCAATGCTTTCATACACCATCGCCACATCGGCATCATTGGGGCCACGGGTAATAAATTCCTGGAGCAAAATGTCGGTGGAACGAGGGGGCTGGTACACTGACTTTTTTACTACGCCAAACAAATCGCCCACTGGAGGCGTATTGAGATTGGCAAGGTTGAGCGGCTGAGCACCCAGCTTTTCCTGGGACCAGAGGGCTAGTATCAATTGACCACTGTTAGAACGACTTGGATCCGTTGTCACAAAGTCAAAACTCCCCCAGTCGGAATTGCCCCCCAGCTCTGACCAAGCACCTTTCGTAAGGGCTTCTTCCAGACGCAGCCAGTCAAAGGTGCCGTTGGGAAACAGTGCCTGCCCACGCTCCGGCCAAATCACAGCCACCAGCATCGTTTTGGCAATCGGCTGAGGCTCCTCATAAAAGGGCTCTTCGCCCACCTGCGTAATCCAGCGCTGCGCCAGTTCCTCCAGCAGCTGACCATTGGCCGGAATCAAAACCGTAGGCGTGAAGTCGTTTTGATCATCCAAATAGTTGTTGACCATGTCCTGGGATCCCTGAATCTCAATCTTGAGATCAATGTTGGGATGAGCAGCTTCAAAGCGTGTTTCCAGGACAGCTAGCGGTTCCTGCAATTCCGAGCCACTCACTACCGTGATAGATCGATTGACCCCTGGCAGCGGCGCATAGGCCAGACCGAGCGACGCGATCGCAATCCCCACAGACGCAATCATTTTGGAGCCATTTGCCATCATTCATTCTCCCCGGATACCTGCAATTCCACCCGACCCAACCCCAACTAATGTGGCCACTCCCTGACTCCCCCACTTCCTGACTCCCCGCCACCCAAAGCACGCTAGGAATTACGCCATAAACGTTTAAGAAGCCGTCAGCAGCACATCCATATTCTCTTGCATGTTATTGAGTTCCAAACCCAGTTGCCGCAGCTCCTCGGTTTGACTGCTGCTGTTCAGGTCAGCAGTGCGCAGCTTGTTCTGCAACTGCTGTAAAACCCCAGCGGCATCCACAATCAGGGTAGAAATATTCACCACCTGGGCTTCCCGAGCATCTTCGCCCTGTTGGGCTAGGGCTATGTTGCGCTCCAAGCTCGCCACAAGCCGCTGCCATTGGGCCTCGGCCACCCCTGCGCTGGTGCGCTGTTTGTGCTGGGCTTCCTGGAGCTGCTTCTGCAAATCTTCCAGCGAAAGGATCGACCCTTTGCTATTCAGCCGTTGGGCGAGGGTATCCAACTTGGTTGGCAGCTCGCGGGTGTGATCACAGGCGTACTGCACAATGCCCAACAGTTCAACCTGATGGGTTTCGGTCAACAGCCTGACCGATTCCGCCTGCAATTCATCGGCCTGCTCTACGAGCTGCTCCGATCGTTCGCGGGCCTGCAATAGTTCTCGCTCCAACCCTGGATTATCGAGTCCCAAAGTTGCCGGTTCGCGACCTTTGAGAACAGCGGCTCCAGCAGTGGCGACTAAGCCTGCGCCCGGCAAAGCCAAGACGCTAGGCAACTGCAAAACCCGCACACCCATAACGAGAAAAGCACCACCTGCAATCATGGCAAGGGGATAGGCGAGGGGATTAGCTAACTTCATGGATAGTTTTCCCCTAAAACTCCAGTTGAATATCCTGCATGAGACGGGCGATCGTAGCCGGATCACCCTTAGCGTAGTAGCCTCCAGTGCCCTCGGCAATCTCGGTCAATACATCTGGGTTAAAGTCACCCTCATCCCCATAGCCGATGGTGAAAAAAGCAATCCGTTCATCCGTCGAGAAGTCGGATTCTTGCAAGGCTGTGAGCAAGGTATCGAATGAGATATCGGAGCCTGAATCTTCACCATCCGTCAGCACCAACACCGCATTAATCGCATTGGCCCGCAGGTTTTCTCGCAGCCAATCACGGGCTATCAACGAAGCATCATAGAGGCGTGTCCCGCCATCTGCTTCTAGACTGCTGATAAAGGCTAACCCCTGCTGCTGCCCCTGCGGTGAAGCGTCTACCTCGATGGGAGCTCGTAATTCACCATCAAAGTCAATCAGGGCCACCTGATCTTTCGGCCCCAGAGTGGTGAGGTAGGTTTGCAGGGTGTTCTGGACGGCGGGCAGTTTGTCACCTTCCATGGAGCCGGAAGAATCCACCACGATGACGACCAAAGAGGGTTTTTTCGCTGAATCGGACCACGCGGTCAACATCGTTTCAACCACGGCCGGTTCTGGTGGACGGTAGGAGTCGTAGCTCGCTTGGGAATCCACACCGAAATTGGGGGTGAACTTGTTCCCTAAGGCAACACCGGGCGTTCCCGGACGCAGCCCTAAATCAGCAGCCACCGTTTGCGCCTCAGGCTGCTGAAGATAATCCAAAAACTGTTCGGCAGCAGCCTTTTCCTGCTCATCTACCCAGGGCGTATTGAGCAAAATACCGCGCATGTTTGAAGTGAAGGTCGCTTTGGGATACACCGCAACGTATTTGGGCTGTCCCGCTGGCAAATTTGTATTGGCCTTAATCACGGAAGACTCATAGACAGACCCAATCGACGCCCAGAATGGCCCATTTTCGGCCATTGATTGGGCCAGCGAACTGGTAGAAACGCCGTAGCGGGTAATTTTGTTCTGAATTTTCTGAATGTCAGCCTGATACTGACTCACGTCCGCCGCTGTAATGTCTTCGGGACGTTTACCCGAAACCGAGGCGAACTGGGCTACGAGGGTTTGCAAACCCGAATTGGAGCGCGTCGGTGCCGTGTGAACAAAGAAAATCTCTTGGGGTGAACTGGCGGCATCTAAATCTTGATGGGTTTCGGCAGTGGTGAGCGACACAAAGAGATCATCAACGGATTGGACGCTGGACGCCAAATCTTCCCGCACCATAAACACCATGGGACTGTAGGTCAGCAGAGGCGCATCCGTCACCGGAGGAACATAATTTTGCCCCGGAAAAAGCTGATCCATCTGATAAATAAGCTGACTGTGATAGATTTCCCCATCGACGGAAATTAGGGTCGGAATACCGGGTTCATCGGGGGATAACGCACCGGATTGTAGCTGTTGCGCGTGAGTCAAAACCTGATTCACCACATCGCCACTTCCCGCTGCCGCACAGGTGACGTAAAACGCTTCGCCATCCTCTAATGCCGGATTTTGGGCATTGAATTGGGTGGCAGTTGCTTCGCAAAAGTCATGGAGAGCGCTGCCCACCAAGACATTCACTTCAAAGCCTTGATTGCTAGAGGAGCCGTCACAGGCGGCTAGCCCTAAACACGTTAATGTTACAGCCAGGGAAGTCCTGAGAGTTTGCTTTCCTGATATCTGCATAGGTATTTCGATAAAGCGCCTCAAATCCATTATTCAGCGATCGCTGTTTTGCCATCTACACCCTATAGATACAGGGAATACACCCTGTATTCCGTATGTCTGTTGTTCGGTAACGCCTTGTCAGCTTGTGTGCTGCCTACACAAGGACTGGCACTATCCGTAACTGCAACTAAGCATCACAATATAAGAGTGACAAGGTAAAGACACGGCCTGCTGTAAACCTACAAATCTTTTAACGTAGGTGCGGTATCGCGTTTAAGTTGGGACGTTGGGGTTGGGGTAGGGAGCCAGAAGTCAGGATTCCTCTTTTGCAATGAGACAGGACAAATCGGTTTTGCCGACTTCTAACCAGCCGGACTGGGGTTCCAAATTCAGAGGAGTCGCTGCCTGTTTGGGTGTGAAGATGTGGCGTAGACTTTGTAGCAGCAGGGGTACAGCACTCAGCGCGATCGCGCAGGCAACGACGGCCCCAATCAATGCATCGGCCCACATCCACCGGAGAAAGGTCACGGCCAGTGCCGCTAAGATGGCCCCGACGGAACCTAAAAGATCGGCCATGATATGCAGAAAGACGCCGCGCACGTTCAAATCCTGATGCACGTCACCATGGAGCCAGTACAAATTCAGGCTGTTGATGATGAGCCCCAACAGTGCCGTCACCAGCATCGGCAGGCTCAAAATTTCAGTCGGTTGGCCGTGCAGATGGGCCAGTGCTTCGCGGGCAATCCAACCCGCCATTGCTAAGAGTCCTAGGCCATTAATCAATGCGGCCCACAGTTCTAGTCGCGTATTGTGGGTTTTAACAGGCGATCGCCGAGCAACCCACGCTGCGGCTAAGGCCATCCCAATCGCCATGCCATCGGCCAGCATATGGCCTGAGTCCGCTTGCAGCGTCAAACTATGGCTCAGGGTCCCCATCCATAATTCAATTCCGGCAAACCCCAAAACACTCACCATCACTAGCAATAGCCAGTGGACTTGCAGCTTTGGTAGCCAGCAGGAATAACAGGGAGGGTTGATAGCCTTCACGATTGTGACAATTCCGCAACTTTAGCTCTCAGGATACTGCAAGGCTGATGTATTCGTGGATGATCACTGGGCCACTCACGGAATCTAAACATTGATCAGGTCTATGAGTTCTCCAATCCAGAGTTCTTAGCTGCCTAGACAAACAGCTACTGTCATTTATCCTCGGCTCCTCGCTATACTTGGCTGAGTCCCTCGCAACACCCAGGAGGTGCGTCATGGCTGAGTCGGTAACAGAATCCACTACAACTGCTTAACTGGCAAGGTCAGAGGTCATTACACTTTTCACGCGTAATGCATGGCAGAAATAAGCTAACCCTTCGGAGTGTGAGTATCCAGCGCCGCAAGCAAGACACTCAGACTGACAGGGTAGCTTTTACTGGCTTGTATTAGTACCTCTCAGAACCTTGCCCTGTAAGGATTTCTTAGAGGAAAAGACATTGAATTTAATTGATTTTGGCTGGTGCCCTGGCAGCAGCGCTGATTCTGCATTTGCAGAGCTGGCTCAGGGTGAGCTGATAGTAGGCCGGGTTGTGCTAGAACACCGAGAACGCTATCGCGTGTATACCGAACTGGGTGAACAGGCGGCTGAAGTGACGGGGCAATTTCGCTATCAGGCTGAAGATGCCCAAGCGTTTCCCACGGTTGGGGATTGGGTTGCGGTAGAGCCACATGAAACCGATGATCCGGTCACCATTCATCATGTACTGCCGCGTAAAAGTCAGTTTGTGCGCAAGGCGGCAGGCACTCAAACGGCAGGGCAAATCGTGGCGGCTAATGTTGACACGGTGTTTCTCATGTCTGGGCTGGATGGGGACTTTAATCGGCGGCGTATTGAACGCTATCTCGTAACGGCATGGGACAGCGGTGCTATGCCGGTCGTTGTTTTGAATAAGGCGGATAGGTGTCCTAATTTGGATGACATCTTGGCTGAGGTGGCAACCGTGGCGATCGCCGTGCCTGTGCATCCCATCAGTGCTGTCACCGGCGAAGGTTTGGATGCCTTGGATGCCTATCTTGCCCCTGGCAAAACCGTGGCGCTAGTTGGTTCCTCTGGGGTAGGGAAATCAACGCTGACGAACTATCTCCTCGACACCCATCAGCAGACGACGCAGGCGGTACGTCTGGATGACAGTCGGGGAAGACATACAACAACCCATCGTCAGTTGTTGCCACTGCCCTCCGGCGCACTATTGATTGACACACCAGGAATGCGGGAACTGCAGCTCTGGTCTGCCGATACAGGATTGGAGGAGGCGTTTAGCGACATCACGGCCCTGGCTGAGAATTGTCGATTTCGGGATTGTCAGCATCAGCAGGAGCCCGGATGTGCCGTACAAGCAGCGATCGCTGCCAACACCCTGGATCCCAAGCGCCTGAACAGCTATCAGAAACTCCAGCGCGAGCAGCAGTGGATGGATCAGCGGCGCGATCGTCATGCTCAGCTCAACAGTAAACGTCGTTGGAAGGCCATCACGAAGACGATGCGACAGTCGCGATAAAGGTAGAAGGCAGAAGGCAAAAGGATGAATAAGCTTTCGGCAAGGCCATGCGGGCGTTGCTGAACCTGGGTAAGCATGGGTTTCAGTGATTTCTGGCAAGCAACTATCCATATATTGGATATAGAGATATATTTGGACAAATGTCCTTTGTTTAGATATTTCCTGAACCAACCAACAATGAGTGAGCAAGATTTGAAATTGACGCCCAATCAGGAAGTTATATTGGCAGCGCTGCGTTTTCGGAAGCGATATGGCTTAGAAATTATGGAAGCGATCGAGCAAAGTGGGGGTAAGCAGATAGGGTTCAATTCGCTTTACCCCAATCTGAAAAAACTAGAGCAAAAGGGCTTTGTGAAGTCCGAATGGGGTAGTGAACTGCCCGAGGAGCACACCGGCGCTCGGCGCAAATACTACCAAATCACAGGAACTGGAGCTCTGGCGCTAGAAGCAAAGCAGAAGCTTCTGGAAACCGTTGCTGGTTGGATGCCTGCACCGAAGGAGGCGTGAAATGAGGAACCAGAATCTGGAACTAGCCCATCGAATGAGTAACTTCGTCAGCACATTTCCGACCGTCTGGAATGACTATCAGCACTGGCTCAGAGACATTGTTTCTGCTCGCCCCGTTCTACAGCAACGATATTCACCTTGGCGAGCCAATCTAATTTTTCGTTGGCGACTCCTTTATTTCTTTGTCTACGTCAGTACCGTTATTGTGGCGACTCAAGTTTGGGCAAAGCTCAAAGGTATAAAAATTAGTCCCTATAAGCTTGAAATCGCTCCTGAAGGAGAATCCACGCCCTCACACCTCCCTTCACTAGCAGCTGGGCCTCGCTTCCTCCAGCGGGTAGCCACGCTGCTAGCCGTTGCCGAGTTGACGCTGTGTGGCCTGGCCGCTTTGACAGGCGTTTTAATTGCCTTCTATTATCAGCCGACAGCTGTGGGCGCACATCGATCGCTCACCGCGATCGCCCATGACATCCCCAGCGGTTCCCTGATTCTGAGCCTGCACAATATTGCGGGTAACGGCCTGATTGTTTTAGCCCTAGTCCAGATTGTCGTGATGTTTTTAGGGCGTCAGTTTTTGCTGCCATGGTTACTGAGCTGGTTCAGCGGCATCCTTTTAACCTTGAGTGCGATCGGCCTCAGTTGGACGGCCATTGTCTTGAATTGGAATCAAATTGGCTTTTGGCGGTTCAAGCTGGAGCTCAGCATTGTGGGCTCAATTCCCTGGGTCGGATCGATGCTGCGTGAAATATTGTCGGGTGGTAGTGGTATCAGCAGTATTACCTTGCAGCATATGTATGCCCTACACAGCTATGTTTTAGCGATCGCAGCCGTTTTGTTATCCATGAGTCATCTCACCGCCCTTGTCTTGCAAGAGCAAATTTGGAAGTCTGCTGAGCGGTAGTTCCAATATGTTGAGTAGGAAGGCTTAATTATTTGTAGGATGGGTTAGCTTTAGCGTAACCCATGCAGGTGTTGGGTTTCGTTCCTCAACCGCAACCTACATATACTCAGATAAATTGTGTCCACCTACTGAAGAGGCTAAAGTGACGGCCACCTTGGCGCAAAGCCATACTGCCAAAAGCCATATCGACCAGAACTTTGACTTCCAGAACTTTGACTTCAACCCCCCGTTGCAGCCACTGCGATCGTTACCTGAATAGGATCAAGCCCAGTTGCGTCGTTGAGGGCTGTCTTTTGCTTGGGTAAACCTCAGAAGCTTCATGGCAAACAGCGGGCTTTGGCAAAGTGATGGGTCCCTAAAGAGGCTAGGGCACACTGAGCAAGATGCCCCTGATCTTTAGAGAAACACTTACAAACTCCTCATGGCTAAGCTTTTGATTGTGGATGATGACGCTACCACACGCGCCTTTGTAAAGTTTGCCATGCAGCGAGATGGTCATCAGGTTATTGAAGCTCGCATGGGTGAAGAGTGCCTAGCAACGGCCCAGGAAGACCGTCAGGATCTTATTCTCCTAGATGCACAGATGCCCATTATGGACGGGTTTACCTGCTGCGCCGAACTCAAGGCTCTGCTGAAAGACAAATGCCCACCGATCATCATGATTACGGGTTTAGCCGATAAGCAATCGGTTGATCTAGCATTTTCGGTTGGCGCAACAGATTACACGCTCAAGCCGATTCACTTAGTCGTGCTGCGCCATCGTGTCCGTCAAGTGCTTAAAGAACGAGAGCTTCGCAATGAGCTAGCTGCGATCAATCAGCGACTGGCAGATGCTAATCGCGATTTGCAGACGTTGGCGAGTATTGATGGCCTGACGCAGATAGCCAATCGTCGCTACTTTAAAGAGATTCTCGAGCGTGAGTGGGGCCGCCTAGCTCGCAACCGTCGCCCTCTCGGGTTACTGCTCTGTGACATTGATTTCTTCAAGCAATACAACGACGTGTACGGACATTTAGCTGGCGATCGCTGTTTGCAAGATATTTGTCAAAGCTTGCGCAACAGCATTTGGCGGTCAGCCGATTTGGTTGCTCGCTATGGTGGTGAAGAGTTTGTCCTGTTACTGCCTGAAACGGATGCTGCGGGTACGCAGGCCGTTGCCGAGCGGGTGCATACGGCAGTCAGTAATTTGGCCATTCCCCATTGCGGCTCGCAAGTCGCCAGTATTGTAACGTTAAGCATTGGTGCAGCTTCCATCATTCCCGATTTCGATAATTTTCCCAATTCCCTGATCGACATCGCGGATCGTGCGCTTTACACCGCCAAAAATAAGGGGCGCGATCGCACCGTCATGCACTCCTAATCAGCGCCGATTTTTGTAAACAGGCGTCAGTATTTGACAGAATCCCTAGGGCGCGTCATCAATTAAACTCGAAAGCCTTGCGGTATAAGGCATTGCCGCGCCCGCTCTGTAAAACTAGCTAGGGGCTGAACCACTTTCAGCATGAGGATTCAAGTTCTAAATGATGACAGCCGCTAGAAGACTACAATGGCACCCCAAATAGAGCCTCAAAAGCGGGAATGCTAGACCGTTCTAGAACCTTCCCGCTCTGGTTTTGCTTATGCTGCGAAATCAAACAACGTATCTAAGTAGATGCGGTTAACACGGCGATCGCCACTCCCGTTTTGCATTAAGAAAAGCGATAGAGCAGCGCAAAAAGCACGTTGTTGATTCCAGGCAGGATGAGTATCGAGATATCGCTGTAGAGACTCGTGAAGCTCCTCTGGAACTTCTACCAATAAGCTAACCATAGGACCGCCCATCCAATCCTCCTTTAAACCTCAGGCGCGAACAGCGGAAAACAGCACCTCCGTAATGCAAGTAGCCCTATCCTCCCCAAGCACAGCAGAGGATTCAGCCACCGCCATCACAGGCGCAACGTCTTCCGGTCGCATCATTCTGCCTATACTGACCGAGTACTGTCAATGTTGAAAAAAATCCAAATCTCGATTTTTAGAAACGTCAGGAACGAGTCAATCAGGTTTCCAGCCATTGTCGCGTCATAATTTGCAAATTGCCTGTGGGCAGGGTCATTGTGGAAACTCGCAAGGCCAAAATCCACAGCTCAACGAAAACAAACGTGATCCCCAATTACCCTGTGGAAAAACCTAGGAAAAACTGTGGACAAAGTGTGGAAGCGAAGATTTAACTAATCCCGCGCAACAAAGTTTTGTAAAGGAAATTGCGGGTTTCCTATTCTTTTTTTTCTGAAAAGTGACAACCCTTTCATCGCAAGAGATTGACGCCTTTGAGGCAAAAAAATGTTTATTGCCAACAGAAATTGGGAAAGTAAAGCCAACTCACTAAAAATAGTTCAAATCAACTACTTCAGGGCAATTAGTTGGTAATTTCTAAAGATGAAATTCGCTTGTCGTGAACGCGCAAGCTGAACCTCTGTTTGATTCAGCGCTGGCGTGTTCTTATGCCAGTGCCGCGATTTTAGATGTCATCAAGGGGCTCAGGGCATGGGTCCTGACACCCTTGCGGGTGCCAAGGGCGTATAAGCCCTGGCTGGTGTTGAGAACTCACGGCATGGGCTCCTAAGCGAGCAAGACAATCAGCAGCAAGAATCCTAAAACGGACGCACCGGACTGCCAAAAGATTTGAAAAGTCGTGTGTTCGGTCATGGCTGTGGCCTCGCGGTGAACAGGTTGCGTAATCCAGTGAAACGATCGCGCTGAGGCAATACGGAGCTAAAGGGTTTGCGGTTGGGTACTGTAGAGGATGTAAAGTAGAAGACCGAAGCTTGCGATGTATCGCCGTTGCTCGTTGGGTCTAGCAAACGATAAGCTGCAAGGGTGTCGGGTATCCTGGCCTCAAGGGCTAAAGCAATAGCGCCGTGTACCGCCTGGTTTTAACTACTGCGTAAAGTTCTGCCATTCCTGATGGTGAAATTAACCAGTCTGCTTATGCAGCCGATAGGCCCAGAGCACAGCATGATGTCCGGCCCTTGTACCTAGTCATTTAACGTTCATGTATTCTTCTCACCCACCCAGCCGCATTCGTCCCAAAGTCAGCACGATGCCTCGGCAAAAGTCAGAGGCTTCCCATTACCTAGACATCTATAAGTTGACGGTAGAAAAACGACGGCTTAAACGTGAGCTTGAGGGCTTGGTCAAACGTCAAAAGCGAATTCAGGAGCGTCTCAGCCTGATTGATCAGCAAGTGGAAACGTTAGAAGGTTCCGCTCAACGTTTACGGGAGCCTGGTAACCCGTCTGAACCTAACAGCATCATTTATCCCCCCTCCCACGCCTCCCAGCAGGAAAAGGCTGATGACTTTGGAACGATGACCTTGGATTATTAGGAGCGGTTGACGTTCCTTTAGCATCAGTCATAAAGATATCCTGGGCTGAAAACGGCGCTTCTGTTGGCTCTGCCTGACGGCGAATGTAGCGACCGTCAGGCTGCAGCTGCCACGCCTGCTGAGTATCCATGAGCCAGCGCTGGAGCCGCTGCTCAATATCGGCAATGAGGGCTGGTGCGGTGATCGGAACCATCACCTCTACCCGTTCGTTCAGCCCTCGCGGGGTCCAGTCAGCAGTCCCAATCCAGGCTTTCGGTTGGCCGCCATTGTGGCAATACAAGATGCGGCTATGTTCCACATAGCGCCCGAGGAGGCTAGTGACCTGAATGCGATCGCTCAGCCCCGGTATACCGGGTCGCAAACAGCAGACACCACGAACGATCAGGTCAATGGTCACCCCAGCTTGCGAAGCGCGATACAGGGTCTCAATCATGTCTGAATCGGCAAGCTGATTGAGCTTCACGATCAAACGAGCAGGCTGTCCCTGGCTGGCTTGATCAATCTCAGCCGCAATAATCTGCTTAAGTTGAGTGCGGAGCCCTTCCGGAGCGACCATGAGGGCTTGGTAAGCGACCTGACGCGAACATCCCGTCAGAAAGTTAAACAGATAGCACAGGTCGGCACTGATGGTTGGGCAACTTGTGAGGTATCCCAAGTCTTCATAGGGCTGAAGGCGATCGGGCAAGTAATCCCCCGTGCCGACATAGGCATATTGCTGCAAGGTGTCAGCTTCCTGGCGAATGACCAGGATCAAATTCGTATGGGTTTTAAGCCCCACCACTCCGTAGACAACATGGGCACCGGCCTTTTCTAGACTCTTAGCCCAGTGGATATTGGTTGCTTCATCCAAAGAGGCCGTGAGTTCGACTAAAACAATAATCTGCTTACCGGCTTTAGCGGCCTCCATGAGCGATCGCACAATGGGTGCATCGCCAGCGGTGCGATACAGGGTCATCTTAATCGTCAAGACAGCCGGATCCCGCGCCGCCTCAGTGACAAAGCGCTCAACCGTTGCGGTGAAAGAATGATAAGGGAAGTGTAAAAGGATGTCTTGAGTTGCCAGTAATTGAAAAATATCACTGTGGATGACGGTACCTGTCGCACCCAAGGACAGCATGGATGGGATGGGGCGAGCCTTAAAAGCGGCTGGCAAAGCTGGCTGCCATGGCACCACCTGTAGGTCTTCACGAGGGAGCTCAGCAATTTCCTGAAGATCGGCTAACCCCAACCACCCCTGTAATTGATAGATGGCCTTTGCCTGTAAACGAAGGTGCGACAGCAGCTCAGCGCAGAGCCAATCAGGCAGGGTGGGTGTGATTTCTAAGCGGACTGCACTGCTCCGCTGATGCCTTGCCTGAAGGCTTTGCTGGACATGCTCTAGCCAGCTATCGGTTGGTGCATTAAGGGTGATTGAGTCAGCGCTGCGCGTCACGCGAAACGGAAAGACCCCCCGTATGCGCCATTGGGTCAACAATTGGGGCAGGTGAGCGGCCACTAGCTGCTCCAGCGGTATAACGACCCAGTTAGCTGTTTGGTTGGGGATGGGCCACAGGACAAAGCGGCTCAAACTGCGAGGCACCTTAACCCAGGCGATCGCGTCACCATCTTCGTCAGCAACCCAAACGGCTAGGTTCAAACTGAGGTTAGAGAAATCCGGAATAGGATGTCCGGGTGGCGTTATGAAGGTCGTTAGAACGGGTGCAATTTCATCTTCAAAACGATGATGAAGCTGTCGTTTTTGAATGTCGGTAAGGGTTGCATAATCCTGCAAATGAATGCCCTGTGCAGCCAAGTGTGGCCTTAGGGTGTCAGCAAAGTGGGCCTGTTGGCGACTGACAAGTGCCTGAACAATGGATTGAAAGCAAACTTGAGGGTGATTCTGGCGCTGATCGCAAGCAGGAGCCGCCGCTTCCAGAATAGGGACTTTCACCATGAAGTATTCATCCAGGCTAGCGCTGGCTTGGGCCAACTGCTTAACGCGCTGGAGAATAGGCTGATGCGAGTCAGCTACCGCATACAGCAATCGACGACTGAAGGCCAACCAACTCAGCTCGCGGTCAAATAAAGTCGGGGTATGACCGTTGACCAAAATCTTGGATGAGGGCAAGGTTTCTCCTACATCACTGAATGCTAGAAAACGTCGTCTTCACGACCCACCCACCATTCTCCCAAGGACATGAGGGCTTCATGCAGCTCAGCGAGTTCTGCCATGTAAGCGGTGGGATCCATCGTCGATTTACGCTCTTGGAGCTTTTTGAGTCGCCACTGGATCAGCATCCAAGGTTTAGAAAGGCCATCGGTTTGCTCAATGTAACGAGCAATATCGTCACTATTCATATAATCGCTTCACGAAGCTGAAGCAAGAGTATAGCGCACACGCTTTGTCAAAGTTGTCCATAACAAAGCCCTCTGTTAGTCTCCAACAGAGGGCTTTAAGCGGATGATAGCGATATCAAATATCTAAACGTGCTTGTCAATTGCCACCCATATTTGAGGCAACTGACTCACAAAGACTTTACTGGTTCTTGAAGGCATTGAGCCACTCACGAATTTGCTCAGAGGCAATATCCCGACCGCCCATACCAAAGGCGATCGCGATCGCAACGGCTACCGCACCTAACAGCAGGCCAAAGGCAAGGTTGACAATGTCCGTTGCCACACCCATCTGCTGGAGGCCCATTGCGCCCACCAAAATGATGATGGCAACACGAGCCGCCTGAGCCAAGAAGTTAGAGTTAGAACCGCCCATATTGCGGATGAGGCGGAAGGCTAAATTGGCCAAATACAAGCCTACACCGAAGACCAATACGCCGCTCAAAACCTGCGCCGCGATGCGGAGGATTGCCTGCACGATCGTGGTTAGGGTCTCGAACTGCAAAATTTCAGTTGCAGTCACAGCACCAAACAAGACAATGCCGACTAGCGTTACCAATCCGACAAATTCGGAAGGGGTCGATGTCGATACGGTTGGGGATGTTGTCGAGGTTGTAGGAATGCCTGGAGTTCCTGGGGGCATGGTCGAGGTTGTGGGTGCGCCCGCAACGGGAGTAGGCGTAACGGGATCGCGCGGCGTCGATAGCTCAGGTAGTCCCAGGATGCTCAGAATGTTATCGAAGCCAAGACTCCGTAAAATACTCGTCACCAGCTCCGATACAAATCGACCAATCAGGTAAAACACAACGAGCACGATTCCTGCCATCAAGACCTGAGGGACAACCGACAGGACGCGCTCCAACATGGATACCGCCGGACCAGAAATCGCTTCAATATCGAGTTCTTCCAGCGCTGTAATTGAGATGGGTACCAGAATGAGAACGTAGACAATGGTTCCCAACAGGTTAGAAAGGGAGATACCGCTTTGGGCTGCATCATCACCAGGAACAGTACTGTCGGCAAATCCGAAGCGGCTACCAATTTGGTCAACTTGCGTTGCCCGTAACAAATTGACCACCACATCGCGGACAATACGGGCCACAAACCAACCGATAGCAAAAATAATGCCCGCTGTCAGGATGCTGGGAATCGCCTGTAAGAACTGGTCAATGAGATCGGTAATCGGTGCCTGTAATCCCGGTAGGTTCAGGGCATCTAAGATGAGCGGGATGAACAGCAGAAAGATAAACCAGTAGAGAATGTTCCCAATGGTTTCATTCAGCAGAAAGGGACTGTCACCGCCTGTCCCGCCCATTTGCTGTGATAAGCGATCATCCAAATTGAATCGCGACAGACCTTGAGTCAAAAGAAATTTGACTATCGTAGCGACTGCCCAAGCAACCCCTAGCAAGATGGCGGCACTGCCAACCCTGGGGAGGTACTCGAAAATAACGTCTAAGAATCCTTGCAGCGGTTCAGAAACGACATCTAGCTGGAGGGCTTGCAAAAATGCCACCACAGCAAAAATCATAATGATCCAGTAAACAATGGCTGCAATCCACTGTTCTACTGGCAGCTTTTGGTCAGAATTTTCGCCTAACACCATACTGGCTAGACGATTATCAATCGATGTCCGATTGAGCAGCCCCGAGACAATGGTGGCTGCAATGGTGGCAACCAACCACCCGATAATCAAGATGGCGATCGCCCAAAGCAAATTTGGTAATTGCTGACCCAAGGTACCGCTCATTTCCGTCAGAAGATTTTCAACAAAGGGAACTTGAGCCAATTCAGGAGATGTCTCTACAGGAAGGGACATCCAACTATTAACAGGTGGATTGGAAAGACTGAGCATGATAATTGTTCAAACCGGGTTTTCCGATGATTTCTACCGATTTCAGCCACAAGGAGCAGCTATCTCGCCCCATACTATAGGGCTATTAGACAGAGCTATACTCACGCGAAATTACTATTAATACAACCCCTTTGCATCCTTTGTAAGATAGGTGACATTGTTCTTTGAGTGTGTTTGCGCTATTTTTGCGCCTCAGGGAGAAGGGCATCACTGAATTGTTTGGTACCCAACACAACCTTTTGCTCATTCACACCATTGATGTAGTACGGCTCCCGCCCAGCGATCGCCAAACGTATTTTGTCAGGCTGCCCTTTACTTACGGAGCCAGTATTGATGTGTTACAACCGTAGTACGAGGAGTTCACTCCATGCGTCCAAGCATCGGGACAGCTCAAGTGTGAGTGGTGCATATGAGTCCCCTTTAGGGTGCTGATGAGGGATCTTTAAAAATTTTGATGAATTCTAAAATCCTGACAGCTATGACTGGGCTTCAGAAACGAGTGGCCGAGGCGAGCGGCGATGACAATTTACTTCTACACAACAGCTGATGACTATGGTTTTCTCTGCAACTTTGCCCCTTATGGGGTAGCCTTCGACGGACTTTACTGGCCTACGGTCGAGCATTATTTTCAGGCTCAGAAGTTTCCTGAGTTTCCTGCCCATCAGGCCCAAATCGCGCGGGTCAAGATCCCCAAGCAGGCAAAGGCCTTGGGCTGGGAACGTTCAGTGAAGTTGCGTAGCGATTGGGAAACGGTGAAAGATGCCGTGATGAAAACAGCTCTCTTCAAAAAGTTTCAGACCCACAGCAAAATTCGTGAGCGACTGTTGGCAACGGCAACAGAGGACTTAGTGGAAAATGCCCCAGGCGATTATTCCTGGGGCTGTGGAGCGGATGGATCGGGGCAAAATTGAATTGGGTGTTTTGCTGATGGAAGTGCGCTCAGAATACTGGCATGCCCCCTTTGTTCAAGGGGTGGTGGTGAGATCTCTATCAATATGTGGATGTGTAGTCCAAGTTTAGCGAAGTCGAAACGTCTGCTCTCAGCTACTGGACAGCGTCAGCCTCAGCGATGATCCCACTGTAGCGTCCCCAAAAGACACAGGCTTAAGGTCAACACGCTGCCGGTTAGGAAGAACTGCCACGCTAAAATCGTACGCACCAGAAACATGGCACAGAGGTGAACGATGGCAATCAGCGTCAAGGCGCGCGACTGCATCCCAATGGCCGTGACCCAGTAGCCTAAGGCACAAACGCCCAGCCAGCCAGTGCAGAGATGCTGCAAGATGAGGCTATTGCCTGCCACGATGCCATAGTCGCTGAGGGCGATCGCGCTCAACATGAGGACTGACCAAAGGCCAATCACCCAGCGAGCTTTCCTGGCGGTAGCCCACGACCACGCCAGTTTGCCCGTTACTGAGGTGGCACTGGCCGTTAGCGCTGAATCCGCGATCGCCTGGGTATGCCAGTCTAAATAACTAAATTGAGCGATCAAAAAAATGATGGCCGTCACGCCGCTCCAGAGCATGAGCGCCTGATCGAGGCGGGTGTAGTAGGTTTCCAAGACTGCCCCACCTGGTAGCGGATATCGAAGTGTCATTAACCCTATCCGTTCCTCGGGAGCGGGTAAGGCTTGCTTGAGACAAAAAATTGGCTGTGGTACTAAGCCGTCTTCTGCGATGGATGGCGGACAGTCGGACACGTTGGCTAGGATTTTTTGATAAAGGTGATCTTACCTACCTAGTATTACGTGCTACACCCAACCCAGCCACCCGAATGCTTCTGATTTATGGGCCAACAGGCTAAGCCCCGTCCATAAATTTTCACCCACAAGGCTGAAGGATACCCCAAGAAGCTAACCCGAAATCTTTTGCACCCCTTCTGCCGTCTGCCTGGCCCAATTCCTCGCAAGGGGATTGGTTGGGAAAGTTGGCATAAAAGGTATGGTATTTATCTATCCAGCTCAGCATGTTTCCGTCCCCTTGCGGGGAAATGGTTAGGAAAGATTTCAGCACTAAACGACTGGGCTAACACAAATAAAGTCGGTTTCCGTCCCCTTGCGGGGAAATGGTTAGGAAAGGTAAGCAACAAACGAGGTCATCTCATGAAATTTCTCGTTTCCGTCCCCTTGCGGGGAAATGGTTAGGAAAGAGAGATGGCAAGTGCTTAATATGTTTGTCCTCTGGAAGCCGTTTCCGTCCCCTTGCGGGGAAATGGTTAGGAAAGCGCAGTAAGCGTAGAGACCTGTGTTCAGAACACCACTGCCGTTTCCGTCCCCTTGCGGGGAAATGGTTAGGAAAGCCGAGCCTTGATGGTGTGGTTGGAGCGATGGCTGCCTATAAGAGTTTCCGTCCCCTTGCGGGGAAATGGTTAGGAAAGCTGCTGCTGGTTCCTTTATTGTCGGTGAGGCACTTGCGGAGTTTCCGTCCCCTTGCGGGGAAATGGTTAGGAAAGGTGTCGTGCTTCAAGGTCAACTTCCCCAGCTGAATCAGATGGGTTTCCGTCCCCTTGCGGGGAAATGGTTAGGAAAGTCGGCATTCTGGCTGCGATTGCACTGCCTTCGTTCTTAAATCGTTTCCGTCCCCTTGCGGGGAAATGGTTAGGAAAGACGTTTGCAATATTTTTTGAGTTGGCTGTGCCGGCATCAACGTTTCCGTCCCCTTGCGGGGAAATGGTTAGGAAAGGTGGTGGTGGAAGAGGATAACAGCATCCGTCGCGGCAACAACGCGGTTTCCGTCCCCTTGCGGGGAAATGGTTAGGAAAGGTAGTAGTGGTTGGCGGTTTAGTCATCCTTCCTATTGCAGGTTTCCGTCCCCTTGCGGGGAAATGGTTAGGAAAGGTGCTGGAAGTTAGCGGAGAGATGACTCCTGCCGAGCGCATGGTTTCCGTCCCCTTGCGGGGAAATGGTTAGGAAAGGCTTTGCCGAGGAGCCCTTTCAGAATAAGGGACTCAGACGTCAAATCGACGCATTAGCAATTTAGCTCAATTTTACGACCCTTGTCCCCTGTATTTGGGAAACTTTATGCAGCCAAAACCCCCTACTAGAAAGGCATCGACGCATTAGAACGAAGCTATGCGGTTTTCAAGGTTCTTGGCTAATGCGTCGATAGTAACTCAAGCTACCCAAATGCAACTGTTTACCCTGTCACACTTTACAAAAGGGCGTTATCGAACTCAACCGCCACCTCACTTGTCCTTCGTAAGCTGCTGGCGCTGTTCGCGGATCTGTTTAGCCCGTTGCTGCAACTCCTTGAAAAAAGCACTGTTGGCGATTTCGGCGACCTGCTCAGCTTTTTGAGCATGATTCACATTGATGGTGGGCTTAAAGACGCCGCGAATGGAGTCGCGCGTTTGTTCGTACAGCGCTTGGGAATAGCCGGTACGATCGCCCCGATCCAGCAATACCGTGCCCATGGCTGTAACGAGGGCTGCCAGCAGTGCTGGAGTTAACGGTACCCAGCCCCCACTCAGAAACAGACCATAGCAAGCGGCCAACAGCGCGCCTGTGATGGCCGCTTCAGCCAAGACGAATTGCCCAGTCTTGCGCAAGTACACACCGGGCGTGCCGCCGATAATCGCCCATCCCAGAATCCAGATCACCTCTATCCCTAAAGGCCAATACCAGATCAGCGATCGCCCGTCCAATACCGCACTGATGAGCTGACTCGCACTTTGGGCGTGAAGCATCACACCTGGCATGCTGATGTCACCGCCATCCAACTGTCCACTGTAGGGCGTGAAGAAATAGTCATTGGCCGCAGTTGACGTGTAGCCAATCAGCACCAGTCGATTTTCAATCCAATTAGGGTTGACGTTGCCTTCCAGCACATCCGTGAGGGAAACCATCGGAATTGCATTTTCCCTAGCGCGATAATTCAACATCACCTGATAGTCCGTCGCCCCGTTCTGAGCATAGCCACTGGCCTGTTCACTCAAGCGGGGAACGACAACAGAGCCTAGCTGTAACTCTCCGTTGGCGGTTTGGTCAATGGGAATGCCTTCATCCTCCAAATAAATGAGGGCTGACAGCAATGCTAGGGAAAGCAGTTCGTTCTCAGGGTCGGCTTCGTTACAGAGGTGGGTATTCCCCAGTGGACTATCGGTTGGCGCGGGGGTGGAAATCAAGATGCTGCGGCGCACAATGCCCTGAAGATCGATGGGGAAATCGGCAAATCCCACCTGGTCGGGCGCAACCCCAGGGGGTGGGGGGATTCCCGGTTCAGTTTGAGAACTCAGCACACACCCAGCAATGATGCGATCGCTGGCCTGCAGTTCTGCCATTAAGGCTTCGCGTCCATCACCCTGAGGGACATCGCGGGCGATATCTAGAACTGTCACCCGTGGCCCATATGCCCGCAGGGTTTGCAACAGCGTCGCGACGGTACTGTCCTTGAGAGGATATTCCTGCCGTTGCTGGATATCTTCTTCCGTGATGCCGACAACTAAAAGGCGATCGTCACGGGCGTCATCCGGGCGCATGCGCAAGAGCGCATCATAGGCGCTCAGTTCATTACCCTCCAGGAAACCGAGCTGACGCACCCAAGTCACCCCACCCGTGACCAACAATCCCGTCAATAGAACGAGGCTGCCGCAAGCTTGGATACCTGGACGTCGTGGGCGCTGGTTCGAGAACATCAGCCAATTGTTTCCTGCTAAAGGCTAGGGGGTCATCCGAATCGAGAAATAGAGACCTGAATCTTGCAGCGAATTTCCTTCAGTGTCAAAGTCACTCAGCGGGACACCCCAGTCTAAACGCGCCGAGAAGCGATCGCTTACATCCAGGATCAGCCCCAGACCCGTACTGGTCAAAAATAACGTGTCGGGAAAATCATCATCGTTATTCCACCCGCCCCCCACATCCAAAAATGGCGCGATCTGCACGACCAAATCATCTTCTTCGTCCCGAAAAACAGGAACTCTGACTTCGCCAGACAGGAACCAGCCATTATCCCGGAGCAGGGTGTTGAGGCGATACCCTCGACCGGCATTTTGCCCGCCAAAGCTGAATTGCTCATTGGGCAACAACGGTCGATCCGATAGCTGAACGTTCCCTCGCGCAATGAATAGCGCATCGCCTAAACGACGCACCCATTGCCCTTGGCCCCGCCATAGCAAAAAGCGAGCATCTGGCCCAACCGGCTGTATCGTGGCATCCAGCAGGTCAAGGCCAAAGCTAAATTCCGATAGCAGTGCAATGACTTGCTGTTCGTCCCGACTGATCCATTCTTGCCCAAACCGCAGCGCCGTAATTCGTGTCCGGCCCTCTTCATCCGCACCGGTACCGGGGAAGGGAATAGGCTCACCATTAATGCCCTCTAAAAACTCCGCCTGACTCGTCCGCCGCGAAGCCCGCAGGCTTAAGGCAAACTCCTGCGTGGGGGTCAGAATGAGGGGTTGCCGATAGGAAAATTCAAAGGTCCGAGAAGTGGAGAAAATATCCAGAATCGTAAAGGGTTCTTCAATAACTTCACTGTTGGAGCGCGTGAAGTTAAACCCGAGGAGGCCATTGCGGGCGTTGATTGGAACGGTATACCCCAGGTTCAGCTCACGGCTACCCTCAGTCCGGTTGAAGCCAAAGCTAAAGCGATCGCCAATGCCCAAAATATTAGCCTGACTCAGGGCCACCCCCTGACGAAAACTGCCCACACTAGGCGAGCGATCGTTATCTAAAAAGAGGGTGATATCAAAGCCATCATCCTGGGTCACGGTGGTGTTGAGAACACTGGTACCCGTGCGCGTCCCCGGCACTAGCTCGGTGGAAATTTGATTAATGAGGGGATCGAGCTCCAGCAGGCGAACGGCATCCACCAGTTCATCTAAGTTGAAGGGGTCGCCGATCGCGTTGCGGAGACGCGATTCCACATAGCTGGGCCTCAAGGCAAAGGGGCCAGCGCGATTAATATCTACGTTGATGGCTTCCAGTTGACCTTCCACTACGCTGATTTCGACGGTGCCATCTTCGGCATTGGTGAGTTCGGTCTCGGCAATGAAGGTTCCGGAATTGACGTAACCCGCCCGAATGTAACACTGCTCGATCGCATCACTCGCCTGAAGTAGTTGGCTGGGGGTCAGCGTGAGGGGAGCGGTCACGGGCTCGGGGGTGAGTACTGGACAGGGGTCAAGGTTCGCCGTCTCAGCGTCCTCGGTGTCTTCCATCACTTCAGCGTCGGGCACTCCCTGTACCGTCGCTAGGGCGATCGCCGCTAAGTCAGCCGGATTAAATACCGTACTGCCCGTCACCACAAACTGCTCAACCGCGATCGGCTCGGGTTGCCGGACGATGACGGGTGGGGGCTCTTCTGGCAGGGTTTCAGGGGTCACCTCGTCCGGTTCATCGGGAACCGACTCAGACGGTGTGGGAGCCTCAGGCGATAAGGGAGGAATTTCCGCTGGCGAAGCCCCTTCAACATCCGGATCCGGTGTGCCTGGGAAGCTCGGGGGTGTCAGGGGGGGACGAACGGCAGTGGATTGAGAGGGGCTGGCCTCCGTGGCGGCGGCTATCGCCGCAATCAAATCCGCTGGCGGCAGCAGCAGCGCCGTTAGATCAGGCGGCGGCAATGGCTCGGCGGCGGGTTCCTCGTCGGGGGGGGGCGCTACCTCAGGAATTGCTGTGGCACTGGCAAGGTCTTCTCCTATCGGAATTGCTTCGGTGGCAGGCGGCGCGACGGGAGTTTGGGCAAAGTCTTGGCTAATGGCTAAGCGGGGCGGCGGCTCGGAACCAGCCGTACGAGGTCGGCGATCGCTTGGCGGAGCTGTTGTTAAAGCGTCAGGGAGGGGCGGCAGCGTATGGGCTCCGGGTCGTCGTCCAATCTGAATGGTCGCGCGCGGACGCTCCGGTTGCGGCGTTGTGGGTGTCACCTGAAAGGTATTGGCAGGCCCCTCCTCAGCGGCACTGCCAGGCACCTCACGCTCTTCTAAAGCAGTGGGTTCTTGCCGACACCCCGCGATCGACCCCACCAGCATTAACACGGCTAGCAGAGGGAGCGTGGCCCGTTGAAAGCCCCAGCGTTCCCGGAATTGATCGGCTGGACAATCGGCAATGTCAGAGCTTGAGGCTAAGGTCATGGGGTCACTCCATTCAGGGGGACTAAGCCCGCTTCGCGCAGCAGTTGCTGCCCCTCGGTCGTGCGCAGCATTTCAATAAATTTTTGCCCCACCGGAACTCGACTATTGTCTTGAGGAAACACCACAATAATTTCATAGGCGAGGGGGTAGGTGCCACTTTGCAACGCTTCAGGGTCAGGAAAGTACACCCCTTTGCGATCGCACAGGTCAATTGCGGGCGTAATCGGTTCCCCCGTATTCAATATCAGCGGCTGTACCGTGGGTTCTCGCTCAGCGGCTAACGCCAGGGGATACACCGAACATTGCCCAAACACCTGACTCAAGGGGGCAATGCCAATGCTGCCTAAATTCTGGGTTTCAAAATCCTGCAAAATTGAGCGCAACATAGGGAACGTCGGCTGTAACTCCAGGGCCGGGAGGCGATCGATGCTGAGTGGGTCAATCACCGTCTGCTCGAACATGCGCACGGTTTCTAAGCTTTCGGCACCGTAGCGTTTGATGCCCAAGAAATTACGGCTGAGATCATTCCAGGTGTCCACCTTGCCCACATAAATATCGTTTAACTCTTGCAACGTCAGCTCACCCTGCAAAGCCTGTGGTAGACCCCGTTGCCGCTCAGCGTAGCTGAAGGGCACTAACACTGCCAACCCGTCATAGGCCACCACCTCAGCCCCCAAGTCAGACGGAAGGGCCAAATCAGGAAAACGCGGCATCACCGCAAACTCAGCCGCGCCCGTTTGCACCGCAATGAGGGTATCGGCCACGGAGGCCGCTGGCACATAGTTCAAAATCAGTTCCGGCTGGGCCAACTGAATGGCGGATTCCAACGTTTGACCCCGCTGGCCCAAATTACGCTGTGCTAATACATAATTCCAAGTTCCCTGCACAATGGCGGTGTAGGTATACTCGCCCGTCGGCACTGCCCCCACTTCCTCAAAGCAGCAAACCTGGGGCATTTGACCTGCCGGAGCCTGCTCACGCCACAAAAAGCGCCAGAGCAAAGTTCCCAACGCAGTCAAAGCCAGCAGTCCAGCCAGCACCAAGAGCCAGCGAGGCACCCGCCGTTGGGTCTCAGTTTCCACCGTTGGGGTGACCGGTTCTAGCTCAGCCAGTGTGAGCGTAGGTAGCAGCAGCAATTCCCGCCAAGCGACTTCAGCACTGATGAAGGCATTGGGAGTCAATAGGCGCTCAATAAAGTTCGCCAGGTAGGGATCGGTTTTGGGGATGTCTAATTCGGTCAGGTCGTTTGTGGGTAGGGTCTCCTGTCCGGTAAGTAAGGCATAGCCGATGCGTCCTAAAGCCGTCAGATCCTGGCTCACCGTTGCTGCCGTCACATCTACGCTATGAGGGGTCGCCGTAGGTGGATCAAACAGCCGCTCCCACAGGGCCAAATCCGCCAGGTAGACAAAGCCTTGATTCGGTGCTGAGCTGACCCACAGTAGGCTGTCCAAGCTTAAGTTGCCATGCACCATCCCAAATTGCCGCTGCCCTGAGGGCAGTAGCGTGGCTTGCTGATGCAAGTGCAGCAGGGTTTGCAGAACCTGTTCTAGCACTTGTCGCACGGCGATCGCATGCAGTGGTCCCATTTGGCGCAACTGTTGCCGTAGCGTCGGCGCGGCGTCCCGCACATCGGTGATCAGGTAGCAGCGCTCAGCCGAGTAGGTGTCCGCGATCGCATCCAGCGTGGGAATCACCCGCAAATCTTGACTCCGCCCATCCGTCCGACCCAGTCCGGCCAAGTTCACAAACTTTTGCTGGCGCTGACGAGCCTCCGTCGGGTTAAAGCTGCGTCCTGGCAACAAAAACTCCTTCAGCACCACCGGCTGCTGTGCCCCCAGCCAAACGGCGTTAAACAAATTGCCCTGGCCCCGCCGTCCAATCCAGGATTCAACCTGATAGAGTCCCTGACGTCCCCGTACCTGGGCATCAATCAGCTGAGCCGCAGCTTCTGCCTCTCGCTCATCGACTGGGGGTTCTTCAACTTCGGGCTCAAGCTCGGACGGAAAAAGCTCTGGCCTTAAATCTTCCAGAAGATTCTGTAGCCAGCTGTAGCGAGCTAAGAAGTTGAACCGCGCTAAGCGAATGTTAGCGGGATGCTGTCTGAAATAGGTTCTGAGCAGAATCTTCGGGATATTTTTCATCGCCGGATGGGGGCTAACACGACTAACGGGATGTGTATGATTCAGCTAGATAAATTTTGATAGGTATCAGGATTATGGCAAAGGAATCCGTCGCTCAGCTGTTTCGAGCCGCGCAAGTTGACACTGCTTTACGTGAAAAGCTGAGTGCAGCTCCTGATATTGAAGCCTTTGTCGCGATGGCGAAAACCTATGGCTATGACTTTACTGTCGAAGAATGGCAAGAGGTGACGCAATTCTCAGTAGAGGAATTTAAAGGGGAACTCTCCGAAATTCCAGGTATTTAGTCAGTCAAGTAGCGACCGTCTGAAGCGACCGCCTGAGTTGAACGAGTGCCTAGATCTTGATTTTTGGATTAATTCACAAATTTGTGTAGAGGTGTAGAGGTAAACTCATGTCGGATATAACAATTGAAGCTATTCAGCGTGATCCCCTCAAGTATCTTCGGTAAGTAGAAATGGGTGAGACGCTTATTATTTTTAGATCTAACAAACCAATCGCTGAACTCAAACCTGTTGTCAGTAATAAGCAATTGCGACCATTTGGTTTGTGTGCTGGTGGGTTTACCGTTCCAGATGATTTCGATGTTCCTTTACTAGGAGATTTTCTGAGTTTATTTGAGGGCAAATGAAGATTTTGTTGGATACACACTCTTAATGTTATGTAGCAGTGCAGCCTAACACTACTTTGCCACATGCGACACAAAAGCTATCGATGAGAGTTCTAGTTTGTTTACTACCGCATCACTTTACTTCACTGTTGAACTGCTTAATCGATAATTCTTCAAGTACTAATACGGCTTTGGATACAGAGAAGAATGGCGAAACAGGAAAAGAATATGTCACGGTTATGGAGTTAAGGGAAGATGGACGACCCTGTGGCGATCGCAAAACTTGTTATGGAAAAGGATGATAAATATAGCGATGCAAAAATCCAATCCGTTCGGCACCTAATGATACGTGCAAGGTTAACTCAGGAGGGTGTCTACCAACTGGAAAGTGAAATTAGACTCTACGAGAGTAGCAAAGAGTTTAATAAAATACTTGTCACATCAGAGAACGAGGCGTTGATGAGAGCTAACGCCATCAAAATTCTCTATAGGATGATATCTGAAACGGAAATTCCATCCTGGAAAGAAAGAGAAGCCAGGAAAAATTATCAAAAAATCATAGATGAATACTCGCAATATCTAAGGCATTTACATAAACATTAGTCTCTATTGCCAACATGTGGAACAGGACAATTTTGGGGTACATCCTTGGTTTTAGAGGCTTGAAAGGAGTCATATTAAGCAATAACTTGAAGCGGGGGCGAGGCAGTATCTTTGCGACAGCTCTACACGGACCACCATGGGAGGGTATTGGTTAGAGTTTGATAGCGTCTCGCGTACATGGTTACGAACGTTAGTCCCCGATACATTCCATCAGATGTCCGAGATTGTTTTCACCACCCAACGTTTGATTGTTCGTCGATGGTGTGACGCTGACCTCACAGCACTTCTCGCTGTTTACGGGGACGCTGCAGCCATGGAATGGGTTGATGATGGTAAACCAATAACGCTCGAAGAAGCCCTTGAGTGGTTGAATGTTACCCGTAGAAATTACGAACAGCGCGGCTATGGCATGTTTGCCGTCGCAATGCGATCGGCCCCAGAGGTCATTGGGTTTGGTGGCATTGTTCATTCTGATGGGCAAGCAGAAGCCGAGATCAAATACGCCTACCTGCGCCCATATTGGGGACAAGGTATTGCCACCGAAGTCGCTAAAGGACTCATTCAATATGGAGCAAAATCACATGGAATAGGCTACATGATTGCCACCACTGCACCAGAAAATACGGCTTCCCATCGGGTTCTTCTGAAGGCGGGGATGAGACGGGGTGAACTGCGCGACGATGGGGACGGCGGTCAAACGCAATTGTTTTATTGGCATATTGACATGGATGAGGCCGCCATGATGGGCGCATGACTCGGGTAATTATTCTGCTAATAGAACCGGCCCCGCAAAGGTGTCATCGGGCAAGTTCGCTAGCGCAACGCCTTTAGCGGTCATCAAGTTACGCCAGCGCGCCTGCAAATCGCTATCCGTAGGGGCAATGACTCTCAAACTTGCCAACGCATCCACAGCATCTATCCAAATATGGTTTTCAGCTAAAAGCAAATCTAACGGCGCTGCATTTCCACCCATCTGAGTGGCTAACTCAACGGGGACATCAACCCGCCGCACCCATCCGTTCACGAACTGCACCGTACTGGGAATACCGTCATTGCCACAGTAAATTACCAAAGACCAGTAGTATGCATCGTCAACTGTGGTCAACGATGCGGTCTCTGGCCAGGGCATACTGACAAACCCCGGATTCTCTGACGGTAGCTGGAACGCTTGACGTTCCAGCGTATTGACTCTGCTGGAGGTGGCATCGTATTCAAGAATGCGGAATTCGCCACCGATCACCTCGTCCGCTCCATAGGGTACATAAAACCATAGGTTGGGATGGGTCTGTGCAGTTGTTCCGTCATTAGAGAGCGGCATTACTGCTGTCAAAGGAGGGCCTCCGCTCACCGGACATCCCAAACAGCGGCTGAGCGGAGCGGGATTTTGCCCCGGCTTCCTTGCGCCCGTAAAGTCAAGGTCGGCAGACTTGATCTCAAGACATTTGACGGCATCTAAACTGGCAGCAGGGGGTGTGGGGTTGGTCGCCAAGGCTTCCACCCCAGTTGAACCCGCCAAGAGCAATCCGAACAGCGAAACCGGATCGAGAATCGACATACTGAACCCTATCGCAATAAGACTACCGAATGCCGACTACGGCCAGAGACCCATGGCTACACTGACAAGGCGTCTGAGGATTCGGCACCCATTTTCACCTCTCCATATCGCCCAATAGGTCCTTTCCTCCTAAACCGAACTCAAGACCTTATCCTCATGGGCAGCATCAGGATTAGCCTCCGGGGTGTCAGCTTCTGAAGGGGGCACCACCTGCCAGAACTTCGGCAAATAAGTGGCCCAATTGGCCAGAATGTCGGCGGCACGACGACTGCCCGTGCGTTGAGCATGGGCCTCAATCATGGATTTGAGCTGCCGCTCACCCGCGTCTGTAATTACCCGTTGAACCTTCACAATCTCAGGGTTAACGTGGGTGGGGAAGTCACCCACTTCATCCAAGAAGTAGGCTAATCCGCCGGTCATGCCTGCGCCCACATTGCGGCCTACCTTGCCAAGGGCCACAATCACGCCGCCCGTCATGTACTCGCAACAGTGGTCGCCTGTGCCTTCAATGACAGCCTGCCCCTTGGAGTTTCGCACCGCAAATCGTTCACCCGCGATGCCTAACGCATACAGGGTACCGCCCGTTGCACCATAGAGACAGGTGTTGCCAATGATGACGTTTTCAGACGGGTCGTAGGTGATGTCCGTAAAGGGTTTCACCACTAGCTCACCGCCATGCATGCCCTTACCCACGTAATCATTGGCCTCCCCGATGAGGGTCAGCATCATACCGGGGAGGTTGAAGGCCCCAAAGCTTTGACCGGCGGTGCCCTCAAAGGTGAGGTTGAGCTGTCCTTCAAACCCTCCATTGCCGTATTGCTTGGCGATCGCCCCCGCAATCCGTGCGCCCAGTGTCCGGTCGGTATTAATGACTTTGAAGGTTTTACTCACGCTGCCCTGTTGGGCGATCGCGAGCTGAACATCCGGATCCGCCAGGATGTCATCATCCAGAACGGGGCCATTGCTGTGAATGTCGCCGTGGTCAAGCCAGGCTCGCGCTTCGCGGACATCGGGCAAGTCCAGGAGCGCCGCAAGGGTCAACGCCTTCGTCTTCGTCAGACTCGCATCTTCCCTGGGCTTCAGGAGGTCAGTCCGACCCACGATTGCCGTCAGGGAACGGTAGCCCAGATGCGCCAGGAGCGATCGCACCTCTTCCGCCACGAAATAGAAGAAGTTCACCACATGCTCCGGGATGCCCGTAAAGCGCTTGCGCAGCTCTTCTTTCTGTGTGGCGACGCCAACGGGACAGTTGTTGGTATGGCAAACTCGCGCCATGATGCAGCCTTCGGCAATCATGGCAATGGAACCAAAGCCAAACTCTTCGGCTCCCATCAGTGCCCCCATGATGACATCCCAGCCTGTTTTCAGGCCGCCGTCCACCCGTAGCAGGACGCGATCGCGCAGCTGATTTTCCAGCAGCACTCGATGGACTTCGGTGAGGCCCAATTCCCAGGGCAGACCGGCGTGCTTGATGGAACTCAACGGGGAGGCTCCCGTGCCGCCATCGTGACCGGAGATTTGAATCACGTCGGCATTGGCCTTGGCAACTCCAGCCGCGATCGTCCCAATACCAATTTCCGCCACCAGTTTCACGGAAACCCCAGCCTGAGGGTTGATGTGGTGCAGGTCGAAAATGAGCTGCGCCAAATCCTCAATGGAGTAAATGTCGTGGTGGGGGGGCGGCGAAATCAAAGGCACGCCTGCCTTCGAGCGTCGCAGCATAGCGATATAGGGGCTAACCTTTTTGCCCGGTAGCTGGCCCCCTTCACCTGGCTTAGCTCCTTGGGCGACCTTAATCTCAATTTGCTTAGCGTGCATCAGGTATTCCGGCGTCACGCCAAACCGCCCCGAGGCGACCTGCTTAATCGCTGAGCTGACCGTATCGCCGTTGCGGAGTCCCTTCAGATTGGGGAATAACGGTGAACGACCTTCCGCATCGACATTCTTTAAGACATTGAAACGCTTTGGATCTTCGCCCCCTTCCCCAGAATTGGACTTACCGCCAATGCGGTTCATGGCGATCGCTAATACCTCATGGGCTTCCTGAGAGAGCGCCCCCAGAGACATCCCCCCGGTACAAAAACGCTCCATGATGCTGGCAACGGATTCCACTTCTGCCACTGGAATCGAGTCGCGATCGCTGTGGAAATCTAACAAATCCCGCAGCGCGGTTGGTGTCCGTCCTGCTAAGTGAGTTTTGTACACCTCGTAGTGGTCGTACTGCTTGGACTCCAGCGCTTTATGCAAAGCTTTCGTCAGGGCTGGCGTATTCATGTGGTACTCGCCCTTGGGCATGGCCTTCACGAAGCCCATGTTCTCCAAACGCTTCCCACTCAATTCCGGGAAGGCCCGTTGATGGAAGAGATTCGTTTCCTGAGCCAGTTCGGTCAGGGTGAGTCCGCCCAAGCGCGAAGTTGTCCCTCGGAAAGCGGTTGCCAATAGGTCAGGCCCGATGCCCACCGCCTCAAAGATTTGGGCTCCTTGATAGCTGGCAATCAGGGAAATCCCCATCTTCGAGAGAATCTTCAGCAGGCCATTTTCCACCGCTTTCCGGTAGTTGTCCTGCGCCCCATTCAGGGTGGTCGTGGGTAGCTTGCCCGTCGCCATCAGCTTTTGAGTACGGCTATCGTGCCACCAATGACGAACGGATTCCAGCGCCAAGTAGGGACAGATCGCACTTGCACCGTAGCCGACCAAACAGGCGAAGTGGTGCGTACTCCAGCATTGGGCCGTTTCCACCACTAGGGAAGCCCGCATGCGTAAGCCCTGCCCGATCAGATGGTGATGCACCGCACCAACAGCGACTAGCGGCGGAATATAGGTGGTGTCTGCCTGTAACCGCTGAGTACTACCGGCTTGATTCAAGCGATCGCTCAGAATCAGAATTTCATGACCCGCTTCCACTGCCGCCGTGGCGCGATCGCAGAGGTCTTGAATCGCTGTTTTTAAGCCACTGGGGCCGTCAGTCGCGGCATAGAGGGTCGATAGCGTAGTGCTTGGGAACGCCGAAGCCTGAATGAGCGACAGTTCAGGCTCATTCAACACGGGCGATTCCAGCCTGATCAAATGGGCATAGTCGGCATGTTCTTCCAGCAAATTGCCGCGCTTACCCAATTCCGTTGTAAGGGACATGACCAACCGTTCCCGCAGCGGATCGATGGCTGGGTTGGTTACCTGCGCAAACCGCTGTTTGAAGTAGTCATACAGCAAGTGAGCCTTGGTGGATAACACCGCTAGGGGAATGTCATCCCCCATACAGTAGGTGGGTTCCTTGCCTAAAGCCGCCATATCCTGAATAATCATTTCCACATCTTCAGCGGTGTAGCCGAAGGCGGTCTGTTGCTGTAGCAAGTTCGCAGCATTCCATTGCCGATCTTCCGGGAAAAGCTGCGGCGTAACGTCGTGGCGATGCTGGGCCAGCCAGTCACCATAGGGCTGTTGTCCCGCAATCCGCTTCTTGATATCCCAATTTTTGAGAATTTCCTGGGTCTGGAAATCCACCGCGATTATTTGACCGGGGCCAAGTCGCCCCTTCTCTACAATGGCGCTGTTGGGAACATCCACCACCCCTGCTTCCGAAGACACGATGATGAGGCCATCTTGGGTGATGACATAGCGAGCGGGCCGCAAGCCATTCCGATCCAAAGCTGCCGCCACCTGCTGACCATCGCTAAAAACGATCAGAGCTGGGCCATCCCAAGGCTCCTGCAAAGCACTGTAATACTCGTAGAAGTCAACAATCTCGGGGTGCTGCTCTAGGGCGGGCTGATTTTGATACGCCTCCGGCACCATGATCATTAGGGATTCCAGGGGCGTGCGTCCGGAGCGCACCAGTAGTTCCATCACGCCGTCTAAGTTGGCGGAGTCGCTGTTGTTGGCATTGACAACCGGCAGCAGCTCTTGCAAATGTCCATGCCAAATGGGGTTCGCCAGATCCGCTTCCCGCGCCTTCATCCAGTTCAGGTTGCCTACCAGCGTATTGATTTCGCCGTTATGCCCCACTAAGCGCATGGGGTGAGCCAAGGGCCACTTAGGCATCGTGTTGGTGCTGAAGCGACGATGATACAGGGCAAAGGGACTCACATAAGCTGAATCTTGCAAGTCGAGGTAGAACTGCCCCAAAATCTCAGAGCGCACCATGCCCTTATACACCAGCGTGCGGCAGGAGAAGGAGCACACGTAGGTTTCCTTCAGTGCGGTCGCGATCGCCGCATCCTCATTCCAAGCATTCCAGATCAGGTAAGCTTGACGCCGCACCCGGAACAATTCTCGCTCGAGCTCGTTGCCCTGGGTATGGGAAGAGTGAACAAACAGCTGTTCAATCAGCGGCTGATTTTGTTTGGCTAAAAGTCCCAGAACCTCTGGCTTAACCGGGACTTGCCGCCAGCCCAGAACCTCTAAGCCCGCATCTACCGACGCTTTTTCGAGGGCTTGGCGAGCAATCGCTGCGGCTTCTACTTGCTGCGGGAGAAACACCATGGCCACAGCCGTCTTCTCCGGTTCTAAGGCCGTAGCAATTCCCTGTGACTGAGCCCACGGGCGAAATAACGCCCAAGGAATGGCTGTCATTACACCTGCGCCGTCACCAGAATCGCGATCGGCACAGCATCCCCCCCGGTGCTCCATACAGGCCAACGCCTTGAGTGCCTGCTGCACCAGCTTGAAGCTAGCGCGACCCTGTTGATCAGCAACAAAACCAACGCCACAGGCGTCTCGTTCTTCCACTAGTGAGCGTGGCCCCCAATAGGGTTTGATCGGTTCTTCCCGGTCAATGAATTGATGCGAATTTAGTGGTGTATTCCCCATATGACAGCCTGCAAGTTGACTTTATTGAATGATCGGTTGCCGCCTGTAGACGACTGCAAAATCTGCTTGGCGCTAGCAGTACTACAGCGATACCAGTCATCGACGATGACCACCCCATGTAACTCTAAATAAAGTTGCGTCAGGAGATCAAGAAGATAAATGGATCCACTCCAAAGGTGGAATCGGAACTGGCCAAAGCGATGAATTAAGGTCACCCACCTGGGTGTATCCCTTAAGCTGAGGGACTAGCTCATCCTGCATCAAGGTGATCAATTTTGAGAATGTTCTTCATGATGCCTGGATCGCTGATTATAACTCCCCTCCTCCTCTTATTCGATCGAAGGGTGAGTGCAACCTCACCCTTTGGTAAAGGAATACGACGGATCACAAGTGAATGTTTTCAAGTCCAAGGGGAATCTAATCTTTACGTCTAGGCGATAATGGTGGCGATTGCTGTGTGGATGATTACGCTTTTGTGTGAGAGGTCACTGGAAAGCATTGATGATATCCAGAACGAGTCGGAAGCTACGATTCCTCATGTTCCTGTTATCGACGGTGAGCTGTCGTTTCTGTACCCCAGTCCAGGCTGCATTCCCTGCCATGTGTCAGGAGGCCCCATCACGCCCCACAGCAGTGAGTTCATCATCACTCGCAGCGGTCACGGCTCAAGGCGATCAAGTCGTCGTGCCCGGTCATCCTTTTTTACCTATTCCCTGGCAACAACGAGGCGATCGCATAGGGTTAGCCGATATACCACTCATGCGCTATCTGGGGCTGGACTTGCAGGATACGCCTGTGGCTGGACAGCAGCCCGTGCTTTGGTTTGCCGCAGAACCGGAAGCGCTACCTACGTGGTATGACAACGGGCATCGCTATCTTGACATGACCGATTGGGCCGATGAGCAGAACTGGAGTCTGCGACCCGTTGGCAACGAACTGCAGCTACAGTTTCCCCTGCCATTTGGTCGTATCGAAGCAGGGCGTCGAGCGCAGCAGTCCTGGGGCGATCGCCTTGTTCTGGAAGTCAATGAACCGGTCCCCTGGGTACTTGAGGAAACGGCAAATGAATTTACGCTCCAGGTACAGGCCTATCTCGATTTTGAGGCTGACGCCCTGACGTCCGCCCCTGGCAATTTATTGGCCAACCTTGAGGTCTCTGTCACCAAAGGATCTGGCACCTTGATCCACGGCACGTTTGACCAAACTGCTCGGCCACGGGTCTGGAGCTTGACGAATCCTGATCGAATTGTCATCGACATCACTCAAGGGGATGTCGTACCGCGCGATATTCGCTGGGCTCCGGGGATTCGCTGGCGCGATGAATACTTGACGGTCGGGAATCGCGCTTTTCCTGTGCATCAAATTCATTTAGAACCAGAGACCGCTGCCAGCCTCTGTCCCCTGTGGCCCAACCCAGAGCAAATGCCGGGAATCGCTCCTTTGGCCACAACCACACGCAACTGGGGGGCAGTGGCTGCTATTAATGGCGGATTTTTTAACCGCAATAATCAATTGCCTTTGGGCGCGATTCGACGAGACGGGCAGTGGATTTCGGGGCCGATTTTGAATCGGGGGGCGATCGCGTGGAATAACCAGGGACAGTTCTTAGCGCGGCGATTGTTTTTAACCCATGTGCTGACAACGGCATTAGAACAGCGCTTTACGGTCAAGCACATCAACAGTGGCTATGTAGAGGCTGGAATTGGCCTGTACACCCCTCACTGGGGCACAACCTATACGCCTATTCTGGACAATGAAATCCTCGTCACGGTGGAGCAAAATCGGGTGGTGCAGCAAATTCCGGCTGGAGCGGCCGGTAGCGGTGCCTACCCAATTCCGCCGACGGGTGCTTTGCTGGTGCTCCGCGCGGACAGTACCGCTGCCCGTGCCCTGGCTCCCGGCACCGCGATTACCCTGACGCCTGAAACCCGTCCGGTGATTTTTGATGGCTTGCCACACGCGCTGGGAGGGGGGCCTCTATTGGTACAGGGTGGCCAAGTTGTCCTGAACGCTCAGGCTGAGGGATTCAGCAATGCCTTTGTGACTCAAGCGGCTCCTCGAAGCGCGATCGGTATTACCCAGGATGGCACGGTACTCCTGGTGGCGGTTCATTACAGCCCCGGTGGACGCGGGCCAACCCTTCAGGAAACGGCCCAGATCATGAGGCAATTAGGTGCGCAGGATGCCCTCAACTTAGATGGGGGCAATTCGGCCAGTCTATATCTGGGTGGGAGTTTGCTGAACCGACACCCTGATACCGTTGGTCGGGTACACAATGGCCTGGGGGTATTTTTACCACTGGAAATGGCGGCCCCTGAGTGACCTTATCCGCCTATGCTCTTACCCCAAGAACAGCCAAGGATGATCATTCGGTAGCCCAACTGTACTTGGTTATACGGATCATCGTGATGGATACAGAATCAGACATATCGAAAAAAGAGAGAACTTCCGTGATATTCCTTTGGCAATACTGAGAGTTCATAAATTCTTCATGGCAAAAACTTGATGATTCCTTCACGGTTCCCAAGTTAAGTGTAGTTATTGTGAAGATATGATCCCCCTGCGTAGATATGTCTAACTGACTTTGAGAGGATGGACATGTGCGCGAGGTTATCTGGGAGCATTTACCTATAAACTACGGTGGCTTTGCTGCTTTAGCTATGGGGGTTGTGGTTCACTATCGTAACCTTGGCACAACCGATAGACGATGAAGGTGACACCTTTCTGAACCACTTAACCCCCCCACCCATATGGGCTGGGGGTTTTTTGTGCGGATTGAGCAGGCAACCCTAGGGCGTTTCCAACACCTGCTGGATGGTTTTGGGTGGAACTTCATGAAAGTAGCGCTGACGAAACCGCTCCTCCCGTAATGCGGCCACAAAGGCTTCTGTGACTTGTTGATAGCGCTCTGATGAAAGCTCATAGGGAAGATGCGTCACCGCTAGGGAGCCTTCCGTGACCACGATCGCCGCCTCTAACTGTACCAAGCACTGAAGGGCCGTCTTCAAGATGCGATCGCTGATGCCCAGCTTTGCCTGAATCATTGAGAGTGACCGCGATTCGCCCGTTCGAGCTAGATATTTGGCAATCCCTAAACACTGCTGCCATAGAGCTTCTGGCTCAATGGCAGCAGGGGCAGGATAGGCCAATGTGAGGGGATTATCCGCGTGTCGATAGGTCGCAAATTCGGACCAATCCGTGGGGCAAGTGGCCATAACGGGAGGTGACAAATGGGTGTGAACGGTATGGCGCTGATCGATAATCCAGTCCACTTGGGCCGCTGTCGCTGTTTGGTCGTCAGTGGCGGCTTGTATGTCGATCAGGCGGGCTTCGTATTGCTTTTTGAAGGTATTGACATCGAGTTCCACCACCAAGTCGTAGCGTCCTTCTGGCAGGTCTGAGCGCCGGTGTCCCCACCAATGCCCTGGAAATAGGTGGGTTGCTGCGTCATCAACGATATCAAATGTGAGTTTGTAGTAGCGTTGCTTACCGCCCCGTTTATCCCGCAGTGCCTTTTCGCGCACCTGCTCGATGCGCACATTCCGGAGCAGCAAACGCGGAACCGGATTTCCCATGCCGTAGGGTTCTAACAGCTTCAGCGCTTTGAACAGATCCTTGCCTAGGTCGGCCACCGCAACCTCTAGATCTACTGTCAGGGCTGGACGTTGGGTCAAATCGGTGAGGGACATTTGCGATCGCAAGGCTCGATTAATGCCTGCCGTCAACAGAGGTAGGTTGGCTAAAGGCAACGTCAGACCCGCCGCAAAGGGATGGCCACCAAAGCTGGTGATCAGGTGCGATTGCCCTTGAACCAGCTCGTACAGGTCAATTTGGCGAGTCGAACGAGCCGAGCCCCTGGCCATTAGAGGTTCGCCGACTTGAGCCGTGGTTTCTGTTTGAAATAGAATCGTGGGCCGACCATAGGTCTGAGCAATTTGGCTAGCAACTAGGCCCAGAACACCGGGTGACCATTGTGGATCACTCAAAATAATGACCTGGGTGGTACTCAGGTCAAGCACGCTGAGTTGTTCAGTGGCTTGCGCCATCACCGTGGCTTGTAAATCCTTCCGGCGGGTATTCGCCAGTTCGGCTTCGAGGGCCAGCTTTTCCGCCTGTTGGCGATCGCGGCTAGTCAGGAGTTCGACGCCAAAATGAGCATCACCGTGAATGCGACTCACGGCATTGATGCGAGGTCCAATACCAAAGGCAACATCAGAGGGGCGATCGCCATTCCGCTTGCAGAGTTCCAGCAGTTTTGTGACCCCAGGTCGCACTCCCTGTTTGGCCTGCTGCTCTAACTGTTGCAGGCCCATTTGTGTGAGATACCGGCAATCCCCTCGCAGGGCAACTAGATCCGCAATGAGGCCAATGGCCACAAGGTCTAACAGCACCGCCAGTGGCTGAGTCGGTACGTCCGGCAGCCGCTCATATAGAGCCTCTATCAGCTTATAGGCCACAGCTACACCCGATAGATCCGCCAGGGGATGCTCAGAAGGCAACTGACGCGGATTAATGAGCGCCACGACTGGGGGACGTGTTTCTGGCAGAGTGTGATGATCCGTTACAATCACGTCCAGCCCCAATTGCTGCGCATAGGTCAGCTCGGCATGGGCTGTACTCCCTGTGTCACAGGTCACCATTAAGGTGCAGCCCCAAGCGGCTAGGCCATCAATACCAGCTCGCGATAGCCCATGGGACTCGGTGAAGCGATTGGGAACGTAGTACTGTAGCTGCGTCGCTGGGGTAAAGAACTGTCCTAGCCCTTCCCACAAGACTGCCGTAGCGGTGAGGCCATCAGCATCAAAGTCGCCCCAAATGGCTACTTTTTCCCGATGCGTGTGAGCCTTCATCAGGCGCGCGATCGCCCATTCCATCTCCGTCCCAAAGGCAAAAGGTGAACTGGGCGTATAAGTCGCTGGCAGCAAAAACGTTTGCAGCTGTGTAAAGTCTTGATAGCCGCGCTGCCACAGTAAGGCAACAATGAGTTCAGCCCATGATGTCTTGATACCGTTGGACTGAAGTAAGCCCACCCCCTGTTCTACCCAGGCTGTCGGCGGCGGACTCGCATGAGGAAAACACCAATGGAACTGAGGATAGGTCATTAATATACAAAGTCAATCCAGACAAGTGATGCGGTATGACCAGCCATAGCCTACGACATCCTAGCAATCCAGGCGCGAATCATTCACCTCGAAGCGAGTCTCAACAGACAATTAGAGTCAGCCGACATGACAGTTATGAAGTACACTTGCTGACATATTTCAATGATGAGGCGTTTGCAGTTAGCGATGCCTCTGTGGCATTTGACAGGGCTCTGTATCCATCCAGGTCTTAGCCCCATCGGCAATCTCTTCCTGCGTTTTGGAGTGTGCCACTTGTATTGCAGGTAGCAGGGCTCCGAGGGTTTCAGCATTGTAATTGTCCAATGGCTTCCCCCATGTCTGAATGAAATCGCTATTATCTACGGATAATGCTTGGGAAGCATATGTTAAGAACAACCCGTTTGACTGTCGCTGTTGAGGAGTACGTTCCATGCTTCACCGCAAACTGTATCAACTTTGCTGTGAGGGAAAAGAGGTTTGGATTTTCTTGCGGGATCAACAACGCTGGATAGAACGAGCGACTGTCCTTGATATTGAAGGCGATTTGGTTACACTCCGTTACGAAACCGATGAGGACGACGAAATCTGTTCTTGGGAGGAGATGATTCGCTTGGACAGCGTGGGCTCTATCATGCAGCGCCTAGCAACAGTACCTCGGGGTGAATTTGAATTGCCCATTGCTGAGGATTGCCCTGAGACCGAGCGGCTATCTGACACGCCACATCGAGAATCGAACTCAGATTCTTAGGTGAGAATTTAGGCGTCAGGAGTTAGTAGCTAACAACTCGTGTACTCCTGAATCCCCACTAATTCAAGGCTTTCCAACTCAAACGCCGCGCTATACCCAGTAACCCAGCAACCTCAGATACCGACAAACCGCATTCATCGGTAGGATTGAACTGCGATTACCCTGTAGGGCAGCTCATTCCGCGTAGATTTATGGATCCCGTGTCAACGTTGCGATTCGATATCGTTAGTTTGTTTCCCGACTTTTTTGGTTCGCCGCTGCAATCGGGATTGCTGGGAAAGGCTTTAGCTAAAGGGATTGCAGCGGTCAACATCGTCAACCCGCGTGACTTTACAACCGACAAACACCACAAGGTCGATGACGAACCTTACGGTGGTGGAGTTGGCATGTTGATGAAGCCAGAACCGATTTTTGCCGCAGTGGAATCTTTACCCGTGTATCCCCGGCGTGAAGTCATTCTTCTAACGCCTCAGGGCGAAACGATGACACAGCCCCTATTTCGCACTTTGGCGACTGACTATGATCAGTTGGTACTAATTTGTGGACATTACGAAGGGGTTGATGAACGCGTTCTACATTTAGTCACTCGGGAGGTTTCGCTAGGGGATTTTGTCTTAACCTGCGGCGAGATTCCAGCCTTGACCCTCATCAATGGCGTCGTGCGCCTGCGTCCGGGTACTGTGGGCAAGGTTGACTCCTTAAAGTATGAAAGTTTTGAAGCCGACTTGCTGGACTACCCACAATACACGCGTCCAGCCATATTTCGCGGCTGGGAGGTACCTGAGGTCTTGCGGTCCGGCAACCATGAGGCGATCGCGGCCTGGCGTCGAACCCAGCAGATGGTCAGAACCCAACAGCGACGCCCCGATTTGTATCAGGCTTGGTTAGCGGGACAGGAAGCGCAAGATTCTCCGTAATTTCCTGTAACAGGGGAACCTTCTTTATTAAAATTTTACGAAGAGCCTGGCGGTGCTTTAGACCGGGATAACACGCTTATCCTCTGAATCCCTCGTGTCTTGAGGGTTTTAGTTCAATTTTGCTCGCCTACGGAAACAGCAAACAACGTGATGTAACCCTGTCGATTCCACCTGAATGTGCGCATGATCACTGATCAATTTCTGGAAAATTATCACGGTTAGATGTATGAATATACGGATAGGTAACGGATACGATATCCACCGATTGGTTCCAGGACGCCCCCTGATCTTGGGTGGAGTTCGTATCGAACATGAGTTAGGGCTGTTAGGCCACAGTGATGCGGATGCGCTAACCCACGCCATTACGGATGCACTGCTAGGTGCATTAAGTTTGGGCGATATTGGATTGTACTTTCCCCCAAGTGATCCTCAATGGGCTGGCGCAAATAGCCTGAAACTCCTGGAACAGGTTTACCAGATGGTGTGCGATCGCAACTGGGCGATCGTGAATGTTGACAGTGTTGTGGTTGCTGAACGCCCCAAGCTCAAGCCACACATTGCCATGATGAAAGAAACCCTCGCTAAAGCGCTAGCGATTGCCCCCGACCAAATTGGTGTCAAAGCCACAACGAACGAAAAACTGGGGCCAACCGGCCGCGAAGAAGGCATTGCCGCTTATGCGGTGGTGCTTTTAGCCGAAGCGTTGCCCACTTGATCAAAGTTGACATCTGTGTTGACTGCTCAGTGACCACTGAAGATAACGAGTAAATTAAGCTACTTTAGCCGGTTAAATCAATGGGGATGGGTAATACCCCCCACTGAAGTGGCAAATGATGCCATGAGTAAGTTGAAGCTGCGGATTTCAAATACGGAATAGGTCTCCTACAATACTTGTAGCGTTGTGAAATTTTGATTAAGTAAGCCATAATTGGGTGAAGTTGGGTTAAAGCCCATTTGGGTATTCAGTATGTGCGTTGTGTGACTTGCCGCTGTGTTTGGTTAGCCAGGTTGCGAGGGGTCGTTCCGCTGTTACCAATCATGATTGGAACAGTACTGGTTGAGAGAGTTAGGGATTTGAGGTTCACGGTATGGGTGTCTATCACAGCCACGAATTTGCATTTGCGAGGGCTGTCCAACAGTCGAGTGTCGTGTCAGCTTTTGAAAATGGCTGCACTTCCCCTTCTTGGTTTAGGACAATTCCGCCCGAACGGATTGGTATTGATGGCGGTTATGACTATTACGGCTTGCAAAAGCGCGTTCAGGCAGCCTTTAAGAAACGGTTCAGTACTGAGGAGTTGGCTGGCTTAGGCGTGAGTCAGCGAGGACGAGTGGTTGTCCTTTATGGTCATGTGCCCAGCCGCGATGTCCTGAATCATTTGGTTTTAGTTGCCCAGCGGGTAGAAGGTGCAACTCGGGTTGAATCTGCCTGCACGATTGCCAGCAGCAAAGCTAGCTTGATGGTTACCGGCTAAGCGTTAGATATTGATTCTTCCTAATGACGCCGCAAGTTGAAGCTGAACATGTTCGACAGCAAGCTCTAGCGTTCGGTTTTCACAAGGCTGGCATTGCATCCGCGACGCCTCAGGCCGTTGCTAACAACATCAGCAATGCCGCTTTGGCTAGCTGGCTGGCTAAAGGATATCAAGCCGATATGGACTGGATGGCTAATCCCAAGCGCCAGGACATTCATCAAGTGATGCCAGAGGTTCGCTCGGTCATTTGTGTGGCTCTAAATTACTACACCCCCTATCAGCGTCCTGCAGACAACCGCCACGGCAAAATTTCCCGATACGGCTGGGGACGTGACTATCATCGGGTCATGTACAAAAAGCTGAAGGCATTGTCCGAGTGGTTGCGATCGCTTGATCCCGCAATCACGACGCGCTTCTATGTCGATACTGGCCCCGTTCAAGAAAAGTTCTGGGCACAGCAGGCAGGCATTGGCTGGGTTGCCAAAAACGGTAATGTGATTACTCGTGACTATGGATCCTGGGTGTTTTTGGGCGAAGTGCTGACAAACATAGTGCTGGAACCCGATACACCCCACACCGCCCACTGCGGTACCTGCACACGCTGCCTGGAGGCTTGTCCAACCGACGCGATCGCGGCTCCCTTTGTGGTGGATGCAAATCGCTGCATTGCTTACCACACGATTGAAAATCGCGCTGAGACGTTACCCTCAGAAGTCGCCGATCACCTCCATGGATGGGTGGCAGGCTGTGACATTTGCCAGGATGTCTGTCCCTGGAACCAGCGATTTGCCCAGGCCACGGAGGTGACCGAGTTTCACCCCTATCCTTGGAATGTGGCACCCACCCTAGCTGATCTAGAAGCTTTGGACGAGGCTGAGTGGAATCGTCGTTTCCCGGCCTCAGCCCTGCGTCGAATTAAGCCCGCCATGTGGCGACGCAATGCTCAAGCCGCCCAACAAGGGTTGTCAAAGCAGCCGGATCAGAATTCGGAATTCGGAATTCGGAATTCCGAATTTTGAATTCTGTTCTCCTCTGATTCCTTCTAACTTCCTCTATCGCTACAGTTCTTAACACAGGGTAGACGTGAGGCAAGCGATCAATTGCATAATAAGCATTGCCTGAAGATATCGCTTTAGCCATTGAAGTTGAGACACTGCGTATCATCATTCATGCTTAGCGCCTAACCCAATTGGCTTGCTGGGCTTGCCTTAATCGAACTGGCAACGGCTATATCGGTGCCATAGGGCGATCGCGCTGTCCTACAGACTCAAGATTTGACTTTGCAAGAGGATAAAAACGTTGGTTAGTACTGCCCCGTTAAAAACTACAAAATCGGAAGAAATTTTTGCTGCTGCTCAGCATCTCATGCCTGGAGGCGTTAGCTCTCCGGTTCGTGCTTTTAAGTCTGTGGGTGGGCAGCCGATCGTTTTTGATCGCGTCAAGGGTGCTTACATTTGGGACGTTGATGAGAATCGGTACATCGACTACGTGGGGACGTGGGGGCCCGCCATCTGTGGCCACGCCCATCCTGAAGTGTTGCAGGCTTTGTCCGAAACGCTGGTAAAGGGCACCAGCTTCGGCGCACCCTGTGCCCTGGAAAACGTGTTGGCCGAAATGGTCATTAGTGCTGTTCCTAGCATTGAGATGGTGCGCTTCGTCAACTCTGGGACTGAAGCTTGCATGGCGGTGTTGCGCCTTATGCGCGCCTTTACCGGGCGTGACAAAATTATCAAGTTTGAGGGCAACTACCACGGCCACGCCGATATGTTCCTAGTAAAAGCCGGTTCCGGCGTCGCTACGCTGGGATTGCCGGATTCCCCTGGGGTGCCTAAGGCAGCTACGCAAAGTACGCTGACAGCGCCTTACAACAACTTGGAAGCGGTCAAGAAGCTCTTTGATGAAAATCCAGGGGAAATTTCTGGGGTGATTCTGGAGCCTGTGGTCGGCAATGCGGGCTTCATCACGCCCGACGCTGGATTCCTAGAGGGACTGCGGGAAATTACCAAAGAGCACGATGCTTTGCTGGTGTTTGATGAAGTCATGACCGGTTTCCGGATTTCCTACGGCGGTGCGCAGGCTAAGTTTGGCGTCACGCCTGATTTGACCACCTTGGGCAAAGTCATTGGTGGGGGCTTACCCGTTGGAGCCTATGGCGGACGGAAAGACATCATGGCGATGATTGCACCTGCAGGGCCGGTTTATCAGGCTGGGACGCTATCCGGTAATCCCCTAGCAATGATCGCAGGGATTAAAACCCTCGAAATCCTGCGTCGTCCAGGCGCTTACGAGCAACTAGAGAGCACGACTAAGAAGCTGATTAACGGCTTGTTGGCAGCGGCTCGGGATGCTGGCCATGATGTCTGTGGCGGCAACATCAGTGCCATGTTTGGCATGTTCTTCACGGCTGGGCCAGTCAACAGTTATGACGACGCTAAGCAAGCGGATACCGAGAAGTTCAGCCGTTTCCATCGCGGCATGTTGGAAGAAGGTATCTACCTGGCACCGTCTCAATATGAGGCTGGCTTTACCTCCTTGGCCCATACGGATGAGGATATTGAGCAAACCATCGCAGCAGCTCGTCGGGTACTCGCAACTCTGTAGCGCTAACGGTTCATTGTCTAGACAGGCTTTGATCTGAATGAAAGGTGGGGGGGCGATCGCCCCCCCACCTTTCATATGTGAATCCCTGTTGCAAGGATGGATGCTCAGGCAAGACTTTCCCTTATTCTTGGAGTTGAGAAGTCGGCACCTCAAATGGCTTCTCGACGCAACCCCCTCTCTTCCTAAGAGGGCAAACTTCACATCTGGAGGGATTATCGTGTCATCCCATTCCTTATCTGGTCAAACGCTAACTTGGGCTCGCCTAAGTATTCTCCTCAGCGTTGTTTTGACTGTCCTGGTTACTGCTCTAATGCTCTCGCGTTCCGACCCGAATCAGATGTATCCTCAACTGGTTCCCCTTGCCGACATTGATGTTTGGCACGCCCTGGGGCAGTAGCGAGTGAACCATGGATTCAGGAATTGAGGTCGCGGCGCAGAAGATGCACGGCATCAAGCTCGTCCGTTGGCTGCAGGAAAACTTTCACGGCTTCTTCGCGGGCGGTGGGGAGTACTTTGCCGACAAAGTCGGGGTGAATCGGTAACTGGCGATGCCCCCGGTCAATGAGCACTGCTAATTGAATCAGATCGGGGCGGCCATAATCATTCACCGCGTTCATCGCGGCTCGAATCGTGCGCCCACTGTAGATCACATCATCTACCAGCACTAACGTTTTGCCTGACAGATCAAAGGCAATGTCGGTACGGGCAGGGGTGCGAATGCCGATGCTGTCCAAATCATCGCGATAAAAAGTGATATCCAATGCGCCCAGAGGCACCTGAAAGTTCTCTAAGCGCTCAATTTGCTCCGCTAGCAGGTGCGCCAAAGGGACGCCACGGGTGTAAATGCCCAAAAGCGCCAGATTTTCTAAAGCGCTAGCCCGTTCCACAACTTCCGAAGCGAGACGGTTGACGGTGCGTCGGATGTCTTCTGCCGACAGGATTTCGACAAAGTTGGCCATGAAATACAGCTTGAGCAATTGAGGCTAGAACACCTGGGGGCATACGGTTGCTCAGCATAGCTTGCTGTCTCGTCCTGACGGAGCTGGTGACGGCTGTGGAAAGCGTATGCAGCAATCGGTAGCGGCGTTAACCACAGTGTAGGCTATATCGGTAACCCAGCCCGAGGCTTCCCAGAGTTAACCACAGCAGACAAGTCCAACGGGTCAATCGTAGTCCTTGGTGAATGATCGAGTGATCGAGGGGACGATCGCGATCGCCCAGCAGCGGTTTCTGACTGACCTGTCCCTTATAGGTGTTGATACCCCCTAATTGAACCCCTAGAGTCGCAGCATAGGCGCATTCACTCCACCCTGCATTTGGGCTTGGATCCGCTGGTGCATCCCGTTGACAGATGTGCAGGACTTGCTGGGGACGCCCCGAGAAGAGGGCAATGGTCAGCACCGTTAATCGACAGGGGAGCCAGGTAAACCCATCTTCGATTTTGGCACTGAACCAGCCCAGGTGAGTATAAGGCGCTGTTCGGTAGCCGATCATGGAATCTAATGTGCTGAGCGCTTTGTAGGCGATCGCAAGCCCCACACCCAAAGCTGGCGAAATCGCACTGCCTATTAACCCATAGAACAGGGGCGCTAACACCCCATCCGTGGCATTTTCACTGATGGTTTCCATCACGGCACGCAAGACTTCAGCTTCAGATAGACGCTCGGTGTCCCTGCCAACATAAAGACTGAGCTGTTGCCTCGCTGTTGCCAAATTACCTCGCTGTAGGGGGCGCAACACGGCTTCAGCGGCATATCGCAAGCTGCGACCTGCCAAGCAGCTAGCCAAGATGACGATCGCGGACACCATGCCCAAAGGCACATAAATCTGGCTTGTTAGGACGACGAAGCCGCCTGCGATCGCGCCGCTCAGGAGCGGCAGCGCAATCCCCAGCAAGACGCCTGCTAAACGCTGACCAGTGGCGGATGGAATGTGCCTAAAAACAAACTTCTCGTATTGCTGAATGCTCCATCCCATCACCTGAACGGGATGTAACCAATTCCAGGGATCACCGATGATAAAGTCAGCGATCGCGGCTAACGCTGGCAGCGCGATCGCGAAGTTACACCACAAAGCTGGCATTTTCCCCCTGGGCTGCCTGCCAACTGCGCGCGTCATAGTACAAATCCTCTAAGGAAATACTATAGAGAGCCGACTTCATTTTTTCGTGCAGGCGATGCCAAATGCTAAAGGTCACCCAATCTTCTGCTTGTGACCGATCAGGACGATAGTGAGGCAGGGGATCGATGGTTTCGCCCACAGCTTCTAAAATTTCGCCTAGCGAAATGGCTGCGAGGGGTTTGGCTAAACGGTAGCCACCCTGAACGCCCCGCACTGAAACCACCAGGTTGGCCCGACGCAACTCAATCAAGAGTTTCTCTAAGTAGGGAGCCGGTAAATTCTGACGCTGGGCGATCGCGTTGACCGAAGCCAAACTTCCCGGTTGCTGCAAACTCAGATCCAATAAGGCCTTAACGCTGTAGTGACTCCGCTTGGTTAATTTCATCGTGTTTGGAGAACCTTCAACTACTAGCTTAGAAGCAATCCATAGCGTGTAATCTAAATCGAGAAGTGGGGGGAATGAAAGAAGTCAGGAGCCAGAATTCAGTAGGGAACTGGCTTCTGACTCCTCCCCTAGCATTAGCCATTCAAAATAGGCTTAGTTTCTCCCTCGCCCCACTACTCCCTTGGCTTCTTTGAGCCAACCTAATCACTCACTTTAGGATTGACAGACCACTTGCTCCTACCCTAAAGATAACTGGCTACTTTAAGTTAGAAACTCAAGGAAGTACCCCTCGAGTTTGCAGCCCTGAATTGTACCCTAAAGACGTTTTTTCGCCTGAGGCTGACATCTAATTTTTCCAAACAATGGCTGGAAGTTGAGAATTTTAGCCAAGCTAGCATCAGGATGACGCCTTGACAATCAGCGGCGCGATAGCAGCGGTCACTGCCAGTGACCGCTTTAGCTGTTCTCAGAATGTTTCAAATCAGACTCTTCTGACCTTAAGTGACATCATCCATTTATTGAGTAAGACGGTCGATGAGGCTAGGTTTTGAAGTAGACTGCTTTAGCAAACGATTACGAATGTCTGTCATTGATTTGATTTAACTATTGAATGCAAAGAAACACAATTTGGTAGATCTGTTTTTCGGAATTGGCATTAAAGTTAACTGCGTTAGGATTTCATCCTCTATTTTACGAAGTCCTGATGTAGTGAATCTTGACCTGTCGTCGATTACGAGATAGCAGCAATGGCCCAAGAGCAACAAGTGGAAATGCTCACTGGACAAGCTTTGATCCAGAAAGTTAAAGAGCTTGATAGCGCCAGCAAGGAAGATAAAGCAAAGGCTTGTGGATACTACACTCTGACCAAAAAGGGAGTGGAACGTGTCAACATGATGAAGTTTATGAATGCGCTTCTCGATGCTGAAGGCATTCAGTTAGATAGCGAACAAAGTTCGAATGGTCGAGGAGGGCGTAGCGCTAGCTATCGAATTACGGTGCAATCTAATGGTAATTTGCTAATTGGTTCAACCTATACCAAACAGATGGGGTTAAAGCCAGGCGATGAGTTTGAAATCTCCCTGGGGCGTAAGCATATTCATCTCAAACAACTGGGGGAAGATGGGACTGAGTTAGCCGAATAGCGTCTATCTGCTGTGGGATAGGGACGCTGAGGTCTTGAGACCTTAGATACATCCAGAGTTCCAGTATTTCTCGAGGGCAAACGACCATTTCCAAATTGGATATGGCTTAGCTGTTTATTGGTTGATCAGATGATAATCTGATGGTCTTTACCGTCAAAACGGGGCGAGGAATTTCAGCGGCATTGTCTAGCTGATGCTTGTTACATTTATGATCTTGTCGACTTCCCCTTTTTGAGATGCACTGGGCTAGGTAAAGTCACTGCTTTGTTATGAACTTAACAAAGTGTGTGTTTGTAGTGGCGTCCTTTAATCCTAGTTGCAAACTTATGTAGAGAATTCTCAGGCAATTTTCATTACTGACTGCGGTTAGCATTCGACATGAGCATCCCTTTTATTGTAGAAGTCGCGATCGGGCTCGTCTTTATCTACCTGATTTTGAGCTTGGTAGCGAGTGAAATTCAAGACATCATTAGCACTTTATTGCAGTGGAAAGCAGAACATTTGAAACGTTCTATTGAAGTTTTGCTGGCCGGTAATGATGCTAAAAGCAAGGAGGTGGCTCAGGCTTTTGCTAATAAGTTATACCAGAAGCCTTTGATCCGCAGCTTAAACCAAGAGGCTACGGGAACCATTGGTCGGGCATTTCGCCTGATAACCCAAGCCATTGGTGCGGCCTATCGCCAAATCACGCGCACCCGTAATGCCTTCGGTCGCGAAACAAGTGGGCCATCCTACATTCCATCAGAGGCCTTTTCACAAGCACTGTTAGAAAGTTTGCAGCTCGAAGATCTGCGCAAGATTCTGCTTCAGAGTCGGGTGAGGCAACTAATCGAAGAAAAGCTGCTCCTACCCTTGAACCATATGGTGAATGATCTAAGAGCGAGTACAGCGAATGAGTTTCTGTTGAGTACGGAGTTTCGTGACTTAGAGCAATCTATTAGTCAATTAGTCGGTGACTTCAAGGAAAAAAGAACCACTTTAATTGAGGCGGTCGATCGCTTGCTTCTGCGAATAGAGGAGTTTGAGCAGCAGGCTAAAGAGGTTTTACCTGACAATCATCACCTTACCGAGACGTTTCTGCGACGGATTAGGCGTTTGAGGGGTGCTTTGGCCAGTACGCCTTTAGATAAAACCGCACTGCTTAAAACGCTACAGCCCACCCTCAACGAATTGGTTTCTGTATTAGATAACAACAGTGCCATTTATCGCGAACTGAAAAGGCTGGCGGATAAAGAAGGTGGTGTCGTTAAAACACTGCTGGAGAATGTGGAGAGTCAGCCCATACCTGCAGCATTACGAGCTAGCTTATTGTCCTTAGCGGAAAAAACAGCGATCTCAATCTCAACAAGAGCACGCATCACCGTCAAAAATGCGGTGGAGGAACCGCTCACCAATGCCACGATTCAAATTGCCGAACTAGGTGGCGATATTCGCGAACTGGGACAAGAGGTGGAAGCTTGGTTTAATCGGGGCATGGATCGGGCTGCTGGCGTCTATAATCGCAACGCCAAAGCCGTGGGTTTAATTATTGGTGTGGCGATCGCGATTGCTTTGAATGCTGATTCGCTGCATATTATCGATCGCTTATCAAGAGATCCGGCTGTCCGGCAAGTCGTTAGCCAAGTCGCCGAACAGTCGGCTGCGTCTACTCCCGAAGAGTTAGAAGCCCAAGTTGATAGCTTGCTAGATGGCCTACCGATTCCGCTCGGATATGGCCCAGCCGTCACAACAAGGCAGCTAGCGTCAGAAGCAGGGTGGTTTATTCCGTTTATTCCTCGGCGCGTGGTGGGTTGGCTCATTACCGGCATTGCCATCTCGATGGGGTCTAAATTCTGGTTTGGTCTTTTGAAGCGAGTGGTTGAGCGCAAGAATTCCGCTGAGGACAGAGCCAAAGCACCCTAATGACCCGCACTGGTCAGCCAATGTCCTTGGGCATCAATAAAGCCCCAGCGGTTATTAATTTGAACCCGTGCGAACCCTTCCGAAAAGGCCCCAACGTTTTGATAGGTGGGTGGAATCACAACGTTGCCTTCGCGATCGATATAGCCATGGGCGTTGTCTAGCTTGACAGCAGCGAAGCCTTCGGAGAAGTCAGCAGCATAGCTGAATGCATCGGTAATGACGATAGCCCCCGTCGCATCGATATACCCCCACTGCCCCTTTTGCAAAACCACGGCACGGTCTTCCGCAAAGTCAGACGCATAGTCAAACTGAGCGGGGATTACCCATTCTCCCGCCGGGTTAATAAACCCCCATTGATCCCCTTGGCGTACCCGTGCGAGGCCTTCCGAAAAGCTAAATGCTCCGTCAAAGGTTAAAGGAATGGCAATACTACCATCTGGCGCAATGTAGCCATATTTATGGTCAACTTTAACGACGGCCCGCCCCTCAGCAAAGCTCCAAGCATCGCGAAACTGAATGGGAATTTGCCAGTCGCCTCTTGGCGCAATGTAGCCATACAGTCCGTCCTGTTTAACGACTGCCAACCCTTCGGAGAAACTTTCAGCCAGGTCAAATTCCGGCTCGATCACCCACTTTCCCTGGGGGTTCACAAAGCCGTATTTACTCCCACCTTGGACAGCAGCCAGCCCTTCAGCAAAGGATTTAGCTTGGCTAAACTGCACCTCGATCGCCCAATTGCCGCTGGTATCCAGATAGCCGTAATAGTCCCCCGCACGGGCTAGGGCCAACTGCTCGACAAAGTTACCCACGACCCCCACAGCGCTATCGGCAACGGCAATCGTCAATTCGCCGGAATGGTCAATGTAGCCCAGGCGATCGCCATCCCGAACGGCTGCCACACCTTCGGCAAAATCATTTACGGTGTCAAACAAAAGCGGTTCTGGCATAACCTGAGACTGTTCTAGGGTATTGGGTTCTATGAACTGTACCATCACGACTGCTTGCTGATCGGGCGTAGCCGTCCATCCCTGGCAGCTGGTAATGGCCAGCAGACCTGTCCCAATGGCCGCATGTCTGAGGCGAGAAAAAAGCACCATAGCTGTATAGGGGTTAGAAACCTGCAAAGATGGCTTTTTTAGCTTGGCTTGAGAGACTTTAGAGTTAGCCGAAATGAAACAAAAGGTTTTGATTTTGGGAGGACGGGGACGCATTGGGGCCAGCGTTGCTCAGGATATCTTGACTTACACCGATGCCGATGTGACCATCACCGGTCGGCATCCCAATTCTCAGCCTTTACCGCCACGTTGTACCGATGTGCCCTTAGACCTGGCTAATCATGACGCGGTGGAGGCCCAGGTTGCCTCGCATACTTTGGTGGTTCACTGTGCAGGGCCTTTTAGCTATCGCGATCGCCATGTGTTGGAAACCTGTATCGCTAAGGGCGTGAACTACCTGGATGTGGCCGATAATCCCCGCTATGTACAAGCCGCGTTACAGCTCCGCGACCAGGCTCAGGCAAAAGGCGTAACCGCGATCGTCAGCACGGGGGTGTTTCCCGGTATCTCCAACAGCATGGTGCGTCAGGGCGTTGAGGCGTTGGATGAGGCGGAGTCGATTCACCTGAGCTATGTCGTCGCGGGGTCAGGGGGAGCTGGGGTCACCGTAATGCGCACCACGTTTTTGGAGTTGCAGCATCCCTTTCAGGCTTGGATTGATAGAGAATGGCAGACTATACAGCCCTACAGCGATCGCGAAACTGTGCAATTTCCCGCTCCTTATCACCGCTGTGGCGTCTACTGGTTCAACACGATTGAAGCCATGACGCTGCCCGCGTCTTTTCCGGTCAAAACGGTGGTCACCAAATTTGGCTCAACGCCCGATATCTACAACCACCTCACCTGGATGATGGCCCATTGGGTGCCCAAACCGTGGTTGCGTCAGCCGGACACAGTGGAGTTTTTGGCCCAGGTCAGCTACCAAATGACAACTGTCAGCGATCGCTTTAGTGGTATCGGTTTAGCCATGCAGGCGGCGATTACCGGAATGCACCAGCGATCGCCTACACAATACACAGCGACCTTCGTCCATCCTGATACTGCCGCCGCTGCTGGCATGGGAACTGGCAGTATTGCTCAAGTGCTTCTATCCGGTGAGTTGTATAGGCCAGGGGTTTGGCCTGTAGAGCAAGCTATGCCGACCAATCTATTTCAGGTGACTAGCCAGCAACGAGGGTTGACTGTCGATGCCACGAAGATCAGGGTGGATGCCCCAAATCATATCGATGCCTGCCATAGATAAGGGGTTGCTACAAATTATGAAAACGCACAAATCTGCGTGAAGCTTGATGTCTATTATTAACTTATAAATGCGAAACCCTGATTGCACAAGGCTTTTACTCAATACCTTGGTTGTCAATCAAGGCGTGTTTTAAGCATTAAAAAGCCACCCAACGGGTATTACATCCTACGAGGTCATCATGATCGAAAAAATCCTTCTAGCCGATTCTGGTACCGGTAACACCGAAGCCATGATGAAGGTTCTGATGGAGATTCCCTTAATCCAGCGAGCATCGGTTACAGTTCTCCACGTTGTACCGCCTCAAATTTCGGCTGAAGGGATGACCGTCAAATGGGAAGAGGGGGGGCGTATTCTAGCAACGGCCATTAGCAATCTCAACTTAGATACAACCCACGCAACGGCAATGCTGCGGGAAGGGGAACCTAAAGATGTCGTTCTAAACGTGGCTGACGAAATTGCGGCTGACCTTATCATCATGGGTTCGCGGGGCTTACAAGGTCTCAAAGCAATTCTGGACAATTCTGTTAGTCAATATATTTTTCAGCTCTCTTCGCGACCCATGCTTTTGGTTAAGGATGAACTGTACAGCGTGCGGCCAATCAAGCGAATTATGGTAGCGATGAGCAAATCTGACTCGGCGCAGGAAGGGTTAGCGATCGCCCTCAGCCTATTACGAGATATCAAAGACGGTGAGCTGATCTTGGTGCATACCATCTCGAACTTAAAAGCCAGTCCCTTTGATGAGACAGCACCTGACCCCAACCAAGACCCCATTTTGACAACGGCAGCAGCGCAAGCCAAACGCTATGACATTAAGACAACGTTAGTCGCTCCAGAGGGCAAAGCGGGGCGACGGATTTGTCAGCTGGCCGAAGATAAAAATGTTGACCTCATGATTTTGGGCTCCCCCGATCGCCGCCCATCGATTGCCAAAGGTTTGCCTGACCTCGATCGCTTCCTGGGTGAATCACTTTCAGACTATGTGCGAGTGTATACGCCTTGTCCAGTCTTGCTAACTCGCATAGCTGGTTGATAGCAAGGAAAAAAGGGGCTGGATGTTGGTAGGGCCTGTCATCATTTCGGTCTCTCAGTGTTTTAGAATCGAGCATTCAAGGTAATTGAGTGAATTTACAGGAGTGCTAGGATGTCGCGCCGCTATGCCCTTCGTGACGATCAATGGGAACGGCTCAAAGATTTGCTGCCGGGACGCATGGGTAGCGTGGGGGTGACGGCTCGCAACAATCATCTCTTCATGGAAGCGGTCTTGTACCGCTATCGGGCCGGGATTCCTTGGCGTGACCTGCCCAGCCGGTTCGGTCACTACCGCAAAGTCCATACGCGCTTCCGGCACTGGTGCAAAAGCGGGGTGTGGTTGAAAGTGTTTCAAGCGCTAGCCCATGACCCCGATAACGAATACGCCATGATTGACTCGACCATTGTGCGCGCTTACCAGCACAGTGCCGGGGCCAAGGGGGGATGCCGATGCGGAGGCCATTGGCCGTAGCAAAGGCGGATTGAGTACTAAAATCCATGCCTTGAGCGATGCCCTCGGTAACCCGCTCGCGTTCCATCTGACGCCTGGGCAAGCCAGTGACTTGGCGGGGGCCGATGTCTTGCTGGAGGAATTGGCGGACGAGGCGCTCTTGGCGGATAAAGGCTACGATGCCGATGAGCGAGTCATTCAACGCTTGGAGGCAGCTGGCTGGCGTCAAGCCTATCATTCCACCTAAATGCAATCGTCGCGAGCCGCGCGAGTATGACCGAGAGCTCTACTAAGCACGGCATCTCATTGAGAACTTTTTCGCTCGGCTCAAGCAGTATCGAGCCATTGCGACTCGTTACGATCAGCTGGCAGAGAGTTTTTTGGGCGCGATTTACCTAGCGGCTACAGTCATCTGGCTTAATTGATGACACGCTCTAGGACGTTGTCCAAGCAACTTGAGTAATCTCATCATTTATGAACTAATCATGAGCCTTATCTAAGGGGCCACGGGTAACGCCTAATTTGCTTTGGAGTTTGAGACTTTTCCAGAGTTGGGCACCGGTCACTTTACCCATCAGCAATCGACAATATTGATTCAAGGTTTGCGTTATCTGGTAGGGAGACTCATTTAAGAATTCAATGCGAAAATGGCGTCCGCCCGCTTTGATCAGGGCTTGGGCATACTCGGCTCCTGTCTGGGCAACGCCGTTAAAGAGCGTGTTACGACAACCTGCATCAGCGTGCAAAACATGTTCTGCTCCTGTGCGATCGCGCAACTTTACCTCATACTCCTCGCAGGGCCGTCCACAGTCACGAAAGTCCTTACCTTCCGATAAAAAGGCACAAAATACACAATGTTCCATGTGAAACAAGGGCATGTGTTGGTGCAGCGTCACTTCTAACCAATGGGCAGGGGTTTGTTGTAATAGCGCCTCTAGCTGCACCACATTAAGGTCATAGGAGGCTGTCAGTCTTTCTAACCCGTACTGGATTTTGAAATAGCTGGCAGTTAGTGGATTGGCCACATTGAGGGAAAAGTCGCCCATGCAGCGCTGGTCAGCAAAATACTGTAGATGATCGTAGTTACGCACCAAGTAACCATCGGCCTCTGAGCGCCGTACCTGCTCCAGCACGTAGTTTTCTAGGGGTTTGGTAATACGGGGCGGGACTACCCAAAGCGTTTGGCTGTCGCGGTGGCGGGCTTCGCGGAACCAGGCAACGAGAGCTTTGTACTTGGCAGGATCTTCCAGTTCACAGTAAAAAGTATCGACATCAGTGGCGATCGCGGCTGCTAGCTGTGCTTGACTCCTTACCAGTGCAATCAGTCGTGGTGCTGTGTCTACATGGGTTTTGCCTCGTTCCGGCAGTAGCTTGGGCAAAACAGAAGCAGTCTGTAATTGCCAATGGCGAGGGCGCGATCGCTGCGTTTCCAGATCCGCCACAAATGTACGGCGCAACCGATTCAGCTCACTGACAGGCAGCATGACGTGCCCCTGCAAATTATTCGTCAATGTTTCTAGCACAAACGGCGTATTGCCAAGACGCCCGAACTGCTGCGTCAGCTTGTCTGTGGTTAGGGGCTTGCTATGGGCTGTGACGAGGGGCATTGTGGATTCAACCCGAGCTTGATGCCCTCGGCCGTCATCAGCGATCGCCACTAGCGGTTGGCCAACTGCCCCTTGAACCGTGATTTTAACTGGACGCTGAAACTGCGGCAAATCGCCAGCATAGCTCTGGCGCACAGTTTTATCTAATTCTGGGTCACTGGTTTTCCAAACCTTGTCACCTTCTTGAATCCGATGCAGAGCAATGTCATGGCGTCCAAAGGTCAGTAATACTGAACGCCCTAGCGATTGGACACCGTAAATACGCCCGCCCTCTTCACCGGCGGCAGGGGTACCCTTATCGAACACTACACCGTCCCCCGCTTTCACCGGAACTTGCGGGTGCAAAATGATCCCATTGGCTCGAACTTGTTTGACTACGCCTAAATAAACGCCACGCTTTTTGCCAAAGCGCGCATGGACTAGAGCCTGATTATCAATACCCTCAAACCAGCCCGTGTAAAGTCCTCGGGAAAACGCCATTTCCAGGCGATACCGTTCCTCTGGAGAGGGCGTATAGGTTGCTAACTGCTGCGCAGCAGCGCGGTCTAGGGCTTCGCGGTAAACGCGCGTAACGTTGGCGACGTATTCTGGCGTTTTGAGCCGTCCTTCAATCTTTAAGCAGGAAACACCAGCTGCGATTAAATCAGGTAAAACGGGTAGACCGGAGAGATCTTGAGGGCTCAGGAGATATTGGCGATCGCCCACATCAACGGGTTGACCATCGGCGATCAAGTCGTAGGTCATGCGACAGGCTTGCGCACATTCGCCCCGATTAGCCGAGCGTCCGCCGAGAGCTTCACTGGTTAAACATTGCCCGGAATAAGCGACACACAAAGCTCCGTGGACGAAAACTTCTAACGGCAATGTGATGTGACGGTTCTGTAATTGGTCTTGAATGCGGTTGATTTCTTTGAGCGAACATTCGCGGGCCAACACGACCAACTGGCAGCCCAACTTGTCCGCAAATTCCACACCCGCAGTGCTCGTTACCGTCATTTGGGTGGATGCATGAATCGGAAAATCGGCGGAAAGGTGGCGAATGAGATGACAAAGTCCAACATCCTGGATGATTGCCGCATCGACGCCAGCGGCAATCACGGTTCGCAAGTAATATTCGGCCTGGGATAACTCTTGAGTGAAAACTAGGGTATTGAGGGTGACATAGCCTTTCACGCCACGGCGATGGAGAAAGGTCATCAGTTCAGGTAAATCGGCCTCGGTGAAATTATCAGCCCGCATCCGCGCATTGAAGCGATCCAGGCCAAAATAAATTGCATCGGCTCCATTTTCAACAGCCGCTTTAGCACAGTCCCAATTGCCTGCGGGAGCTAATAATTCCGGTCTATGTGGATAACTTGCCAAGGCTTTGACCGAGTCAGTTGAGGGCGATCGCATAAATCGTTAATGACACATTTCAAAATTTTAGCCATCCCATAGATTTGCTTGAGGCTAGAACCATTGATCCCTACAATTGATTCCATTAAGTAGTAAGCATTAATACGCAGTTCGGTTAGGAGGAAACATGCCCCGTCCAATCATTCTTGGCATTGTCGGCGACAGTGCAGCCGGTAAGACCACGCTTACTCGCGGAATTGCTCAGATTCTTGGGGAAGACCAAGTTACTGCTATTTGCACCGACGACTACCACCGTTACGATCGCCAGCAGCGTAAGGAAATGGGGATTTCCGCGCTACATCCTGACTGCAACTACATCGATATTATTGAGCAGCATCTTCAGCTACTGCGCGAGGGCCGATCGATCCTGAAGCCCATTTATAACCACAGCACTGGAGCCTTTGATCCCCCCGAGTATATTAAGCCTACTAAGTTTGTGATTGTCGAAGGTCTGCTGGGCTATTCGACTGCGGCAGCTCGGGATTGTTACGACGTCATGGCTTACCTGGCTCCCCCTGAGTCTTTACGGGCCACCTGGAAATACAAGCGCGACACGCGTAAGCGCGGCTACACCGAAGATCAAGTGATGGAACAGTTGCGGCAACGGGAACCAGATTCGGAAGCCTTTATTCGTCCCCAGCGGCAATGGTCTGATGTAATTGTGTCCTTCTATCCACCTGAAGAAGGTGAAGGTAGCGACAGTACAGACCTATTGCTCAATGTGAAGCTTGTCCTCCGTCCCACCATTCCACATCCCGATTTCACCCACATTTTGGATGACCAGGGTAATCACTTAGGTGACGCAATTCGCTTGGTGCTGGACAGAGACATGGGTAAGCCGGTGGATGTCTTAGAGGTGGATGGTCATGCTACTCAGGAGCAGGTACAAGAACTGGAGCGTATTCTTTGCAATGAGGTACCGTACCTTGGCCAGTTCTGTAGCCTTGAAGGTAATGAAGATATTGGGAAGGTCGTCGGTACAACGGGGGAGACGCTACAAAGCTATCCCCTCGCGTTGACGCAGTTACTCATCACTTACCACATGCTCAAGGCTGATAAAGTCGTGAAGCAATTGGAATCCGCTTAGTAACGGTTTGAAAGCTTAGATAAGCAAGACCATTTTTTATTCCCCTGATAGTTTTCTATGCTTGGTTGAGCAAGGAAACTGTCAGGGGTTTGAATTTGAGCCTTGTTTCTCACCCGCAGCACTGAAGATACTAAGTAGGTGCGCCTAAATAAACGATGCCCTGCTAAGTGGTGAGCAGTTTGGGATTCGCTTGACGGTTAGAAGCAAAACTAAACCGTTTGAGGACGTAGTCAGCGTTCGCCCCTCGGCGGTTCAGTCCGGCGATTACCCCCATGGCTAAGTCATAGGTATCTTCAAACATCGTCCCGCGAATCTCATGGGTTTTGAGTTGATGCCATTCGGTTTCAATTCGATTCATCTCCGAGCAATAAGGCGGCAGTTGGAAGAACTCTAAACCTTGCGCTTGCCAAATCGAAAGACGCTGTCGAACGGCCTTGCTGGTGTGAATCGAGGCATTGTCTTGGACAATGACCGTAGCGATGCCAGTGCGCTGAAATAGTCGGTTGGCGCGCGTGGCTTGCCAATCCATGAAGCGGATGTAAGTGGCACTGGTGAGGCTGCCCACGACTAAGCCATAACTCATCTCCCGTTCCGGTTCCCACAGACCCAGAATACTGAGGCGACGACTGCGCTTGAGCGTCTGCTCTTGGCGCTTCTGAGTCCCTATCAACGACCAGCTATAGCTGACCGGACTCCA
>JBCBSR010000003.1:0-287262 GCA_039819045.1 Cyanobacteria bacterium J06638_28
TTTGCTTCTAACCGTCAAGCGAATCCCAAACTGCTCACCACTTAGCAGGGCATCGTTTATTTAGGCGCACCTACTTATATATTGCCTGGCTTAGCTGCATTTCACTAGGTAAGTACAGATCGATAAACAGGTGATATTTGCTACGGAATATATTGGTGGTAATTGAGTCTCTTATCCAGCAAATCCAAAGAAACTATTGAATCAGATGTACGACGCGATGCACTTGAAGCAGCATACTTACTGCACAGAAGAGTCCTGTTTGCAGTGGATTATGCAGAAGGTTTTACCCGCTTTACGTCCTCCCAGAGGCTTGCTCAAGTAACGACATACGGTACCCTGAGTAAGCATTACTGTCAGCATCGTTTTGGCAAATGACGCTTCATGAAGAAGATGGCGTGGCTGAAACGTTGGCGGTTATCAAGTTGTGGTAGCGATCGCGAGTTAGCAAGTTCATGGTGCTAATTGTTCAAAAGTTTGGGGGCACGTCCGTTGGGTCTGTCGAGCGTATTCAGACCGTAGCTCAACGAGTGAAGCAAACGGTTGAGGCGGGTCATCAGGTGGTGGTGGTGGTCTCAGCCATGGGTAAAACCACTGATGGACTGGTAAAACTCGCCAATCAAATTTCTGATAGCCCTAGCCGTCGCGAGATGGACATGCTGCTGTCCACCGGGGAACAAGTTTCGATCGCGCTGTTGAGCATGGCTTTGCAAACCTGCGGTCAGGATGCGATCTCCCTAACCGGTGCTCAAGTCGGCATTGTGACCGAAGCTGACCACACACGCGCCCGCATTTTGAACATTCGCACCGAGCGGATTCAGCGTCATCTAGAGGCCGGTCAGGTTGTCGTGGTGGCCGGTTTCCAAGGCATCAGCCAAAGCGCTGAGTTGGAAATTACGACCCTGGGGCGCGGGGGCTCAGATACGTCAGCCGTTGCCCTAGCCGCAGCTTTGGGAGCTGCTAAATGTGAAATCTATACCGATGTCCCCGGCATTCTAACAACCGATCCGCGCTTAGTCCCGGAGGCGCAGCTCATGCGCACCATCACTTCGGATGAAATGCTGGAGCTGGCTAGCTTAGGGGCTAAGGTTCTGCATCCCCGCGCGGTCGAAATTGCGCGTAACTACGGTGTCCCTTTAGTGGTGCGCTCTAGCTGGACAATGGATCCGGGTACCGAAGTGATTACGCCCGTCCGTCAGCCCAAGTCGCTGTCAGGACTGGAGTTAGTGCATCCGGTGGATGCCGTTGAATTCGACACCGATCAAACTAAAATTGCGCTGCTGCGGATTCCCGATCGCCCAGGTGTAGCCGCACGATTGTTTGGTGAAATTGCGGATCAAAGTCTGAACGTGGATTTGGTGATTCAGTCCATCCATGAAGGCAACACCAACGATATCGCCTTTACTGTGACCCGAGGCAGTTTGCCTAAAGCGGAGGCCGTCGCTACGGCGATCGCCCCTGTTCTGCGGGACAATCCCAGCGACGAGACCCAAGCTGAGGTCGTTGTCGATAGTCAGGTCGCCAAGGTCAGCATTGTGGGGGCAGGCATGATTGGCCGTCCCGGTGTGGCCGCGCGCATGTTCTCGACTCTGGCTGAGGCAGGGGTTAACATTCAAATGATTTCCACCTCGGAAGTTAAGGTAAGCTGCACCATTCGCGTTGAAGATTGCGATCGCGCCATCACGGCCCTTTGTGAAACCTTCCAAGTCACCTGCTCCCCCTTAGCTGGCAGCCTCTCGGTGCAAGCCGTCGAGGGAACGCCTGAAGTGCGGGGGGCCGCCTTAGATCGTAAACAGGCTCAGATTGCCATTCGCCACGTACCGGATCATCCCGGTATGGCCGCCCATATCTTTAAGCTGCTGTCGGAAGCAAACGTCAGTGTTGACATGATCATTCAATCTCAACGGTGTCGAGTCGTCCAAGCGACGACTACCCGTGACATTGCCTTTACCGTGGCCCAGGCTGAAGCGCCTCATGCTCAGGCGCTAGTTGCCGCAGCCGTCGCTGAATGGGGCTATGGGAAAGTCGTCGTCGATGAGGCGATCGCGAAAATCAGCGTCGTTGGTATTGGCATGATCGATACCCCAGGCGTCGCAGCCCGTATGTTTGCAGCCCTGGCTCAGCAAAACATCAACATTCAGATGATTGCCACATCGGAGATTAAAATCAGTGCTCTGGTAGCTGAAACGGACGGGGTTAAAGCACTGAAAGCCGTTCACGAAGCCTTCGCCTTATCGGGTTCAGAACAGGTCGTCGTACCTGCGTAAGGGCTACATTGCTAAGGATTTTCCTGATTGGAACGACAAATGAGGCAGGGGAGCAATAGGGAATCTGCGTTTCAAGAAGTACCCGTACAAGATGGTGGATAGGTGGATGAGTAGAGGGGGATGGGATGTTGTTTTTGCACAGTTCCCTAGGCACTCCAATTCCGACTGCCGACTTCTGCATTCCGACTGCCGACTTCTGCATTCCGACTGCCGACTTCTGCATTCCGACTTCTGCATTCCGACTTCTGCATTCCGACTTCTGCATTCCGACTTCTACTCCGTCCTATCAGCGTCCCCTTTATCGGTCAGGGCCGTTATCAAGATAGTGAGGCAACGTATCTGATAGGTGGAGCCAGGGGGATTGGTGGGCTGTCCAGATGTGATATTCCGGTGGTACAGCCGCAGGTTCATCCAAGCTAGCAACGGTCAAGTCGATTTCATCGCTATGGGGTTGGGCAAAGGTCAACTGAGTGCCGCAGGTTGAACAAAAGTGGCGTCTGCCCCGAGGCGAAGAGACAAATTCCTGAGGTTCTCCCTGGGTGTACTGAAACCCTGCTCGCGGGACTGAAACCCAAGCTACTACCGGCGCACCACAGATTTTTTGACAGATTGTGCAGTGACAATACCCGGCGTCAATTACGGGTGCCGTGCTGATATAGCGAATAGCTCCACAAAAGCAGCCTCCCGTCAGTTGCATGGCTCCATATCCTCGTAGTCACGGCGATCGCCCACGCGATACATTCGTTTGCCCTGATTCGGATACTCACAAACGTCATAGTCCAAGTTGGTTCCGCCCATGAGGTAAACCAGGTCTTCGATAAAAGGATTATGCATGCTGTGGGCTGGGCTATCGGGTGGAAACCCCATGAAGTCACCAGGCTTAACCTCAAAGGTTTCATCGCCAATAGTCGCGATCCCTTTGCCAGACAAGATGTAGATAAATTCTTCCTCACCCCGATGACGATGGTGTTCAGTCGAGTCGTGACCGGGGGTAACGCGAACCATATGGATGCCCAAGTGAATGCAGCCAACAGCCGCCGCCAACGTGCGAGTGTGGCGAATAGCGTTGGGATTGAGAGGATGCACAAACACCTTTTCCCGCATTGCAGCAATGGCTTCGGCAGCAATCAGGGGGTGCGCAAGTGGTCGATCCAGAGATTCAGGCATGGGGGAAATAACAGGCTTCGTTAATTAGACCCTTCCGTACTCGGCAAACCTAAAGGTGAAGGTTCAACAGATGCGATCGCTATCCTTAACTATCCGTGACAAAACTGATTGCCCCAATTCGCTTCGCGACAGCCCCAAAATCGTGGACTAAGATGGGGACAATACTGCGCTGAAGACTACGGTAACCGATCCCCATTGTCTCCCTCTAGACCTATGAGCTCTGATTACCCTTCCAGAGAAGAAGAACTCCGTCGCCGCGAAGAAGCCATCAAAGCACGAGAAATTCAAATCCGCATGCGAGAGCTGGAAGCAGAGTTAGATCCGACGCCTGTTCACCCGACAACCAAACACAAAACGACTTCCAAGCAGAAAAGTCAGCTGTGGCATAAGCGCATTCCCAACATTGTCAAGTTTTTCTTGTTTGTGATTGCTGTTGTTGTCGCTCTCCGCATAGCAGCTTGGCTAACCACGGCTGTTTTGGTTCTGAGTATTGCCTGGGTGGGTTACAAAGTTTTTCTCGAAAGTAACCCTAATCAGTAAGCGCGTTTGCTCATTCTTCTGAAGGCAACTGCTTCCATACCTTAACCGCCCCAGATCATTGGTTTTGGCTTGAGGAAAAGACTCTAGGCTGCAAATTAGATGTGTCTTAGAAACGCGCTCCCCCTATCGGTCTTAATATTGAGGCGGTGTGACTAAACCTTATCCAGGTTCAAAACTAAAGTTTTCTGTTTCGGAAAACCTCATCGCCTGCGGCACCTCTCCTTGCCTTTGGCAAAGCCTGCCCAGAGGGCTTAGGAGAGGCTTAGGGAGCTTTCCGGTTCCTCTCCTTGATCAAAAGAGGCTAGGTGAGGTTCCTCAGAGGCTGCATAAAACTACAGTTCTCAACGTGGACGAGGTTTGGCCCTATGGATTTGCAGCTGCTTTTTCATCCGTCTGGGGCTTTTTGGCTTTGGTCGTGGCATCATGTGCAACGAGTACCGAGCAACGTGCATGGTGCATTACGTAATTGCTGACACTACCCAGGAGAAATTCGCTCAGCCCAGTCCGTCCACGGTTACCCACCATAATTAAATCGGCTTGCCAAGAAGCGGCGATGTCGCAGATGACCCGCCCCGGATCGCCAACGGGTTGAGCGAACTCAGCGTTAACGTCCAATAAAGCTGCCTCCTCGGCTAACGCTCTGAGTTCATCTAACCCCTCTTTTTCATAGGCTTGCCAACGTTTTTGATAGGTATCCCAAGCCACGCTGTCCACAATGGGGTAGTAAACGTGATAAGCCTTGACCGGCAGCCCAGGACTTGCTTCATCATAGGCAGATAGAACATGCACTAGCATCAGATCAGCTTCCAATGCCTGGGCCATGGCGATCGCCTTTTGGACTAAAAGCTGACGAGCCGGTGAATGATCTAGGGCAACCAGAATTCTTTGATACATAGCAGCCTCCTTGCAGGCGTACCTGAGGCCAACAAACAGTCCGTGCAAGACGTAGAGAAACCCCTAGAAATTGCCTACAGCTTTAATGCGTGGCTGACTCAGAGACTGGAGGGCATCTCAACAATATCAAGGGTGGGGCTGTGGAAAACGACTGCTCGCTAGCGCGATCTAACCTCCATACCTAAATGGTAAAAGGAGATTTGCCGACCGTTGCGAAAGGCTTAACATGCGATCGCATCTCGCAATGAAGCCCAATGTCCTCCGTCAGTGCTTCCTTAACGTCCTGAGAGACGGACCAAACCAATACCGCCGAAGTAAAGAAACAGAACCGCGCCACCCAACAGGCTTTGAGTCACCGGATCGGTAGAAGGCGTTAATACCGCCCCTAGCACCGCCGCCCCTAGCAGAATATAGCGCCAGCCCTTCAGCATGGCATCAGAATCCGTAATGCCTAACAGCGCCAACAGGAACTGTACGACCGGTACCTGAAAAGCTAAACCCGTGCTGAAGAGTAGCAGCAGCACAAATTCAAAGTAGCGATCGATAGACCAGAGCTGTTCAACAACATCGGCACCATAGTTGATGAAAAAATTCAGGGCGGCTGGAATGAGGGCGACGTAAGCAAACCCAATCCCGATAAAGAACAGGATGCTGGAGCCGAGGACAACGGGCCCGATTAAACGCTGCTCGCGACGGGTCAGTCCTGGTAGAACAAATCGAATAATTTGGTAAAGAATGAATGGGCTCGCGATCAAGATACCGCTGTAGCCTGCCACCTTGAGGGAAACAAAGAAATATTCACCCGGTGAGAGTTGCAGAAACTTAGCGCCTTGGGCCGGAGCTTCAAGAAGTTGCACAATGCGGCTAACCGTTGCAAAACACCCAATAATGGCAACAATGACTGCAATTAAGGAATAGAAGATGCGCATCCTCAGCTCCTCAAGATGGTCGAACAGCGACATCTCAAGGTCATCGGGCACTTCATTAAGATACAAATCGCGATCGCCGTCGGCCTGATCGGGAGGTAGTACGTCTGTCTTAGGAGAAGAGGTCATATCCTGGATAGCAACGGATCGTTACAGCATGTCTCTTATTGTAAGAGCATGACTCGGACTATTGAACCGATGACCCTTGCGGATCCGTATCTGGCGTCAAGGTTAAATTGCTTACCCTACCTGGTTCGCCGAGCGGGGTTTCACTGCTCCCGTTGAAGGAATACAATACTGCTCCCGCGTCCCCTACTCGAACTTGCAGCTCATTTTGAGCCGTCCAGGACTGCTGCGCGCCGGTGGTCAAGGTACCTTCATACACTTCGCTGCCATCCGCAATCACCCGCATCCAAGAGTCCCCTTCCATATTGACTTGAAACGTTATCGGGGCTGAGGTGCCACCGGCAGGGGTGGTTTCTGATGGACTTGCCGAGTTGTCCTCAGCAACGGTAGGCGACTCGCTGACCTCAGCGGTTTCCGGTTCCTCCGTGGGGACATCGGTAGCTTCGGTTGTAGTAGCGGGCGTTAGCGAGGCAGTGCGAGGCATGTTTTGGGTGACGGCCCAAACACTACCCGCCACCACTAAAGCGATCGCGGGTATCCCCAACCACCCTTTCCAGGCCCCTGTCGTGCGCTGAGCGACCGTGGTTGCGGAACGAGCTGTTTCGGCTTTGGAAAGTACCTTTAAACCATGCCTATCTTGCGGCGCAACAACGCCATCAAGCCCCCCTCGGTTGGCCAATTTAGCCTGCGGTAGTACAGCCACCGGAGTGGCTTCAAACTGCTTGGCGATCGCTAAGCCATCCAACCCTAAGGCATCAGCATAGCGACGGATAAATCCCTGGATAAAAACAGGCTCTGGCAGGGCTTCCCAGTCAGCGACTTCAATCGCTTTGATCAAAGGGGGCCGAATAAAAGTTTGATTAGCAATATCATCAACGGACTTGTCCTGCTCTCGACGCACATCTTGCAGGTAAGCACCGATCGTTTGAAGCTGCTCCTGTTGGGCTGGACTCACCTTATTCACTCTGCCTCGTTAAGGGAAACGTCTTTCAGCAATGCCACGGAATGTCAATCGGGAAACATCCTTTTGACGCCAATTGTAAAGGGAAACGTTCCTTTATAAAGCATCATTTGATCGATACTTCGCGAGTCTTTGGGCAATCTCAGGATTGTAGAGCCGGAGATAGTTCCAATAGCCACCAAATACTGACATTACATAGTCTTTGGTTTCGGGAAAAGGAATCTTGTCGACAAATTCATCGGCATCCGCATAGTTCTGGCGCGCAATCCAATCAGCGACATTACCAGGGCCAGCATTGTAGCTAGCAACCGCGAACAGCGAGTGATTGCGATATTCTTCGTGGGTGTAGTCCAGATACCAGGTACCCAGCTCAATGTTGCTTTCCGGATTATCCAGGTCGTAGTCGGGGATTCCCGTTTTAGCCTGAATCCAATCAGCGGTATCGGGCATAACCTGCATGAGTCCAGTCGCGCCAACAACCGAGCGAATCTGAGGCTCGAACCGCGATTCTTGACGAATCAAGGCGGTCACCAGCAGTGGATTGAGCGATCGCTTGGACGACCATTCAGCAATGGATTGGGCATATGGAAAAGGATAGAGAGTTTGGCCATAAGCAGGGTGCTGCTTGAGCGCGGCGTAGGCGGTACGCTCTTCAGGCTTATCCCGCCAGCTTAGGCTCGACACCATAAAAATGCCGTCCAGGTTATCCCCAACCCCCAGACGCAGGACGCCATCCGTGAATTGTTCCTCAACTGTAGGCGCTTGCGGATTGCTAAATTCCACTTGCCAGGTGGCCCAAGCATCCCAATCCTGGCCAAGCAAATAGAGTTCTTGCAGGGTCTCCGACCCGACCGGGAGGGGCGTCCGTTCTGTCGGTAAGGCGACCACGGGCTGGTACGAGCGCACCGTCTGAAAATCACCCACCTCCCACCCTAGAGCCACCGCTGAGCGCCACGCATAGTAGGACTCGGGATAATCCCGCACGACCTGTTCAAACCGCTCAGTCGCCTGTTCGCCCAACCCCGCCTTCAAGGCCCACTTGGCTCCCCAGAAGCCAATTTCAGGCGCAACATCGGCAGTCTGATTGTCTTTCAGCAGAGCATCCACCCATTTCAAAGCAACAGACCAGTTGCCTGAGGTTCCGGCATTGCGAGCATACTGAGCCCGCATGTCAGCCGCTGTTGCCGACGTGCTGTGCTGAGTCAGGATGGTTTCTCTAAGCTGAGTCGCCGTTTGAGCACTGTTCAAGGTATCTAAGGTCTGCGCTTTGGCCAGCAGAGCTTCTGCTGCTTGTTCAGGAAACCGTTGCGTCACCTGATCCAGAAGTTCTAAGGCAGTTTCGGCATCGACTAAGTTGGCGAGCTTGAGTAGCCCCGTTGCATTTTCAGGGGCATCCGGAAATTCGCTATTCAGAGCATAGTAGCCTGCGATCGCGGCTGCCCGTTGGCCCCCAATTTGCAAACCTCTGGCTGCCCGGTAGCGATTTTGCGGGGTGGCCGGAGCCTTGCTGTAGGCTTCCCCGGCTGCTTTGTAGCTCAGACGTTCCCAGTAAGCAAAGCCAACCGCTTGCCAATCCTCTGGCGTCAACTGCTCGCCATAGTCCTCGACTAATCGATCCACCAAAGTTAAAGCCTGCGGATGATAGATGCCGTGACGTGCCATGACCAATAGCAGCGCCTTTGCATTAGGAAGATCGGGATTTTCAATCAGCTTTTTGTACGCAACTTCTACACTACGAGGATGGGCTGGAAAAGATTGAATGAGTTCATCCCACTGCGAGGGTGTAGTTTGGCCCAACTGAAAGAGGGCTTCGGCTGCGGCTGGCTGATCGCGATAGGTTTGACCAACGGTTGTCCAAGTTTGCTGAGCCGCCCCTAATTGTCCGCTGGCCCGTTCTGCTTTGCCCTGTAAAACCAGACTCTGGGCGGCTAGGGGAGGATAGGCTTCAGCCAGCCCTGCCAACAGTGGCAGGGCCTGCCCCCCTTGACCTTGGGCAACCAAGTCGGCAGCGAGAAGATAGCGCGCCCGAGCCTGATCGGGCGAGGGCTTGGCCTGAGCAATTTCGAGTAGAGAGCTGGCCCGTTCTGGCGGCGACTTCAGCGCCAACGCGATGACCTGAGAATCCTGCTTGCCTGAGTGTCGCGTGGCTGAATTCACATCGGCCGCCGTTTCAGGTGTTGGGGACATTTGCGGGAGTCGTCCTGCCGCCATGATCAATGTGACACCCAAGCCCAAGGCCCCGCACCCCAGTAGTGCCGTTCGGGAAAGATGGTTTTTCCAGGGGTTCCACATAGCGATCGCACCCGTCCCAGTGGTGAGAAGTTTCCTCTGCTGTTCTAACAAAATATGACGCGAGTGAGACGACAATTTTGCGACTTGCCTGTGCGAATGGGGCCGGGTTATCGGTTTCGCTCAGACAATTTCAGAAGTAAAACTATTCAGGAGCCAGAAGCTAGGAGAATACTGGATTTTGGCTTCTGGCTCCTGGCTTCCTAATGAGAAAAATTGCAGAACTTAGCAAGCTGTGATCAAATGAAAGAGTAACAATTCCTCTCCCTAAAGCTCTTAGCACGCATGGATCTTCATCTTTCGACTCAAACTCCCCTCAATTGGACTGGAGACTGCCTCACAATTGGCGTAACCGAATCTGATTTGCCGTTGTCTGGCACATTGGCCGACCTGAATACACAGCTTGCCGGCCTAGTCCAAGAATTGATCGATGAAACTGAGTTCAAAGCGACAGCAGATAGCACAGCCACCATTCGTGTCGGCAGTACCGGGCCCATTCGGAAGCTAGCGCTGTTGGGATTGGGCAAGCCTGAATCCCTAACGTTGGATGGCCTCCGACGCGCGGGGGCAACTGCGGCCCGCTTCAGTAAGAAGGAGAAGTGTAAGGTTCTAGGCATTGCTTGCCCCATTTGGAATGAAGATCCAGCATTGACGACACAGGCGATCGCGGAAGGTGCGCTGCTGGCGCTCCATGAAGACACTCGCTTTAAGTCGGAAACCGACGACAAGGCTTTTGCGGTTGAGCGGATTGAACTGGTTGGGTTGTCCGACACCGCCGATGCCATCACGACAGCTAAGTATGTAGCCGATGGGGTCATCCTGGCGCGGGAACTGGTCGCGGCACCCCCCAATATTGTGACCCCGGAAAAATTAGCCGAGACCGCTCAGGCGATTGCCTCGGATCACAGTATTGAAGTGGAAATTCTGGAACAGGCAGCCTGCGAAGAATTAGGGATGGGAGCCTATCTGGGCGTTGCTCAAGCCTCTGATCTACCCCCTAAATTTATCCATCTGACCTATAAGCCCAGCGGCGTGCCTCGGCGTAAGTTGGCCATTGTTGGCAAGGGCCTGACCTTTGATTCCGGTGGCCTCAACATCAAAGCAGGGGCAGGCAGCATGATTGAAATGATGAAGTTTGATATGGGAGGTGCTGCGGCTACGCTGGGGGCAGCCAAGGCGATCGCCCAAATCAAACCCGATGTGGAAGTGCACTTTATCAGTGCGGCGACCGAGAACATGATTAGCGGTCATGCCCTGCATCCCGGTGATATTCTCACCGCTGCCAATGGCAAAACCATTGAGGTCAACAATACCGACGCCGAGGGCCGTTTAACCCTGGCCGATGCGATCGTATTTGCCGAGAAGCTGGAGGTGGACGCGATCGTGGATCTCGCAACCCTGACGGGTGCTTGCATCGTAGCCCTAGGCGATAACATTGCGGGGCTCTGGAGTTCACAGGGGGAACTGGCGCAAGAAATTGAGCAGGCGGCTGAAGTGGCCGGCGAAAAGTTCTGGCAAATGCCCATGGAAGACAAGTACTTTGACGGGCTGAAATCCCTTGTAGCCGACATGAAGAACACTGGCCCCCGTTTTGGCGGAGCCATCACAGCCGCACTTTTCCTCAAGCAATTCGTGAAGGAAACACCTTGGGCTCATTTAGATATTGCGGGGCCAGTCTGGAACGAACGCGAAAATGGGTATAACAGCCCCGGTGCCACAGGATTTGGTGTGCGTACGCTAGTGCAATGGGTGTTGTCTGAGGGACTTTTGCCCGCCTCTGATTAGTGCAGCGCCAACTTTAAAGACCAAAGGATTGACCCTCCCGCTCCCCGTTTCCCCTTGCCCCTTTGACGTTCTACAGAAGCCTTACTTAGCTGCTCTCTTGCTTGGGAATAAATTCTGGACAATAGCCCTCCGCTGCCACGGGAAAACCGTACATCGGCGAAGCGGGGTTATTGCAGCGGGGTTGTCGCCAGCAGAGGCAGTTGTAGCAACACTGGATGCCGGCATTGACTAAGGCTGGGGAACCCGTCTTGCGGAGCAGCGCTTGTGAAGTGACCCCCCGGATGACCAAGTCATTCCCTTGCCAGCGCACCTGAATCACCCCTGTATCGGCAAGGCGCGTCCAACGGGGATCCTCTTGGATGGCTAAGGGTAACGTCACTGTAATGGCGTCATCTGACTCGGCCACTTCCCCTTCAAACACTGTGTCAGGAGCGACTGGTTGTAAAAAAGTTTCACCGATGGGTAGCTCCACAAGCTGATTCGCTGAGGGTAAATGCAGCTTGTAGCGATTCTGCAACTCTTCCAAACCGGCTAAATCAGCCAGGTAGTTGGGCATCCCATGGATGAAGAGAACATGTTGGGGGCGGAGGTTATGGATGAGTTGAGTGGTACTGGCACCATCGCTATGGGCGGAAAGGAGATACGTTCCCAGATAAGCCTGTTCCTTATTGAACTCAACACCGAGCAGTTGTAGCCAGTCGAGGGTGCTTTGGGGCGGCAGCTCTTCATAGCTCAGACCTGCATTCACCACACGGGTTGCCAGGTCATCCGGTAACAAAATACGCCAAGGGCGATCGCCCCATTGCACATAGGAACTCAGGTCAGCTTCCTGATAACCAATTAGGATAGCAGGGCTTTCTGGATCGGCTGGGGTCTCAAGCGGCAACCGTTTTACCCGTGGCAAGATGCGCTCATCCCAAAACAGCGGCTGGTGACGGGCAAAATTTTGCACATTGCTGGGGAGGTGAGGCAATAACTCCAGATAGCGATCGCACGCTTGCGCAATCCAGGTATCAACCCACAGCGTAAGCTTTCGCCCTGTGAAGTGATGATGGCTACGTAGCAGCATGATGAGTTCCTGACCTAATCCCATGAGGGGGACCGGCAGCAACACGTTATGACCAGCTGCAATGGCTTGATTGATCTGATCAGCGAGACGATTTTCCTGCTGCCGGCGATGGGGATAGCGAGCCGTTCCCTGACTCCCCTCAACAATCAGCACATCAGGTTTTAATCGTCGTAGCTCTTCGAGGGGCAAGCCCTCTACCAGGCGAGTATTGGAAAGAAAAAAGTCCCCTGTGTAAAAAACGGTGTAGCGGCCCTCTGGCAACGTGTAGGTTAACAACGCACAGGCTGCACCGGGTAAATGCCCCGCAGGCCAGAGTGTAATGGTCAGCCCCGATGCGACTTGCACTGACTGTCGCCAAGGCAAAGGCTGACAAAACTCAGCCCCATTGGGCATCGGGATGTCAAGCCAATTCAAGGACAACAGCGTAGCGGTAGCTTCGCTGCAATAGATTGGGAGCGCGGGCCAGGTTTGGTGCAGTTCTAAGAGCGATCGCCCATGATCAGGATGCGCATGGCTGCAAAAAACGAAATCAACCGGAGCATCGCCATCATCCTCGGCCATCAAAGTCTCTAGCGAAGCAAGACCACAATCCAGCAGGATGCGATAGGGGCCAACCTGAACCTTCAGGCAAAGCCCTTCCTCAGCATGACCAGCGCCATAGGGTAGACAAGAGAGTTCGCTCACCAATTTTCTATCTGATGACCCGACATTCTAAGCCGTAACCGTCGAGGCCAAGCCTGGCGTCTCGCAGTTACTTCCGCTTATCTGTCTTGCCTGCTAATGGGCCGAACCATTGCCGTGATAGTTATCGGTGTCGTAAAACCCGTTACGTGTACCGAAGAACAACGTCGCAACGACAAAGATACCTGTGAGAACTAACAAAATTGCTTTGATATCCATGGAATAAATAATTTGCTTTGCAAAGAACTTGCCGATCGCTCGTTGCCTCTACTCCCATCGTGTGACAAGAGTAGCGATCGCCTCGGCAGCTCACTTAACGCCAACTGCTTCCGATCCTACCAACCTCCTTCAGCAAGTACACGAAGCTTAATGCCAGGTTTGTAAATGCGAAAGAAAGCCCTTGACACACTTAAACGCCCTCCCTGAAAGTCGTTACAGTGATAATCAAGTATCGGGAAAGCCCTAGTCAAATTCAAAGTGATTAGCTTTTGCCAAAGGAAATTTTCCTCCCTCTGACCGAGGAATGAGGGTTTAGAACAGCGACTTCTGAGTGCTATCTTGGCCCCATTCAAAGTCCTGATTTGGGTTTAAGGAGAAGACGTCACTACCGAATTGGTTTGGTCTGCTTCCCACTGTAAAATCACTTCACCTTTGATTCCTCTAATCTAGATACTCTGCTCACATGCCTTCTGATGCATCCGACAACTTAGCTCAGGCAAAAGCACTGCACGAAGCTGGGCAAGGCGCTTTTGAACGTGGTAACTATCGTGAAGCCGTCGCTGCCTTTGAAGCCGGCATCCAACTTATAGGACGCGGCACGGCCCTGGGAGGGTCGATTCAGCTGTGGCTGATGAATGCTTACTTTGCCGCAAATCGGCCCTCAGACGCGATCGCCCTAGGGGAGATCCTGGCGAAACATCCTGATCGGGAGATTCGCAAGCAAAGCAAACGGATCATGGAGATTTTGCAAGCGCCTAAACTCAAGCATCGAGAGGATTGGACAACCCCTATTCCTGATTTGAGTGATTTGGAAGCAGGTGACGCCAAAACGTTAAATCGCAGCAAATATGTGAACACTAAGGTCGCACCTCAATCGCGCCCGGTAGAAGCACCCCAACCGGAAGATTTGAGCCAAATTAACACTCGTGACAATGGATTTCTATGGTTGTCGCTGGTTGTCGTTGTGCTCATTCTCGGGGAACTCTGGTTGCTGCGCTAGGTCTTAAGAAAACACGCATCGCCATCGACTTTCGGTTAAGACTGTTTATTCTGGATTCTCTCGAGCTGATGTAAATCGCCGTACACAGCCTTAGACACTGCCTCAAAATCGATGCCCACCATCAGCGATGGTCTCAAAATGGGAACACTCTCAGGAGATTAGAAGGTGTGCATTGATACCTGAGAAGAGGTTGCTCATACATACATAGCCACACATCAGCATTCATCATTGCGTTCCCTTTATATGAAACTTTCGTCACTGTTTCGTAAAACCCTGTTGTACCAAACGCTGCTATTTGGGGTCGTTGTCGGAAGTTTGTCGCTGACCTCTGCCTATAGTCTCCGTTGGTATTTAGCGGGAGAATATGCCAGTCGAGGGAGCGCGATCGCTCGCAGCGTAGCTGGTACCGCCAGTGACTTATCTGCTGAAACTTCGCCGTTTGTGTTGCAAACGCTGCTGAATGAATTTGTCGATCTGAAAGGGGTGGCCTACGTATTTCTGGTCGATCCTGAGCAAAACTTAGTGGCGCACACCTTTGGCGACACCATTCCAGCTGAATTCCAGGACGATTCCTTTCAGCCAGGAAACCCTAGCCCTGCGAACGGAGTCGAACCCCAATATCGGCGATTTATTTACTCGCCCAACTTTGAAAAGGAATTTGGCAAGGCCGCGATCGCCTACCGCAACGTTAAGGATGTGGGATATGTGATTGATATTGCCTTCCCCATTGAGTCCGGTACTCAAGGGTATGTGCATGTGGGCATGGATCAAGTGCGCATGATTCAGCAAATCCGTTCGGCTACCTCCTTGCAGCTGTGGGTGACGTTGATTTTGCTGGTGCTCAGCATCGTGGCTACCTACATCATGGTGCAGCGCATCTCATACCCGCTCAACCAGCTTACAGACTACGCTAAGCGACTAGCTAACCGTGATTTCTCGCCGCCTGCCGATATCCAGGGAAAAGATGAAGTAGGGTTGCTGGCTACCACCATGCAGGATATGGCAACGGATATGCAGTCGTTTATTGGTCAGTTAGAGACGGCGCTAGCTGAGCTCCAGCGCACCCAAAGCCAGCTCATTCAAAGTGAAAAGATGTCTGGCTTGGGTCAGCTCGTGGCTGGCGTTGCCCACGAAGTCAATAACCCCATTAGCTTCATTGCAGGCAATGTCCGCTATGCCGAAACTTACAGCCGTCAGCTGATGGCTTTGGTGGCTCAGCAGCACCCGGAGCTGGCGACCTACCTGACGCCAGCGATGCAGGCTCAACTGGATGACATCGACATCGATTTTGTCATGACAGACTTGCCCAAGGTTCTGGCTTCTATGCGTTCAGGGACACAGCGCATTCGCGAGATTGTTGATTCCTTGAAAAATTTTGCGCGTTTAGACGAAGCCGAGTGTAAAGCGGTGGATATTCATGCGGGTATTGACAGCACCTTGATTATGCTGAGCAGCCGTCTAAAGGGAATCAGCACAGCCAGTCCAGTGAAAATTATCCGCGACTACGGCTCCTTACCTAAGGTGACCTGTTATCCAGGCCAGCTGAATCAAGCGCTCCTTAATATCTTGAACAATGCATTGGATAGCATTGCGCAAAAGACGTTTCGACCACCGGCTCAGCCACAAATTCGCATTACCACGACAGTGCAGGAAGAAATGATTGCGATTCAGATTCACGATAATGGCTGTGGCATTGATCCCGCGATCGCCCAGCGCATATTTGATCCCTTCTTTACCACCAAACCGATTGGTCAGGGAACCGGGCTAGGACTTTCCATTTGTTATCAGATTGTCGTGGAGCGGCACAACGGCCACCTCACCCATGATTCGGAACTAGGGCACGGTAGCACGTTCACTGTGCAAGTTCCCCTCAGGCCAGCTCCTCAGCGTTCTAACACCACCGACTCAAACCATCATGGACGGCAAGCGTTGTCATCCACGCCAACGGACAAACCGTTGAGCAGTCAGCACAGCCTGTCGATTTAAGGTCTCAATCGATGTAAATTTTCTTGGGAAGCTTCAGCCCGGGCGGCCATATTTGACGTATCATCGAATAGTTCAAGTGAACTAATAGGACAATGGTACAGTACACCCTTGCTCAGAGTCCCGAGGTCATTCTGAATATCTCTGGTAAAGATTCTCGGAAGGCACGCGAAAAAGCGATGGATCAACTGGTAGAACTAATGGACGATGGCAAGCTACCCACAAATCTTGCCGACGGATTTGACCCCCAACAGTTTATTGAAGTGAAAGTGCCCGCTCCCACACCCGAACTTAAAAGTCAGGAAGATTCTGTTGTCGATGCTGTACAGGTACTCAGCCACCTGGCAACTTTGAAGGTGAAGATGCAGGAGTCTCGTGACGAAGCGCTCGAAGTTCGCAAGCTGGTGGATCTCCTCTTTACAGATGAAGCGATTACCGAGGAGCAGATCACGAACCTCAAAGACGGTTTCAAGTCGCTAAAAACTTTTGCCCAGAACAATCTGAAATACCGTGATGCGCGATCGCAGGCAGAAACCGCCCGTGAAGTCTTGGATGAAGCCCTGAAGCCGTAACCCTAACTATTGCGGCTTAACGGCAATCCCTTGGTAAAAGTAGCCGCCCACTTTAGGCATGCGCTCGGCGTAGAAGGTTTCGAGCGTTTCGAGGGAGAAATGCTGTGCAACAAGCTCCGCGATCGCTCGATTCAGGTGACAGCCATCCGCTATTCGCTTTTGCAGGGGGGTGAGGCGATTTTGCCAGGTCTGCAATTCAGCATCGGGACTCAGACCATGTTCGATAAAGGTGAGCTTGCCCCCTGGCTTCAGCACGCGGTTGATTTCGCGTAAGGCTTGCTCAACATCGGCAATGCTGCATAAGGTCCAAGTACTCACTACCCAGTCGAAAGACTGATCGGCCATGGCGAGGGCTTCTCCTCGTAGGGATTTGCTGGTAACCGCTAGCGTTGTCTTGGCAAGGCGAGGGGCCGCTAAAGCTGCCATGCCAGGATTAGGGTCAATGACCGTCAGCGAGGCCACAGTTTCTGGATAGTAGGCCAGGTTCAAGCCTGTTCCGAAACCAATTTCCAGCACATCACCAGCAACGTTTGCTAAAACCTGGCGGCGATAGCTGGCAAAGGGTTCACCCGTCATCGCCCAATCTAGCAAGCGCGGAAAAACCCAACGGTCGTACAATCCCATCCCCGTAACCCAAGTTTACGCTTCTTCCCTAGAGCATAAACCTTTGTCAAAACTCAGGACGAAATCTGGTAGCTTTATAGTCTTGAACTGTGGGCAGATAGGCAAATGGCAGGGTTAAAGGGTCGCGATTTCCTGAATATGGCGGATTTAACGCCTCAAGAGTTAGCGCAGCTACTTATGCTGGCAGGCAAGCTCAAACGCGGTGAGGTGAGGCCTAGTTGCGATCGCCAAGTTTTGGGCCTACTTTTCCGTAAATCCTCTACCCGTACCCGTGTCAGCTTTTCGACCGCGATGTGGCAAGTGGGTGGGCAGGTGCTTGATCTCAACGTCAACATGACTCAAGTCAGCCGAGGCGAGCCCATTAAAGATACGGCCCGCGTGCTGGATCGCTACCTGGACATTTTGGCCATCCGCACCTACGAGCAAGCGGAACTCCAAGAATTTGCCGACTATGCCAATATCCCCGTTATCAATGCACTGACGGATTTAGAGCATCCTTGCCAAATTCTGGCGGACTTGATGACGGTTCAAGAAGTCTTTGGGGATCAGTTAGCTGGCCTCACCCTCACCTACTTGGGCGACGGCAATAATGTGGCCCACTCCCTCATGCTTGGCTGTGCCCTGGCAGGAATGCATGTGCGCGTGGCTACCCCTGCTAACTACCGGCCCGATGCTACGGTTGTGGCGCAAGCGCAGAAACTGGCTGGCGATCGCTGCACCATTACCCTCACAGAAGATCCGCAAGCTGCTGTTGAAGGAGCACAAGTCCTGTATACCGATGTCTGGGCCAGTATGGGGCAAGAAGACGTCGCTGCAAGCCGGGTTCCTATTTTCCAGCCTTATCAAGTGAATGGGGAACTGTTAGGACTAGCGGATAAGGAAGCGATCGTGCTGCATTGTCTACCCGCCCATCGCGGCGAAGAAATCACCGATGAGGTTATTGAGGGCACACAATCGCGCGTTTGGGACGAAGCAGAAAATCGCATGCACGCGCAGAAAGCACTTCTAGTCGAATTATTAGGCGCTGCATAGAGATAGCTTTGACCTGTCCATATTCCCTTCGCTTTGGTGGATCGATCCTGCTCCCTAACTCCTTCACTCCTTGCTTTGTCTGTAGCTTCAACACTGTAGTCTCAATCAGCCACCACTAACCGGGGGAATCAAAACCACTTCATCCCCGGTGTTTAATGGCGTATCCGGTTTGACGAACTGCAAGTTGATGCCAAAGCGAGTGACCTCCCGCCATTGTTCCAACTCAGGATGTTCAGTAAGCAGGCGATCGCGTACCGATGCGACGGTACTGCCTGCTGGCAACTCTAGTGCTAACTCTGGTACACCCAAAGCTTCTTGATAAGCCGCAAAGAGTTTCACTGTCACCGTAACCGTTGCCATGCTGACCGTTTCCCCTGGCAGTTGTCGCATCCATATTAATCGAATCAGTCGTCTACAGGCGTTTACCTGGACTGCCTCGATTGCATGATCGAAGCCGTTTTAGTAAGGCCAGTGCTTGAGGTCATCCCTAGTTTTTCTCCTTTGAAGCCTACTGTGACTCCTTGAGTAGCCCAGGAATCAATCATGAAAAAGAGCTTGGATATGACTAACGACCGTTTTCCCTTGCTAAAGAACGTCGTGACGTGAGTAAGTCACGATCGCTACTTTTTTGTGCGTAGGCAATCTGATGAGTAAATTCATTGCGCCGCGATCGCTAGATGCTATCCCTCATTTTTCTGTTGGCGACGTATTGGACGGAAGAGGACCGTATTTTATTCGAGTAAGAGGCCTACTGTTCGCTTGTGACCAGTGACTATCGATAAAACCGAAACAATTTGCCGGAATCGAAGGAACTCGTTAGGATGGCCGCTATACTGCTGGCACTTTAGAGATTTGCGCAGGGTTGGCTATGGCGTATTGGGAGTTTCTGCTGCAAAAAGAGGGCGATCGCGAGTGGTTACCCCTTGAGACGGCTCATGTTGAAATTTCCGAGGGGCGATATCGCATCATTGCCCACACCAGTTATTGCGAGGTTGCGGTAGATATTCGTTTGAGTCGTGTGTTGACGGAGCAGATGCCCCCCAAGCGCAAAATCCTCAAGCGATCGGGCCAGACGAATACCAACGGTCTGATGGTCGTCATGCCATTTACGCATCTCACTCCTGGTAGCTGGACCATTCAGTGCGCACCGGGCTCAATGGTTGAACCGACGACTCAGTGGGCGTATGGCGTACAGCTTCAGGTTATTGCTGTCGAATCAGACTTGGACTATTGGGATGCAGATACCGATGTCCCTATCCAGCTCCCCACAACGATTGCGGCAAACCAGACCCCACTAGCGACGACTGCACCCACGCCATCTGACACCGTCACACCGGCAATTGAAGCCACTGCCGGGACATCACAGCCGAACATGCCGACGCTGTTAGATGCCGCTCCCTTAGAAGATTTACCTTTACGACTTCCCTTGCAGCATCAAGCCATGGTTGCTCAACAGGGCACGGCGCTAACGCTGAAGGGACAAGTCACGAGTTTTTCCCAAGTGGAGGGGTTATCAACCGAAGGGGCACTTTGGGTACAGTTGCGCAATCCCGAGACGGGAGCCGTTGTTCATCGTGAATCGCAAGTCCTTGCGATAAGCTCGCTTCCCAGCCGCTTTGACTTTCCGATCGCGTTGCCTAATCAGGGGCCATTGCGTCTGCTGGTGGGCGAGTTAAGTTTGTGGTCTGCAACCCAACCTCCTCAGGTTCTTGCCATTCAGGGCTTCACCATCACCCTCAACCTCGACGCCCTACTAGAAACCGTCGCGAACCAAGGTGAGGGGCACGACAGTCCCTTTGATGATCTGGATACACCCCATGCATCCCCATCCTCCCGTGAGGCAACCGGGTCATCAGAACGCGATGGAACCGGTGAAATCAAGCCGCTAGCGGCCCGTGATATACCCTTTCGTCGAGTTTATTTACCCTCCTCGGGGCTGACGCTTCCTCCTGTTATCTATCGGCCCCTTGATAGTGTTGCTTTGCAGTCCCCTAAACTGCCGCCCCTCCCTAATCAGCCCCTGCGATCGCGCGAAACGTCAGAACCCACATCGCCTGTTAAGTCACTCAGCCCACCGCCGATTGAATCGGCAACCCAGTCGGCACCGTCTACTGGAGAAACGAACGGTGCGCCAGACGCTAGCAAGTCAACGATTAACCTACCAGCCTTCCAGCGATCGCACCCTGCATCCACCCCCGATACCTCCAATACAAACCCCACAACAGAGAACGCAGCGACTCAAGTTGAAACCACCGCACTGGCGTTCAAGCCGGACTTTGAAGGTCGGTTTTGGTCACGCTTGAGCGCGATCGCCCATGAATCGCAACGAGTGACGGCCAACCTTAAAGCCCAGATGGAGGCTGCGGGCGTCAGTGCCGATACGTCGTCTGCGGAACCAGCCCCGGAAAACGCCTCAGCCCTCAACTTTCCGGACTCCAAGGAGGAGGTTACGGCAGCTAGCCATGAAGTCGTCATTTACGACTCGGAGCTGAATGAAGGTGGGATAATCGATCCACTTCCCCTATCTGAGTCACATTTCGGTACCACCGCGAGTGCGCCATCAACCACCGATGAGCTAGAAGACTTCGGCACGATTCCAATTCCCAAACTCGACCTTCCAGAGGGGGACTTGGTTGCGGGTGCGTCCCTGCCCGTCACAGTACTCTTGCCTCCGTATCCCCGGCGACTAGCGGTCAAGGTTTGGGTAACCGATGTACAAAGCCGCCATCTCGCTGATCGCCCCCGCTGGTTGATGAACTGGACTCCAGTGGAAGAGGGTCAAAAAATGGCGCGCTTACAACTCCAAGTCCCTCAAGGTAGCTTAGAAGCTCGATTTGAGGCGATCGCCATTGACCTGGCCACTCAGCAAGAGAGCTATAAGACGACCGTAGCACGGGCGATCGTGCCGCCTAACGTGCCTGCATCGGGGGATGAAAACTCGCTGTAACTTCGCGCCGTCAAGACTTGAGCGCCATTACTGCCCCAAAATCAGCAATACTTTATCAGTAGAAGCGAACCGGTACTTTCACTGACGAGCATCGACTAGCACAACAGGTATTTCACTTCAGAACCTTCTCGTTCAAAACCGAGAACTGGTAAGCCTTTGCGGACAATCTCTGGGAGTTTTACAGTACCTTCTCAGAACGTTAAGAAATGAAGTATTTCGCACCATTTCACAGTACGCTGATCAGGAAGTCAGTCGCCCGTTTGCCGGACGTAGAAAGCTTCAGCACTGTATTGAATAATAGGAAACCTGTATGGCAGCTTCTTTTCTTCCTTCCATCTTGGTACCCCTTGTAGGGATTGTTTTCCCTGCCGCTGCAATGGCATTCCTCTTTCTGTATATCGAGAGCGATGAAACCTCCAGCGCTAGCTGAGGTCGATGCCCGCCTGATTTTTAGCCGTCTGAGCCTTGTAAGGATACTAAGTATCCTGGCCTCAGTAGCTAAGGCTATATATTCCTACGTTCTCTAGGCTGACAGCAAAGTTCAGTCTAGAGAATTTTAGTCTGTGAGCTATCCTCCCTTCTGGGGTGCAGCGACACCTGAGAGGGTGACTAGCGCATCGGCAAGGTCTACGGTTAGGGCTCGTGCCGTCGTCTTCAGGCAATCAGAGGATGAGGATTTGGGAGCGTCTTGATGCAAGTAGGAGGCCACTTGAAGGGGTTGACCAATCTGCACTGCGACATGACTACGCCAGTTAGCATTAGGACTGCTGTAACGAATACTCATCGGCAAAATCTGAACCCCTAAGTTTTCCGAGGTGGCTTCTGCCTGTACCGCTAAGCGGGCAAGTCCAGGTTTTAGACGATGAACTTCGTTGTCGCGGAAGATGCCGCCTTCAGGATAGATGACCAGCATCGAATTCTGTCGCAACAGGTCAATACCGTGGCGGAGGCTGGCAATCGTGGGCGATCGCACGTTCACCGCAAAGCCTCCTAGGCGGCGGATAAACCAGCCTTGAATGCCGGTTACTTCATCAGCCGTCACCATGAAATGCAAATCCCGCCCCGTTGCTGGACGTCCCGTTGCCAGAGGCACCATCAGGGAATCCCAGCGGGCACGATGAGTTGGCGCGATGATCACTGGCCCAGTCCGAGGAATATTTTCTTGTCCCTTAATCAGAATCTTTTGGAAATAGGCAGGCAACACGAGGCGCTGCCCCACGAAATAAACCAGAGGAGTTAGCCACGGCGAGCACTGCGAAGTTGTTACGGGTCGGGGCTTGGAGGTGGCAGAGCTGTAACTGACAGTGGACATGGGCTCGTGAGTTTTAGCAATCATGATTTTCAGGGAGATGCTCGCGCATGCTTCAGGTTGTCTTCAACAATAGAGGCTGGTGTGAGTAGACCAAGCTTGATTTGAGACACTTTATGGGAGTGGCATGGTATTGGCGTCAGCCGACTGAAGAACCCTGCGCCAGAACCTTCTGGCGAAAAAGATGTGTGGAGAACAATCATCCGCCTTACGAAGGTTAAGTAGGCTACTGAGTGAGAGCATTTGTTCTGCACCCTTTTGACCGTTCGGCTCTCAACTCCTTTATACGACCCTACAGCGGTGACACGACATATGATCTCTCTATAGACGTGCCAGAGATTTCCAATAGCAACTGACTAGCTGGATTTGATTGATAAGCCGAATTTGATATTGCCGACCGGCCAATGGCGGCGCTGTTTCACTCAGCATCCTCTTGTCGCCCATAGAGTGCCCCTGACTGGGTGAACAGATGCTGTGGCAGTCTGAATAACTTGCACATGTACGAGTTCTCTTTGAAGCCAAGACTACCGTTTTTGTTCCGCTATGGGGCGGCTGCTTGTCAGTGCTCACATCGTATAACCCCGTGGTGTCAATATCTTGCCAGCATAGAGACGAGTACTGCGATTCCCAATGATGACTATCGTCAGCATGTCAATGGGATGATTGAGCATGTCGGCTACCGTTGTCAGCGTTATGTGCTCGGTTGAACGGTAAGCTGACTGGACAAGTGCTACAGGCGTCTCTGGCAAGCGGTACTGGGCCAGCAGGCGTTGGGCAACGGCAATTTGCTCCGTTCGTTTTTGCGATTTGGGATTGTATAGCGCTACGACAAAGTCAGCTGCCGCTGCCGCTTGGAGCCGTTTTTCAATCACGGGCCAGGGGGTCAGCAAATCACTCAGGCTAATGGCACAAAAGTCATGCATGAGGGGGGCTCCCACCCGCGCCGCTGCCGCTTGGATTGCCGAAATCCCCGGAAAGCTCGCGACGGTGGGGTGGTGACCATCCCATCCTTGGGCCTGTAGCGTTTCCAGTACCAGCCCTGCCATAGCATAGATACCGCAATCACCGGAGGAGATGACGGCAACCGTTAAGCCCCAGCGGGCCAGCGCGATCGCGCGTTCGGCCCGCTGTTGTTCCTGGGTGATCGGGAGTGCTTCCACAATTTGCCCCGGACGCAAAAGGGGACGAATCAAGTCAACATAGAGACGATATCCAATCAAGACATCGGCTTGGGTAATGGCGGCCTTAGCCGCAGGCGTAATCTGGTCTAAGCTGCCGGGCCCTGTTCCGACTAGAGCAAGATGTCCGACCCGGCCAATATATTCCTGGTCCGCAGAGGCGATCGCCACTGTCACGGCACCTGACTGCTCAGGATGACGAACAATTTTTTTTGTTACACAGAGGCTAAATGTAGAGTTGGAGTCGGCAATTTCCTCACCAATTCTGTTGGCAGGCGATCTTGCGGCCAGCAGTGCCGCAGCTTCAGCCACGCTGGGCGTACCGACGACCGCTGCCACCACCGCTGATGGCGACGGAACCGGAACCGCCTTCAAAGCTTCAGCCGCAAAGCAGCGTAACGGCCAATCCCGTTCTTGACAAAGCTGCACAAGTCCAGGCTCGTCGGCCTTCAAATCCAAGGTGGCGATGCCCGCGATCGCGCCTAACGCTAGATGGCGTGACTGACAGGTCTGAACAATTGCCTGCTCAATTAGGGAGCGAGAGGTGCCTCGCTCACAGCCGATGCCCACCCACAGCACACGCGGATGCCACTGCACTTTAGGTAAATCGGCTTCTGGGTCAAAGCGCCGTTGAATGGCACTAATCCACACGCGAGCCTGGGGCTTGGGAGGTTGCTCAGGTTGGGACGTCGGCACATCGGGCCAGCCAAACTGAAAAGGATGGTTGGCGGGCAAATGATGCTGCCACAGCTCCGAACCGGCCTCTTGAATGACCTGAACGGATTTACCCTGAGCGATCGCACTAGCAACCCTTGTCCAATTGCCCGTGCCTTTGCCCCAACCGAAGGGCTGACCCAACACATCAATACCCGGAAGATGCAACCCATTCGCCGCTCCGGTGATGACGGGAGTTGTGCTGAGATAATGGCTCACCGTTTGGGTTAGGCGATCGCCGCCGCCTTGATGTCCACCACATAAACTAATGGCAAATTGTCCTGATTCATCCACCACCACCACTGCGGGATCCCTCGCCTTATCGGACAGCAGGGGGGCAATCAGACGCACGACTGCGCCTGTCGCCAGGGCAAAAATTAACCCGTCTTGAGAAGCCCACAATTCGGCTAAGGTGTCCCGCAGTGCTCCCTGATAAAATCGCACCGTTGCTTCTAAATCAGTCTCAAGGGTGGCCGCTAAGCTAGCGGGAACCCAGAGTGTTGCCGGTAACGAGGATTGCAGGGGACGTAACGTGTGTAATCCGTTTGGCGTTGTGGCGATCGCGGCAAAGGCAGTCAAGGGCAAAATCCTGTTTGAGAACGGTCAATAGTTTGAGTGGGATGGATGGCGTCGGGTAGATATTTGCCCTGAGTCCAGCCCTACGGAATTGTCATGGTTTAGCAGCGAAAATAATCACCAGGATCAGGAAACTTCCGAACGCGGGCGACTTTCGTATTGTGACCCAAGATGGAAATTTGCTGCGAAGAGCTGATTGTACGGTTCTTTTACCGATAACTTCCGCAGCGGTGCTTTGACAGCAGGTGAACCCGTCTGCGAATTGGCGTTATGGGCTCAGAAAGCTCTCAATGATGATTTGTTTGAAGCGGTTGCAGACTTCAGAGGCGAGCGGCTTCTGCCCGTAGGGAAACACTCTACAGTGCATTCTTTGACATTTTATCTTTGGTCTGTTGCGATAGCCTGTCCTCATAGATCGCTGTTGCTGTGGGATGTTTTAAGTTGAGGTTGATTAGAAGGGGACTGTGGGCTGTGCTGGGGGTGTTGCTGGCTCTGTCACTCCAGATGCATCCTGCCGTCAGCGCCGATACGACCGTCAATCTGGCCCGACCGACCTGGGACACCGGCTGGTTTCAGGCAGAAGTTTATCGTGAACTGCTACAGCGTTTAGGGTATCGCGTCAATGGCCCTCATACGCTCGATAACGAAAGCTTCTATGAGCAAGCAGCTAAGGGTGAAATAGACTTGTGGGCCAATGGTTGGTTGCCGCTGCATGATACCTATTTGAACCAGGCCGCGATCGCAGGCAAAGTTGAACCGGTTGGATTTGAGGTTCCAGGAGGGGCGGTGCAGGGCTATTTGATCGATAAAGCCACTGCGGAACGGCTCAGCATTCAAAACTTAGGCGATTTGGCCCGACCGGAAGTGGCTGCTGCGTTTGATTACACGGGGGACGGTAAGGCTGACCTTATTAGCTGTAATGAAGGCTGGGCCTGTGCTGAGGTGATTGATCATCATCTTCAAGAATACGGGTTAAACGACACAATTACCCCCATTCAGGGAGACTATGCGCCGCTTCTGGAAGATACGGTTGAACGCTATCAGCAGGGTGAGCCCGTTTTGTTCTACACATGGACTCCTAACTGGACGGTCAGTCAACTGATTCCGGGTAAAGACGTCGTGTGGCTGGAAGTACCCTACACTAGCCTGCCAGCAGAACAACAAATCCATGAAAGTGAAACAGTCCTGACGGGTATTAAGGGCTGTGTCTCTGACCCTTGTACCATCGGTTTTCCGCGCAATGATATTCGGGCTGTGGCGAACACAGCATTTTTGGCGGCTAATCCAGCCGTGCGATCGCTCCTAGAACAGGTCACGATTCCCGTTGAGGACATTGCGGCTCAAAATGCCAAAATGCTGGCAGGCGAAGGCTGGGAAGAAGATATCCGCCAGCATGCTCAAGCGTGGCTCCAGGCAAATAATCAGCGAGTTGACCAGTGGATTGCGACAGCCCAAGCCGCCATGACAAATCCGATTGTCCCTGCTGATAGGGTAGAGCCCGAGTCCGGTACCGTAACGCTCGATGTGTCCCAACCGCTACGGGTGGTTACGCAGCGGTTCGAACCATTCGTTATTTATGAAAATCAGCAGTACCAAGGCTTCAGCTTAGATTTATGGGATGCGATCGCGACTGAAATGGGCGTCCCTTACGAACTCGCAGGGGTCAACTCTGTTGCCAAGCTCCTCGATGAAGTGCAGCGGGGGGCCGCCGATGTGGCGGTAGCCGGTATCGGCATTACCTCACAAGCTGAAGCCATCCTCGATTTTTCCCATCCCTACTATGAGTCGGGTCTGCAAGTGCTGGTGATGGGTAGTCGGGGGCAGATAGGGATGCTGTTGTCCACAATCGGAGCCGTGTTGCGATCGCCTCGACTTTACTACGGCATCGGCATTCTCGTTGTGATTTTGCTCGTTGTGGCTCACATCCTCTGGTTTTCTGAGCACCAACATAATCATCAGTTCCCCAGTAGCTATCTGCATGGTATCTGGGAGTCTTTTTGGTGGGCAGCGGTCACCGTCACAACGGTTGGTTACGGCGACAAGGTTCCGGAAAAGTTCTGGGGTCGCCTCTTTGGTCTCATTTGGATGTTTGCAGGCTATTTCGTCTTCGCTTATTTCACGGCCAGTATTGCTACAACATTCACGGTTCAGGAACTTCAAGGCACGATTAATGGCCCCGAAGACCTGCCTGGCAAACGGATCGCGACGATCACGAACAGCGCTGCTGCCGAATATCTCGATTTGCAAGCCAATCTGTTTTTCCGTAGCTACAGTACTCAGGAAGAAACGCTGGAAGCGCTCAGAAATGACGAGGTCGATGCCGTTGTGTACGATGCTCCGGTACTGCAATATTTCACCTCTCACGATGGTGAAGGCCAGTACAAAGTTGTGGGCAGTGTGTTTCAGGCCCTTAACTATGGCATTGCTTTACAGCAGGAGAGTCCCTACCGTGAACCTATCAATGCGGCCCTTTTAAAGCTCTACGAGATTGGCAAATACGAAGAAATTCATCAGCAATGGTTTGGGTGATATGTGTGTAAAGCCTTCAAGGATTTTCAATTACAGCCTGTACCCCTCACGAAGGGTTGTCATCGTTTAGAGCAGCCAGCTTCGGAAGTCGCTGATTCAGCCCCCCGTCGGTTTTTGAGTAAGACACGGCAATGCTTAACAGGCAAGGCTTTGATCGCTCATTAATGACGCGCTCTAGGAAATAACGGTATTGCATCAACATGCGATGCCCAATAATTAGGGCTTAACCAATTAGCGGCATAATTGGGGGGCAGGTAGGAGATAAGCATGATGGATGTAGCCAAGCTGAACGGTGACTACGGTATTGCAGGACAAGTCGAGTTTGTGACTGGCAAAGGTGACTATCCCTTCATTCAAGTCACCAATGACCAGGCAACAGCCAGCATCTCTATTTATGGGGGACAGGTGCTCTCATTTCAGCCCCAAGGCGAACCCCAGGATGTGATGTTTTTGAGCGAAAATGCTTATTACAAATCGGGTAAAGCCATTAAAGGCGGTGCCCCCGTTTGTTGGCCTTGGTTTGGGCCTGATCCGGAAGGTAAAGGACGCCCTAGTCACGGCTTTGCCCGCAACCGCATGTGGCATGTGCTGGGTACAGAAGCGCTTGCTACCGGCGAGACAAAAGTCACCCTAGGTTTCAGCGATACGGAAGATACTCAGGCGTTATGGCCCAATGCTTTTGAATTAACCATCGAATTTATTGTGGGTAGCGAACTCAAAATCGCACTGGTCAGCCGCAATCTGAGCGATCGCGCCTTTGACATTACCCAAGCGCTGCATACCTATTTCACAGTGGGCGACATTACCCAAACCACTGTGGCAGGACTGGATGGGACTAGCTACATCGACAAAACCGATGACGGTGCTGTTAAGCCCCAGAGTGGTGATGTGGCGATCGCCTCTGAAGTAGATCGCATTTACACCGGCGTGCCCAGCGAACTCATGATTCAAGATGCTGCCCTTGACCGTCGGATTCGAGTGACCTCAACGGGCAACAGCACGGCAGTGGTGTGGAACCCCTGGACGGCGATTTCTGTCAAGATGGCAGACCTGGAAGACAACGACTACACTCGCTTCATCTGTGTGGAAACCACCAATGCCGCTGATGATGTGGTCACGGTTCCAGCACAGGGTGAATTCCGGTTGGAAGCTACCTATGCGGTTGAGCGCGGCTAAATTTTGGGGTCCAGAACTCCGGTTTTTTGAAACCATCAAAGCGAGGCAATTCATCTTTAGAGCAGAACCCGGAGTTCTCTCGCAGTTATCGCGATCGCAACTTTTATTAGGGACAATGAGCAGGGTAGCCAACCACTCGTACTTCTAGCGAGTACCCTTTGGCTTCAGTACGGTCTGGGAAGGGATGAGCTGCGACCAACTCTAAGGCTTTTTCGTCGAGCAAGGGATAGCCTGTGGAACTTAGGATTTTAGGGCCTTTCTGAGGAGTGTTATCCGGTTCCAGGATGATTGATAATGTGCCGGAAACAGGAGCCGATGACAGACACTCACCGGTCAAGCGATAAGGCACTTCCAGGGGATCGACTTTTTCAGGGAAAGTTTGTCCTGGGGCCACCCAATTGATTAGTTCAGGCCCAATGGCTCCTGGTTTTACGATGCCGAAACTGCTAAAGATATACTCACTGCGATCGCTCAGCTTCTCATCCAGTGTTTTGATTGATGGTGTCGATCCTGGTGTCAGTCCTGATTCTTCAGGTAATGCACCCACCGGATCAGCGTCATCTTCACCTGGCAATGTGGGTAAGGGTTCAGATTCCGGCTCTGGTTTTGATGCCGGCTCCAATTCGGGTTCTAGCTCCGGCTCGGGTTCCTGGCTTAGTGACGGTTCGGGTTCGGGTTCTGAATCCGTCGTTCGTGGTTGCGGTGTAACCTCTAGCGCTGCCTCTTCATCGGCATCAGCTGCCGCCACATTTTCTGATGCCAACAAACTGCGCGGCAGCACTGCGATATCCATCAAACTAGGATCGTCTAATTCCGACAAGACTGGTTCTGAAAGCTCAAAAGGCTCCGACTCAAAGGGCCATGGCAACCCTAGCAGCGCCCCATGGGCTGCAGTTGATGCCGCCACCACGATCGCAATCACCCAGGGCGAAGCGGACCGGCGCGAAGGCTGATGTGATGAGTTAGGGGAAACAGTCAAGAGCAATGCCCTCCGAAACAAACCGAAAAACCTGGATAGAACAGTTCGATTTGCCCTCATACGATAGCGATTGCGGTCTAAAGGCGATCGCTTCTTCAAGACAGTTTTCGCAGTGACCACTCTTTAGGGCTACCCTAGTCTTGGCAAACGAGGTATCTACCAGAAGGACTCGGTTTTGGCGTCTGACGACGATCGCCAGAAGCGTTGGCTAGGCTTAGTCGCTGAACCTGGTAGTGGCCTGCCACCATTCATGCCAGCGGGAACAGCAACATGAGCAGACGGGAAGACCTGACTATAGCTATTTCAGGCACTTTGCTAGTGCTAGCGACGCTGCTGGTAGTCATTCTAGAACCACGACTCGCACGCGAACGTCAATCAGCGGAGGATGCTATGGTTCCCGGATTTCTGACCGACCCATTCCTGCAATATCCCACTTCAGACTCGGTGCGGGTGGTGTGGTTCACCGAGTTTGAAGGGCGAGCTCATACCGTGGTGTACGGAACGGAACCGGGTCAAGCCTTAGAACCGGGCAATACGCGTCAGGTTTTTGCCACCACGCGACGTCTCTCGCGGGTCAAAGAAGACGAAAAATCTCAACTGTCCGAGGAACAAACTGTAGAAGAACTCACGCCCCGTGCTGTCTGGCGTCACGAAGCAGAAGTTACCGGCCTCACACCAGGGGAGCGAGTGTTTTACCAGGTCATCAGTGAGCAGGAAGATAGGACTATTCTGACGAGCGACACTTTTTCCCTCGCAGCGGCTCCTCCGGCAGGGCAACCCCTCAAGATTTTGCTGACCTCTGATCACCAGCAGATGCCGATGACAGCCACTAACTTGCAAAAGGTGGAGGAAACGATTGGGCAAGTAGATGCTGTCTTTGTGGCCGGCGATCTCGTCAATATTCCGGATCGCGCTTCGGAGTGGTTTGACCGAGCCAATGGCAGCGCCTTTTTTCCACTGCTCCAAGGACGGGGCAACTATGCACTTGAGGCCGGCAACCGAACAATCACCTATCGCGGGGGGCAAATTATCCAGGAAGCCCCCCTATTCCCGGCGATTGGCAACCATGAAGTGATGGGACGAGCCTCCCAAGCGACGCCCCTCAACGAGCAGTTCAATGACCCTGTCCCGCGCAGCGCAGCGATCGCCCATTACGACACCAATCCAGAACTATTTAATCCCTCCGGTGATCCAGAAAAGCGAAGACAGTGGATTATTGACCACTCCTACAATACCGACACCTACGAAGAGATTTTTAGCTTGCCTAAAAGTGCGGTGCCCAATCCGGAGCGAGCAGAGTCAACCAGCCGCTACTATGCGGTTACCTTTGGGGATGTGCGACTGATCGCTCTGTTTGTAACCAATATCTGGCGCACGCCGGGTCTAGGGGCCAATGTGCGGGGCCGATTTCGGGAATCGCAGGCTGACCTGACTAACCCCATTGCCTGGGGGCACGGGCAACATATCTTTGAGCCGATTCAAGCGGGTAGCTTGCAATACCAGTGGCTACAGCAAGAGCTCAACAGTGAAGCTTTCCAACAGGCCAAATACACGGTGGTGATGATGCATCATCCCATCCACAGCTTGGGAGACAACGTCGTCCCTGCATTTACTGATCCGGTGCCTATCTTCGATCGCAATGAGGATGGGTCGCTCCGCGCTGTGCGCTACGAATATCCGCTTCGGGACGACTATCTTATGCGGGATCTTGTCCCGTTGCTCGAAACTGCTGGTGTGGATTTGGTTCTGTATGGTCACTCCCATCTGTGGAACCGCTTCGAGAGTGATGCGGGGATGCATTTCTTAGAAACCTCCAATGTAGGCAATACCTATCATGCCTATTGGCAAGAAAAGAGTCGCCCCATGCCGCCTGCGGAACCGACTAAAGAACTCGATAAGTATCAGCAGGCTTACTACACGCCTCAAGGCGATCCCAATGGGTTGGAGCCCATTGTCCCTACCCTAGCCCCCCTAGAAGATGAACAGGGCAATCCTTTGCCGTTTATTGCCAGCAACGAAATTACGGCTTTCAGTATTTTTGACACCGGGACAGGCGCAATTAGTAGCTACTACTTTGACACCCGCGAACCCAACTCTGACGTTGTCAAATTTGATGAGTTTACTTTGGGCGAATAGGGAGGCGACTGCCATTTGTTGGCTAGAGCGACTGAAGTAAGGGGAATGGAGGCGTTGACTCTGTCATTGTGACTGAGAGAACTGGTTGCATATATTTATTGCCTCAATGGTTCCTATCAATCAGTTCAGGTATAGTCTGATTTACTCCAGTGCAGCGTCAAACTCCAAAGACGGGAATAATCGCTCTCTTACTGCCTTGACTCCTTCAGGATACGCTCCATGAAACACCTTCGCCGTTGGGCTATAACCGCTATCGTGACGCTAGCCACCGTGGTTAGTCTCGTGAGCTGTCAAACGCACACCGCAGCTCAGACAGAATCCTCATTGACCCTGGATAGTGCTGGCTTAACGCTGGAAGAACTCGCTGAGGGCGTTTACGGATTGATCGCTAGCACCGATTTCCCACCGGCTGACTTTGAGACCACCGGTATCTGTAACGGCGCAATTATTGTCGGTTCCGATGGCGTCTTAGTCGTTGATCCGTTTCAAAGTGACACATTAGCCGCGTTGATGTTTGAAACGGTTGCCACTCTGACCGATCAGCCTATTCGCTACGTGGTGAACACCCACTACCACTTCGATCACTCGGGGGGCAATGCGACCGCTGAGTCGTTGGACTATCCCATTGTGGGGCGCGGCCCAATTCGTGAGTTCATGCTGACCCGGAATCTTGAGCTTGACCCTAATCCAGCCGCTCCAGATGTCGTTGTGAATGGCGACAGCAGCCTCTGGTTAGGCGATCGCCAAGTTCAACTCGCAGAATTTGACGGTCACTCTGGCGGCACAGATTTGGTCGTCTACGTTCCTGATGTCGATGTGCTGATTACTGGCGATTTGCTCTTTACCCAGCGCATTCCTTTTATCGGTGATGGCAGCATTCGACTCTGGCGCAGCAACCTAGACGGATTAGCCGCCATATACGCAGACGCCAAAATTTTGCCTGGACATGGGCCGATTGGCGATCGCGCGGATCTAGAAACCTTGCAGGATTATTTGACCTACCTGGAAGACTTAGGCCTAGAGTGGCAAGCTGAGAATCTGTCGGAAGCAGCGGCGATCGCTCAAACCACCGTCGATAGTCAATATGCTGACTACCTTTTTCAAGGACTTTTTCAAGGGAATCTGGAGGTAACCTACCAGCAAATCACCCTTGGGCAGGAGGATGTCACCTCTATCCAAACCTACTTCGCGGCCCAGCCACCTGAACTTCAAGCGCTTTAATCAACCAGTTGATGGGGGGGGTAATTGCCTGTATTTTCCTGAAATGGTAACCCTAGATGCTTTCACACACTGCCTATTACCTCAAACCACTAACTTTAGATTTTCCTTTTAGTGAGCCTACGGAAAGATCCTGTAGCCTTGCGTAAAGAATCAGACAAAGAGACTTGTGCCTAAGCCTCACAGATCCTCTCAATCCAGGCAATACCAAGTCCGCCTGCGTAAGCTCTAATAAACATAGAATTGGACAATTTGCTGAGGGGATACAAACGCTCTGCGTCTTGTCCAGTCGAATACTTCACGGCGGCAGGCCGTATATTTTTTGTTTACAAACAAAATATACAGCCCTATGTAATCATTAGAAACTCTATGCTAAATGATTAGAGAATTCTATTCTTGTATCTGGTAAACCCAGCGTAGTTAACAGCCACGTTTTCGTAAATATCCGATGAGATTTCCTCCGATTCCTGAGCAAGAAGCAGAGCGACTACAGGCATTACAGCGTTATCGCATCCTTGATACTCTTCCCGAAAAGGACTTCGATGATTTAACAAAATTGGCTGCACACATCTGCGGTACACCTATCGTTCTTGTGAGTCTGGTTGACCAAGACCGACAGTGGTTTAAGTCGAAGGTCGGTTTAGAGGCAAGCGAAACCCCTAGAGAATATGCTTTCTGTGCTCATACGATTCATCATCCCGATGACGTCATGGTAGTGCCGAATGCGCTAGAAGATGGGCGCTTTGCAACCAATCCTTTAGTAACCTCTGCGCCTGACATTCGCTTTTATGCCGGAGCCCCTCTTGTTACGCCTGATGGACATGCTTTAGGGACACTTTGTGCCATTGATCGAGTTCCTCGCGACTTAAGTCCCCAGCAGCTAGAGGCACTACAGATCTTGGCGCGACAAGTGATGTCACAGTTTGAGTTAAGACTTCAACTAGAGCAGCTGCAAAAAACTCAGACTCAGCTTATTCAGCAGGAAAAAATGTCAGCTTTGGGACAACTCATTGCCGGGATATCCCATGAGATTAACAATCCAATGAACTTTATCCACGGCAATCTTGAGTATTTGGAAAGCTATACTCAGACAATGTTAAACCTAATCCAGGACTATCAAAAGCACTACCCTAATCCACCTCAAGCATTAAAGTCACTCATTCAAAAGGCCGACCTCGAATTTTTGGAAAAGGATATTCAGAAGCTCTTCAAGTCAGCTCAGCACGGTAGTGAGCGTATCCAGAAGATCATCTTCTCACTCCGCAATTTCGCTCGCGCCAATGAAAGTGGCTTCAAGAGAACTGATATCCATGAAGGCCTAGAAAGCACATTAACAATCCTACAGCCTCGACTCAAGGAGACTCACAGCCGTCAGAAGATCAAGGTGTTACGCGAGTACGCTGAACTTCCGTTGGTTGAGTGTCATCCTGGAGAGCTCAACCAAGTATTTATGCATCTTCTCAACAATGCCATTGACGTACTTGAAGAACATTCAGCTACTCAGAAAACAATTCGAGTTTGGACAGAAAATCTTGACCATGAGCGGATTGCCATTCATATTGCCGATAATGGCCCTGGCATTCCCAAATCATATCAGCCTCGGATTTTTGATCTCTTTTTCACAACTAAAACCGTAGGCAAAGGGACGGGAGTCGGCTTATCAATTAGTTATCAAATCATTGTCAATAATCATGGGGGCAAGATCTACGCTCAATCAGCTGCCGATGGTGGCACCGAATTTGCGATCGAATTGCCGATTTATCATACCCCTGAACATTGATAGCGCTGTCTCAAATAGCCTATCCGGTGAAGCTAGACAGCTTTCGACTACACTTTGCCCTCAAACTGTTGATACCAGAGGATGTTACCCAGCACGGTAATCATGAGCGTGATGCCGCCTCCCAAAACAGCCATCATGGGGTCATAACCACTGCGTGAAAGGTTGGTTATCCACAGATGAGTTGTGTCACTAGGGGCAACCCGATCCGCGATCGCAGGAAATAGATACATCAAAGCTGCTCCAACGATCAGCCAACCCATCATTGATACCAACAGAAAAATGGTTTTTGCAGTTGATTGAGTTCCCATTGGATATTGTCCTTCCAGCACCTATAGCTGAGCCTAACACGCTTGATTCTGGAGCTATGCAGCCATCTTAAGCGTCCGGCAATAGGGTAGGCTGACCAGAATAGTCTCATGAGTACTGGATCTTGGCTTTCTCTACACTTCCGTCAACGGCTTTTGTTGACCCCACAGGCAAAAATCGAGCTGCGATAGAAACCCTTCTGCATCAGGTCACGCAGCAACTTTTAGACTATCTGACTACAGCTGCCAGCCATACCCCTCTGCCTCAAACACCTCCCTTAGCGGCGATCGCCATTCCAGAAATGCCTGCCGATACTGAGACCTTGTTAGACACTATCCAGACGATGCTAACGGCAGCAATGAATCCGGCTCACCCTAGCTATATCGGGCATATGGATCCGATGCCAACGACGGCATCGATTCTGGGGGATTGGGTGGTTGCAGCCCTGAACAACAACATGTTGAGTGTGGAAATGTCGCCGTTATTTTCACGGCTGGAACCCCTTTTGATGCGAGAAATTGCCCAGCTTTTTGGCCTAGGCGATCGCGCTGGTGGGGTTCTGACGAGTGGTGGAAGTTTAGCGAATCTGCAAGCCCTGGCCGTTGCTCGGAATGTCAAACTGGATACCCTCAAAACGGGACTCACAGGATTAGTAAAACGCCCTGTGTTTTTCGTTTCGGAAGTGGCTCACACCTCCATCAAAAAGGCAGCCATGATGTTGGGCTTAGGTACGGATGCTGCTATTTTGATTCCCACGAATGCTAACTCACAAATGGATATTGGGGCACTTGAACAGGCCATTGAAGTTGCCCATCAAGCGGGACAGATCCCCTTTGCCCTAGTTGCGACAGCTGGAACAACGGTAACGGGTAACATTGATCCGCTAGGCGACCTGGGCGCGTTCGCTCAAGCCCATGATCTGTGGTTCCATGTGGATGCGGCCTATGGTGGAGCATTGGTATTTTCTGAACAACATCGCGATCGCTTGCAGGGAATTGAGCAAGCAGATTCAGTGACGTTTAATCCTCAGAAGTGGCTGTACGTGACGAAGACCTGTGCCTCGGTGCTATTTCGGGATATGGGCCATCTGCATCAACACTTTCAGCTCGCAGTTCCGTACATGAATACGGAACAGGACTGGGTCAATTTGGGCGAAATTACCGTTCAGGGAACTCGCCATGCGGATGTCCTCAAGCTATGGCTATCCCTGCAACATCTGGGAAAGCAAGGTTACAGGACTTTAATTGATGAAAGTTATGCCCTGACCCAACAATTTGTTGCGGCTGTCCGGCAGCGATCGCATCTGGAATTTGCCAGTGAACCTGAAATGAATTTGGTCTGTTTCCGAGGCTGTCCGAATTGGGTTCCATCAGCAAACTGGGATGCCTGGAATGCCAAGTTGCAAACCTATTTACTGACAGAAGGCAACACCTTTACATCGTTACCCAAGTATCGTGGGCAAAATTGGCTAAAGGTAGTGTTACTAAATCCGTTTACTACAGAGAAAACCATTCAGAAGGTATTTGTTGAAGTCGATCGTTTTTCTCAGGTAACTCAGGCATAGTAAACACTTGAATATACGGCAGTATTGCCCTTACGAGTTAGGAGACTACATGGATATCAAAGCGGGTGCTTTAGGCATATTGAATCGTCTTAAGTTAAAATGGCATACCTCAAGATATCGATTTCCCAACAATTATCGTCGGATTTATCATTACCATATTCGTAAGTCAGCAGGAACCAGTCTGAATTCTGCTTTCTGGAATCTCGCTGGATTGACCTTTCAAGATATTGGTCGTCAACCAGTTGTTCACAAGGGCAAGTTCATCTTTGTTCGTCATAGTAAAAAGCTAATTAATCGAGGGCACTACTTTTATGGGAGTTCTCATAATGCTGCCCATAAGCTGTCTTTACCCGATAAGACTTTCACAATCACAATTCTACGGGATCCGCTGAAGCGACTTCTATCTTATTATCGATACTTGTCCTATATTAGATATGATCCGCTAGCATCTGCAAAAGAACCATTTTTTCAAGAGGTTTATAAAGAATCTAAGTGTTTGGGAGGCAGTTTCTCTGAATTTCTTGAAAAGCTTCATAAGCGAAGATTAATAAGTCAACTTTATATGTTTTCTGAAACGTATGATATTGATGAAGCGACTGAGCGTATTGTGCAATGTTCAGCAGTTTGTTTTACAGAAACATTTTCCTCTGACTTAGCTCATCTTAGTCAGCGTCTCAAACTTTCCCTGGTAGAAAATCGCGATCGCTCCTTTAAACAGGCGGTAGAAATTTCAGCCTCAGATTTAGCACTAGCTCGTGATGCACTGGCCGATGAGTTTCAGTTAATCGAACAGGTCAAGAAACGATTGTCCATCAGCACCACTGCCTAACTGTATTTACCGAGTGGCGCTTGAGCAATTCTATTGTTGATACGCCTACGAGCGGCTTCTGCGTTCTGCAAACCAATTCTGTAGCTGCGTTTGGCAGGGGATAGCTAATATTCCATCCAGAACCGACAAGTGATGATTGGAAGCTGCACTGTCCGGTAAATTTAGAACCGATCGAATGGCCCCTGCCTTCAAATCATCGGCTCCGTAAACGAGCAAACTAATACGGCTGAGGATGATGGCACCCGCGCACATGGGACAGGGTTCCAGGGTCACATACAAGGTACAGCCGCTGAGATTCCAGTTTTTCCGCATTTCTCCAGCTTGTCGAAGCGCCAGTACTTCGGCATGAGCGGTAGGGTCGTGACGACGCTCGCGATAGTTGCTGGCTTCGGCAACAAGTTGATTATTGGCATCCACCACGATCGCACCTACAGGCACTTCGCCGACTTTACCGGCAGCATCGGCTAAGGCAATGGCTTGCTGCATCCAGTCATGATGACGCCGGTAAGTATCGTCGTTCAGCAAATCTGAGACCACTGGACAAATGCTGTGAAAATATGATGAAGAGGACAGTCAAGTAATGAGCCGCTTAGCTTGCTTGAATGACCGGTGCATTTGCTAGCTTGGCAGCCGATTCTTGAAGCAAAGCAATGTCTGCTGCTGCCCAAGTGCGGGGTGCTTGACAGTGATGGGCTACCAATAATCCCCACAACCGCCCCCGGACTAAAACAGGCACGACGAGGTTGGCCTGCACCTGTAAATCAATCAGAAATTCTTTATGGCAAGCCTCTAAGTCAGAAGCTGTAATATCGGCAATCGCTCGCGTTCGTCCTGCCAAATAGAGTTGTGCATATTGGTTATTGAAGCAGTCGTCGGCTCCCGTTGAACCCAGAATCGACAGCATGGGATGCGCCAAAGCCTCAGCCGTGACCTGTCCACGCCACTCACTAAAAAAGTAATAAAGCACCAGACGATCAACTGCAAGTTGCTGGCGAACCTGAGTCAAGGTGTCCTGGACAAGGCGATCGCGCTCTAGTGTCCTTGTCAGTCGTCCCAGAACATACTGTAGACCTCGCGACTTACCAGACGCATCCTGATCAGAAGGCCAGACAGACGACTGTGGCAAGTTCGGCTCATTAGCTGCCATTGCTACCCAAAGCGCAAAATTTTAATCAATATACTAAGGGAGCACCTGGCTGGAATTTAGGAATGCCAGAATTCTTTAAAGGTCTTAAGACAATTAGTTGCCTCAACGCAAGAGCATATTCAACGCAAAAGCATCTTCTTACAGCGCTACTGAATGCCTAAGAGAGCCCGCACCGTCGTCAACGCCGCGAGACCGATTATGAAAATTCCCAAGCTTGCTCTAGCGGAAGCGTAATCGTGAATGCTGTACCTACCCCCTCTTCAGAGGTGAAGTCCAGGGTTCCTCCGTGTTTCTGCGTCACGATCTGATAGCTGATGGACAGCCCCATCCCGGTTCCTTTCCCAATCGGTTTGGTTGTGAAGAAGGGATCAAACAACCGTGCTTGGATGGATTCTGGAATACCGGAACCGTTATCTTGCAGCGTAATGCGGATCTGATTTGCGGCTGTTAATGCCGTCGTGATTTCGATGCGAGCTTGTGGCTTCTCGGGGTGTTTCTGCGTCCGAATATCTTCCAGCGCATCGATCGCATTGCTCAAAATATTCATAAAGACCTGATTCAATTGTCCGGCATAACACTCGACTAATGGCAAATCATCAAAGTGCCGAACAATTTCAATCGCGGCTTTCTCAGCATTGGCTTTGGTCCGATTTTGCAGAATCATGAGGGTGCTGTCGAGCCCATCGTGCAGATTGACGGCTTTCATTTCCGCTTCATCCATGCGGGAGAAGTTCCGTAGGGATGACACAATCCCCTGAATCCGCTCCGCTCCTACTTTCATTGAGTTCAGCAGCTTGGGCAGGTCTTCCATCACAAATGCTAAGTCCATGTCCTCTGCTTCTATCTGAATTTCATCATGAGGCATCGGATAGTGGTGCTGATAAAGCTCAATCAGGTGCAGTAAATCGCGCGTATATCCCCGCGCATGGGTTAGGTTCCCGTAAATAAAATTGACCGGGTTGTTAATTTCGTGGGCGACCCCTGCAACTAGCTGTCCCAGGGAAGACATTTTTTCGCCCTGAACCAACCGCATCTGAGCTTGTTGGAGTTCGCGCAGCGTTCCTTGTAATTCTTCTGCCTGTTGCCGGAGACAGGTTTCCGAGCGTTGGAGTTGGAGTTCCGCTTGCTTGCGTCTAACCCCTAGCGCGATTTCGTCGGCAACCATACCCAAGGCTTGAAAGGTATCTTCCGAAAGCGTCTGGCGAGCAAACAAGGCCATCACCCCAAGCAGTTGCTCGTCAACAATCAGCGGATAGCCAGCGAAGGCGACCATCCCTTCACGTTCAGCCCAGACTCTATCGCCTAAACGAGGATCATTGAGAATGTCGTTGGTGAGGTGAGCCTTCTTTTCGATCGCGATCAACCCGATTTTAAATTGCCCAATCGGTATTCGGGCATGCCCTCCGTCGATATGCGTGTACAGTCCAGCACTAGCCTGGAGTTCTAGAACTTGCTTACTCTCATCGAGTAGCCAAATACGCGCAAAGGCTGCTTCCATAAAGGTCACAATTACCTCACAGCAGCCTTGGAGCATCGAACGTAGCGCTTCGCCCCGCGTCAGAAGATGATCAATCCCGGCTCGAAAATCGGCAATCCGTGCTTGCTCCTTGAGCTTTGCTTCAGCTTGTTTAATCGGGGTGATATCAAACGAAGTCCCGATAATACGATGAATATTGCCCGCATGATCCTGGAGTGGACTGAAAGTGGTGAGAACCCAAGATTGTTGGCCGTTGAGCGTTAAATGCTCTTCCTGGGTGAGCGCTGCTTTGCGTTCAATGCAAGTTTCACACATAGCCTGAATGGCTTCTCCTTCTTCAGGGCCAAACAAGTCCGTAGGGGTAAGACCAATCACGCTATCACTGGAACGTCCGGTTGCCTCTTCAGCGGCACGATTATGGCCGGAATAAACAACGGTGCCATCGGTCAGAACATTCAGCACAAAAATGCGATGAGCCGTCCCATCGTAAATGCTGCGTAGAAAGGCCTCCTGCGATCGCAGTTGGGCTTCGGCCACTTTGCGATCGCTGATATCGGTGTAGGCCCGAATGGCCCCCACGATGTTCCCGACTGAATCACAAATTACATTGGCTCGCAGCAGTACGGGAATATTTTTGCCTTGGTAGGAGCGCATCATAACTTCCCCCGCAAAGGGCTGCCTCTGACGCATTGTTCGGTCAATAATTTGAGCGACCTGGGGGTCAGCATACCCATGACCACTGCCAGCAAACTCGGCTACAAGTTCGTGAGCCGATTCAACCTCAAACAATTTGGCAAAAGCCGCATTATGGGCGACATATTCTAAGTCCGCATCCGTGATACAGATGGCATCGCTAGAACTCTCTACCGCTTGTTTGAAAAGTCTTAGCGTTGCGTCTGCTTCCTTCTTTTCAGTGATGCTTAAGCCTGTACCCCGAAAACCAACAATCTCGCCTCCATTATCAATAATGGGCAAACCACTCACTTCTTCCCACACAATTTTGCCGGTAGAGGTGATGTCGCGGTGTTGAAGTTGAAAACTTTTTTTGTTTGCAGAAGCCTCTTGTAAAACATGTTTTACGGCAGCGATGTCTTCTGATGGCATAACTGAAAAGAGCGATCGCCCCAGCAGAAATTCGGCACTGCGCCCTTTCACATCTTTAACACGCTCGGTCAAGAAAGTATAAGTCCCCTCGATATCGACTTCCCAGACGTATTCGCCTGCGGCTTCAGTCACATCGCGAAAACGACGTTCGCTTTCCTGGAGCGCAACTTTAGCTTGCTGACGCGCTGTGATATCGCGCGCTGTGGCATAGCAGATTTGACTGTCGACATAGGGAATTACCGACCAGGAGAGCCAGCGATAATCACCATTGTGACAACGCCAGCGATTGGTAAAGGTGATTAAAGACTCGCCTGCTACAGCCCGTGCGAAACGTTTTTTGCTTTTTTCTTGATCGTGGGGATGAATAAAATCAGTTATCGGTTGAGCCAACAGCATGTCATGGGAATACCCAAGTAAACGTGTAAACGCTGGATTAATGCGCTTCAGAAAACCATCAAACCCAATGGTGCAGATCATGTCGTTGGAGAGTTGAAAGAACCGATCCCGCTCTTCGCGCATCTGCTGCATTTCAGTAACATCCCGACTAATGCCTATTAGCCCCATCAGGTTGTTGTCTGCATCATAGTAAGGTGTCTTCGAGGTGAGGAACGTTCGGAATTCGTTCCCAATAGGTAAGCGCTGCTCGAAGGTTTTAGGCACTTTTTCCTTTAAAAACTGGCGATCGCGCGTTTGCACCTCTTCAGCAATCGCGGTTGGATAAAGCTGGCGATCATCTTGCCCAATCAATTCCCTTGCCTCACAGTTGAAGGCATTTGCCATGGCCTGGTTAACCAGCAAGTATTTGCCTGCTCTATCCTTCACAAAAATCAGCGCGTTGGCACTGTTAATAACACTATCGAGCAGGTCATATTTCTTCTGTAGTGTTAAAGCTGTGGGTTGGCTTTCGGCACTTGCCTTAGCAACGGGTGGGATTTCATGTTGCGACGGGCGAGCGATCGCGCTCCCCAAACTATCCGCAATGACTTGCACAACGGCTTGTTCAGTCTCGGCCCAAGGGCGTTTATGACCGGCTACACATCGGATAAATCCCCACAGTTGAGCCTTCACAAACACAGGCACAAACAGGAACGAATGAATTTGCTGCTGACGGAGAACTGTCTGTTCGGCAACTGGCAGGGCTTCGATCGAACCCCAGATCGACTCGCGCGCCTGAAAGATTTTGAGCCAGCGTTGTAAACCAGCGGTCAGATAGGAAAGATTTTGCCAGGAACTTGTTGGCTGACAAGAATGGGTATTATCACTTGGCCCTCTGAAGCCCAACATCATCCTTAGCTCTCCCGTTTCAGGGTGATGCTGATGTCGGTAAATATCCATTTGATCGGCTGCGAGCGACTGCCCTAGTAGCTTTAGGACCTCCGGAACAGTCGTTTGCAGCGGCAATGGGGCTAAGAGCTTTTGATTCGCTTGAACCAAAGTCTGTAAAAGAGGCTCAGGGCGTTTAGGTGGGCAGCAACTTGTCCCTAAATCAGAAGATGCATCGTCAGCAAACAACATAGAAGGACACAAACAACGGCATATACGGCATAGAGCAAGAACCTCCACTCAGAATTCCCGCTCGGTAATGCCAAACAACAGCACCCCAATTGCCTCAGAATAAGTACGGATGCTACCAACTCAAGTGGACTGTACATGCTGTACGCTGCTGCTCGCGGAACTGTCGTGTAACGTGATGCAATTTCAATCGACAAAAGCGACAGCCAAATTTCCGAATATCGACGTTGCGTAACTCGGCTTGTATGAGACCAGAGTCTTTGTTCAATCAAAAATTCCCTGTGGAAAAACAAGCAATTTTGGCGCTAATTTCTATTGAATTACGGTGGCAAAAACTCGTATTTACGGTATAAGGAGGATTGAGCCAAAACATTGCGGTCGAAATATCGTGTGATTTCTCGCAAGATTTTAGCAAGCTGACGCATTGGACTGCTGCGCCAAGCATTTTTGCCAGGGCTCAAATGAGGTTATCGGTGCAGCCATTTATGCTCGCAAGTTGCTGTGCGCATCACCGTGCTGAATTTAGGACAACTGTCATGGGTCAAAAATCTATGCACCTCGACCTTCCCAACTTCAACCGTCCGACCCAGGGTAATGCTGTTATTGCACCTCAGCCCACTCAAAAAGCGCCTGTAAAACCTGATTCAGGCAAAGATGCAGCCAGCTTAGAGTCAGCTACTTTACCCTTCTTACCTGACAGTAAACGCCCCACTTTTAGCAGCCATCGTAATGATGCCAATGCCGCCCTCGCGTTGGATCTACTCACCGATGTTGAAGACACCGTTACGGGCTGGCACCAGGCTTTGCGCCAAACGCTTATGGACCTACAAAACTTGTATATGTCAGGCCCCATCATTGAAGGCTGGCTAGAATCAGGAGCGCCCCAGGAAGCCACTGATCGATCAGCGCAAGCTGCCCAGGTGCTGCGTCATGGCGATGCAGCGCAAGTTGCCGCGTATGTCGATCAACTTGCCAAAATGCCTCAGGCAAGTGAGCCCAACAGCGGTAGTCAATATCGGCTTTGTAGCTTAGATGCCGATGGCAAAATGCAGTGTCAGCCCTGCCCACCCGAGCAATTGGGTGTCGTAAGCCAGGCGATCGCTCGTCATCAACAACTCCGTCAGCTTTTGCAACAAAAACAATATCTAGAAGCTCGCTTGAAAAGCGCTGCTGACGTACTTGCGAAAGCGCGACAAGCGCTTGGCATTGCCAGCAATGCCTCAGAGTGAACCTGATTGGTTGGTTAAGACCGCTAGGGAGCTATGGGCAAACCCTTGGGGCAGGCCCCAAACCCCTGATGTGGGGAAGTCGAATTCCCCACGCCCCTCGCAAGATCCTCAACAGCATCAGATTCATCAGGCAAGGGCTTGCAGGGCTTGTAAAGCGCTAGCGGCGGATTCCCAACGGCTGTCCAAACTTGGGGACAGCAACTGCTTCAGCCACTGGGCAAATTCAGGACTCACGTCAATGTGTTCTTCAAAGCGGATACGCAATCCCCGAGTCTGCATCTGTCCGGGGGCAAGCCCCGTTAAGCATTCTGCAATGGTGGCCCCCAAACTATAGAGATCAGAAACGGCGATTACCCGGCCACCGGCCTGCTCTGGAGGTAAGTAACCGTCTGTGCCCACCATCGTGAAGGCCGTGGCGCGACCTGAGAGCGATCGCACGGCCCCAAAATCAACCAGGCAAATTTTGGCGTCTGCAACAGGGAGCCCCGGCTGGAGAAGAATATTGTTGGGCCGAATATCACGATGAATAATGGGGGGAGATTGGTGATGAAGGTGCTCAAGAATTTCGAGCACCTGGCGAGCAATCTCCATGACTTCAGGTTGACTGAATGGCTGCGCGTTGGACAAATAGGTTCTGAGTGAAACCCCTTCGACATAACTTTGCACCAGCGCCATAGCCTTGTCTTGGGTTGGCATCTCAATTTCAAAGTAACCTTCATAGCGAGGCGTTGCCGGATGCTTCAGGAGTTTGAGCGCTTCCACTTCCCGCCGGAAAAGTCTCAGGTCAGTTTCGTTCAGATTTTCATCTAAAAAGAGTAATTTCAGAATTACGGGAGCCTGGGTATGCAGGTCACGGGCTTGGAGAGTCCAACGGCCCGACTTTTTACCTAGCTGGCGTTCAACTTCGTAGCGATCGCCGACAATTTGGCCGCCCATAAGCTCTCCCTAAGTAACCTGATGTGTTTCTAAATTAAAACCTGTGAGCGCGTCCTGTGTGATCGGTTCACCGCTAAGAGCCTTCATTCATCTTGCTGCTTTGAGGTGACTGAACGCCATTTTTAGCGCATTAGTCGCAAAGGTTGGTAGAAGCTACCTGGGTGCCACAATCTTATCAATGTTGCAAGCATAAACTGAATCGCGATCGCCTGATTCACAATAAACACGCCAAAACTGTCCATATGGAAAATCTTTGGAAAAGCTCCATTTTCCTTGGAACCTGAATTGACTGACTGGGATAACTGACCGGATGGGATTGTCTGCCTCTCGTCAGCTTTGATTCGCGATCGCTGCTCACAGAGCGCATTCGGATAAGAAGCTGTTGCCGATCAGAAAACAAGTCAATCGGCAAAAATTATCCCTAGATTTAGATTTCACCAAGGATAGCAACGCCGATAAGCACTACTGTTGATTGTCAGTTGCCTGGTTTGTTAGATGCATTACGGTTGTCTATCGGGGCCAGGTTGACAATTGCTCCCATCCCTTTGGGGGTTTTCTTCCGTGTCCTGAGGACATTTGAGATAACAACTGTTTGCAGCAAGTACAGGTGACTCCTGATGGCCATCCCTCCTTTGATCCGGAAGGCACAACGGTGGTTCTTTCGAACATCCGAACGAGCACTCGATCAAGCCTATGAAGCGGCCAAAATGATTGAGTCAATTGAGAATGAATATTTTGGTGGGGATCCCATTTCATCGCGCTACGGCAACTATGGCCAAAGCTCTTTGAATTATTTCCAAGATGAACTCAAGAAATATTTGGCGGTCATTAACCTGCGAATGGCGGAGTTTCGCGCGAGCAGTGTCGTTTTGCGCGTGTCGGATCCCCGCATTATGGAGATCCAGGTTGAAAGTCGTAGAGATGACAGTCGCTACACTCTCAACGTAGTCGATCAGCCTTCTATCTTCTTTCGTAAACTTCAGTTCGTTGACGAAGTGCTGGCTCGGTATCAGTCTGCCCAAGACTCACCTTCCACAGTTGTAATGGTCAAGGAACCGGGAACGACTCAACCGCAACTAGCCTCAACGAAGAACCGCGAGCAGACCGTGGCGTCTCAGGAGGGAGCGATCGCCGCTCTCCCTCAATCCACCCAGCAAGAAAAAAATGGCCAGCGGGCGGATGCTTTATCAGATCGAGCTAGTGTGCTGCCGCGATCGATTTTGCGCACTGTTGATCGCATTCGTCAGGACTTAGATCCTCAAGCTGAAGAAGAAGTCGTCAAAAACTTTCGTTCATCGCGGGGACGGACGACAATCGCCATCCGGTTTTTGCTGCTGCTAGTTATTCTGCCGCTATTGGCTCAGCTTACGGCCAAGAACTGGATAGTGGGGCCGGTTGTGGACTACTTTCGGCCAGCCGAAGCCTCCGATGTTTTCCTCAATCTGGAAATGGAAGAAGAAGCCCTCCATGAGTTGCAACAGTATGAGGAGCGGCTCCGGTTCGAGGTGCTCATTGGCAAAGTGGAGCCGATTCGGGAGGCGGATATTGAAGAACGGGTCGTCGAAAAAGCGACTGAAATTGAGGAGCAATATCGCAAGCGAAGTTCCGATGCTATCAAAAACGTCTTTGCCGATATGCTGGCTGTCGCAGCTTTCATCGTTCTCTTGACGACTCAGAAACGCGAAGTGAGCCTGCTCAAAGGCTTTTTGGATGAAATTGTCTACGGTCTGAGTGACAGTGCCAAAGCCTTTATCATCATTCTGTTTACAGACGTGTTTGTAGGATTCCACTCGCCTCACGGTTGGGAGGTCTTGATGGAAGGGCTTTCACGCCATCTGGGCTTTGCTGCTAACCGGGAGTTTATCTTCCTGTTCATTGCCACCTTCCCCGTGATTTTAGACACGGTGTTCAAATACTGGATTTTCCGTTACCTGAACCGGATTTCGCCCTCTGCCGTAGCAACCTACAAAAACATGAATGAATGATTTTCGATGGCATCAGATAAGGATGTTCAAGTCGATTTTTGATGAGCCTGGGGAAGTTTGTACCAGGGAAGATTGGGGTACCGATGATGCTCTAGATGATAGCCAAAGTGATAGCAGGTAATAAAAGACCAGAAAACGGAATAATTGACACTCTTTGTTCGGTGGCGATCGTGATCGCCCTCTCCTACTTGCCGATGCGGTAAAAATATCCCAAACGTAAATAGCTGCAAGGAACTGAGAATCAGAGGCACAAGCCAGAACAAGAAGATGTTGAGGCGTGCAACAGGCACGCTCGCAAGAATACAGAAGGTAAAGGTCATGCCGATTACCGAGATCCAGGCTTGATTCCCTTCTTGATACCGCTGCATGAATTTCACATACCAACGCAAAAAGTTTTCTGAATGCAAAGTGCAAAAATCTGGGTCTCTCGAAGTCGCAGCGTAAAGGTGGTGCAGCCGATGCTTCCTGACCAAAGATTTGTAGTGCAAGAAAGCATATAAAAACGAAGCAAATTGACCCATCAAGCCATTAGTTCTACGGTTCTTCGCAATAAGCCCGTGAATGGCTTCGTGGGTGACAATAAACAACCCGGTGTGCAGAAACGTTCTCAGCAGCACTCCCAGAACAATGACGCTGATGGGGACTCTGGTGACATCAACAGCAAACAATCCGGTCAAACTAACCATCCATAGGACAAGGATTACAACCGCAACGACTAACCCTGCTTGCTGTTGCAGACATCCGAGCATAGGGCCAATAGCACGAAGCATCATAGTCGCAATGGTTGCAGCGATAATTTGCAAATCTTAATCAAAAGCATGGTTTGATTTAACTTTTATTGCGACATGTTGAGATTACAAGGTTACCTCAGTGAACCTGTAGAGAGTTAGCAATCTTCAACGCATCCATGAGCAACCCTTTTCCCTTGGCTCCTCGTTATCGATTAGATGATGAAGACACTTGGCTGATTGGTATCGATCCAATCCGCCGTTACTGGCTTGCCATTAATGGGGACGAGACATTGCAAGCGGTTATTTCGGGCCTGGACTCTGAGGATTTCGCAGCGTTTCGCGAAGCCGTTTTCTCGTTCCGAGAGATGCATTCAGGTGACTCAGTTCAGTTGCCCACGCGAGCTGGTTCACCACTAATTGTGAAGTGTGTAGCTAAGAATTGCTTCCTCCTGGAAGGAGAGGTTAATGGCTATGCTGCCTGTCACCTATTTGATCATGAGTCTTTAGAATCGCTATTGATGACAGCCCACCCCGACTGGGTCTGTGCGCCTCAACACAAAGCCCTGGGTAGCAAGTTACTATCGCTTGCTTGGAGTCAGCCTACCGTGTCTCAAGTTGCCTAATCCTTGCGGAACGTCAGGAGTTCTTGGAGTGAAGCCAAAAGCTTCACTTCAACCTGCTCAATTCTTCCCTGCGGATCTATTTCAAAGAGCCAAGCAGCATTTACGGTAAACAGAGACGCCTTAACGCTGCCCTTAACAATGACTCGCTGGCGACTTTCCGCCAGTGACTCGACTGTGACTTCTTTGGGGATGGCTTTCATCCCAGAAGCTTCCGATTCAAGGTAGGAATGGATAGCCACTTGACCCAGGATGGAATCCTCGAATGGCGGCAAGAGCTGCCCCGCTTCAGTAAAAAGCTGAGAGGTTGCCCGAAAATCCCCCTGGTTAAAAGTTGAAAAGTACTGCTCAACTGTCGGCGCTTGCTGGAAGAGCTTGCTCTGCGTGAGCTGCGATGGCATAAGCAGGATCAATGAGTGTTTGTGCAGAATCTAACGATGAGGAGGCGTAAAGCTTTTACGCCTCCAAGGACATGAGTCGCAAGATGAGACTAATTTTAGGCCAGGGGGTCAACACCCATATTAACGACAGCTTGGCGCATGAAGCTAATCTGCTGGTTAAACTCAAGCTCTGAGATGCGGCCAAAAATGGCAGCTGTCTCACTGGACATTTTGAAATAGGCTGGAACCGGAATAACCTGACCTTCATTCATCAAAACGGCCAGCTGATACCAGAAGGCCAGTTTGGTGTTGTTGGTCAAAATTCCGTAAGCGCGAGTTTCAGGTGTGTTGTTTTGCTGAACTAAATCGCGCATGAACTGCAATTGCTCATTGTGAGACATGTTCTGCACCTGCTGTAACAATCCTTCAGCAAACTGCAAACGGGCTGCTCCAGGCGCAGCCGGTGTAATGGCACCGCCCATATTTCTGTAAAGTACCCAGAGCAATCCAAGCTTGTCGTCGGTAGTGAGGCGCTTGAATGCAGCAATCGTATCCGGTACGGCAGTTTGAGCCGTCTTTGTTGCACCAAATGGTTGGTTGGTGGTGTAAGTCATTGCAGACGTCCTAAACTTGTTGAATTGCGGAAGATTGCTTCCATGTAAATTAATGTAACAAAGTGAAGTGCTTTGTGTGTGAGTTGTGCATTGAAAAATACTTCCTGGATTCTTTAAGAAATCTCAATGGATGAGTAAGCGCTACTGAACGGTCTTGAGAACAATTTGAGTCATTGGGCTAGTGATTTTATATATGTAGACAGGGCTCTTGAGAGACTTAAGGGGCCTCTTTGGTCGTACGCCTAGAAGACGATCAAGGCTTTCTGCACCACTGAACATTTGTGCTATATTTCAATCGAATTTAACCGGGACGGGGGCTTCCCATGAGTCGCTTTCAGGCTTTTGTAGACCTTGGTATGAGTGCGACCAAGGCTACTTTTAACGACGGTATTAGCTTTGTGAGCTATCTGTGTCCATCGAAGGTGGCTGATTTGCCTCCATCAGAATTAAGGATCCTCAAGGATCAGGGCGATCAGATGGGAAGCGGCATCGAATCCGGTGCTTATTTACAGTTAGGTGATCATGCCTATGCGCTCTCTGACGATGCCGAAGGTCGTCCTAACAAAAGTACCGCGATGCTGCGTAAAAGCACGCTGGCAAAGTTACGAGTGCTGGGTGCGTTGGGAGAACTGGCCCATCGCTACGAGACCTACGAGCTGGATCTAGACGTTGGGATTGCGCTTCCCTTCGATGAATATCTCTCGGAGCAGCATGAAATTAACAGTCAGCTGCATTCAGTGAGTTCTTTCATTTACAGAGGCCAGGAAATCAAGCTGGTTATTAACCAACTGAAAGTATTGCCCGAAGGAGCTGGTTTGGTGCAGTGGCGCAAAATGCAGGCCATGCAGCAAGGGCAGCCAGCCAACCGTTCTTATGTAGTGGTGATTATTGGTCACCGTGACCTGACCTTTATGATTTTCCGGCAGGGTAAGCCGCCGACAGGGGAACCCAGTGGCACCGTGAGAATGGGTTACCTGGAATTTTTGCAGTCGGTCGCTCAGGGGATTTGCAAGCCGGATAATCCCTATCTGTTTGAGTCGCTATTGCAGGGGCGCGACACCGTTGCCTTCCCGGATCAACCCGGCAGAACCTACGACTTAGTTCAGCGTGTCCAGCGTTCGGAAGAGTTTTATTGGGAGCAGGTACGTCACCATTTGAGTGAGAAGTTCGCGTATCTGGATATTCCCAGTTACGAAATTCTGGTCGGTGGGGGAACGGCTTATACGCTGCTCCGCGATCGCCTCGACGAACTTTTGAATTCCCTACCGGGGGGAACCGTCAACTGGCTCCCCGATCTTCAGCGGGAAGTCTGCACCGTGCTCAACGTTGCCGATACTTCTGAGCAAATCCGATTTGCCGACTGTTATGGCGGTTCAAAATGGCTAGCCATTAAATTTGGGCACTCTTTGGAGGCCGTATCATGAGCCAGCGCAGAGCAAATCGTCGTGTCTCTCTGCGCATTGAGGCAGCACCAGAATCCATTGAGGCGAAGCTGCTAGACCATATTAAGCAAGACCCCATCGCACCAAGTCGCGCCGTGACCCTGAGAGCTTTGAAAGCTTTCTATTTACCCTGGGCTTTAGAAGGTGAGGTGGATGAGGCTGAACTCAAGAGTTTGGCTCACAGCGCGATCGAGGAGCTACAGTTTCGCATCTTTCAACTCCGTCAGCGTTACCTCACGGATGACGCGCCGAGCTATAAGGTATCTCCCAAGCCTAGTCAGGCAACTACCAACGGAACCCCGGCCCATACGCCTCCGCCCAGTCAGGTCTCCATTGAGGACATGCGTCAGTCCATTAATCCGGCTGACTTGGACGATTTCTGATAGTTGCTAGGGGACTTGTCCAGGATGGGAAGTCCTGATAGTTAAGGAATATAGAAGCTAGGGGGCCAGGAGAGAATTAATCACTGACGACTGGCTACTGACGCCCCATCCATCCAGAGTTTCTTAGCCTTTCACAAAGGTGCGTGTGCATCCACACTCAGAATTGTCAGATGATGCGAGAATGGCACCGGATTATTCGGAAATGGTGCAACGTCTATGTTGAGTAGCGTTTGGCAACACATCACCCTCAATCGATTTGCTCTTCACCAGTGGCGGGAGGTGAGTCTCCTTCATCGCCTATTAGGGTTTGTGCGATCGTGGCGACAGGGGAGTTGGCTCTTGCAATGGGGCGATCTCATTGGCCTAATTATCGTTGCGATTCTGTTTGCCCTGGCACCCTATGTATCAACGACCTTGATTGGGGTTTTATTGTTGGCCAGCAGTGCCTTTTGGGTGTTGCTGACAGTGTCCGATGAGGCGGGTGAAGGGCTTACCCCCATTCATTTGCTCGTAGTGCTGTATTGGGGGGTAATGGTGCTAGCAACGGCACTTTCGCCCGTGCAATCAGCGGCGGTTGCAGGTCTCGTCAAGCTCACCCTCAACATTCTGCTGTTTCTGCTCATGGCGCGGGTGCTGCGACAACCCTCCCTGCGAACAGGATTGATCAGTGTTTATCTATTAACGACGCTGGTTGTCTCGGTGTATGGTTTGCGGCAGTGGTTTTTTGGTGCGGATGCCTTAGCAACTTGGGTTGACCCAACGTCAAATCTAGCAGGCACTACGCGCGTGTACAGCTATCTGGGAAATCCCAACCTACTCGCAGGTTATTTGATCCCAGCGGTGATGTTCAGTGGTGTTGCCATTTTTGTATGGCCCCGCTGGACACCTAAGTTACTAGCGGTATTGTCGCTACTGATAAATACAGCATGCTTAGTGTTGACCTTTAGCCGGGGGGGCTGGCTGGGGTTTGTGGCTGCGGGTTTTGCCTTGCTGGTTCTCACGGTGCAGTTCTGGAGTATTCGTTTTCGACCCTTTTGGCGGCGATGGGCGATACCGATGTTGCTGGGAGGGTCGATCGCGTTCTTGGCATTGGCAATTACGACCGTGGATCCCTTACGCGATCGCGTCATGAGCATCTTTGCGGGACGAAGCGATAGTAGCAATAACTTCCGGATCAATGTCTGGATGGCGGTCATTGACATGATTAAGGATCGCCCAGTGCTGGGGATTGGCCCTGGCAATGACGCGTTCAACAAGGTGTATCCCTTTTACCAGCAGCCTCGTTACACCGCCTTGAGTGCCTATTCGGTGTTTTTAGAAATTGCGGTCGAAGCAGGCTTTCTTGGCTTGCTAACCTTTTTTTGGTTACTGCTAGTTACGTTTGGGCAAGGCTGGCGACAAATCCAACGATTGCGCGAAATGCAGGCGGTGCAGGCTTACTGGCTCATTGCCGCGATCGCCACCATGGTGGGTATGTTGGTTCATGGTTTGGTTGACACGATCTGGTACCGCCCCCAAGTCAGCACCCTATGGTGGATGATGCTGGCGCTCGTAGCCAGCTACTACCGTAGTAAACCGCGAGGCCTCACCCTCGAATCATAAATCTCGATTTCTCTATCCCCATGTTTCCTGATTTTTTACCCTCGGCAGTCGTTGGCCTGACTGAAAACACTTCAATTCAGCTAGCGCAGCAGATTCAGCAAACGGATATTCCAACTCCGTTGAGCGATCGCCCTATTCCCACTACCTATGTGCAGCAAGGACAAGGACACCCTCCACTGTTGCTGCTCCATGGATTTGATAGCTCTCTATTGGAGTTTCGGCGGTTGGTGCCTCACCTGTCGCAGTTTCGCGAAACCTGGGCGATCGACCTACTGGGTTTTGGCTTCACTGACCGTACAGCAGCTCCGACGCTCACCCCTAATGCCATCAAGCATCATCTACACAGTTTTTGGCAACAGATGATAGGGCAACCCATGGTGTTGGTGGGCGCTTCGATGGGCGGAGCCGCCGCGATCGACTTTGCCCTTAGCTATCCCGAGGCGGTCAAACAGCTCGTGCTTATCGATAGTGCGGGCTTGGCAGCTGGGCCTGCGATGGGCAAGTTCATGGTGCCGCCTTTAGATCGATGGGCTACAGCCTTCCTCAAAAACGCAGCCGTGCGTCGTCGCATCAGCACTCAAGCCTACTATGACCCTGCCTTCGTGACCCCTGATGCGGAGGTGTGTGCGTCCTTACATCTCCAATGCCGGCGTTGGTCGGAGGCGCTTATTGCCTTCACCAAAAGTGGTGGCTACAGTTTCTTCAAAAACAAGGTGTCTCACGTTTCCATGCCCACGCTCGTCATTTGGGGGCGGCAGGACAAAATTTTGGGGACTCGGGATGCAGCGGAGTTTGTGGCTCAATTACCGCAGGCTCAACTCACCTGGATTGACGATTGCGGTCATGTGCCCCATCTAGAGAAACCAAAGGAAACCGCTGAAGCGATCTGTGAGTGGCTTAATCGTTAAAGAAATTGCACGTAACAGAACCCCAGTTTCTTGAACAGCTCAAATTATCGCTAGCATCTTGGATAAGAAACCGGGATTCTAGAAACGTTAATTCTTAGAGGTCAAATCAGTCCTCATGAGTATCATCCGGTTCATCCAAATGCTCTGACGCTTCCCGATAAAGATTAAAAATGTGGCTATCTTTCAAGCAATAGTAAACACTACGTCCTCGCTTGCGATAGCTCACCAAGCGGGTGGTGCGCAGGACACGCAATTGGTGAGAAACCGCCGATTCACTCATCTCGACAGCCTCTGCCAACTCCCCCACACGCAACTCTCCTAGAGCTAGCGCCGAGAGAATCCGCCATCGATTTGGGTCGCCCAACACCCCAAAAAACTCCGCCATGCGCTGAGCCTTGTCAACACTCAAAATCCCACTCACGGGTGAGTCAACTTCCGGAGTTTGACAAGTTTCTTCTTGAGGGACAGCGATAGGGTCAGACATTAATATTTTTCCTTTTTAAACCTACGAATAAAGTAAGTGAGCTGGGGGACAGGATTTATGCCGCAAATGAGAGAACGGGTAGAAATATGCAGGCGCTAGCGACAACAGAAAGTGTTGATCAAGGCCGTTAGGTACAGCGCGAGCCCTTGGAGGCTTGCCCCAAACCTCCGATGTGGGGAACTCGACTTCCCCCTCGCGACAATCTCTCCAGGGGCGAAAGGTCGGTGATGCGCTCGGATTATCGAGAGAAGATTAGCGACTGGGAAATGCTGGATCACAAAACCAGACGAGTCCAGTCATGTTATCTCCTGACTGCCTAGGCATAGCTTTTGCAAGATAGAGCACCTGAATTAATGCTAAGGATTTTTAGAATAAATACCTGAACAGTTGTTCAAGTGTTATAGTCGATGCATGAACAACCGTTCAGGTGTCCTAATTCATTCTATCCTTCAAGGAGACTCCCATGACGACTGTGACTCAAATGAAATGTGCTTGTGGCCCTTGCTTATGCATTGTGGATACTAGCAAGGCCGTCGAAAAAGACGGGCAATACTACTGCAGTGATGCCTGCGCCAACGGTCACACTGAAGGGTCTGGCTGCGGACACACCGGCTGTACCTGCCATAGCTAAGGGATGGATAAGTTTTGAGTTTTGAGTTTTGGTTGCGTCGCCTCGCGGTAAATTCAAAACTCAAAACGGCTGCTTGTTCCTATGAATAAACAACAACTTCTGGCTCCTGGCTTCATCTCCCAATTCTGCTTTTTACGCACTCAGCGTCACAGCTTTTGCCTGTGGCGCAATCTGGTGCTGCTGCGCCCAGTTAGTGAGATCCGCTAGGGCGCGATCGCGATACTGGCCGTACCGTTCACGTTTGTTGCGAACTTTTTCCGGCAGAGCAGGCAGAATGCCAAAGTTGGGCGGCATAGGCTGAAAATGCTTCGGCTCCGCTGAGCTAATGAAGTCAAACAAAGCCCCCATCATGGTCGTAACGGGTAGGGATACCAGATCCAGGTTGAGGGCAAGGCGAGCCGCATTGGTGCCAGCCAACCAGCCTCCAGCAGCAGCGGCAGTATACCCTTCGGTACCCACCAATTGGCCTGCCGCTAAAAGCGTGGAGCGTTTGTGAAACTGCAAAGTCGCATCCAGGAGTTGGGGCGAATTAATAAAGGTATTACGATGCATCACCCCCATGCGGACAAATTCAGCATTCTCCAGACCTGGGATGAGGCGGAAAACCCGCTTTTGTTCACCCCAGCGCAGGTTCGTTTGGAAGCCAACCATGTTCCACAGGTTGCCCTGCTTGTCTTCCTGCCGCAGCTGCACCACAGCATAGGGCTTTTTGTCCTTGTTGGTAGGATCTTTGAAATGCCCAAAGCGAGCATCAAACAAGCCGACGGGTTTAAGGGGGCCGTAGCGCATCGTGTCCTCGCCCCGTCGCGCCATCTCTTCAATCGGGAGACAGCCTTCAAAAAACTTGGCCGTTTCCTGTTCAAAGTCTTTGAGTTCGGCCTTTTCGGCTTCACAAAGTGATTGCCAAAAATGAAGATACTGCTCCCGGTTCAGGGGACAGTTCAAATAAGCCGCTTCACCACGATCGTAGCGGGAAGCCATGAAGGCAATATCGCGATTGATGGTGTCCCCCACAACGATAGGGCTCGCCGCATCAAAAAAGCTCATGTAGGCTTGCCCGGTGAAGCGCTGCAAATCATCCGATAAGGATTCACTGGTGAGGGGACCTGTGGTGAGCACCACGATGCTGTCGTCCGCGATCGCCGTCACCTCGTCACGTCGTAATTCCACCAAGGGATGCGTGGCCAACGTGTCTGTCAGGTCACGGCTGAAAACAGCTCGATCCACAGCCAATGCTCCCCCAGCAGGCACCTGATGGGCGTCAGCTTTACCAATCACGATGGAACCGAGTCGCCGCAGTTCAGCGTGGAGTAGCCCCGAAGCGCGATCGCTGGACTGAGCCCCAAAGGAGTTGCTGCACACCAACTCGGACAAATATTCTGAATGGTGAGCGGGCGATCGCTTCACCGGACGCATTTCGTGCAGAACAACCGGCACCCCTGCCTGGACAATTTGCCAAGCTGCTTCAGTTCCTGCCAGTCCTCCGCCAATGACATGGATGGGTTGCATATTTTGCCCAAATCATTTTCAGCTTTTCTAGGATAACGGAGGTCATGGCTCCATTACCGTCCGCTTTCATCTGCGAAGTCCTCAACGAAGATCGACGGTAAAGGTGCGATTACGTCCCTGCTTCTTCGCTTCATACAGCACCTTGTCTGTTTCCTGAATCAGCCCGTAGTAATCGTCAGCCGATGTGGGTTGGCAAGTGGCTACCCCCAAACTCAAGGTCACTACCGAGTCAACTTCAGAAGCGGCATGGGGAATTTGCAAAGTAAACACAGCTTTTCGTAAGGCTTCAGCTAGATGGAACGCACCGTCAGGATTTGTATTGGGCAGCACAACCACAAATTCTTCACCGCCATAGCGAGCGAGCAGATCCCCCGGACGCTTAACCTCACGTTCCATGGCAGCTGCCACCTGTTGCAAGCAGTCGTCACCCGCGAGATGCCCATAATGATCGTTGTATCGCTTAAAGAAATCGATATCACAAAGAATTAAGGACAACGGTGATTTCAAGCGCCGCATCCGTCGCCATTCAGCTGCAATGTGTTCATTGAATTGGCGACGATTGGCCAATCGGGTCAGGGCATCCACCCGAGCCATTTCTTTCAAGCGCTGATTCAGATCATTCAAGGTCTGTTCAGCCTTAATCCGCTCTTCAATCTCTTGCTGTAGCTGCCGATTCTTGCTCTGGAGTTCTTGCGTTCGTGCCACCACAATCGACTCTAAAGACTCGTACATCAGCGCCCGTTCAATGGCAGCCCCGGCATGAATGTTGAAGGCTAGCATGAAGAACTCATCATCATCGCTGAAATTGGTTTGAAAGCAGGTGGGTATCGCTGGGGTGTTTGCAGCGTGCCCCATCGCAACTTTCGGTGGCCCAGAACGCCGCTTGTTCACGAGTTGAGTAACGGCTATCAGCGTTCCATTACTATCAAAAATGGGGATGCACAATAAACTGTATGTGCGATAGCCGCTGAGCTGATCAATATGCCGAGCCGTTGCCGAATCCGAGCGATGATACAAATCGCAGGGAACGTTCAAGATTCGCCCCGTTTTTGCCACCTGCCCCACATAACCCTTGCCAATGGGAAGGCGAATTTCTTCTAAGTCACCCCCCTTAACTGGAATTTGAGCCCAAACTTCGTGTTTGGATTGATCAACCAGCCAAATAGCACTGCGGTCAGCATTAAGAAGATTTTGCGCCTCATTCATCACGCGTTCCAGCGTATCGCTGAGGGTTAAATGACTGTGATTAAGGGCTTGTGTCGCCTTGACCAGAACCGTTGCGGTTTTCTGGCGTCGCGCCGCGTTGTACAAGGCCCGTGAGCTTTCCAAAATGAGTTGAAAAACATCCGAAAATTCAGCAAAGGTTGCTTCATCGGCGTGACTAAAGCCAACTGGGTCAATCCGCTGCGGCAGGGCTAAATCAGCCGACACCTGGGCAAGACATTTATTCAATAACTCAACGACTGCCAGCAGATCACCCTGACTATCTAAAATGGGCAAGGCGAGCAGTGTGTAGGTGCGGTAGCCCGTCTTAGCTTCAACGGTTCGAGCGGCAACCGAGCGCGGATCCTCATAAAAGTCAAAGGGAACGTTAACCGCCTGCCGCGTACAGGCCACTTCGCCCGCGATACCTTGATGCCAGGGCAACCGAAGCTCAATAGGGGTATCGGGTTTTTCTGTCGTTACCGTAGACCAGAGCTCCTGCCGCTCTTTATCCGCCAAAAACACCGTTGTACGGTCAGCATCTAAAATCTCGCCAACTTTGAAAGCAAAGCTTTGGAGCATTTCCTGCAAAATACTCTCATAGGTTTGCCCTTCTAACATCCCCAACGTTTGGTTGACGACCCGAAGCTGCAACTTGATTTGCTGAACAACCTGCTCACAGGTACTGCGATTGAGCGGTGCTAGCAACTCAGTAAACGCACTTCTGTGACCCTGAAATCGCCTACTTGGCAACGATTTCACGTTGGAAATACCTTCAAAGCCGAGTTCTGAAGCGATTCGTGACCAGTCTATAAATTGCCCTGGAGCGCTAACCATCTTTTATTGCTCCTACCTTCAGGACATATCATCAGCTGCTTCAAAGGCTTGCCGAGAATTGGCCAATCGTTGTGTCCTCTAGAAATGTCGATGAGTTGATCTGTGCAGCGATCGCCAATTCATCAAACCGCTTCCTCGGTCTCAATCAAAACGAACTCAGCATCGACGTAGGGATGCCATCGTCTGCTGAGAATCAACGATAAAGCATTGATTTGATCAAAAGGTCCAAATTCAGATTACCCAACCAAGACAGCTAGGAAACTGACTGGTAGTGACGATTTTCATTAGTTGATTTTCTAATATTTTACCAGTTCTGTCATAGGTAGAGATACGTCAGTATTTTTAGGGACGGTAACGACAAGTTGATGATCAGCGGAGGATGCTTAATGATTTGAAATCATTTGAAATGATTTGATGCGATGACTCCAAGCTCAAACGTAATACGCTGAGAATTCTTTAAAGGCTGTTACAGTGAAAACTCCTAGGTGCGATCGCGCTTATGATTTCCGGAGAGACGCGATTACTGGAATCCCTAGAGATTCACTTGGTTGATTTCTGCCTCAATCAATTGCCCCATAATCGCTAGCATACGAGGCAAAAATATCTCATTGGTTCGTTCCATTGAGGTCTGAAAAAGCTGTGGTGAAATTTCAACTAGCTTTTGACCCACAGGTGTTTTATAAAAGGCAATCAGATCTTGCAAATCGGCTTCAGTAAAATACTGGTCATAAACAGGATAGTAAACGCGCTCTAGCATTTCACTGTAGGTGACTTCTCCCTGCATCGCTTCCGAAAATGCTGACACTAATCGTTCTGTACTTTGACTCACTTCTTCAAGTAAAGCCCTTTCCTCTTCAGGCGAGAGTCCGCTAGTGTTTTGTACGGTTTGTTCGAGGATGAGAGGAATCTGATACCGCATTTGACTGTAGAGAACCGCTTGCATCTGCTCATATCTTTGTTGTCCTCCAGCCATTTCAAGCAGCTGGAAAATGAGGGCTTTCTTGCTCTCAGAAACAGCCGGTGCTTGAGCAATATCAAGCTGTTCTAAAACGGTATGAGACCGATAAAAACGATCGCGGTTCGCCGTAAACGCGAGTGCCTCAGCCTGAAGCACCATGGTGAAGACTGCTGCCATGAGGCCGATGGGCTGGCGATACTGGAAGGTTGGCATGGAGAAAAGCGTTCAATTTTGCAAAGTAACGTTTTGACGATATGCCGGGATAGGGTGATCAGGAATATTCAAGGATTTTACCAGAGGCTACAAATCCACTTGTGCTGATTCATCGTCAGAAACTTCGCTCTGATTAATCGCTCACTTGGATACTTCACCCACAAAGGAGGTGTTTTCTGAGCATCGCAAAATTTTCTTAGGATTTAGGCGATAACCACCCCGGAATGTGAATCTAGAAGGACAGGTTTATCGGTCGGGATACCCCTATGATGATTGACACCCCATCTGCTGCCATTACCCAAACTATGGAGTCTATGCAGTTTCACCAGCTTCAAACCCGACTGAAAACCCTGTGGCGATCGCCCGATGTATTCGATGTAAGGGACTGTCAGGTGCTGATCGTGCCCTCCCTCAGTTTGGATCAGGCTGAACTGCAAAAGATTGCGGGTGTCCATTACTACGAAGAACGTCTCCTATTTTCGCTAGCCCGCTTGCGGAATCCTTACACGCGCCTCATTTACGTTACATCGCAACCCTTACATCCCAGCATTGTGGATTATTACTTGGAGCTGTTGCCTGGTATTCCCAGTTCCCATGCCTACAATCGTCTCGACCTCTTTGCAACCTACGATACGTCCCAAAAGCCCCTTACACAAAAAGTGCTGGAACGTCCCCGTCTGCTCAACAAGATCCGTGATTGCTTGGATCACGAACATGCCTATATGGTGTGCTACAACTCTACGCCCCTGGAACGAGAGCTGGCCCTCAAGCTAGAAATTCCACTCCTGGCCCTTGACCCAGATTTACTCTACTGGGGAACCAAAAGCGGCAGTCGCCAAATTTTCGCTGAGTGTGGCGTGCCCCACCCCGATGGGAGTGAGCTTGTCCAAACGGCCGATGAGTTAGCTGTGGTTGCCGCTGAATTATGGGAACGACAGCCTGACCTCCAGCGCATGGTGATCAAGCTTAATCAGGGTTTTTCAGGTGAAGGCAACGCGCTGCTCGACCTGCGTTCCCTGACGACTGTGGCCCCCGGTGCCAACAGCCACCGCCAACGGGTGGAGGGTTTGCGGCAAGCCTTTGAGCATCTCCGATTCCAGTGCCCGACAGAAACTTGGGAATATTTTGAACAAAAGATTCATACGCTGGGGGCGATCGCGGAAGCCTTTGTGGAGGGCGACTGTAAGCGATCGCCCAGCGTTCAGGGACACATTAATCCTCTCGGCGAAGTAGAGATGTTGTCCACCCACGACCAGATTTTGGGGGGGCCGGATGGTCAAATTTTCCTGGGATGTTCTTTTCCGGCAGATGCTGACTATCGTCTCCGCATTCAAGCTATGGGCGAGGCGATTGGCAAAAACCTAGCTGCGAAAGGAGCCCTGGAGCGCTACGGGGTTGATTTTATTGCCGTACACTATCCTGAACAGCAGCCGGAATGGCAACTCCATGCCATTGAAATTAACCTCCGCAAAGGGGGAACCACCCATCCGTTTATGGCTCTCAAGCTCCTGACGGATGGTCATTATTCGCGCGATGACGGTCTGTTCTATACGCGTCAGGGACAACCTAAGTTCTACCGAGCCTCGGACAATGTGCAAAAGGCGGCCTATCGGGGGCTGTTACCCAGTGATTTGATGGATATCATCGTGAGCGATCGCCTCCACTTCAACAGCGTGGAAGGCGTCGGCGCGGCTTTTCATCTTATGGGCTGCCTATCGGAATACGGCAAGCTGGGACTCACGAGTATTGGAAACACGCCGGCTCAAGCCAACGAAATTTATGACCAGGTGGTGGATTCCCTTGATCGAGCAACTTAGTGGTCTGTTAAGTCTAAGATTGGAGGCTGACCCAGAGAATGCAGCGTTAACGCTGTAACGGGCTCGTACAGATTAAGCTGCTTGAGCAATCAACGTGCGGTGGCGGGGACTGTTGATATGCTCCTGGAATTGGGAAAACCCAGATGTCTCCATCACGTCTGAGAAATCTAGCGCCAGGTACTCATCTAAGTAGGGTTCTGTACTTTTGAGCAGCGTCAGGACAAAGGGCGGCATTTTGACCAGGGTTTCGCTGTGGGGATTCATATCCATAATGGCCAGGTGTCCACCGGGTTTCAGAAGTCGGCGGGCTTCTCGGATGATGGCGATCGCGGCTGATTGCGGCAGTTCATGGAACATCAAACAGGCCGAGACCAGATCAAAACTCGCAGTTGGCAAGCCGGTGTCTTCCGCTGGAGCATGATGCCAGGTCATACCAGCATCTTTTCTCGCTGTTCGATGCTTGGCGACGACTAAGAAGTAAGGCGAAAGATCGATGCCCGTCACCTGGGCATTCGGAAAGGTTGCTTGTAAGGTTTCGGTGCTCATGCCAACACCGCAGCCTAAATCCGCGATCGCGGTCGGGAGTTCTGGCAGGTGCGATCGGAGGACAGCGTGATAGCTTTCGCGTAACTTGGCATCCCCTGCTGCACCCGCCTCTGGCCAAATACGAGCATGAACGGCTTGGGCTGCTACCTCCACTTCCATGGCAGGTTGCCAGCCCAGATTACCTTCCTCGTAGGCGTGGAAACTGGTGGTGTAGTAGTTGGGATAAACTATGTCTGAATTTTGGAGCGTGGTCAGTTCCTGCTCCCATGCGGACGCAAAGGCTGCCTCGGTATTGCGGGTTTGCAACTGCCTGACCTGTTCCCGCCACGGCACCCCAATCGCCTCAGCTCGATTGATCATCATGGCACGGGCTCGGTGTTTGGCCAAATTTGCCAGCGGCTTGATGGCAAGCACCCCATTCACCAGTGTTGATAGAAGATTAGGAGCAGCAACGGAGGTAGACATGTTCAGTGGCTAGGCTTCGCTAAAAGGAGTTGAGTTTAAGCCACATTGTATGCCCTAAATGTCTATTGCTCCGGGATGGCGGAGGGGTTAGAGAAGGTGTTGATGTAGCCACCGCCAATGTAAGAACCTGGTGCCCGAGGAACGCCAGACGGGGAAGTAATAGGGGCGGGGATTGGTTGAATCGCTGACGGCAAAGGCGTGTAGGGCACTAGCGAACCGCCACTCACATCAACATTCGGTACGCCGAGATTCAGATTGGAACTCGCTGCTGATGGCACACTAGGAACACCGGCTGCACTGGGCGTAAGGGGTACGGTTCCTGCTCCGGTGCTAGTTCCCGTAGGTTGTGTGAGTCCCAAAGAGGCTGGAGGCGTATAGCCCGTTGTGCCAGGGGGAGGCGATTGCTGAGGCAGGGTGGGTGAGGCATAAAACGGTACGCTCAGCGGATTAATCCCTGTCAATCCGGGCTCTTCAGTCCCCAGCAGCTCCGCACCAGCAGGCGTAAGCTGACGCGGTTCATTGTTCCCCAGCGACCTGACTTCGTTAGTTTCGTCTGATTCTGTACCCGAGGCGCGATCGCTATTTAAGCGCGCGGCTTCTTGATTCTGTAGCGCTTGCTGTAGGGCCGTTGGCGGCACAGGAGTGTCCGCATCAGAACTCGGTGAAGCCAGTAAGGTGTTCAATAGATCCAGCGAACTACTTGTGGCCTGAGGACTCCCTTGCGTCGAGCCTCCAGAAAATTGATACTGCTGCAAATATTCCCCAAAAGGAAGGTTGCTTTCTGAAGTCGTTTGCCCTTCAGTGCCCTGTAACGCCCCCAAGATCGCTTGTAAAGATAGCGTCTCCTCAGCAACACCCTCTGCCTGAATAACCGGCTGACCCGCCGTTTGTGCATTCAAATCATTGAGCAGCAACTCTAGGTTGTCAATATCCGCCGCCGCCGCTTGTTCTTCAGGCGTTAGGCCAGATAGGTCAATGTTCTCGTTAGGGCCAGTTTCTTCCTGAGAAAAAGCACCAAACCACTCGGGATGGCTGCGATATTCCCAAATGAAAACCGCAAGAAGGACAACGAAGACGCTGGATACCAAGGGAATTGGCTTCATAAAGAAGGCCAATCGATTCAGAAGAACACGAAACCAGGGTGTTGCCGCCATGACGTCCAACCAGTGTGCAGGAATACTTCAATGTTAGCTTTCCCAATAGTGAATCAACGGATTCTTTACAGGTGCCAAGTAATCGCCTCAAAAGCTTGATATAAGCCTCACTCGGCACCGCCGAATGCGTGCAGGTTAAGGGCAGCACGCCAAACGCTTAACCTTTTCATCTTTTGCCCTTAAAACTCGCCTCAGATTATACGGCTTGGGAAGCGGTTTGATTCCTCATAAACGCCGTCTAGCGATGATTGAGAACCGGGAATATCGCCATCAGGCAGGACTTGTACTGAGCCAGGAACGCATTCTGGTGGTGGATGATGAAGCATTAATTCGTGAAACCGTGGCGATCGCGCTCAAGGAGGAGGGCTATCGGGTAGAGGTGGCCGCAGACGGTAGCATCGCCTTGGAAATGCTGGAAGGTGCGAGCCAGTCCTCTATAACGGAGACCGCAACCTTTGATTTAGCCATCCTGGATTTGATGTTGCCGGGTGTTAGCGGCCTGGATCTTTGTCGTCTGATTCGACATAAGAATCTGGACATCCCGATTTTGATTCTCAGTGCCAAGAGCAGCGAAACGGATCGCGTGGTGGGCTTGGAAGTCGGAGCGGATGACTATTTGGCGAAGCCTTTTGGTATGCGTGAGTTAATTGCCCGTTGCCGTGCCCTTTTGCGGCGCTATCGCCGGACTCAAACCCCCCAAGAAAATGCGATGTTGGTCTATCGCGATATCACGCTGTACCTGGATGAACTCCGCGTTACAGTCAAGGATCGTGAGGTGGCACTGTCCCCTAAGGAATTCCGGATTCTGGAACTGTTCATGAACCATCCCAATCGCGTCTGGGCTCGGGAAGAGCTCATTGACAGGATTTGGGGGCCAGATTTTATGGGCGATCGCAAAACCGTTGATGTCCATATCCGCTGGCTGCGGGAAAAAATCGAAACCGATCCCAGCAGTCCACGTTATATCGTGACGCTGCGGGGATTCGGCTACCGCTTTGGCTAGAATTCTGTCTGTCAAGCCTCGATTAGCAGTGGGTGGGTAAGAGGGAGCAGCGTTGGGGCGCTGGGGCGTTGGGGCGAAATTTCCCCTAAGTTCTTGATGTTGACGCTGCACAAGTCCAATCTTGCTCCGTTACTCCCTTGCCTCATTTATGAATCCAATAAGGAAAACCGGCAGCGTTGGCGCTAATCATTCTGACTGTGGCGGGAGAACATGTAAATTCGCTGGGTTTGTAAGCGATCGCCCAACTCCGAGGGGCGCACCTCACCCCTCCCCGATGCGCCCAGCGAGAAGGTTTGACGGCTGAGTCCCACTTGTAAGTGATTGAACGGATCCTTGCCGTTAGATACCAAGAACTCCAGCCGCTGTAGGTCAGACCAGCTGGCAATTTCATCAAGTACAGCAGCCACGGTCGGCCAGTAGTTATGCTCCGATTGTGTATACCAATCGGGCTCAACCTTGGCCGGGCTTTCCAATCCTAAATTGACAATTAGTGTCCCCTGCCCAAAGAGGGCAACCGCGACTGAGCGTACCTCTTCCTGAGCCAGCAGCCCCCGTTGATGGGCCAAATCCCGCACTTTCTCAAACTGTTTGTACTTTTGGGGAACCGTCGCGAACGCCTCATCGCTGTGGATGGCCAGGGTTACAAGGTGAGTTTGCAGCAGAAAATGACCCAGCTTTTTGGCTTTCGTTTCCAAATAATGGGAGTTGTAAGGGGTCGCTTCAATAATCAGCGGGACGCGATCCACCATCTCCAGGTCATAGCCCTTAAGTCCCGCAATCTTACGGGGATTATTTGTGATTAGGCAAAACTTCTGCACGCCAATGTCATTGAGAATTTGGGCTCCCACACCGTAATTGCGCTGGTCTACCGGCAATCCCAGTTTTTCGTTGGCTTCGACGGTATCCAAGCCCATGTCCTGGAGTGAATAGGCTTTCAGCTTGTTGACGAGCCCAATGCCGCGTCCTTCCTGGCGGAGGTAAACCACCACGCCTTGCCCGGCTGATTCAATCATTTTCAAGGCGGCTTGTAACTGCATACGGCAGTCGCACCGTAAAGAGCCCAAAGCATCCCCGGTCAAACATTCCGAATGCACCCGCACCATCACTGTCTGATCCCGAAATGTTTCAGGATCCCCCTTCACCAGCGCGATATGTTCAGAGTTATCCATTAAATTGCGATAGGCATAAATTTGGAAATGGCCATATTGCGTGGGCATTTCCGCGATCGCCTCCCGCTTGACAAACCGTTCGTGCTCCAGACGATAGCTGATCAGGTCAGCAATGCTGATGAACTTAAGCTTGTGGGTTTGAGCATATTCCACCAGTTCTGGGAGACGGGCCATAGAGCCATCGGGGTTTTGGATTTCACAAATGACCCCGGCTGGATAAAGCCCTGCCAGACAGGCTAAGTCCACGGCGGCTTCGGTATGACCAGCCCGTCGGAGAACGCCACCGGGTTTAGCTCGGAGCGGGAAAATATGCCCTGGACGCCGCAGGTCGGCTGGACGTGCCCCTGGATTCAGAGCCACCTGAATCGTGCGAGCGCGATCTTCGGCTGAAATTCCCGTTGTGACGCCCCAATGCAGCGCCGCATCAATACTGACGGTAAAAGCTGTCTGCTCATTCTCATCTTCAAAGGAACTGTGGGCCACCATTAACGGGAGTTCTAATTCATCCAAGCGCTCACCCGTCATGGCTAAACAGATCAAGCCTCTGGCTTCGACGGCCATGAAGTTAATCATGTCGGGGGTAGCAAACTGGGCGGCACAAATCACGTCCCCTTCGTTTTCGCGATTTTCGTCATCCACCACGACGATCGCACGTCCGGCGGCTAAATCCTGAAGGGCTTCTTCTACGGTGTCAAACGTGAATCCAAGCGGCTCTAGGGTGTTCGGCTTTGGATTAGAGCTCCCTACTGGCGTAACGTCCTCAATATCAGGCACTGCTGTCTATCTCAACTCAATGAAACCCATAGGTCGATTGTAGTGTGAGCCCCCTCCCATGGGGGAAACCCTTAGAGTTCCATCAGACTTGACTGCGGTGCCCCATTAACGCCCTTCACCCACCAGCACAAATGCAGACCAGTTGCGCGGATCGGGGAACTGCTGTTTGGTTATTTGCATCGCCTTTTGCAATGCCAGCGCCTTGTTAGGAACCTGAGCCATTTGCTCATAAAACGCGATCATCAGCGCAGCGGTCGGATTATCGGGAACTTGCCAGAGCGAAACCACGATCGTATCGGCTCCGGCTGCCAAGAAGGAACGGGTCAGCCCCACCACACCATCACCCGTGATGCGACCGCGGCCCGTATCACAAGCGCTTAAAATCACCAGATCTGCCTGTAGATCCAGCCCGGCAATTTCCTCCGCTGTCAGCCAACCGTCATCGGTGCTGGAGGGGGCGAGTGCCAAGACGCCGGGGGCACTCACTCGCACAACCCGTTCCCGAGCCAGGGCAATATCAGCATCCACATTACCGACATAGACGTTATCGCCCACAATGACGGCCCCTGGATTCACGTACACATCGGCATCGGCTGCCGTAGGTGCATTGAGATCTACCGGCAGGCCAAACTCATTCAAGCGGGAGTCCAAATTCAGAATGCCGTGGGTTGCCAGGTGAATAATGCCTTGCTGGGGCAGGCGCTGGACGATCGCCGTTTCGGTGGCCTGTTCGCGAATCAAGGGGGTGGTCTGTAATAAGTCGGCAATGGCGATCGCCTCCCGTTCGGCTCCGGGTAAGGGCGGCAAGGCTTGGGGAGCGGTATTTAAGCCTAACTCCAGGGTTGGCATCGTCACAGGATTGCCGACAACCAAACTATCGCTAGCGGTGCCATCCACCTGGGTTGCCAATGCCAAGGTTTGCACCGAGGGAGCTAGCGCGATCGCGTGATCATCCACCAGATATTTACCAGCGGGACTTTGTAAGGCGGCAAAAGGCACTAGAAAAAGAGAACCTTGCGGCATAAAGGTGACTAAAGCATTGGGATCACTGGGAAGCCAAGGCTCAATGGGGGCAATCAGAATGTCATAGAGCGATCGCAGCGGCAGCGGATTGGAGGGCGGTAAATCATCCGTTACTCTTCGCTCCACGGGCACAACCCCTAAGCCCCGACTCTCAACGCCCAAAGCCGTGCGGGTTTGCTGTACCAAATTTTCTAGTGGTGATAAGGCATTCGCTGGCCCACTCCGTAAACCCGTCTCCTGCCAAAAGGGTTGCAAAGGCACCTGCTTAAACTGCACTTGCCCTTGGGGCGAAATCACCCAACTAAACACGTCCGTTTCAATACTGACTTCATTGCCCAGGATGCGTCGTCCATCGGTGGGGGTGGCATACACGACGAGGATGGTATTTTCCTGGCGAGCTACCGCTTGCATTTGAGCTACCGTTAACGGCGGCGGCACGCGATCGCGCCGCTGTTGCTGAATCAATAGCTCCACCAGTGCCTGTGCCCGCGATCGCTCGGATATCGCCAAGGCAGCCTCGGTTTTTCCCTGAGCTACCAGGGTGCGCTGGAGGAGGTCATAACTGTGAGATTGCTGCTCAAACAGGGTGACTTTATCTAGATCACCGAGATCATCCCCGCTGCGAATATCGTCCCAGCGAGCAATAACCCGCGTCAGGACTTGCTCAGCTGCACTATAATTCCCCAGATTAAAATGGGCTAGGGCCAAATTATTCAACGCATTGTTTGTTGCGCTTCCACTGGCATCCAAGGATTGCAGCAGCGGTAGCGCTTGGTCATATTGCTCGGTTAATAGATAGGTGCGAGCCAGGCTGTGGGTTACCAGGGGCAAGTCCAAACTGGTCGGATCCGTTTGCTGTAGCTGTTCCAGAACCATGCGATAGTTCTGTTCGGCATTGGCGTAGTCACGACTGTAGAACTGGTCGTCGGCAAGCTGTAGTTGGTCATCCAGATTATCCGCTTGAGCCACAACCGTTGCAGCCGGACTGGAACGGACTGGAACGGCTACGCTATTGAGCAGCAGCGGCAGGCTCATTGCAGTTGCGATCGCGAATCCCAAAAATCGAAGCCAACGCCGATGCCTGCCCATCTTGGGTTTCTCCTACTGGACTGTTTCAATCTTCCCGACTGTTCTCAGTGATTCCGCAGGGAAATTTATTTCGTATAACTTCGCCTCAAACGACCCAGAAGTGAAGTGGATGTTTGCGGCGGTCATCAAGACTAAAACTCAGCTTGAGAGCAAGCTAGAGAAGGCCACAGGGAGTAGAGACTCAACCCGAAATAGGGGGTGAATTTCACCCGTTGAGAGACTCACCCCCTCCGTTGAACATCCCTCCTTAGAAGGGGAAATGAGTGTCCGATTTCTTACCCCAAATGGACATTGCCTAGGGCGCGTCATCAATTAAACTCGAAAGCCTTGCAGTATAAGGCATTGCCGCGCCCGCTTTATGAAACTAGCTAGGGGCTGAACCGCTTTCAGCATGAGGATTCAGGCTCTAAATGATGACAGCCCCTAGACTTGAACGGTAAAGCTATCGGCATTGAGTCCGGGGGCACCTTCAATAGTGGCAATCTGTGCTCCTTTGCCAAAGCCCTCTTCAATGCCATTCGAGTTGTAGTAAAGGGCCCCTGTCGAAGCGTTGTAAACAATTTGGGCTTCACTGAGTGCAGCCTCTTCGGCACTGCTGACAACCCCAAAGTTGCTGGCAGCCAGGCCTTCATCAACCGTCCCAACCAAATCCGTGAAGAGGCTTGTATCAAGGAGGATGCTGTCTTCAGCCCCAAAGTTTTGGATCAGGTTATCGCCCTGCTCTGCCAGCGATAGACCCACGGCAAACCCAAAGAGATCGCTCCCATCGCCCCCAATGAGGATGTCATTGCCAGCTCCACCAATCAACAGGTCAGCACCGTCGCCCCCAATGAGGATGTCATTGCCAGCCCCCCCGATAAGGATGTCATCACCATTGCCACCGTCCGCGACAACGGGCGTAAGGGTGCCGCTAGCATTGAAGAAGTCGTTGCCCTCGCCGCCTGAGAATACGACCGTTTCTACTTTGGTTCCGGTCAGGTCGCCTACGGTAAAAGCATCGTCGCCCCCCTGGCCATTAATTTCAAACTGCTCAATGTTCTCATTGGTGAGGGTAAATAGCCCCAGATTAAGACGATTGAAGATGGCCTGTCCGTCTACTTGAATCAGTTCAAATTCATCACCCGCTCCATCGGCACCATTGACTTGGGTAATGTCGAAGCCCGAGCCGCCATGGATGAAGTCACTGCCGTCTCCGTTGTTCCAGATGAAGCGATCGTTGCCAGAACCCAGATCAGCAATGTCGTTGCCTTTGTCGCCCAAGACCACATCGTTGCCTACACCGCCCACGAGGGTATCCACACCATTGCCGCCGGATAAAAAGTCGTTGCCTATTTTGCCCTTTAGGGTATCGTCACCGGCCCCCCCCAAGAGCTCGTCATTGCCACGGCCACCATTCGCATCGACTGGGGTAAGGGTCTCACGAGCGTCAAAGAAGTCGTCGCCTCTACCCCCTGAGAATGCAACCTTTGCCACGGTAGTTCCCGTCAGGTCACCCACGGTAAAAGCATCATCGCCCCCTTGGCCATTGATGTTGAACTGCTCGATGTTCTCATTAGTGAGGGTGAAGAGTCCCAGATTAAGGCGATTGAAGATAGCCTGTCCGTCCACTTGAATCAGTTCAAATTCGTCCCCGGCTCCATCGGCACCATTGACTTGAGTAATATCAAAGCCTGCACCACCCTCAATAAAATCGCTGCCGTCTCCGTTGTTCCAGATAAAGCGATCGTTGCCAGCACCCAGGTCAGCAATATCATTGCCTTTATCACCCAAGACCACATCGTTGCCAGCACCGGCGAAGAAAGTATCCACACCATTGCCGCCAGATAAAAAGTCGTTGCCGTTGCCGCCTTTTAAGGTGTCGTCACCCGCGCCCCCGAAGAGATCGTCCTTGCCATTGCCACCGTCAGCAATAACAGGGGTAAGGGTTTCGCTGGCATCGAAGACGTCGGCCCCCTTACCGCCTGAGAACACAACCTTTGCCACGGTGCTGCCCGTCAGGTCGCCCACCGTGAAGGAGTCGTCGCCTCCTTGGCCATTGACTTCAAACTGTTCAATGTTTTCATTGGTGAGGGTGAAGAGCCCCAAATTAAGGCGGTTGAAGATGGCCTGTCCATCCACTTGAAGCAGTTCAAACTCGTCCCCGGCTCCATCAGCTCCGTTAACCTGAGTCGTATCAAAGCCCGCACCACCGTCAATAAAGTCGCTGCCATCCCCATTGTTCCAAATGAAGCGGTCATCCCCCGACTGCAAAAAAGCCACGTCGCTGCCGGTTTGGCCAACCACCGTGTCGTTACCTGCCCCGGCAAAGATAACATCGTTGCCAGCTCCAGCGAGAATAGTGTCGTCACCAGGCAAAGCGAAAAACAGATCGTCGTCGTCGCTACCCTGTAACTGATCATCGCCAAAGCCACCAATAAGGATGTCACCGGGGTTTTGAATGCCGACTGCATTTTCAAAGGCAATGCCAACGATCTCGTTGATCAGGTTAAAGAGGAAAAGGTTCATGGTGATTCTCCAGAAAATAGGTGAGTGAGCAAGTTCTGTCATAGGAACTACAGCGGTCAATCACCCCTGGATTTAAAATTAGAAGCTATTCTGACAATCCCCATCAACTGGATAGACACGCAAGCCTTTGCCAGCATGAGCTAGCGCCGATGTAGCTGTCGTCAGCTCTGCTAAGCCGTGATGGATTGCGCTAGGGCGCGTCATCATTTAGAGCCTGAATCCTCATGCTGAAAACGGTTCAGCCCCTAGCTAGTTTCACAAAGCGGGCGTGGCAATGCTTATACTGCAAGGCTTTCGAGTTTAATTGATGACGCGCCCTAGCGCTTTCGGCTTCTAGTCAGAAGTTGGATGCTATGGAAAAGATTCTGCCTAGGGGCGAGGCTGGAACCCTGGCTTGAGGTGGTGACTATCCTTGTTGAAGCGAGTCTGGGTGAAGCAACGTCACAGGCTAGAGCAATCACTGCATGGAATACCATTCTCGCTGGTAGCGCCCGACCGCCTTTTCCAAACTCAGCAGTATCAAAACCCCGACCATATAGGCAACCAGATCTTCCCAAACAAAGGTGGTGCCGATGATGGTGCGTGCGATCGCGGAGGACGCTAGTCCCAGAATTTCCACAATCTTAAAATACTGAAGTGTCTCAACCACAAACGCAAATAAAAGCACGCCTATAGCCGTAGGCAAAATAGCAACCTTAAAGAACGCCCTCACCATGGCGTAAATCAAAATTACGACTAGCACATCGCCTACGTAGGGACGGATAAAGGCATCATTCACGAAAAGGGCAATACATAACTCGACAAGAAACAAAAAAATAGACCAAGCAAAATAATAGGGTTTGAATCTCATCTTGACTGTAAAGACATGCCAGCAAAATGCTGTTGCATTCACTTGTGAATCATACTAATTCTTCAAAGTTGGGCTACAGATATTCTTGTCGGAGCAAGCCCCCCAACCCCCTCAAAAAGGGGGTGGTCATATCCAGGCGATGAATAAGCTCCTTTTTCAAGGGGACGGCAACAGCGGGGGATCTTCTTGCCTTGCCCACCCTAGACCGCAGCAGGCGTCGCTGTTGAAGTTGTCGCCTCAAACTTGAGCTTGGCGCGCTTAAAGGGTTCCGGAATGGCGACGGGATAGTTGCCGGTAAAGCAGGCAGAACAGAAAGTGTTGGGATTTTGATGAGTAACCTTTAACATGCCATCCCAGCTCAGATAGGCCAGTGAGTCCACGCCAATCTTTTGAGTGATTTCCTCGACTGATAAATTGGCGGCAATGAGCTGATCCTGATTGTCGGTATCAATGCCAAAGAAGCATGGATGAGTTACCGGCGGTGATGAAATGCGCATGTGCACTTCTGTTGCCCCAGCCTCGCGCAAGGCTTTGACAATCTTGTAGCTAGTGGTGCCTCGAACAATAGAGTCATCGACAATCACGATACGCTTGCCAGCTAAGACATCCTTCAAAGGATTGAGCTTCATCCGAATCCCAACCTCACGCATCGACTGGGTCGGTTGTATAAAGGTTCGCCCGACATAGCGATTTTTAATTAGACCTTCCGCATAGGGGAGTTTTGATGTCTGGGAAAACCCAATCGCGGCAGGAACACCCGAGTCGGGCACCGCCATGACTACATCGGCGTCCACGGGCGCTTCTTCAGCGAGCCTTTGACCCAATCGCAGGCGGTAAGTGTACAGCGTTTCCTCATTCATCACGGAATCAGGCCGCGAGAAATAGATCATCTCGAAAACACAGAGCTTGCGCTCGGCTTCATTGTTCCACTGCACCGAGGTAATGCCTGATTCTGTGATCCACACTAACTCGCCGGGTTGAATGTCCCGAACATAGTGGGCACCGATAATATCCAACCCACAGGTTTCGGATGCCAGCACATAGTTCGCAGGCCCATCAACTTGATCCGGTTCAGCCCCCAAAACTCCGAGGACTAGGGGACGGATGCCGTGCGGATCACGAGTACCAATAATGCCTGTGGGGGTACCAATCACCAGGCTAAAAGCCCCTTCACAGCGCTTGAAAGCCGCGATCGCCCCATCAATCCAACCATGCCCCGCTTCGACGGCCTCGGCAATGGCGCAGGCGATTAGTTCAGTATCGGCTGTGCTGAAGAAAGTATGGCCGTTAGCAGCAAGTTCTTCCTTGAGGCTCGCTGCATTGACGACATTCCCGTTATGGGCCACTGCCACCTCACCTAGGCGCGTTTTGGCGATCGCGGGTTGCGCATTCGCCAAGTGGCTAGAGCCTGTGGTGGAATAGCGCGTATGACCCACCGCAAATTGACCGGGCAGGTCTTTCAGAATAGCGTCATCAAAAACCTGGGAAACGAGTCCCATGTGCTTGTAAATATGCAAATGACCATGGTCAAAAGTCGCAATACCCGCCGACTCTTGGCCTCGATGTTGCAAGGCAAACAGGCCGAAATAGGAGAGGGTCGCGATATCCTCTTCAGGAGCGTAAACTCCGAATACACCACAGGCTTCTTCAGGCTTATCTGGGTGGGTGGTCGTAGCAGGCGGCAAGGGCTCATCAGCTGCGGCAGAAGACGATCGCAAGTTCATTGTGGACGATAACTCCAGATGACGCGTCATGGGATGATAGGTTCAGCGGTGGTAAGTGGCTTAAAAAAACGTCTCAAACACAACCCCAAACCCCATGATAAGAGGTGGCAACTTGAGATAGTGGCGATGGCGAGTCAGACCGATCTAGAATTCTTAATTTTTCCTTAAACTCTAGTAAATCTTATCATTTTGGCGCTTCTCTAACCGTTTATCCGTCAAGCTTAAGATCAGGCATTAGGTCAGCCCCAACCGACGTTCAATCGCGGTGGCCCAAACAGTGCTCAACTCGGCAAGGTGCGATTCTAGCACCACATTCCCATCAGCCGTGGTTAGCGTTAGGGTGGCTGCGGCTGACTGCACAGTACCCAACCTTTCCCAGTGGTCGGGTAATGCTTGGGTCAAGTAGGTTTCCCAAGCAGCGATCGCCGCTGGGGCAACTGAGACAATAATTCGGGCACCCCCCTCGCCAAATAGCACACGATCCCATCGTGCTCCGGCAGTTGATATTGCATCCGAGGTGAGCGCAAGCTCAATGGCTGCACCAACTGAACCGCTAATACACGATTCCGCAAGCGCCACCAGCAGTCCACCTTCAGCGACATCATGGGCCGATGGCACCCACCCCTGCTGGATGCCATGGCGGCAGACTGCCTGCACCGTATTTTCTAAATCAGTATCGATTTGCGGCGGACGTCCTGCCACGGTGTCATGGACAACAGCCAGATATTCCGAGCCACCCAGAGTGACAGAGTCGGTCGCGGTTAAGGACGCCGCTAGGGTGATGCCCAGCAGGTAAATAGCGTCGCCTTCGTTCCGCCAGCCCTGACCGCAAACTTGGGTGACATCTTCCACGAGCCCCACCATCCCCACCACAGGAGTCGGGTAAATCGGTTTCGGATTGCCCTCACTATCAACGGTTTCGTTATAGAGGGAAACATTGCCTCCGGTTACCGGTGTATTAAAGGCGCGACAGCCATCGGCAAGACCTCGGGTAGCCTCAGCTAACTGCCAATACCCAACGGGCTTTTCGGGGCTGCCAAAGTTCAGGTTGTCGGTCACCGCGATGGGGTCAGCCCCAACACAGCTTAAATTACGGGCTGCTTCCGCCACCGCCGCCTTAGCACCCTCGTAGGGGTCTAAATAGACGTAGCGACCGTTACAATCCACTGTGGCGGCAATACCCTTGCGGGTGTGGGTAAATGCCTGAGCTTGGGGGCCTGTTTGGGGTCGGAGACGTACGACGGCAGCATCGGCTCCTCCGGGCAGTAGAACCGTATTATTTTGGACTTGATGGTCGTACTGGCGGTAAATCCAGCGCTTGGAGGCAATGGTAGGGCTGTCTAGCAAGGTTTTGAGAAGGCTTTCCCAGGATGTCACTGTAGCGTCTGCGTGCAATCCGGCGCGATCGCAGGCAGGTAGCTGCGACTCTGACCACTGGCGAGCCTGTTGCACATAGTCAGGCAGTTCCGTCATCAGCTCACGGTGATAGAGGGGCGTATCCTCGGCCAAGGCCTTGGCGGGAATTTCGGCAGCAATTTCACCTTGAAACCGAATGCGAACAATGGGCTCCTCGATGACTTCACCCACCACCACCGCATGAAGTCCCCACCGCTCAAAGATGTCAATGAGCTCCTGTTCCCGGCCTTTTTGAGCCACAAACAGCATGCGCTCTTGCGACTCCGACAGAAGATATTCGTAGGGCACCATGCCGGTTTCGCGAATGGGTACCTTATCCAAATCGACATCCACCCCAACCCCGCCATTAGCGGCCATTTCGGAGGTGGAGCAGGTAATTCCAGCGGCCCCCATATCCTGGGCGGCGACCACTGCCCCCGTTTTGAAGGCTTCCAGACAGGCTTCCACCAGCGATTTTTCCAAAAAGGGATCGCCTACTTGAACGGCAGGGCGATCGTCCTGGGAGGCATCGGTTAATTCCGCACTGGCAAAGCTAGCTCCCCCCATGCCGTCCCGGCCCGTGGTGGAACCTACATACAGCACCGGATTCCCCATCCCCGACGCCCCTGACTTGACGATTGCGGGGGTTTCCATCAGCCCGATCGCCATCGCGTTCACCAGGGGATTGCCAGCATAGGCATCGTCGAAATAAACTTCGCCGCCGACGGTCGGTACGCCAAAACAGTTGCCATAGTGGGCAATCCCCGCGACGACTCCGGTAAAAATACGGCGGGTACGAGCCTCTTGCAAATCGCCAAAGCGCAACGCATTCAGGACAGCAATGGGGCGAGCGCCCATCGTAAAGATGTCCCGCAGGATGCCCCCCACCCCAGTCGCGGCCCCTTGGAAGGGTTCTACTGCCGATGGGTGATTATGGGACTCAATCTTAAAAGCTAGCTGTAAACCGTCACCGACATCTACAACGCCAGCATTCTCGCCAGGCCCCACCAGGATGCGATCGCCTTCCGTGGGAAATTGCTTCAGCAAAGGGCGCGAGTTTTTGTAGCAGCAATGCTCGGACCACATGACCCCAAACATACCCAACTCTGCCAGGTTGGGATGTCGCCCCAAACGCCGCAAAATTTCTTCATACTCTGCCGGCTTAATACCCTCAGCAGCAATCTCTTCTGGCGAAAGCGGGGTGGTCATAGGAAAAACAGATTAAGACTGGGAAACCCGACCTATTCTACCGCTCGTCGCTTCCGATACGGGTAGAGTGCCACCTGTATCCCCAGATTTTTCATGCTTATCCACTACGGTGCCAAAACAAATGGCTTCGCTCGAATTTGAGATTTCTAAAGCTCAGGGCTCAAGCCTTTACGACTCAAGCCCTGAGGCGTTGCTAACCGTGTGTGTGGCCAGGTCAGAGCCAGAATTTTGAACGGCAAAATCCGTAAAACCCAGACTCTGTGCCACTTTGGTGTGATCATTGTCACCCGGGAGGGTGATAGCGATCGCGGGAAGTATCTGCCTAGTTGAAGATACTTAGAGGGACTCAACTCTAGCCGAGTCATCTACAGGGAACACACACGAACCGGCAGGCACACGGGAGTCCTGTCGGTTTTTTTATTAGCAACCCTCATAACCTACTAAATTTCTCGCTTTGGCGAAAGATAGTCTTTACCCCCCTTCAGATATCGACAGGCAGAATGAATCGATCAGCGGGTACTGTTCTATGTTTCTGGAACCAGCTCCACAATCTCATTCCAGCGAACGTCGAAGCCAGGAAGCCATCCTCGTAAGAAATAGTAGAAAGACGTCAGCACCTCATCCCAATAGCGGGTGGTGAGTCTGAGCGCTTCGACACTGGGCACCAGATCCGACAAGCGAGCCAGCGTATCACCAGTGGGTTCACTACTGCCATATAGATTCGTTGGCCAAGCAATCACCTGCATACCCCCTTCTTCAAAGGTGAGGGCAGCTCGTCGCATCGAGAGTGCAGGAGCCACCAGCGCAACGCGCCGAGCGGTTCTTTGGGGCGTATCGGCATCATCTAGGAGGTTGCGATCAGACAAAAAAGAACGCACTTGCCGCATCGCTCGATGCACATCCATCCCACTGTCTTCAATCCTGATCGCGTTTGCCGGAATGCCGTTGTTTACCAAGACTTGTCGTAATTCTCGCTCTTTATCGGCGCGTTCATCGGCATTACCGTAGATCGGCCCAGCCGTCACAAAGACAAAGGGGGCGCTTCCGTTCCGGCGCAAGCGATCGTAGAGGGCTGCTGTGCTGTTCAGGCGCGAGACCAAAATTGGATCTAGGCTGATACCACTATCCACTCGGCTAGGAAACTCATCGGGAAGCGCGACCACGTCCATGTTTTCGCCCAAGAGGACGATTGTCGAGACGCTACCTAGAGGAACATCTGTGGGAATTTCAGCCGGACAAACATCGTCGCAAATGCCCCGTTGCGTTTCGTACGCTCTTTCGACAGCCCTTTCCGCTTGATCCACAATGGCCCGCGAAACCAGCGGCACACTACAAATGATCAGGATAGTGAGGGCGATCGCGACTTGCCGTCCTTTCACCTTATTCAAGCCATCGCTGATGGAAAAGCCCAAAAGCCCCACGGCAAATCCCAGAGGCGTTAAGGGCAGCGAAATGACTTTCCAGATAGCGCCAATCGTTTGATCGTTGGGGTCGATAAAGGCCAGGACAATGAGCGCCAGGATAATAGCCCCGCCGAACCAGGCCAGAAACTTGCGGGAAATACTCTTAAGCAGATACCAAATAATCAGCCCAACAGCGGCCCAAACCAGGATGCGAGTAAGCAGAGTTAAAACCATGCTGCGGAAGAATAAGAAGAACGGAGTTTGCCGATGGGATAGCGAGGAAGTTGCTGACCACAATCCTTACGGGGCGAGAACTCCCAAGCTGTCTCAGGAATGATATATCTGCTCTTTCTTTCTGACACACTGAATCTGGAACTAAACATTTCTGGCCAGCAAGGATAAGTGCCACCCCCTGTCACAAGGCTAGCTATCCGCAAGGCTTGAGCTGTATATCGGGCAAGCAAAACTATGGTTGATCCCTGAGTATGCGGCGCTGCCCACGGCTGTCTGCACCCTTGCGATCGGCGGCGCACTTTAAGATCGCCGAGGGATTGGCTGGACAGCCAGCTTTGATCTGCGCTCAGTCCCGAAGCCGATTATGAACAGCAGATAGGCTACACCATTTGTACCCTTGGCTTACGCGATAGAAGAGGGCATTGAGGAGCCTAGAAGGGGATAATGCGAGGCGTTGCCTTCTGGCTTAGCGAGCGGTAGCAGCGGGGCAACGAACTCGAACTATTCGCGACCCAAGTTGCTAGAGGCTCTCTAACCATTGCTGATATAAGGTTGAGGGCTACAAAAAGTGGGATACACCCCACAACATCGACCTATACCGTGCGAGTTTTTGATGCAGCAGGAGGCTTTTCAAACAGTCTCTTAGCTTGACGACATCTGTTTTTGGATAGGCTCTCTAGTTAAGGTTCATACTCAAAGACCTCCAAAACATCTCGGAGCTTTGAATTAAGCAGCCCAATTGTTTCATCTTTCAATTTACTTCTAAACTCTCCTGTTTGCCCTGAACGACGATGTGATGAAAAGTCTTCTTTTTGCTTGGGTCTTGACTGTGTATAAAGTTTCTGGAGCGTGTTTTCATCAATTTCAATATGTTCGCGGAGCTGCTCAGCAAAACCTTCGAAATCAAAAACCATATCTTCATACTTGAGAAGGATACTTCGCTTACATACCTTCAAAAGGCTCTCCAATAGCTTGAAGTTATCTAATTGTTGATCAACAGCTTGCAAAACATATCCGTCTAACGTTTCTTGTTGAATCCTATTTCTATACTTTTTTTGCTTATTTTGGATTTCCTTGACAGGACTGTAAGAATGTGAAAACCCAAACGAATAGTAAGCCGACACCATAATGTCACGAGGATCTCTGACAAAGGAGATAACTTTTTTGTCTCGGATAAATTCTGGTTTAGTTACAGCAGTGACTAAGCTATGGTTATTAGAATAGGGACTAGTATTCAGTCGAATTGGCCCATAGATGAAGCCTCGATCGTGAAACGCAAATTCTCCCTTACGTTTTAGTCCATTCCATACCAGTGCTTCATAGTCAATATGTTCCAGACCTTTGACCTGTTTCAAAAGATGATTAGCAAAAAGGGTGCTTGCACATTTATGGAATGTCATAAAGTACACAGAATCAGGAAGATTTTTATTAAAAAAACATTTCTTGATATAGAGTGGAAAATTCAATAATCGTTTGGTTGTAATTGCAATTTTAACTTCTCGACTCATTTGCAAACTCTCCAGGTTATCCCTAATTATTATCAACGGGTGTCTTTTGACTAGATAAATTTTGTCCAATTTACCATGACAAAGTATTCATGCTATTTACATGCATCCTTTAGGGTTCTAGCTGACTTTGTATAGCGAAATATTGAGAGCGTTACGAGTTTGCTCATACTCTCTCCCCTAGAACCGACATCAGCAAGGGGTATGGATGGATTGAACACCGGACGGCAAATCGCTGCAAAATCTTGAGTAAAGGTATACCAACCACGAGGAGTCAGTCTAGGATTTTACTGTTGTTGGGAGGGATGGTTGCAAGGAGTGGGGCTACAGCATCTTCGAGGAAGTAAGTCACCCTGTTTACCCAGCTACTTTTCATTAACAAGCCAAGACTTAATAGCCGGATTTTGCTTGCTGGCGGTCAAGATGCGGCCATCAGAAAGCACAAGTAAGTGATCAATGGGCATATCGAAGCCGGTGTACGTTTGGATGAGGGCACCCGTTTTTACATCCCAAATATGAACCGTTTCATCCGCGCCACCGCTGCTAACCGTGCGCCCATCACGGCTAACGTGCAACACATTGACGTAGCTAACGTGATTCGTGAGGGTATCCAACAGGCTGCCTTCGTTGAGATTCCAGCGCTTGATAGTTTCATCAGCACTGGCACTAAACAGAATTCGTCCATCAGGACTCACGGCAATCTGATTGATGAAACTTGCGTGGGCTACGAAGGATTGTAGTTCCGTTGCTGAGGCGATGTCCCACACCCGCACGAACCGATCCGTTCCACCGCTGATTACCCGTTGTCCGTCACTCGTGACCACGATGGTATTAATGCCGCCTTCATGGCCTGTAATGGTTTTGACTAAGGATTGATTCTGCACGTTCCATACTTTGAGCGTGCCATCCGACCCACCACTTACCAAGCGTTGACCATCAGGGGTAAGGGCGAGGGCATTCACGGGGCCATCATGCCCCACCAACTTGGCCTGCTGTTCTCCTGTAGCCAATGCCCATTGATAGATGCTGCCATCGGCACTGCCGCTGTAGAGCGTTTTCTCGTCTGGACTCAGGACGATGGTGTTGACGAAGGTGGTGTGCCCTTCATAGGTTTGGAGCGTTTCACCCGTACTGAGATCCCAAAGGCGCAGGGTATTGTCAGCGCTGGCACTCACAAAGCGTCGCTGATCCGACAGGACTCGCAGGGCATTGATCGAATTCTGATGCGCTGAAAATGTTTTGAGTAATTCGACCTGAGTCGTTGGAAGGTTTTGTTCTAGTTCAGCACTATCAGCATTATTAATCACAAGGGCGGGCTGCGATCGCGGCAGACGCGTCCGTCCCCAGAGCCCCAAGCCTAGGAGTGCGATCGCGATTGCACTCACGCCGCCTGCAATCAGCCACGTCCAGCGGGTAATGCCAGCGCCTCCCCTTCTAGCGACCTTCCTAGCTGGCGATGATTGGAGGGGTGTTTGTTTGCTTCCATCGGCAGCAGCACCCATTTGCCTGTCCTCTTGCGGTAGGGTTGTTTCGGGAAAGAGGGTAGCCGTATCGGTTGCTAGCATTGACTGCCACTGGGGCAACTGCGCGAGTCGTTCAAGAATCTCTTGAGCGGTTTTGGGGCGGTCAATGACACGGGGGGCGATGAGCGTATCCAGTAAATCAGCAAACTCATCGGAGACTTGGGGCGCAGCCTTCCGCCAGTTCAACGCATTGCGGAGGGGATCGTAGAGCGTGGTGTCGTTGGGCGATCGCCCCGTGAGCAGGTAAACAATTGTGCGCCCCAAGGCATAGAAATCGGATTGGGGAACCGCCTGACCTTGCTCCTGTTCGGGAGGGGTGTAGCCTGCGGAACTCACTGTCGTAACCCCCAAACTCCCTACCTGAGCCAGATATGTCTGCGTCATTTCGCGAGCAGCCCCAAAGTCGACTAACACCAATTGCCCATTGGCTCGCAGCATGATGTTGTCAGGTTTGATATCCCGATGAAAGTAGTTGTGCTGATGAATGCGGCGCAGAATATCGGTGAGCTGCGTAATCCACTGGAGGGCCTGTTTTTCCCCAATGGGATGGCCCCCTTGCTGGTGCATCCACTGCTGCAGATTAGGGCCATCAATCTTTTCCATCATAATACAGTGCAAGGGAATGTCATTATCCTGCGGCTGGTAAGTAAAGTAACCTTCAGCTTCTACGTAGGGCACCCCAGCATGCTGAAGTTGACTCAACACTTCAGCTTCTTTTTGAAATAGCTTTAAGACTTTGGGATTCGTGCTGCGATCGCGCTTCAAAATCTTGAGAATTTTGGGCGTGCCGCGCTCGTAGGCTTCATAAACATTGCCAAAGCCCGTTTTACTGCTCAGCAATCGCATGACCCGATAGCGACCTTTTAACAGCAAGTCGGAACCGCAAGCCTGACAAGTAATCCCTTGGTCATTTCCTGGGTGAGACGGCTCTGGACAGTTTGGATTGATACACAAACTCATTCGATGATTCTACGTAGAATATAAACGCATCCCCTATCTCTTTAGCATGAACTACAGTCAGAGACTTCGGAATGCTCATCCTAGAAGATATTCAATACTTAACAAGGGGCTAACGCCCTGCACTCGCGCGGTGACGTCAGTCCCCAAGGTAGCGACATGACGACGACGTTGAATCAGTGGATACCAGCAAAAATCGCCTAGTGGTCTGTCAGTTTTCAATTTGGAGGTTGGGTTAGCCCCCGGCGTAACCCAACGTAATTCTTGTCTCTGTTGGGTTTCACTGTGTTCTACCCAACCTACGCACAACCCACATTTGCAATGTTGACGCTGCACTAGGGCGCGTCATCAATTAAACTCGAAAGCCTTGCGGTATCAGCATTGCCGCGCCTGCCTGGTAAAACCAGCTAGGGGCTGAACCGCTTTCAGCATGAGGATTCAGGCTCTAAATGATGACAGCCCCTAGAGATAGCTTATGAACTCTGTCTGGGGACGATTTCATTCCAGCGTAAAATCCGTGTAGGTAAACTGACATTAACGTTACAAGGACAACAGTCTGCATACCAGTGGCCTCCCTAGGATGAAGCCAATAATTATGCTTTAACCAGAAATGAGGGTGAGGTCGTCACGATGCCTGAACTGGTGGCAACGGTGGCGACATAAGGTAAACATGAATGGCCTATCGATTTCAGTTTCAAGTCATTTGGGACAATTGGGATTTGTTGTTAGAAGGCGTAGGGCTGACGTTGCAACTGTCGGCTCTAGCCATTGTTTTGGGGTTACTCGTAGGGATTGTGGGAGCCCTCTGTCGTACCGCAGGCAATCGTTATGTAGGGTTGCTGGCAGCAGCCTATGTAGAAGCGATTCGTAATACCCCTTTCTTGGTGCAGCTGCTATTTATTTTCTTTGGTATTTCTAGCTTGGGGCCTCGGTTAGGCAGTACCCAGGCGGCTTTGCTAGCACTGACCATTAACTTCGGAGCCTATGCGACTGAAATTCTGCGAGCTGGGATTCAATCCATCGACCAAAGCCAAATTGAAGCAGGCATGTCCTTGGGATTGAAACGACGTCAGGTGTTTCGGTTAGTGGTGCTCAAGCCTGCGATCGCTAATATCTACTCATCCCTTACCAGCCAAATGGTGCTGCTGTTGCTGTTGTCGAGCGTGGTGTCACAAATTTCGGCTAGAGAGCTTACGTTTGTGGGTAATTTCTTGCGATCGCGCACCTTCCGGGACTTTGAAGTCTACTTTGCGCTAGCCCTCATCTACATAGCCCTGGCCCTCAGCTTCAAGTTACTGGCACAGCTATGCCATCGCCGCCTATTCACCTTCACTCGCTATATCTAAGGAACCACATGCGCGATTTTAGCCACTTAGATATAGTTTTTGCCCTCCTGTGGGCCACCCGCTGGACCCTCCTGCTATCCGTCATTGCCTTTGTGTGCGGCGGTATAGCGGGCTTTCTACTTATGCTCATGCGCATATCACCCTTTCGCCCGCTCAAATACATCAGCTGGGCCTACCTCGAAGTTGTTCAAGGAACGCCGCTATTAATTCAGTTTCTACTAGCATTCTTTGGCATCAGTATTTTGGGCATTGATATCAGTCCTTGGATGTCGGCAACGCTGGCGCTAACGACCTTTACGAGTGCTTTTCTCGGCGATATCTGGCGCGGGGCTGTCGAATCTATCCCGACAGGCCAGTGGGAGGCATCGCGGGCTTTGAGCATGAACTACTTGCAGCAGCTATGCCTGGTCATCCTGCCGCAGTCTGTGCGGCGTTCCATTGCCCCCACGGTTGGTTTCCTGGCCCAGGTTATTAAAGGCACCTCGTTGGCATCGGCTATTGGCTTCGTTGAGCTAGCCCGATCTGCGACCAACCTCACGAATGTGACCTTTGAACCCTTTTTCATTTATCTGGTCACAGCGGTTATTTATTTTGGGGTTTGTTTTCCCATTTCCGTCGCCAGTCGCCAACTCGAAAAATCCTTAGCGTACTAAAACACACAGGTAGCGCAGAATACATTTAGCCCCGTCAAGCCTGCTACGGTGTGCCTGTCGTGTATTCCTTAGCCCTGTAAGGATTTGAGTGAGGAGTATTTAACCATGATGTTTGCAATACCAAAACGTTGGCTACGCACGCTCTGCATTGCCGCGATCGCCTGTGTATTTTCGTTAGTTGCGGTTGCCTGTGTGAGCGGTGGCGATTCTCCCAGTGTGACCGCTCAGGAAGAAACTACGGTTGCTTCAGGTGTTTCGAGCTTAGACCAAATCATTGAAGCAGGCACTATCAAAATTGCGGTTCCTCAGGACTTTGCCCCATTTGGTTCAGTTGATGCCAGCGGCAATTTAGAAGGCTATGACATTGATGTTGCCAACTTAATTGCGGAAGATTTAGGGGTTGAGCTAGAGCTGGTACCTGTGACCAGCGACAACCGAATTCCCTTTTTACAAACCAACAAAGCGGATCTTGTGATCTCCAGTATGGGAGCCAATCCTGAACGGGCCAAGTCAATCTTCTTCTCAATTCCTTACGCTCCCTTCTTCTCAGGCATTTACGGTTCAGCAGACTTAGCTGATGTGGGCAGCTTTGAGGATCTCAGTGGCTACAAAGTAGGTGTCACCCAGGGAACTTTGGAGGATTTAGAAATTACGGATGCCGTGAGTGACGATGTGCAGATCGAGCGCTTTGCGGATAACAGCCTCACCGCATCGTCTTTGATCTCAGGTCAGGTCGATATGATTGCGACGGGTAATGTGGTGGCTGCTGAGCTAGCCAAGAACAATCCTGACAAGAATATTGAAGGTAAGTTCATCATCAAAGAATCCCCGGCTCACATTGGCCTGCGCCGAGGTGAAATGGATCTACTGCAATGGGTAAACACTTTCGTTTACCACAAGCGTTTGGGCGGTGAACTCAACGACTTCTCGGAAAAATGGTTAGGTGAGCCTCTACCCCCACTACCGGCTTTCTAATCCAAGAAACTGGCTTGCCCTTACTCAGAGGTGAGGGCTGCCTCGTGAACCTGGCACTTAGGGCAGAGCCCAAAGAATTCTAGCGTGTGATAGAAGATGCGGAATTTATGGGTGTGGTGGAGCTGGTGCTCTAACTCATGAACCGGACATTCATCGATTGAGACGGTGTTCCCGCAGCGCAGACAGGTCAAATGGTGGCGATCCTCCTGGGGCAAGCTGTACAGAGACTCGCCACTGGGCAAAGTGCGAACCTGCACAAGGCCATCTAATTTAAGCGCTTCCAAAGCCCGGTAAACGGTTGCCAGGCCAATACTGTAGTCCTTGCTCCGCAGCTCAACGTATAGATCCTGAGCTGAGGTCGGACGCTCCAGCCCTTTCATCACTTTGAGAATGCGCTCTTGACTGCGTGTTTTACGTCCGCCCATAGATCTCAATAACGAACTTCCCTCTAGCTTAGTCCAGAGCGGGATAGGGTAGGATGTGGATGCTTTCTACTGCCAGATTGTCATGCAGACCTACCAGGCTAAAATCTACGTGACCCTTCGCCCTTCCGTTTTGGATCCGGCAGGAACGGCGGTACAGTCGGGACTACATCATATGGGGTTTGACACCGTTGCCCAGGTCAGAATTGGCAAGTACGTGGAAGTCACGCTGGATGCGGAAGATGAGGTGAGTGCTCGTCAACAGCTCGATCAAATGTGTGACCAGCTCCTGACCAATCCTGTGATTGAAAATTATCGGTTTGATGTTCAGACCAAAGGGGCCGTCAGCACCCTGGCATGAACCTGTCACTGCATTTTGAGGGTACGCAGCTATGAAGGTAAGCATCATTGTTTTTCCAGGGTCTAATTGCGATCGCGATGCGGCCTATGTCACCCGCGATTTGCTGGGTACGCCAACTCAGATGGTGTGGCACGAAGATAGTAATTTGCAAAATGCCGATCTCGTCATTGTACCCGGCGGATTCAGCTACGGGGATTATTTACGCTGTGGTGCGATCGCGCGCTTTTCCCCGGCGATTCAAGCGACTGTTGAACATGCCAGCAAAGGCGGCTTAGTGCTTGGTATCTGCAATGGGTTTCAAATTTTGACTGAGGTGGGACTTTTGCCGGGAGCCCTCGTGCGCAATCGCGATTTGCACTTTGTGTGCGATCGGGTCCCCTTCAAAGTTGAGCGCACAGATGGAGTTTGGACTCAGGAATACACGCCAGGGCAAATCATTACGCTGCCCATTGCCCACGGCGAAGGTTGTTACTACGCGGATACTGAGACACTGCAAACCCTAGAGGATAAGCAGCAAGTTGTTTTCCGCTACAGTGACCCTACCGGCACTATCAGCGCGGTAGAAAATCCCAACGGTTCCCTCAATAACATCGCAGGCATCCAGAACGAAGCCGGCAATGTATTAGGCATGATGCCCCATCCCGAGCGAGCCTCTGATCCTGTGTTGGGGTCTACAGATGGTTTGACCCTATTCAAAAGTGTCTTGGGTACGCTGATGGTAGCAGCGTGAGCTATGTAGAGCTGGGTTCTAAGATGGAGGGGTCTTTGGGTAAGGAGGACCGTTTCCATGCTGAAGTTCTATCACATGCCCCTGTCCATCAATTCGCGTCGGGTTTGGGTCGCACTCTTGGAAAAGGAGCTGCCCTTCGAAGCAGTCGAGATTCAGCTAAATGGTGATCAGATGACCCCTGAGTTCCTGAGCATGAATCCGTTCCACCATATTCCAGTGTTGGTAGATGACGGCTTCACTGTAATCGAATCCTTTGCCATTCTGGATTACCTGGAAGCCAAGTATCCTGAAACATCGCTCATGCCGACAACACCAGAAGCGATCGCCACCATGCGTATGGTGGAAATGGTCACTGTGCATGAACTGGTGCCGGCTATCAATCCCCTGATCAAAAAGATGATGGGCTTTGGTCAAGATGATGATGAGGCGATCGCCGCAGCCAAGCGTAAAGCTGAAGTTGTGCTGACGTTCTATGCCGATAAGTTAGGCGATGCTGATTTCTTAGGAGGAAAGCAGCTCAATCTAGCCGACGTGGTGGCAGGGACCTTTGTCCCTTGGTTTCCGTCACTGGGTTTGCCCATGGCAAAGTATCCCGCGCTGCAAGCCTGGACAGAGCGACTGATGGCGCGTCCCGCTTGGCAAACGACACAACCTACGGAAGAAGCGTTAGCTGGGTTTCGCGATCGTATGAAAGCGCGTATGGCGGCACAGGGAGCCTAAAGTTGGTATTTAGTTTTAAGGAATTTTCTATTAGATATGTCAATTAACCTTCGATTTGGCATTGGTGGCGATCGCTGGTATAACAGACCTCAGACTGGATTTAGAATCTATACCTTGACCACGTTTAGACCATCAGTCTTTGTTCAAGAAAAGCTCTGATGTTCACATTGGATGTAGAGTATGCAGTCTAAGTTGCTAGAGAGAAATTAAGTATGCAAACCGAAATGGTCGATACGATTTATGGTCAATTTTGCACTATCGCTGATGACCTCGTGACCCAGCAACTTAAGACTTATTCTGCTCATACCAGAAATGAAATAGCAATGCTGCTGTCCGTACTGAGAGAACAAGACATCGTCTTGGATATTGGGGCTCATATTGGGACATTTGCTATCCCCATTGTCAGCAGCTTCAAAGGAAATATAAAAGTATTTGCCTTTGAACCACAGGCCGACGTTTTTGAGCTACTTCAAAAGAATATACAGTTGAATAATCTCGGAAACTGCATTGTAACTTTCAATGGTTTAGTGTCAAATCAGAAGGAAGAATTTCGTCAGCGAGTAACTCATTCTGATAATTCGATGGCGACGATGTTTATTCCAGTCGAACTGGATGAAACATCGGAAACCATAGGAAAAAAGGCAGACATCAAGATTTATTCCATTGACCAGATGATTCAGGAGGGTGATATTCCGGCTGATATCAATGTAGTCAAGATTGATACTGAAGGTGCAGAATTAAAAGTCATCAATTCTTGTTTGAAGTTATTGAAAAGCAATCTTCCTGTGGTGTACGGCGAAATCAATGTAGGTGCTTTAGAGGAATTTGAGACCACTCCTGATGATATTGATGCTGTTTTATCGGCATTCGGGTATCATTTCTTCCGCAATGTTGGCGATCGCAACTCAACGAATGATTCCTTTAAGCTAGCGCGCATCAAGCAACTCAAGAATGGTGGCCCTTTCTTTGATTTCTTGGCAATTCATCCTGATAGTGAAAGATATCCGTCAGTTGCAGCGTCTTACAACTATTTCAGCACAGCAAATCGACTCAATAGAATAATGCAGAATTTTAGGCAGCGTTAGATTGGTTTTCGGCCCGTCTAACTATTGAGCAAATTGAGAACGGCTTGCCGGATAAACGCTTCATCTTCAGGATTTTGATAGGGATTCCCAGCTCGATGTCCCCAAACAGAGGGAATAGGTTGATAGGCCGCGTCAGGAATCATCCTTGCCTCTGACGCACAGTCCTCTGGCGTGAAGTAAAGATCGGTGGCGGCAGGCATGACTAGGGTTCGGGCTTGAATGGAACCCAATGCTTTGGCGTAGTCGCCTTGAAAAACGGGCGTATTGCCCACGTCGCAGTGTAGCCAGGTGTCAATCATGGCAATCAGATCGTGGGGATCCCGCTTGCGGTAATTGGCTTCCCAGCCGCGCAGTAGGTAATCCTCGAGTGAGTCATAGCCAAAGGGTTCATACAGCTTTTCCCGATAGTAGGCTTGCGAAGCGGCCCAACTAGCGTAGATGCGGGCGTAGGCTTGATAGCCACGATCGGGAATTCCCTCAAACCGCTGTCCGTTCCAAGCCGGATCCGCTGTTAACGCCGATCGCAAGCTCCACAAAAAGATTTTGTTATGGTCGGTTGTTTTCGCAGTACCACAAATCGCGGCAATCCGTTCAACACGATCGGGATAGTGAGTGCCCCAGTAATAGGCTTGTTGGGCTCCCATGGACCAGCCGTAGACTAGCGCGAGCGTTTCTATGCCAAACATGGCTTGCAATAGCTGCTTTTGGGCTCGCATATTGTCGTAATGGGTGAACCAAAAGTTCTCTTCGGCTAAGGCGCAATGGGTGTCGTTGCTGGGCGATGTGGATAAGCCATTGCCGAACTGGTTAGGAATGAGGATGAACCAGCGAGTCGGATCCAGAATCCGCGTTTCGCCAATTAGCCATTCGATAGTGGTGTGTTGGGCTCCGTAGGAAGTGGGATAAAGAATAACGTTGGAGCGATCGCGGTTTAATTCACCATAGGTTTGATACACCACAGTTGCCTCGGGCAAGGTGACGCCACACTGGAGTTCAAAGTTTTTCAGCGTAAAGGATGAAGCGGTAGCGGTCATGAAGTCACCTGTTTGCGATTGACGCGGCACTAGCGAAACCCTTGAATCTTAGAAGGTCTGGTGAAACCTCAAATGTTGTGGCAGCTACGGTTTCATACCAAAAGAAACCCGACACTCACCATGACAGTCAGTATCGGGTGTAAGGAGAGACTGCAAAATCCTTGACTAATGGGCTGCGGGCACCTCGGAACTCCAAATGGGGTGATACGACTGGATGGCCCGCATATACTGCACCCGCTCAAAGTCGCTGGGATTGGGGCTATTCCGCTGACTCATACTGCCGCGTAGGGTTTCAAGGGAGGCATATTCATGCTCCTGTAGCCACGTAATCAAATCTTCCTCAATGCCCTTGAGATGACCAATGCCATGGCGTAAGAGCGTCGCGACCAGCATCGTAACATCCGCACCGGCCATCAGCATTTTGATGACATCGGTAGCTTTGCTAATACCCGTTGTCGCCGCTAAGCTGGCCGGAATCTGACGATGGAGGAGCGCAATCCAATTCAGCGGTAGCCGCATATCAGCAGGTGAACTGAGGATCAGATTGGGTTGCACTTCGAGGGCTTCAACATCAATATCGGGTTCGTAGAAACGGTTGAACAGTACTAGCCCATCAGCTCCCGCTTCACACAAGCGCTTCGCCATATTGGCCATATTACTGAAGTAGGGACTGAGTTTGACGGCAACGGGAATCTGGATCGCTTGTTTTACCGCTTGCAAAATATCAAGGTACTGCTGCTCGACTTCAGCACCAGACATATCAAACTCGGTGGGAATCCAGTAGATATTGAGCTCGATCGCATCGGCTCCCGCGACTTCCATCTGACGCGCATAGTCTGTCCAGCCCCCGAGGGTGAAGCCGTTCAAGCTGGCAATGATCGGAATATCGACCATGGCTTTAGCAGCGCGAATATGGTCGAGATAAGCTTCCGTACCGACATGGAAGATTTCTGGTTCAGGAAAGTAGGTCAGAGCTTCGGCAAAACTCTCGGTGCCATATTCCATATGGTGATGGAGTTCTAGCCGTTCGCGCCGGATTTGCTCTTCAAAGAGGGAATGGAGCACGATCGCGGCGGCTCCGGAGTCTTCCAGCCAGCGAATATTGCTCAGATCCTCCGTGAGGGGAGCCGCTGCACCCGCAACCAGCGGCGATTTCAGAGTGAGGCCCAAATAGTGGGTAGTTAAGTCCATAGGGGATCTCCAGTGAAGGGAAGAGGGAGTCGTGAGGATGTTATGGCTAGAGGCGCGACAGACTGCGTCTCACTGCGATTGAATCGCCAACGCTTACCCGCTAGCGTTAAGTCGAAGTCGAAGCCGGGCGTGTATCTGTGGCTTTGCCATCTGTGGCCCCATCCCCTTTGTCATTTGGCTGGGCGGCGGCTGAGCGACTAGGCGACTGCCCATGATTAGCCTGGTACCCGCGCCGCGTCGGCATTTCTGGCTCATCGGCGGGGTTACGAGCCGCCAGGTATTGGTACATGTGCCAACGCGTCGAGACATCATCGCGAGCTTGCTGCAACAGGGTCTTAGCTGCGTCGGGATTGCTGCGTAACAGCATCTTGAAGCGGTTTTCGCTATACATAGCGGCTTCCAGCGATCGCTTCGGGGTGCGACTATCCAACATGAGGGGATTTTCGCCCTGCTCCCCTTTGCGGGGATCATAGCGATACAGCAGCCAGCGCCCTGACTCAACCGCCATTTTTTGCTGATCCATGCCCTTCGCCATGTTGATGCCGTGGGCAATGCAGTGGGAGTAGGCAATAATCAATGATGGCCCCTCGTAGGATTCCGCTTCCATAAAGGCCCGCAGCGTATGCTCATCCCGTGCGCCCATGGCAACGCTGGCAACGTAAACATTGCCGTAGGTCATCGCCATTAGCCCCAGATCTTTTTTCGGAGCGGGTTTGCCGCCAGCGGCAAACTTAGCGACAGCCCCTCGGGGGGTAGCCTTGGACATTTGCCCACCTGTGTTGGAATACACCTCGGTATCCATTACCAACACATTCACGTTACGTCCACTCGCTAGTACATGATCGAGGCCGCCATAGCCGATGTCATAGGCCCAACCGTCACCGCCGACGATCCATACGCTTTTACGCACCAGGTAGTTCGCCAGGGACTTCAGGTTGATTAGTCGATTCCGTAGACCTGATGTAGCGTCCTCGGTTGACTCCAGGGCAGCGAGCCATTCATCCAAATGGCCTTTGAGGGTCTCAACCCAGTCCCGCTGTTCAACAATGTCGGCTTCGTCTTGCTGGGCGTTGTTCAGCAGGTTACCCGCTAGATCCTTGGGAATACGGGACGAGCCGTTTAAGTCAAAGGCTAGGTATTGGAGCAGTTCCACCGCTTGGGCACTCTGCTTATCAACGGAAACTCGAAAGCCCAGACCGAACTCGGCATTATCCTCAAATAGGGAATTAGACCAGGCTGGGCCGCGTCCCTCGGCATTGTGGGTATAAGGAGTTGTGGGCAGGTTCCCGCCATAGATAGAAGAACAACCCGTCGCGTTGGCAATGAGCATGCGATCGCCATACAACTGCGTCGCCAGCTTGATGTAAGGCGTTTCCCCACACCCGGCACAGGCTCCGGAGAACTCAAACAATGGCTCCTGCATTTGCTGGTGGGCAATCTTGTTCAAATTCAGGTCATTGCGGTTGGGGTTGGGTAGCTGGAGGAAGAAGTCCCAATTGGTGCGTTCTTGTTCCCGCAGGGGTAACTGGGGTTCCATATTGATGGCTTTCTTACTGGGTTCCGCCTTGTTCTTCGCCGGACAAATCTCAACGCAGAGGGCACACCCAGTACAGTCTTCGGCAGCAACCTGGATCGTGAACTGGCGATCGGCCCATGTTTTATCCTTGGCGTTTGTGTGCTTGAAACTGGCGGGCGCGTTCGCTAATTGATCTGGTTTATAGACCTTCGAGCGGATAACGGCGTGGGGACACACCATGACGCACTTACCGCACTGCACACACACGTTGGGATCCCAGGCAGGAATTTCCTGCGCGACGTTGCGTTTTTCGTACTGGGTAGTACCGCTGGGGTAGGTGCCATCGATCGGCAACTGGCTAACAGGGATGTCATCGCCCTTACGGGCCATCAACTGACCTAAGACATCGCGCACAAAGGGCGGAGCGGTATCGGGAACCCAAGTGTAAGGCGCTGTCGCCGCAGCGGGATCGCCCACGGGCACTTCAAATAGGTGCCCCAGCGTGCTATCCACCGCCTTGATGTTCATGTTGACGATTTCTTCCCCCTTTTTGCCGTAGGTCTTGCGAATGGCCTGCTTGATGGCGGCGATCGCTGCTTCCCGAGGCAGCACGCCAGACAGGGCAAAGAAGCAAGTCTGCATGACCGTATTAATGCGGTTCCGCATGCCTGCTTCGCTGGCCACCTGATAGGCGTTGATAGCGTACACCTTCAACTGTTTATCGATAATGACCTGTTGAATGGGTTGGGGGAGTCGCAGCCAGGTCTCCTGGGGATCATCAAAGGGACTGTTGAGCAGGAAGGTGGCTCCCACCTGAGCCGTATCCAAAATGTCGAACTTTTGCAGGAATTCCCACTGGTGACAGGCAACGAAGTTAGCGCTGTTGATCAAGTAGGTGGAGCGGATAGGCTGTGGCCCGAAGCGCAGATGTGACACCGTAACCGAGCCCGACTTCTTGGAGTCGTAAACGAAATAGCCCTGAGCGTAGTTGTCGGTATCGCCGCCAATGATTTTGATGGAGTTTTTGTTGGCGCCAACGGTACCGTCCGACCCGAGACCGTAAAAGACGCCCCGCACGACCTCCTCGGGCTCAATCGTGAAGGTGGGATCCCAGTTGAGGGAGGTCATTGTGACATCGTCATAGATACCCACGGTGAAGTGATCCTGCGGGTTGTCCTGACTCAGGTTGTCAAAGATGCTCTTCACCATAGCGGGCGTGAATTCCTTGGAAGACAGCCCGTAGCGGCCCCCAATCACCTGAGGACGAGGCCCGTCAACAGTACCTGCCTGGATTGCATGCACGGCATCTAAATACAGCGGTTCACCCGGTGCCCCCGGCTCCTTCGTCCGATCAAGCACCGCGATCGCCTGCACCGTTGAGGGCAACGCCTTAACGAAGGCTCCCGAATCAAAGGGACGGTACAGGCGCACCTTCAACACCCCGACTTTTGCGCCCTGAGCGGTTAGGTAGTCGACGGTTTCATGTACCGTTTCACAGCCCGAGCCCATGAGGACGATCACCTGTGTGGCATCGGGGGCACCGTGGTACTCATAAAGCTGGTACTGACGGCCTGTTAATGCCGCAAACTCGTCCATAGCCCGCTGGACGGCATCCAGACAGTCGTCGTAATAACGATTAACGGTTTCCCGCGCTTGGAAGTACACGTCAGGGTTCTGGGCTGTACCGCGAATCACAGGACGATCTGGCGTCAGCGATCGCTCCCGGTGCTGCAATACCAGCTCTAACGGAACAAACTGCTCCAGCACGTCATCGGGAATCAGCTTCACTTTTTGCACTTCATGGGAGGTGCGGAACCCATCAAAGAAGTGGAGAAAGGGAATCCGTGATTCTAAAGTGGCGCGGGTGGCGATCGCCGCTAAATCCTGGGCTTCCTGCACCGATGCGGAACACAATAGAGCACACCCAGTTGACCGGGCCGCCATCACATCGCTGTGATCCCCAAAAATTGAGAGGGCTTGGGCCGCCAGCGATCGCGCCGCAATGTGCAAGACTGCTGGCGTCAACTCCCCAGCAATCTTATACAGGTTCGGCAGCATCAGCATCAGCCCTTGGGAGGCTGTAAAGGTGGTCGTCACTGAACCTGCCTGAAGTGAACCATGGACGGCACCCGCCGCCCCCCCTTCACTTTGCATCTCAACAACCGAGGGAACCGTTCCCCAGATATTTGGCTTACCAGACGAAGCCCAAGCATCGGACCATTCCCCCATCGGTGAAGAAGGGGTAATGGGGTAAATGGCAACAACTTCACTGAGGCGATAGGCCACCCGCGCAACCGCTTCATTTCCGTCTAGGGTGGCAAAGATTTGATCCGTCATAATTCAGCCCTCTTGATGTGCTGGGCAACAAAAAATTGTCAAAACTGAGGTCGCAGACAAACTTTAAAAGACTGGCCATGAATTTATGCATCGAATATCACAAATAGCTGCCGTTTTAAAGACGTCCATTGCGAAGCAGCTACGCATTTGAGTGAGTAATTTTCAGCTACAAGATATTGTTGTCACAACGATAATTAGAAAGATGTTCCTGAGACAACAATCTTTATCTTTTCCAAACTTCATCTACCCTTATATTGCCACCAGAATCGTTGATAGGCATAGCTTTTTAGCTAAACTTCATTCCTGTGCGTCAGATCCCGCTGACATTAAAATTTTATTCCTGACACTGATGGAGCGATCGCAACAAAAACAACATTCCCATTGCCAAAAGCCTTAATAATTCCTTCAATATCGCATATCACTTCTGAAGAATACTCTTGAAGTAAATGTATGGAGCCTTATGGTTTACGAATCATATCAAGACACTTTGGCATACAGATATGTGTTCTACTTCCAAGAATCGATGATATTTTCACAAAGTGATTTTTTCACTCTGAGAAACAAAATGAACTTTCATGAAAAATCCGGCTTTTGGCTAATTGAAAGGACGAAGGAATTGATGTGTAGAAAGTTTTCTCAGTTCCTTTCGTCCTATCAAGCTTGGTGCCGTCCTGTCAGCATCGACAGATCGCTGTGAGACCTATCCAAAAGGAAAACACGGCATCCACAGGACTAAAATTGCGGCCACTTGAGCCAACAGAGGTGAGTAAAGCTACAGATGATGTATCGAAAAGGCAAATTGAACCGAAAATCAGGAAGGCATCTCATTCACGGGGAATCGATTCATCCAAGTGCAGGCTTGACGAGCTCTGTCCCGCAGTTGATTGGAAATATGGGGTACATGGGGAATTTGGGAAAGGAAATCTAGCGTGCGTCGAAGGATGCGGACAATATCCCCCTCATCTAAGCTGGTGTTGTCGGATAGTTCGGACCAGTCATTCCGATTGCCAGCGATTACTGAAGTGTCTGACACGCCAAAACCGGTGGGTCGTTCATCGGCTTCTTGCCCCATTTCAACCCAACGCTCGACCAGGCCAATCAGCTCATACTCTAGCCAGACAGGGAACATGATTTGTTGCTGACGCTGTTGTTGGAACAGTTCGCGACGGATTTGCCGAAGTCCACTGAGAGCCGATTCAACGGTGGGGGAGGGATTGTAGGCTGACCAAGTATCTGGGCGTGTACTTTCGGTCACGAGCGCGGCACAGGCCGATGCCAACTGCGGTGGCGTGAGGGCATCAAATTCACCCGAGACTAACGCTAAGCCTAGCCATAGTTCGTTGTCACCGCGAATCGCCGCCGCGATTTCACCGAGGTCTGTAGGACGATTTTCCTCCACGCCGCCAAAATGAGCTAACACGGCCATGATGCTGACAAACTCTTGCCAGTAACGCTCTGAAGAGTTAGAGAGCGCTTGCTGACGATCGCCCAACTCGGTTTCCAAGCGCTGAATACGACGGCGCTGTTTGAGAAGCTTTTGCGGATTGCCTAATTCCCGCGCCGGATGATTAGCGACCCTATCTTCAATGGACTGCATACGGTCTAGTTGCTCTTTTACCTCGGGAGCAACTTCCTCCAGTGAAGGCGGTTGGGGAATCTGGGCTGCAATTGTCGCCGTCGATGCCTCACCCACTAAGTGCTGTCCTGGTTTGTGAGGCAGTTCTACAGGAATCGTCAGCTCATCCACATCCATTAGACGTGGGTATTCAGCGTGCAGCCCAACCACATCGCTAGTTCTGACCACGTACCAATCATTATGACGAGTCAAGCAAATCAAATACGGAAACTGACCAGAACCGGGGACTTTAGTAACAATGACTGCCGGTAGTGGCTTGCTGACGGGAACATTCTTACCCTTCAGGGAAACAATTGTCCCCGCGATCGCAAAAGCTAGGGCTGGCCCCATATCCTCAACCAAAACCTCCACAGCCTGCTGCTGCAAAATCTTGAGCAGACGCTTCTCTTCCCGCAAGCGTTCCTTTAGTTTTTCATAGTCGGCCAGCATCGCATCATCAACGGTTGCCAGTTGGGCACGTTGGTGTTCCAGCGTATTTTGTAAATCCTCAATCGCCGCCTGTTGCGGGGCTAACTGTAAATTCGCAATATATTGACCAAAGCTGCGGGCAATGAGCGATCGCGCCTCTTCCAGACTGTGGGTTTGCAAAAGATTGAGCACCATACCGTAGCTTGGCGTGAATTGACTGACCAGTGGGTCAGCTCCGCCAGTTGCCAGATAGGCGGCTTCCTTGGCTCCTTCAAAGGGCGTCTCAACCGTGACAACATAGCCCAGGTCGTCCATGCCCCGACGCCCGGCCCGGCCTGACATTTGTAAAAATTCGGATGCCATGAGGAGGCGATGTCCACTATCAGTTCGTTTAGACAGGCTAGAAATCACCGTTGTCCGGGCTGGCATGTTGATTCCTGCGGCCAGCGTCTCTGTGGCAAAGACCACTTTGATCAACCCTTGCTGAAAAAGTTCTTCGACTAAACCCTTCCAAGCAGGCAAAATCCCGGCATGATGAGCCGCGATGCCGCGATATAGAGGTTCCACTTGCCCCGCTCTGGCCGCTTCGGGGCTCCAAGCTAAAAACTCATCGACTTTTTGCTTGAGCAAAGCCGCTTCCTGCTCATTCACCAACGGCAGATTTGCCATCTCGCCCACTGCGCGATCGCAGCCCCGGCGACTAAAAATAAAGTAAATGGCAGGCAGCATATTACGCTGACTCAGTTGCCCCACAATGTAGGGAATGCCAATTCCATCCCGTTTGCCTCGCCCTCGCTGTGGTGGCCCTTTGCGCCCTCGGGGTTTAAGACGAGGGTTAATCTTCTTCCGACTGCTATCTAGCAGGGGAAACAAGCCCTTACGGTTGCAGAAGTGAAACTCCAGCGGCACTGGCCGAAAGTCGGAATAGATAAGTTCCGTCGGGCCATGCACCCGCGCCAACCAGTCCGTCAGCTGATCGCTATTTTCAACGGTGGCTGATAGCGCCAAAAGCTGAATCTCGGGTGGGCAATAGATGATGGATTCTTCCCAAACCGTGCCGCGCTGGCGATCGTTCATGTAATGGCATTCATCCAACACCACGGCTTCCACATCCTGAACCGAGGTGCCCACCTCGCCAATGCGGGTGCCGTACAACATGTTGCGAAAAATCTCCGTGGTCATGACCACTACCGGAGCATCGCGATTGATGGCGGTATCGCCCGTCAAGAGACCGACGTTATCAAAGCCAAACTGCTCTCTAAAGTCACGCAGCTTTTGGTTTGAGAGTGCCTTCAGAGGCGTGGTGTAAAAAACCCGTTTATGGTGATCCAGGGCTCGATAAATCGCATATTCCCCAATCAACGTTTTACCTGATCCGGTTGGAGCACACACTACAACTGACTTACCTGCATTCAAGGCAGTAACAGCTTCTTGTTGAAAGGTATCGAGCTTAAAGGGAAAAAGCGTTGCCAGATCGAGCACTGGACAGCCTACACATAAATGAACTGAACACCGTTCATTCTAGTGCGTCCTAAGAAATTGCCTCATTTTCTTCTAACGACAAACGCTTTGTTAGGATGCGCATGATTTGATTGCTGTGGGGAGTGGGTAACGGGGGTGACCAAGCTAGCACCTCAGCAAATCCTAAACGATGCTGGGTTGTGATGAAGTTATTAACGGTTCTTGCCGTACCTACGACAATGAGTCGAATACTTTCTTCATTAGGAGCGGCAGGCACGTTGAAATTAGGTGGTTGCGATTGTGACATTAAAAACACTGGGTAGAGGATATGCGGCCGCTCACAGAATATCGCACGCCTGCCGGACAAATGTCAACTCTGTTCTAAGATATTCGTCTCGCCTTCTGTTGTGTTGGATTTTGGGTCGCTCTGGCTGATTCGCGGTTGAAAGTTCTCGGTGATCGCGACGAGTTCCAAATGTCGATTCGTCGAGCGATCTGGGTGATAGATACCGTTTTCCCATTCGCTGACGGTTTGTCGCCGCACACCAAGTTTTTCGGCAAACTGAGCTTGCGTCAGTTTCATGTGTTTGCGCAAAGCTTTAATAGCAACCTGATCCCACGTGATTTCGCCGTCAACCTGCTGGATACGGTATTCCGCCTGAAACTGCTTGAAAGTGATGGTGCGCTGTTCCAGGTTGATTTCATCCGTGTGGTAGCCTGCCATGATCCACGCCTTTGCCTGTAAGGCGCCTGTGCTGCGGTTACTCCACCAAGCTCGCTGATGCCAGGCTGAAGTGGGTAACTGTCCTGTTATAAGTGCTTCCATGTCGGCGATCGCAAGGGTGATGGTTTCCTGCTGACACTGAACTAAGTGCTGATAAAGCGGATAGTATTTGCTACCTGGTTTCATATCACTTCCCTGAAGACGCACAAAAAGCGCTGAAAGGCTTGCTCTCAGTGGCTTCATGGTACTGAGCCTAACTAAAGTTGGAACGATTTGGCGAAGTTTTTAGCCTCACAATGTGATGGCAGTCACAGAAGCTCAGGCCATCATCGGGTTTCTCTCAGAATTCTCAGCAAGCGATTAAGGCCCGCTTATATTGCGGTCAGAGATGACTCAGAACGCCACTGCAATATAGAACTCAAGATGATTGATTCACATGAAGGAGTTCAAACGATGAAACGCTTTGCTGTTACCCTCGCTGCTTTAACCATTGCGACTGTCGCCGTTGCCCCCGCCGCTTACGCAACCCCCAACTTTGATGAACTGCGCCAGGAAAACCTCGACAAAGATGCCGTCAACTTTGACCAGCTCCGTCGCGAAAATCTCGACAAAGATGCGATTGAGCTGCAAGCTAAAGCCATTGACTTTGACCAACTGCGTCGTGAGAACCTTGACAAAGATGCTGTGAGCTTTGACCAGCTCCGTCGTGAGAACCTCGATAAGGATGCAATTGGATTACAGGCTAAAGGCGTTAGTTTTGACGAACTGCGTCGTGAGAACCTTGACAAAGATGCCGTGAACTTTGACGAACTGCGTCGTGAGAACCTCGATAAGGACGCGGCTAATTTTGAGGTAATTCGCTAAATCTAGCAGCCCATTGACAGAACACCTCAAATTCTCTGATGTGGATTTGATAGTTATTGTCTGAAGCCAGCTTAGTTATGTCCTATTTTCTTTCCTAGGAACATCCCGTTGATAAGTAATTTATCGGCGGGATATTTTTCTGCCGTCAATCGACACAATACCCAACTTGAGAGTTGGCAATTTCTCCTAAGAAAAAAGAGCTGAATGTGGCAAAAATCTATTTCTGGATAAAATTTAGGCATGTCATTGCTTAGCAATGACATGCTCCTGTTTCGGACTCAAATATTAATACTACGCTTCAAATATTGGCTCTGAGTTGGGGGTGGCAAAAGCCAAATCAATTCAAGTCTTTTTCTCTTAGTGTCCCCACCGAGACGTACTCTACATCAACTAGACTGTCAGGTGCTGTCTCTAAGTATTTTCCTCACAAGCCTATGCGTGAAAATATCCAGTATAAAAGGAGAATTAAGGTAGACAGGCAAGCCATGATGTCAGTATTTCGTAGATTTTGATGTCGCTAGGAAAGGCCGCTTAGGCTGCGATTTATGGCTGCATTGCTTAGGTTCATAATCGATGCAATCAATGGCATCTTCGGAGAAAGCCGATGTGGGATGTACAGGACACCTGAGATATGCGCTACCTGTATGGTATGAGCAGCGATCGCAGGGAATTTGATGCAGTCGTCGCAATTGCCTAATGCCGTCATCAATCGCAAACAACAACGACACCATAAACATCAGCAAGACAAGCCAAATGAGTACTGGAAACACTAGTGGCAAAACATTGTGGGTGATATGGAAGAAACCGTACATACCCATCGCTCCCTCGATTTAGGACTCTAAACAGGCTGGGAAACTAGCTGTACTTTCAACTTGGTGCCAAAAGTCAAGAATTTGTTCGCTACTTCTGGCTGGGTGAGTCGCATGGAAAAAGTGACGTCCATCGGGACAAAGCCAAAGGCGATCGCCGTCTTTGAGCCACGGTTGCCAGCTTTGTAGCTGCACTGAATCAACGATGGCATCCTCCTGACCACCACAAACTAGGAGTGGTACTGGAACATTCCCAGGAAACAGACTGAATCGCTTAGCAAGGGAATGGAGCGATAAAGACTCCATCAAATCACGCTCTAAGAGTTCGCGAAGGCCCTGTAAGCAATGGTTGCATTGCTTACCAAACAGACTGTGTACCATTTGCGTTAATACACATGAACGACTACAGGACAACTGTTCAAGCTGGGTGTAGTAATGAGCTTTCCAATCGACTGCTGGGTTTGCGCCTACCCCTAGCAGGGTTAAAGACTTGACTCGTCGAGGAAATTGACGCGCGTAAAGAATGCCTAACACGCCCCCAGTGCCATGGCCAATGATATGCAAAGCGCGATCATAGGCTTTGAGGGAGTCATGCAGCAGTGTCAGCGCAATGTCTAGGGAGCATGGTTCATCTGGTGTTTGACAGTAACTCCAGTGGGATACGGTGTGGTGCTCAGTCAACTGCACCAGTAAAGGTTGTTCTAGGCGTCGAAAATTAGGATTTACGCTGAGCCATAGAACATCGGGTGTGCCTGTTGTTGAAACTCGGGGGAGCATTACTGGCCTCAAAGTTGTGAAGATAACGGTGGGCTGTTGCTGACTCTGCCAACTTGTCTAGACTCACGTAAAGGTTCTCGGTGTGGCATGGCTTGTCGACAAGTCGGGCAAAACCAATAAACCCCTACGTGAGCAACATGGCGGAGCAATTTATCAGCGCAGCAAGGACAATTCATATCAAAAACAACTACCTAAGAAAAAAAGTAAAAAAGGGGACACAACCATATCTGCGTAGATAAGTAGAAAACTGTCCCCTCAAAACGATGGCTACAAAGTTAGGCCAACACAGTCAAGATTCAACAGCGCTCAGAGCCTTTTCGACACGTCGAAAGTCAAAACCCATAGCCCGCAATGCATGCCACAAATGCCCTTGGAGGAAGAAAAAAGCCAGATAGAAGTGTGCGTTAGCTAACCAACAGCGAGAGGTATGGGCATTTACAGGCAGGCTCACAGTATCAGCGAAGTAGGGAGAAATGCCTAGCTTCAGCGCTAATGTTGGCCCCTAAAACTCAATAGGATAGGCCAGCGTATTGACGGCACAAAAATACGCGGCTACAAATCCGGCTAAAGCAATACCCCCTAGGGAATAAGACAGAATGGCTTCCCCCGAAAATTGCAAGACATTTTTAGCCCATTTCATAGGGGGAACCAGGATATGCCAGATGCCTCCGAGAATGAGCAGCGTACCGACGAAAACATGCCCACCCTAAATCTTCCAAGCTACTTATGCTAGCAAAGTGAGTTTGATAACCGTAAATCACCAAGGGATCAAGCGTCGGTTGCACCAAGCGTACGGTCTGAGTTGTGGCATCATACAACCCACCCCAGGTAGTTGCTTTGGCAACCAGCAATAGGGCTCCAGCACCGAGAAACAATAGATGGTGCCCCAGAATCAGCCCAATCTTGGCGGAATCATCCCAGTCAAAATCGAATTTGCGAGCCGAGCCTTTGGTTCCACTCAAATCAGGCGGCGCTTTAAAGGCATGAAACAAAGCCCCGGCACCCAATACAGCTGAAGAAATGAGATGCAAAGCACCAATCACAAAGTAAGGATAAGTGTCAATGATCTGCCCTCCTTCGCCAATCCCAAAGCTGAGGGTCGCTAGATGAGGCAGTAAGATCATGCCCTGTTCTCCCATAGGAATACTGGGGTCAAACCAGGACAGCTCAAATAGTGTGAAAGCTCCAGCCCACAAAGTTATTAATGCGGCTTGCCCGACATGGGCTGCAATAAATCGACCAGACTGGTTCGCGAAGCGAGCATTTCCTGCCCACCAATCATAAGTAATGTCGGCATTGCCATAAGTCTGCATAGCAATCTATATCCTCAATAACAACCATCCAACTTGAGAGAGCTTATTGAGAAAATAATTCAATAAGCTGCTAGCATTTTAGATCGGAATCATTGTCGATAGTAAAAAATGAACTTTTGTGTGGAGACTCAGGCGCTAAGGCTTTACGAGAGAGATTTTAGGATGGAACTCATCTTAAATGTCTTCTGCTACAGGGAAAACGGTTTCTTTCAGAGTTCAGCTGCATCGGCTCTTGTTGCGGCAAAAGGTCAACAGGCTTGACCTTAAGAGTTTGTTATTTTCTCCTTTGATGAGAATTTATATCAATAGAGGGATTGGCGGGGAACTAAGGCTTTGAGATGTAGTTTCACATCACTCAGTCACCAACAAGTGTCTTCACGGGATAGCCTTTGCCAGTTCTGTAGGACAAGGCAGCGAGCCTAGGCTGTATAGCTCCGTAGCTTGAATGGCCAAAGCCATATCCTTTAGTCAAGAGAGGGATGCCAGCTCACGAGGCCTGTTTTGCCAACAGTGATAACTGCCGGTTAACAGCTTTTAAGTCAAAAGCCTCTGGGTCAAAATCGCCCAATCGGTTCAATAAATCATCAAACTCTGGATCTTCAGGATCACTCAACCGATCGAGAAAATCCTCATACCCCCAGATTCCACCGCAATCTTCGGGTGGGCAAGCACGCTCGCCTTCCAGGCACAAGGGTATTTGCAAAGATGCGTCAGGGTTCAGAATCGTTTCAATCTCTAAGGTCTGGAGCCAGCCATCACTTAGGTTGTAGGTGTAGGTCACGCGATCGCCCACCTGTAGATTGAGTGATGCCAATGTCACCGTAGTTGCATCGAATGCTGGAGTCGTATTTCTTTGGGTGAGCGGTTCGTAGCGATCGCCCCTCAGGTTAAAGCGGTAGGCATGATGATTTTGCCAACCCATTACCGGCTGTAGCACTTGGTGTAGCTGTGCAAGCGTGTAGTCATCGCTAATTTGGAACCGCCGCCAGATAGGGGGATCACTATCTGTGAGCCAAACTTGCCAGCGTAGAATCTTTGCATGCACAACGTATCTGCCTTAAAGACTAGAGCTAGTGCCGTAATCATCGAGCCAATCGCGCCCGACCTGAATCGTGATATCAGAGTTTAGGACGCCTGTGCTTTCCACTCGGACTTCACCAACACCCAGAAATCGCTGTAGGGTTTCGGCGCTAGCAAGGTTACCGTTTTGGGCCACGACTCGGGTAAAGGGTAATTCTTCGTTCCAATCTTCCTCAATGTAAACGTTATAGTAGCCGCTGTCGTACAACGTTTGAACCAGGGTTTCAACGGCGATCGCATCACCCGTACTGTCCTGAATCGCCACCCTCAAGTTGCGGGGATCCTCCGACGCTGCTACCGAACGAGTTCCGTAACCAAAGTACTCCGATACTACCGTATCAATTTCGTTGAGGTCAGGCAGCCAGTAGCTGCGGTCGTACCCTGTCGGACTGCTGAAATCCCCTGGCAGCATCAACATCTGCACGTTGTAGTCATTCGTTTTAGACGCATAACCGACCAATGCCAGCAACTCTTCAACACTCAGATTGGTATCCACATGGGACTGAATCACAGATAAAATCTTGGGTAAGCGAGCCACAGTCTTAGGTGTGAGAGCCTGATCAACCACTGCCCGCATCAGCATTTGTTGGCGCTGAATGCGTCCGATATCGCCCTTGTCATCATATCGGAAGCGCAGAAACTGTAGAGACTGATCCCCATCGAGATGCTGTTCACCGGCCTTGAGGTTGATGTAAAGGTGCTGGCTATCATCCTGATACTTCATGTCCTGGGGCACGTTAACGGTAATGCCACCCAGGGCATCTACGAGCTTTTCGACCCCTTGTACATTGATACGCACATAGCGATCAATTTCCACCCCGCCAAGTAACTCACTCACTGATTTAGCCGCTAAGGCTGGTCCCCCATCGCGGTTAGCTTCATTTAACTTAGTAAGCTGTCCGGCGACCAAAGTGCGTGTATCCCGAGGAATCGACATCACGACCAATTGATTCGTTTGGGGATTAAACCGCAGCAACAGCATTGTGTCGGAAAGGCCATCGAAGGAGTTCACCAAGGCGTGATAGCCCAAATCCTGCACCTCTGATGGTGGATTGGCGATATCGGTACTCAATACCTTCATGCCTAGCACCAGAATATTGACAGGGCGGGTGAGACGAGGCATCTGGAGGCTGTTGCCCCCTGTAATAGGATCCCCCTGTCGAAAGAATGCCGCTTCGTCCTCAGAGAGCGTGTTCTGCAATAGGGGAGTACTCCCCAAAGAGACCGCCAAAAAAGCACCACAGAACGCTGAAGCCGTGCCCACGCTCACAAGGGCCACACCGATTCCTAGCCATTTAGGAATACGAAACCGCTTAGGTTTCTGAGTGGGTGGGTGAGGATAGCGGTGATGTGTAGGACGAGAATGCTTTGGATTAGACACAGACAACCTCAAACCCGATCAGTTGATCGTTACGTAGTAGCAAGGGGGCACCCAGTTTTGCAGCATGAAGGTGATATTAACCGTAAAGACAAGTAATTGCCTCCAAATGGCGGAATGCCTGAATATCGGAAGCCCTGACTAGCCTATCGAGGTTCACGCTGGACGCCCACTCGAAAGCATGGAATGGAACACCAGGAGTCAGGTTCCTAAAAGGACAGTCGCCCTAAATATGGCATCACTAAAGAATGACAAGTGTATTGTATTGATGAATTTCAAAGTTGCCACTTTTTCTTTACGGTAGGCGATCGCTTAATTTACTCACGCCTGGCAACCGCACCGACTTTCCCTGTAGCAAACGGATCATCAACCCAAAATTCGTCACAAAATATCCCGTTGTCGCTAACAGGCCGGTGACCAGCAGGCGGATTGAGGCCACATCGGAGGCTTGCGAGCCTGCCGCCGTCAAAACGTAGACTGTTACCCAAGCCAAGGCTAGCGTTACAGCCGTCTTGCTCACGGTCTGCTCTTGGCGGTTTCCTTGCTTGAAGTAGAGACTCCAGAGTGAAGGAAAAAAGCCAAAGATCGGTATCAGATAAATAATCAGCTTGAGCCGCGTCAGCTTGGCTTCAGCATCAGAGTGACGGGAACGCATGAGCACCGGCTGGGGTGGGTATGGGGACATTAAAAAGCCAAGAGAGCAAGCGGGTAGGAGCAACATTACTCCCATTTTGAATGGTCAATGCTGCCATGGCCTAATAAGTCTAGCGCTTACGGGATTGGGTGTTGCGATGTTTACTGGGCTTGCATGAGATCGAGACGACGCTGAGAATCTTCTAACGCCGTTTTGGGATCGGTTCCAAGTAGCGTTGCCTCAATCGCCCGCCCAAAGTTTTCCGATAGCTGCGCATAGCCAGGAATCACCGGCCGCGATCGCGCCCAAGCCATCTGGTCAAGAAACACCTGTAGTAGCGGGTTCGCGGCAACAAACTCCTGGTAAGCGGTACTTGTTTGAACCGATTGGCTAATGGGTAAAAAACCGGTCTGCAAAGCCCACTCCAGTTGAAATTCCTCGCCCAAAATGTATTCAAAAAACGTCAGCGCTGCCTGGCGTTTTGCTGGCGTTGTGTGACATAGAAAGAAATTTTCCCCTCCCAGAACTGCCGCAGGGGCATCCGCAATCGGTAGAGGAAACACATCGAAATCCACACCAGCGGCCTGCATCTGAGCCAATGTCCAAGGGCCAGTGACTTGCATTGCGACTTTGCCCGTCAGGAAGTTGTCAATCTCAAAGCCACGTTCCGGCGGCGACAGCATGGCTGTCCCGTCTTGCACAAGATTTTGGGCCAGGGTCAAGGCCGCGATCGCCCCCTCATTGACTAGATCTGGCTGGTCGTCCTGGCTCAGCCAGCCGCCAGCACTGTAGACAAAAGGCAGCCAAACAAATACATTCCATTCACCTTTGCCCAACGACAGAAAAATTCCCTGTTGGTCGATGCGACCATCATTATTGGTATCTTGAGTCAGAGCTTGAGCCGTTTCGCGTAGCTTCTCCCACGTTTGCGGGAGGTCAGTAATGCCTGCTTCAGCGAATAAGCTGGGACGGTAAAATACAGCTACATTATTCGCCCCTAAGGGGATTGACCACAGATGGCCTTCAAATTCCATGCTTTCCAGCAAAGCAGGATTGAGCTGGTCGATTAACGGCGACTGTGTCAACCAATCTTCTAAGGGTTCCAGCGCTTCGAGCTCCACCAGTTGCCCGGTCAAGGTGGGGATATACCAAAGGATGTCAGGCGCAGCATTCCCAACGATCGCGGTCAAAATTTTGGGGATTTGCTGATCGGGATGACCGACGTACAGCGACTCCACCTGAATATTGGGGTGGCGATCATTAAAACGCTGCACCAAAGCCTGAAACACCTCACGATTAGAAGGTGGTCCAATGCCTTGCCACAGCGTTAAGTTCACCACATTGCTAGACTCGGCTACCGTTGGTTGTCTCTGGCAGCCGATAATTGAAATCGTCAACACGCTAATCAAAAACCAGCAAAGCCAGCGATATCGCTTCATTGTTGCTTGAAACAAATTCAAATCTCGGCTTTGCGATTCTAGCGCTAGCTAACGCTGTAGGACTCTAATTAGTTACAGCATCATGCCGACGCTTGAGGAAAGCGCCCATTGCCAAAGCTGCACCGGAACCTAGGATAGTTAGCGGCTCAGGAATAGGCTCAGTCGTAATCGAAATAGAGTAGGAACTCGAGCTACTAGCTTCCTGTGCTGTCAGAAGCCCCCTTGCTGCGGTAGTAGTTGAGCCAAAAACAAACTCACCCTCAAAGGGCTCATTTGAAAACAGTGCCTGGAGTCCAGGAAAGGAAATTCCTGTAGCCTCGATAGGCGCAACCAAGTTAAAGGTCAGCGTATCGGTTACGCCACCCAGCGTTTGCACGCCAAAATCAATAAAGGGAATCACGGAAGCCCCAGATTCAAAGCTACCACCGCCTAGAGCCAAGAAGGTGAGGTCAGCGATCGCACCTGTAGGAGGAGCAAGAGTAGCGAAATCATCCGTAGGAGCAACCACGTCACTGATGCCATCATCAGTGTCAAAATCAATGGTAATACCCCCACCGAAGGTATCAAACTCAACATCACCAGCCAGCGATAGCGCACCTTTGAGGCCAGCTGCCTCAGATGCATCTGCACCTACCAATAACAAACCTGTGGCTACTGAACCGGTCAGTAGTAAGCTGCGAAAATTTGACATAAATCTCAAGTGTTAAATGAACTAAGTTAATCGAGCTCAGCTTAGAACCTAGACCTGCCTCTATAGAAAGCAAAGACAGGCAGAAACCCTATGTGCAACTAGGGTAACCCATGCTTTATCTCTCATTATAATACAGAAGACGCGCTTAACCTGTATAACCACGGACAAGTGCGTAAAGCCATACAAGAGCCTAGTCGTGAGATTACTTAAGCATGACCATGGAATGATACATATCTATCTTTGGAAATACATTTCGATTATAAAGCAGATTCATTCCAGTTCGAAATGTAGACTCGTCAGCTTGCCTGAGGGAGATGCACTGGCACAACTGACGGATATGCGATTATTTAGTTTCAACTTAAAACCCTGAGTTAGTGTTTTTGAAGCGACGATAGTGCAACTATCGGGTTTTGAAAAGGCATTGACATGGAAAACATCACGACAACTTTTGACGTACTGCAAGATCTGATTACGCGCTTTGGCCTGAATGCTATTGCGGCGATCGCTATTTTCTTACTGGGGCAGTGGGTAGCCAGGCTCGGACGTCGATTGGTGCGCCGACTGATGCGCCAGAGCAATGCCGATCCCACCTTGATCTCGTTTGTGGGCACCTTGGCCTATTACGGCGTGATCGCCTTTGCCCTCATTGCGGCGCTCAACCGCCTCGGTGTACAAACTGCCTCGCTCATAGCAGTTTTGGGTGCGGCAGGCTTAGCTGTAGGGTTGGCCCTTCAAGGTTCTCTTTCCAACTTTGCAGCAGGTGTCCTAATTGTAATTTTTCGCCCCTTCAATGTCGGCGATTGGATTGAAGCCGATGGGGTTAGTGGCCATGTTGAGGAGATTCAACTCCTTACCACCTCTGTTCTGACACTCGATCATAAATTGGTGATTGTTCCTAACGCCAACCTCACCGGTGGCAAAATTATCAACTACACCGTAAAGGGCAAAATTCGGGTCGATACCGTTATTGGCGTAGCTTATGACGCTGATATCGACCAAGTGAAGCAGATTATTTACGACGTGCTTGATCAAGATCCACTGGTGCTCAAACAGCCCAGTCCTGTGGTTGCAGTGATCGAGCTAGCTGATAGCAGCGTCAATTTCACGGTGCGTCCCTGGGCTAAACCAGAGGACTACTGGCAGGTGTATTTCAACACCTATGAAAATGTCAAAAAAAGCCTGGATGCCGAAGGTGTTGTGATTCCGTTCCCTCAAAGAGATGTCCACATTTTTCAGAGCAATTGAGTCTGGAGCACCCTTGAAGATATTCCCACGGAGCACCTTATCTCCTGCTCAGTGAGAGACGAATAAGTAGAGCGTCAGGTGTATTTGTAGGATGGGTTAGCGAAGCGTAACCCATGCGGATGTTGGTGTATTGCCTCTGGCAAGGCTACGCTAACGTTCCTCAACCGCAACCTACATTGGCTTATCTTATCTAGGACAATCTACTTATTGGAAACGAGCGACCATTATTTGCAGACAGTAAGCGTGAGTTGGTTAGTCTTGATCTTTCCTTGACGATGGTTTTATCTGAGCTTGACGGATTCTTTTTCGTTCCTTACCTGAGTGTTGAACGTCAGGTGAACTTGCCGGTAAATGCAGGCACTCCTTGGGTTCCGTTAGGCACTCTGTAACTAAGCGCAGGATTTGACGCTGAAAATAATGTGCTTTGTGCCTACCCACCAAGTGAACGACTAACGAGCTCCACAGGAACTTACAAATATGAATCGTACTTTGACATCTGCATTAGTGGCCGCTGCTTCTATCGGTATCGTCTGCAATCTGGCCGGTGTTGCCAACGCAGCAACTTTGAGGGTTGTGGACGTGACGGATAGTTATGAAGATGGTGTTTTCAGTGGTCCTGATGGCACGTTTGAAAAGCTTGTGCCCCGTAGCCCTGGCATCTACGGCCTTGAAGCTCGTGGTGGCAGAAAGGGCGCTCGCGATTGGGAAATTGGCGTAGGGACTCACACCAGCGTCAGCGGTCAGTTCAGCGAGAACAAGTACTTTGATGATGACTGGGGTGATGGCTCTACGTTTCATGACTTAGTTATGACCTGGAACCCCGGTGAAATGGTGAGCGTCACTATTGGCGATACCACTGTCTCCTATGAAGCTGATTGGGAAGTGGGCAATGGGGTAGAAATTCTGGCCAAGCGCAGTGCCGTCTTCAAGCTCACTGAGCTAGACGGTGTTGCATTTGATGAAACCGTTGGCGAAATCGGCAGCAATATGTGGCATACCCCTCTGTTCCTCGCAGGCGACAGCTTACTGGATGGCTGGACGCTCAAGGGACAGATTGCGATGGAAGCGGGTGGTGGATCTAAACATGAAGTGATGATCACAGCAGGAACTTTCACGCCTGCCGATACTGAACCTGAGGCGGTTCCTGAACCTGCTTCGCTTCTCGGTTTGGCTGCTGTCGGTGCATTAGCCGCTGGTAAGCAGTTAAAGTCAATCCTTGGCTAATCCCCCACTCCTGGTTATTCCCTGATCAAAGCCCCACCAGAGATTTGAATTTCTGGTGGGGCTTTGGCTGTGAGCCAAGACTTTCAACTCATAAATGTAACTGAATAAATCGCTAGGCCACGATCGCGCGTGGGCTCAGGGGAAGTTCCAGGCGATCGCCCACTTTAGGTTCTAATACCTGAGTGGTTTTGCCTGCCGCTGCCAAGCCACGACGCACTTCATCCGCACCGCCCGATGCTTGCAGCAGCGAAATTAACAGTCCGTGATACTCCGCTTCGCCCGCATCAGCAGTTGGCAGCATCACTTGAGGCTGTAGCCACTCTGCCAGTTCCTGAGCACTTTTACGACCCCGAATAATGGGCCCCAGAATGGGAATTGACAAGTCCAACATAGGGGTAATGACGGCATCAATCGGAGCTTCGGCCTTCAGGTCAGTTGGGTGGAAGCCATGGGGTTCGTAGAAAAGTTTCAGACCAGTCCCGTGCTCCGTGAGGATGTAACCATTCTCGACCAGAGTGGGGCCAATGGGAGAACCGGGTATTGCCTTAAGATTCCAACCCGATTGCTCTAAAGTTTGTCCGTGCTCAATTGCTGTCACAGTCGCAAACCCGAGTTCTTTGGCAACCTTAGCGGCATTAGGGGAGCCAATGACCGGAAGGGATTTGTCCAATGCTCGTAGCGTCTCAGGATGAGCGTGATCCTCTAGCCCCTGAGACAGTAAAACCACATCAATCGCTTGGGGCAACGGACGCGGATGCGGACGCTCGCCCCGAAACAGCCAGCCTGCATTACCAAAAACGAGTGGGCCAACAAGCCAAGGATCAACCAGGATACGTTGATCAGCAACTTCCCACAGCCAACTGTTGCTATCAAGCCAAGTTGCGTACATAGCCAATCAAAAACCGTTACACCTCTCAATAGTCTAAGGCTTGCCTTTCAATTTGGGGCGCGATCGCGCGCTCCGATCTACCTTGCAAAACATCCCTGCGAATTGCCGGATGGCTCTGATCCCCGTATAATCCTGTGGTTGATCTTAAAAAACGTAAAATTCCCTGGTCATTTCCCGGTAGAGAAAGGTATGCGCTTCCGACTCCCACAGCCTTACACCATTTTGATCACGCGAACAGGTGAGACACCCATCGCTATCAAGCTGCGGCCGTTGCCCATGATGATCGCTGGATTGATTGCCCTCTCGGTGCCGAGCACCTGGGCAACGACATGGGTTATACAACTGATGGGTCAGAATGAAGAACTCACGGAGCAGAATCAAGACCTAACCGAAACGGCGGGTGAGGTGCTCACTGAGTTGGAGTCGTTGGATCAGGAGTTGGATACGCTACGCGAGCGGGCCGGGTTATCGGAAGAGAGTCTTCCTATCAATGACTCTCAAGTTGAGCAATCGCAGGGAGGACCCAGGCTAGCGGCCTCAGCGGAAGATTTATTTGGTTTGGCCAAAACTTGGATGCCAAAGTTGACAGCCAGCCTGGAAAGCAGCGTTCGTCCAGCTTTGGAAAGTACCTTGGCAGAGGAAAGTGCCCGTGCCGCAGCTTTTCCTGATGCCAAACCCTTTCGGGGCAACCTGGAAACGTCCTCAGAATTTGGCCTTCGTCCAAATCCCTTTGGGGGACGACGCTACGAAATGCACAGTGGAATTGATTTCCGGGGGCCAATAGGAACATCCATTCAAGCGACGGCTGAAGGCGTCGTGACCACTGCCAAGTATGCCGGTGGCTATGGCAATTATGTTGTGATTGATCATGGCTACGACCACTCCACCCTGTACGCTCATCTGTCGGTCATGAATGTGGAGGTTGGCGATCGCGTAAAGCGCGGCGACATCATTGGTGAACTAGGTAATACGGGGCGCTCCACTGGCCCTCACCTACATTACGAAATCCGGCGACAGGGAAAAGCCATTAACCCTCGCCAATATCTGAAGCTAAACGACAAGCCCTAGGCGATCGCCAGCAAGATAGGATTGAGAAACACCTCTCATATAGCGCTCATGGGTAACACGTTTGGACATCTATTTCGCATTACGACCTTTGGGGAGTCCCACGGCGGTGCGGTTGGAGTGGTCATTGACGGCTGTCCGCCTCAGATCGAGATATCGCCAGAAGAAATTCAGGTTGAACTAGACCGGCGTCGCCCAGGACAAAGCAAAATTACCACTCCCCGTAAAGAGGCTGATCGATGTGAAATCCTATCAGGAGTTTTCCAAGGTAAGACCTTAGGAACCCCCATTTCTATCCTGGTGCGCAACAAAGACACGCGCCCCCAAGACTATAGTGAGATGGCAACGACCTATCGCCCATCCCACGCCGATGCCACCTACGACAGCAAATACGGCTTCCGCAACTACCAGGGAGGGGGGCGTTCCTCCGCGCGGGAAACGATTGGCCGCGTTGCCGCTGGGGCGATCGCCAAAAAAATCCTCCAACAGTATGCCGGTGTAGAAATTGTTGGTTACGTTAAGCGGATCCAGGATATCGAAGGTGTGGTGGATCCTGATACTGTATCGCTGGCAGCTGTAGAGAGCAATATCGTGCGCTGTCCCGATACCGAAGCCGCCCAGCGCATGATTGATCGGGTCGAACAAATCCGCGATGAGGGGGATTCCATCGGTGGGGTTGTGGAATGCGTGGCGCGTCAGGTGCCCAAAGGGCTCGGGGCTCCCGTGTTTGACAAACTGGAAGCGGACTTAGCCAAGGGGATGATGTCCCTACCAGCGAGCAAAGGCTTTGAATTAGGCTCTGGGTTTGCCGGTACGCTGCTCAAGGGTAGCCAGCATAATGACGCATACTATATAGATGAAGCTGGGAATTGGCGTACCCGCACCAATCGCTCCGGGGGTACCCAAGGCGGCATTGCCAATGGTGAAAATATTTTAATTCGAGTGGCCTTTAAACCCACTGCCACGATTCGTAAGGAACAGAAAACAGTGACGAATGCGGGTTCCGAAACCGTTCTAGCGGCTAAGGGGCGCCATGATCCCTGTGTGTTGCCTCGGGCCGTACCCATGGTGGAAGCGATGGTAGCGCTAGTGCTCTGTGATCATCTACTCCGTCATCACGGGCAGTGCGAACTGTTTGAAGCGTAGCTCATAACAGAATCAAGATTCCAACCGTAGATTTTTATTTCCTGAAGGATTGTTAGGGCTTGAAAAAGCTTGCCTTTTGATGGTGAAATGCTTGAATAACAACTATGGCAATTTGCGAGGGAGCCTAGGTATTGATTGCAACTGATAAGGCAAAAGTTGTACCCAGTTGAGCCTATTATCGCTGTATGAACCCTAATCACCGATCGATTGCTACCGTAGAAGCACTGTATCAGGAGGCAAACCCATGGCAGGGACCTATCAGCAAGGCCAAGACCTTGTCATGCTAGTGGATAAGTTTATTTCGGCTAGAAATATTACCCACCATCAATACCGCCAGTTGTCCACCATGGTGCTGGCCGATGGCAGCATTGACGAGCATGAGCGGCAGCAAATCAACCGTCTGTTTGATGCGATTCAGGCTGGCATGGTAAGGATTGTAGATTAGCGATCGCACTCCTTATGCCTTTAATCAAGGTGTCTTGAAATAACACAGTTTTGGGCTGTGTTTTAGCTGACGGTGGCTTTACATCGTCAAAGCAGTGCTCTACATAAACCTTTTAAGTATTCTGGATGATGGTGCTTTAAGAATGTGTCCTGTTCAATGTGAGGGATACGGTTAGTCTGTGAGACTCTATGGAATCCTGTCCCTTTTGCGACATTGTGAACGGCACTGGTGAGGTCAGCCTAGTTCAGGAAGACCCTTGGACGATGGCTTTTATTCCGCTACAGCCCATTTATCCAGGAGCTTGCATCGTTATTCCCAAACAGCATATTGATCATTTCACGGATGTGCCGGACGAGCTGGCTGCCAAAGTGATGATTACGGCTCAGCAAGTAGGACGTAGAATTAGAGAGGTTTACAAGCCTTTGCGAGTAGGTATGGTAGTACACGGCTTTGGTGTTCACCACGCTCACCTTAATCTCATCCCTCAGTACGATCCACTGGATATTACCTACAAGCATCTAGCCTATATTGAAGACGGAACCGTCAAATTTGAGCTGAAGAATTTGCCGAGTCCCAGTCGTGCTGAACTTGATGAGCTGGCTAGCTCTCTGCGGGTAGAAAGCGATTGAGGTTGCCATCAGTTATTCTCCTGGGACATCGGCTACGAGATTGAGCCTCAGGCAAATTTGCTCGACTAATGCCGCTACAGCCGTTTCTGCTTTAACGTCCATAACCAGGGCGTTTGCGGGTGTTTCCAGGGTGGCCAATTGGCCCTCTAGCATATCAGCTTTCATAAAGTGTCCCGATCGCTGTATCAATCGCGATCGCAAGACCGCTGGTGTGACCTTCAAATACACAAACTTGATAGCGTCATGAGACTTCCCCGCTAAAACAGCTCGATAGTCTTTTTTCAAGGCCGAGCACGCCACGACAACGGAACCACCAGAGGCTTGAACCCGTTCGATTTCTGTCCGAATGGCTTTGAGCCAGGGCCGGCGATCAACATCAGTCAGGGGTTCACCTCGGCGCATTTTTTCAACATTGGCTTGGGAATGAAAGCGATCGCCTTCGATGAACTGCCAGTTGAGCCTTTTAGCCAGTTGCTGACCCACGGTGGTTTTACCGGAGCCAGCAACCCCCATGAGTATCACAATCATGTTTCGCCAACCGTAAGCACAATCTTGCCCGTGTAACCTTTCGACAAAAACGTTTTTTGTGCTTTCACCATGTGCTCAAGGGGGAACGTATAGGCTACTAGCGGACTAATCTGCTCCTTTTCGATCCGATTAATCAGATTAAGGAACACAGATGGCTCGTACACTGTGCATCCGTGAAGCGTCAAATCCTTCAAATAGAGGGTTCGGACATCAAGTTGAACCAACGGCCCCCCCACTGCACCCGCTACCGCATATTGGCCTCCAGGTTTAAGCACGTCGAGCAGTTCGGGCCAGCGATCACCGGCAACGAGGTCCACAACAACGTCCACGCTATCTTGCCCTAAATTCTCAATCAGGCTGTCTGTTCTGGTTAGGGTTTGCTTGGCTCCTAGCCCCAGTAAACTGTCTGCCTTAGCCGGGCTCGTAATAGCAATCACTTCCGCACCGCGAGCTTTGGCCAACTGCACGGCTGCCGACCCGACGCCGCCGGAAGCACCTGTGACAAGAACCTGATCGCCAGCCTTAACGCCAGAGCGCGTCAGCAAATTTTCCGCCGTTGAGTAGGAGCAAGGAAAGGACGCTAGCTCAACATCGCTGAACAGACTCTCAACTTTATGAACATGCCGGGAGGCAACCACCGTATACTCGGCAAATCCACCGTCGCATTCGGAGCCCAAAAACCAAGGACTCGGGAGTTCTTCGCCATTCGCCTCCCGCAGACAGGGTTCCACTAAAACCCGCTCGTCCACTCGGCTAGGGTCAATTTCAGTCCCAACAGCAACAACATACCCGCAAATGTCAATGCCCTGAATCCGAGGAAATTTGATCGGGTCACCCGTCCAACTTGCATCGTCACTGGCACCTTCCCCCTTTGAGTACCAAGCTAAACGAGTATTGATATCAGTATTGTTGACGGCCGCCGCCGCCACCCGAATCAGAACGTCCCGAGCCCCGGGTTGCGGTACGGGGATGTCATCACGGAATTCCAACTTATCGAAATCGCCGTGCCCCATTAGCCAGACGCCATACATCGTTTCGGGTATGTTGCTCATCAAATAGGCCTCAATAGTCAGTCTAGGAGAAAGGGTTCAATGGGGTAGCTGCTACGAACGCGATCGCCGTCAACGGCAGCGAAAGTCTGATTTTCAGCCTTGCGGGACAGCAAGCACTGAAGCACTAAGGCTGCGACATCCATCCGGGGGATGCTACCCGCGACACGACAATCGGTGGTGAGCAACCCTCGCCCAGTTGCTGCTTCTGATAAGAGACCGCCAGGGCGAATGATGGTATATGGAATACCGCTACTTATTAGATGTTCTTCCGCTTTAGCTTTAGCAAGCAGGGCTGGACGTAGGGTTTCCAAAACCTGAGGCGGTAGTGCCACAGCACTCTCGCCCACGCCAATCGAAGACACCATGAGAAAGCGCTGACAAGGTAGATTTTTGACCCCGTCGATCAGATTCCGGTTACCTAAATAATCAGAACGTGGTTCATCGCGATTCATGCCCTTACCGCCAATAGTCGTGACCACTGTAAAAGGCGAGGAGCCAAAAGTTTCTAAGGCGAGAGCCACGGCGCTCGTGTCGAGTGCATCGGCGATCGTAACCCTTGCCCCTAAGGTGTCCAACAGGGGCTGCGTATCGGCGGTTCTAATTAAGGCGGTTACAGTGTATCCCTCTTTGCGCAAAGCTTTGACAACTTCAAAGCCAACGCCACGGCTAGCACCAGCAACAAAACAATTTTTCGAGGGGGGAACAGTCATAAGGTACTCTGGGCAAACACTTAATCAAATTGGCAAGAGATGGACAAAGGACGGTAATCCACCTTTGCCTAGACAAGCAAATCGGTAGAATCGTATAAGCAGTTGATGAAATGGCCCTTTAATGATTCCTACCGTCATTGAGCAATCTGGTCGCGGCGAACGCGCCTTTGACATTTATTCTCGCCTGTTGCGAGAGCGTATCGTCTTTCTTGGGCAGGAAGTCACAGCGGATTCAGCGAATCTTATCGTGGCACAAATGCTGTTCCTCGAAGCGGAAGATCCTGAAAAGGATATCTACCTCTACATCAACTCCCCAGGAGGTTCAGTATCGGCTGGCCTGGGGATTTATGACACCATGAACCATATCCGCCCTGATATCTGCACGATTTGTGTGGGATTGGCCGCAAGTATGGGTGCGTTTCTCTTGACTGCAGGTAAGAAGGGCAAGCGCATGAGCCTGCCGAATTCGCGGATTATGATTCACCAGCCTTTAGGTGGGGCTCAAGGTCAAGCGACCGATATTGAAATCCAGGCGAAAGAAATCCTGTATCTAAAAGACCTTCTGAACAAGGCGCTCGCCGATAACACGGGACAGCCTTTGGATAAGATCACGGCCGATACTGAACGCGACTTTTTTATGTCGCCTCAGCAAGCCATGGATTATGGCCTCATCGACCAAGTTATTGATCGTCATGCGGTAGGTATTCGCCCTACACCTGTCAGTTAAGCAAATGATGGCTAACTTGGAGCCTCATGACTGCTGCCGACTCGACTTTTCAGTCTCCCGAGCTTGCCGTCTTCCTAGGAATAGTGGCTACTCGTTGAGGATCTGTCAATCACAAGTTGCATAAGCTTTAAAGCCTGGAGGCGCTGACTAAGTCAGCGCCTCCAGGCTTTATTACTAAGAGCATATTCCTAAGGAATGAGTCTTTGGTGGCTAAGCAGTACTCTACTGACTGTTTCGGTGCCTTTTCAACGGCCTAGTTAACTGTGGCTTGTTTTGGCAGCGTGTTGCCAGCTTCTAGGGCGCATCATCAATTAAACTCGAAAGCCTTGCGGTATAAGCATTGCCGCGCCCGCTTGGTAAAACTAGCTAGGGGCTGAACCGCCTTCAGCATGAGGATTCAGGCTCTAAATGGTGACAGCCCCTAGATCACGACTACAAATTCGATTTGGTTCACCCTCGCCTTCCTCCCAGCTGGCTGGCTTCATTGGTAGATCGAGCGGCAAAGAAACGGTGGCACACAAACGCAAGCAGCCATGGATCGTAGCCGGTACGCCCGATGTAATTTATTCACTTCAATGGCCGTTGCAGACAAAGTTTAATAGTCCGATCGATATTAATTGATGGGTTTTAGCCGCATCCGTGATTCAACCCAACAAAGTTCTGGTATGCTTTAGCCGCGTAGCCACAGGGAGTTTACTTACCTGACGTATGTATGCTGAATCGATAGTGGGTGTTTGCTTTGAGCAAATTCTCGAATATAGCTAAGCTTCCCTTGACAGTCCTCTGAGGCATTTCAACCTAACAAAAATTCCATTTTTGAGGAACAAAGTATCAGAAGTAACGTCTCTGGCAGTGTTGATGTTCCTGTCAAGCGCAATATAACAATATGCTTCTACCAAGTTTGTTTGTTCCTGGAGATTCTTGCCTGGCGAGAAGTCCGTTTCATCTAATAACGACGCTGCTGCTGACATTCCCTGTCTTTTTCACCAACAGTCGCAGAAAACGCGATCCTTTGACTTTGAGTTGCTGGCTCCAGATTCAGCGCAATCTTAACTAGGCTTCATTTCAGATTTAGCCTGTTAGGCACACAAGATTCGTGCAAAGGTGTCATCAAGTCTTCCCTGTTTTCTCGGTTTTACAGGTTCCCTAAACTGACACGATGCAGTTCGGGTATCGAGAAGATGAGGCGATAAAGCTTGAAGCAATTACTTGAGCAACGTTTACAGAGATTCTCTGGGCTTATTTTTTTAGAATTCCGCTTTCAGGACCATAAATTTACCCGTCAATATTGACGCTATGTAAAGAAAGTCCTCGAATTCACATAAAATTTATGTGATCCTACTGAAAAAAAAAGTTCCAAGTTTCTGCATAATCTAGCCGACGGACACAGCGAAACCCCTAATTTCATGAGAGCACTGGTGTTGAGGCTAAGTGTTGTCACTTAACTGTGCGATCTTCTCAATCGAGTCAAGGGGCTACGGGAGTTTTAGATACGTAATTTTTGAAGATCTGCTGCACACGCTTATCAGTTAAGTCTTTTTAGCTGCATCGCACCATCTGAGGTAAAACCCGCCATGGCTACTTTTAACGCTTCCAACTTTCAAGAACTCCAGTCAGCGATCAACAGTGCAAATGCTTCGGTTGATGAAGCTGATGTGATCGAACTTAGTGCTGACATTGTTTTGACGGAAGCTCTTCCTCTCATCAATAACAATCCCAATACAGACGATTCACTAACGATTAATGGCAATGGCTTCACTATTAGTGGTGACGTTGGTGATGATGATGTTGCTGATAACAATGTCCGCATTTTCTTCCTTCAGGATGGTCAGCTTAACCTGAATGACTTGGTGTTAACTGAAGGGGTTGCTCAAGGGGGTGATTCCACTGGTGGCGGGGGCGCTGGCATGGGCGGTGCGCTCTTTGTTTTTGATGGAACAGCAGCTGTCAGCAATGTCACTTTTACTGATAACCAAGCGATCGGCGGACTGGGGGGGCAAATAGATGGCCCCGTTGGCGGTGGCTTAGAGCTGGGTGGAGCGGCTGGTGCTGACGGCATTAACCCTGGCGATGAGGGTAGTGATGCAACTGATTTTGGGGGTGCTGGGGGCAGTGGCAATCCTGGAACTGGTGGTGTAGCTGGTGGTGCCGGTGGTGATGGCGGCGCAGGTGGTGATGGTAGCTTCGGTGGTGGTGGTGGCGCGGGTGGCGCTGGCGGTAGTGGCTTTACGACTGGTGGTGCGGGTGGCGCGGGTGGCGCGGGTGGCTTTGGTGCTGGCGGTGGTGTCGGCGGCAGTGGTGGTAGTGCCTTCATGACTGGTGGAACTGGTGGTGCCGGTGGTGCCGGTGGTTACGGCGGCGGTGGTGGCGCGGGTGGTACCGGTGGCGGCGGCATGACAGCTGGAACGGTTGGAGCTGATGGTACGAGTGGCTTTGGTGGCAGTGATGCTACCGGTTTCACTAGCGGTGATGGAGCCGGCATGGGCGGAGCTATTTTTATTCGCAGTGGCTCACTCAATGTTTCGGCATCACAATTTAATGGCAACCTGAGCAGCAGCGGTGCTTTTGATGCAACCACAGAGGAAAGTGCTGGGGATGGTCTAGGGCTTGGCGGTGCCATTTTTGTGCTTGACCAGACCTCAGCTGGCTCTGATGCCCAAGGATTACCTGACACATTACCAACCGTATTTTTGGATCGGGTGACCTTCGATAGTAGTACTGCAGCTGATGCTGATGGCACTGTCCCCGAGGGAGTTTACGGGCCGGGCACCCCTGCTTTTAATAATGATGATGTTTTTGGCTCCTTTGAGGGGGTTATCGCCTCGCCGCCTGAAGTTGAGCTGAGTTTTGTTGATGCGGTTGAAGGACAATCAGGCAGCTTTACCATTACACGCAGTAACAACTTAGGCGATTTAACCGTTGCGATCGCGGTTGCTGGCACCGCGACTGACGGCACTGACTTCACCTTCGGGACAGGGGCTACAGCTTCAGGAACGGGCGAAATCAACGTCACCCTGCTGGACGGGCAAGATGCAGTAACCATTGCGCTGGATTCGATCGCCGATGCTGATGTTGAGGCGGATGAAACCGTTGAGCTAGCCTTGTTGCCCGGCGGCTATGTGATTAGTCCCACCCTAGGCAGTGGGCAAGCCGCTATTCTCAACGACGACTTTGAAATTGCTGAGACGGCTGCCCAGAATGATCCGGTCGGAACCGTGCCGACAACGTTAGCTACCCCACTGACCTTCTCAATCGTTTCAGGGAATGAGGGCGATGCTTTTGCGGTAGACGATACAGGAGCTATTACAGTTCTGACGCCTGATGCGATCGACTTTGAAGCGCTGAGTGAGTATACGTTATCGGTTGAAATAGGTGATGGGGTACAGACCGTCACGGAATCCGTCAACATTCGACTTCTCGACGTTAATGAGCCCCCTGTTATTGATAATCAAACATTTGAAATTGCTGAGGATGCTCAGGATGGTGCCCTGGGAGACGTGATTGCAACGGGGGATACCGGTGAGACGATCACCTATGCCATCACGGCTGGCAACGTTGATTTAGGCGGTGGCACCAATCTTTTTGCGATCGACCCTGGAACTGGAGCACTGACGGTCACTGACCTAACCCAAATCGACTTCGAGACAACGCCTAGCTACACCCTCACGGTGACCGCGACCGACGATGGAACAAGTCCGTTGGTTAGTAGTGCCCTGGTTACCGTCAACGTTACGGATGTCAATGACGCGCCTACCGTTACCCTCGAAAACACGGTAAGCACTCTGGATGAAAACACCGATACCACTGCGGCTGTTAAGGTGGCTGACATTGTGGTTGCTGATGATGCGCTAGGGGAAGAAACCGTAGCGCTGACAGGTGCGGATGCGGCTAGCTTTGCGATTGTGGGAACTGAACTGTTCCTGCGGGCCGGTACTGTCCTGGACTTTGAGGTTCAGCAGCAACTCGATGTGACGGTCACAGTCGATGATGATACTGTGGGCGCTACGCCGGATGACTCCGTTAACTTGCCTATCGCGATCGCCGATACCAATGAAGCGCCCACGCTAGCGCTCGAAAATGTCGTCACTGAACTAGCCGAAACCACGGACACTACTGCAGCCGTCAAGATTGCTGACATCGTTGTGACGGACGATGCCTTGGGTACTAATGTGTTGGAACTGAGTGGTGCTGATGCGAACAGCTTCGCGATTGTGGGCACGGAGCTCTTCCTCGTTGCGAATGCCATTCTGGACTTTGAAACACAGCAGCAGCTGGATGTCACGGTCACGGTAGATGACGATACGGTGGGCAATACACCGGATGATTCGGTTGATCTCGCGATCGCGATTACTGATACAAACGAATTACCCACGCTAGCACTTGAGAATACCGTCACTGAATTGGCAGAAAACGCGGATACAACGACCGCCATTAAGGTCGCTGATATCACGGTTACGGATGATGCGCTGGGCACAAATACATTGGCCCTCGCTGGTACTGATGCCGGTAGTTTTCAGATTGTAGGAACGGAGCTCTTCCTCCTTGCCAATACGGTTTTGGACTTCGAAACACAGCAACAGCTCGATGTCACCGTCACGGTGGATGACGATACGGTCGGCGCTACGCCGGATGCATCCGTTGATTTAGCGATCGCTCTAACCGACATCAACGAAGCCCCCTCCTTGGTGATTACCAACGTCGCGTCTTCCCTTATTGAGGGGCTTGACACAACCTCTGCTGTGAAGGTGGCGGATATCAGTATTGAGGATGATGCCCTCGGTACCAATACCTTGTTCCTGAGTGGAGCTGATGCAGGACTTTTTGAAATTGTCGAGGGTGTAGGCGGAACGGAGTTGTTCCTTCAGGCAGGTACCGTTCTCGATTTTGAAACGCAATCGCAACTTGACGTAACGGTCGCTGTCGATGACACCACGGTGGGTCTCTCGCCGGATGACTCGACAGATTTAACTATCGCCATTACCGATGTGAATGAAGTGCCCACGCTGGCGGTCAATCCGGTCGTTACCCAATTAGCCGAGAGTCAAGACACCACAGCAGCCGTCAAAGTTGCTGACATCGTCGTCACTGACGATGGCGTGGGTCTTAACGAACTCACCCTTGAGGGAACCGATGCTGCCAGCTTTACCATTGTGGGAAGTGAGCTCTTTTTACAAGCTGGGACTGTTCTGGACTTTGAGACCCAAACGGATCTGGCAGTGACGGTTGTTCTGGATGATGCCACGGTAGGGACGACCCCGGATGCCTCTGCCAACGTCGCGATCGCCATCACTGACGACAACGAAGCGCCAGTAGTGGCGGATCAGACCTTAGACACTATCCCTGAAAACAGCGCTCTGGGAACAGTGATTGGCAATGTGGTGGCTACCGATGTCGATGCCGCCGACCAAGCCGCCCTCACTTACCAAATTATCGGTGGCGATCCTGACAGTCTATTCAGTATCAGTGATCAAGGTGTGCTCGCGGTTGCGACCAGTGACTCTAGTCAGTTGAACTTTGAGGAGCAAGTTAACTACGCCTTGACTGTAGAGGTCACAGACGCTGGCGGTCTAACAGACACCGCCCTCATTAGTTTCAGTTTGTCTGATGTGAATGAATCGCCTGTGTTCAACGATCGCACATTCACTGTGATTGAAGAGCAGGAAGTAGGGACTGAAATCAACCCCAACACCCCCCTTCAAGCAACGGATGTGGATGCTGGTCAGACCATTACTTACAGTATTGTTTCTGGTAATGAAACCGGAACGTTTGAGCTTGATTCCACAACAGGCATTATTTCAGTTCTAAATAATACGGCTCTCGATTCGGATAGTGGTCCTCAGAGTTTTTCGTTAGTCATTGCCGCAACGGACAATGGCACACCTACGCCACTCAGCGACACAGCCACTGTCACTATTGATGTTATTGATGTCAATGAATCTCCTGTAATTGAGGCTCCTACAGCCCCCTTTGAGATTAATGAAAATAGCTCAGTCAATACCTTGGTTGGCACAGTGGTCGCCAGTGATCCAGAAGGGAGTGCGTTGACGTATGCCATCTCCAGTGGTGATCCTAGTGGCGTCTTTCAAATTGATGGGACGGGTGCGATTACCGTTGCTGATAGCACCGCTCTCGATTTCGAAAGTGGCCCTCAAACTTACACACTGACTGTCACAGCGAGCGACAACGCAACGACTCCAGATACGGAAGTATTTACCGTCAATTTGATTGACGTAGATGAAGCTCCGATTATCGAAGACCAGACCTTCTCTTTGTCTACAGACATCGTTGCTAACCCATTAGTGGGACAAGTAATTGCCACTGACCCTGATGTAGGCGATACCGGTATTGACTATGCCATCACGGCCGGTAATCCCAACAACAATACATTTGCGATCGACGATACGGGGCAAATTACTATCCTTGACCCAACTCAGCTAGAAGGTGTTTCAGACAACATTGTGCTAACGGTGGCCGCCAGCGATATTACAGACAACACCTTGACCAGCACAGCTCAAATCACCATTGAACCCTCAGAAGACCAGGTTCCAAGTGATATCGTTCCAACCGGCATCGGCAACGATGATGGGGATAACTTCTCCGGCACTAGCGGAGTCGATATCTTCCTGCTAGGTGGGGGCGACGATACTGCCTCAGGTGCTGGTGGTGACGACCTTATCTTTGGTGAAGACGGGGCCGATACTTTGAACGGTAATGATGGCAATGATCAGCTGTTCGGTGGTGCTGGGAACGATACCCTAGATGGTGGAAACGGTGATGATACGCTGGAAGGCGGCAGCGGTGATGATCTCATCGTTGGCAATAACGGCAATGACGTTGTTAACGGAGGCAGTGGCAACGATACCTTAGGCGGGCTCAATGGCAACGACACCGTCAATGGCGATGCCGGAGACGATGCCATTTATGGCAATGCTGGCAGTGACACCCTTAATGGCGATACTGGCAACGATAGCCTCTTTGGAGGTAGTCAAAATGACACCCTTAATGGCGGTGACGGGGATGATGAACTCTTTGGCGAGAATGACAATGACATTCTCAATGGCGGGGACGGCAACGACCTTCTCAATGGCGGCAACGGTAACGACACCCTTAACGGTAATAGCGGAGATGATATCCTAGGCGGGCTAGCAGGGAATGATGTTCTCTTTGGCAACTCTGGTAACGACGATCTCTATGGCAATGCGGGCAACGACCGCTTAACGGGCGCTGATGCGGCTACCAATCGAGGGCAAGGGGAAATTGACCTACTGATTGGTGGCGGTGGACGTGACCGCTACTTCCTTGGGGATGCAACTGGCAGCTTCTATGACGACGGCATTGGTGGCAACGATGGAACCACTGATTATGCTGATATCGTCTTCCAGCTAGGGCAAGATTTCATCCATCTATCGGGTTCAGCCAGTGATTACACGCTGTCTCAAGTAACGTTGGATGGCATTACTGCAGCGGGTATCTTTTTACAAGATGGTTCTGCTTCGGGCGAGTTGATTGGTTTTGTTCGGAACCTTTCGGCTAATCAGCTCAACCTGAACAACACCAACCAATTCCAGTATGTCTAGTTAGTCTGATAACGCATCAACGCTAGTCTTAGCGTTGATGCGTTCAACAGCGGAAATGCGAACATTCTGCAAGAACCTAATTTGAAAGGCTAGACTTTTCGAAAATGCTACGTAGTTTGCGAAAAGTCAGTGCAGCAATTCTGCGACGGCAGTGTTGTATACAACGGTAGCCCGACAGGCTAAGAGAAGCGCTTGGGTATCTTTCCCTCTTGTTCAGTTTCAAGGTAGGGCACTTGCCAAGGTTTGCCAAAGCTGCTTAAACCAGGTTAATTGATAGGCCACGAACCCACCGGCTAAAAAGCCCAACAGATGCCCCTGCCACGATCGCCCTTTTTTCAAAGGCAGCAATCCCCATAAGGTGCTGCCATAAAGAAAACCAGCGATCGCTGCTAATGCGATCGCCCCTGGGCTGCGCTCTACATAGCCCTGCATCAGCAAAAAGCCAAAATAGCCGAAGACGATTCCACTAGCTCCGATATGGTTAGAACGGGGTTGACCGATGAGCCAAACCCCTAATCCACTAAGTACCCACACGATAGCGGTGACCAACACCCAAGTTTGCAACCCTCCTAGCAAAATAAAGCCACCTAAGACCAGTAGCGGTAGCGTGTTAGCGCTTAAGTGTTTCAAATCGCCGTGAAGTAGGGGAGCTAGCACGATGCCCTGTAATCCTGCCAGTTGACGGGGACGAATACCGTACCGATTTAACGCACCGCCTAACAGCAAAGAATCTAATAGTTCGAGTAGCCACAGCAGCGCGACCAATCCCAGTAGCCACTGGGCAACGGGGATCACCTGGGTTTCAAGTTGGGTCATTAGGGCGTTCATAGCCTGAGCTTCAGTATTGCAGCAAGGTTCCTCAAGTCCTAGGTGATTGAGCAGCGTTGACACCCTAACAAACGAGCAGCCCGCACCTCACCTTAAGACACTTACTCTAAAAGCTTAAAGATGGAGCTAAGCGGATTCGAACCGCTGACCCCTTGAATGCCATTCAAGTGCTCTACCAACTGAGCTATAGCCCCGCATATCGCGTCTACAATCTTGACCTGCGACCCTGAATCTCGTCAAGCGCTCTAGAGAACTTAATACTCCCCCCATTAAAAAACACGCTAAAGTCAGGGCACACATCTTGTATCCATTGTAAACGCACGCATGGCATCTCCTGACCCAACCGCTCAGACACCCGTTGATATCGATGCCCTGGTCACCCAATTACGCCGCAAACAAGGAACTTGGGTCGAGTGGGGGCAAGCGTGTCAGGCGTTGCAAAAAGCAGGGCTCACTCCCCAGAAGATTTTTGAAGCAACTGGTTTCGAGCCGATTCACCAAAACCAGGTAATTGTGGCCGCTCAGGTCTATAGCTCAATTGTGGCGGCCCAGGCTCCAGAATCGGTGCAGGCTCACTTTGAGCAGCGCGGCAGTGACATCCTCTATGAACTACGGATTCTGTCCCAGCACGATCGCGCTCGTGCGGCTGAATTGGCTCTGAATCAGAGCATCGATGCTGATGACATCAAAGACATTGCCAAGGCTCTTAAAGAATATTCCTATTTCAAGGAACCGCCTCACGATTTCACGGACACCGCTGGCGATGCCGTAGCCTACAACTACTGGCGACTAGCTCGACAACAGGCCGACTTATCGAAGCGATCGCGCCTTATTGGGCAGGGGCTCCGATTTGCCACGAGTACTACAGCACGCCAACAAATTGAGAAACTGTTAACCGACTTGACCGTTGTAAAGTCGCGTCCGGCACCGCGCCTCCCGGTTTATCGCTTGGAAACGGATTCTGAGCTACCTTGTATTATTCCGGTGGCTGGCAAATTTCCCATCACGACTGCTGACTTTACAGCTGTGCCGATCACGGTCCCTGAGGAGCCCTTTGGTATCGTCAAGTTCCAGGGAACTGGGGCGTGGGCACCGATTCCCGGTTGGCAAGTGATTCTGCAAGCCGAAGATCCGGTTGGTCTCATCGCTCAAGTACGGCATCTGCCGAATGTTCAGGATCCCAACAGTGAAGAACCTGTGCTGCTGGTGGTCGATCGCGCCCAACGCGATTGGGATGCGGATAGTTATTTTGTGGTTGAACAAGCCGCATCCATCAGTGTCCAGTGGTTTGCTGAAATGCCTGACCAAAAGCTCCTTGGTAAGCTGATTTTGGTGATGCTGCCAAAGCGCATATTGGATGAAAACTACACTCGTGAACTGTGGCAATTTGAGGAATAACGATCATGCCTTTAGAACGTCGCCTCTCACGCATGATGTTTTTAGAAAATGAAACTGTCGAGCTACGCCAAATGTGCTTGACCCCTGGTCGGGTGTTTGAACCCGGCAAGTATATTGCTGGCGAACTGCCGGATATTGCCTTTGAAATGGGCTTGGTCGAGAAACTGCCTCCTGTACGGGGCAAGAGCGAAGAAATCGGTGATTTGCCTGGGGATTAGGCATGGGTAGGCCAGCCGATCTTTGGTGAGGCAAAGCCATGCGTTAACTGTATCCAGCGATCGGTTTTTTGCTTGAAGAAAAACTCCAGTTGTCAAATTGAATTAAGCTGCATCAGTGCTGCAAAAATACCCCTTGTGTAGAGCATGAAGCCTTACACAAGGGGTATTCAAACTGCATTCTGGATCTACCAAGGCTTAGCGATTAACACCTGCCAGGGCGGGCTCGTTTTGTTGACGATGCACGTGAATCTTGCCGTCGTCATCCGCATCGAGCATAACGATATCGCCATCTTGCAATTCGCCGGCGAGAATTGCTTCGGCCAGGTTATCCTCAACGAGTCGGGAAATCGCCCGTCGCATGGGACGAGCCCCATAGCGTTGGTCGTATCCTTCGGCAGACAGCTTTTCTTTGAAGGCCTCTGTCAGCGTCACCTGAATGCCGCGCTCTGCAAGACGAGCATTTACGCCCTTCATCAGGATATCGGCAATCTGCTGGACTTCGGCACGACTGAGCTGACGGAACACAATGATTTCGTCTAAGCGATTCAGTAATTCCGGGCGGAAGTACTGCTTCATTTCTTCCTGTACCAGACTGCGAATATTGTTATATCGCGTTGTGGCTTCGTCCGTTTCAGCCATATCAAAGCCCATGCCGCTGCCACCCTTTTCAATGACCCGTGAGCCAATATTTGAGGTCATCACAATGAGCGTGTTCTTGAAACTCACCGTACGTCCCTTCGCATCAGTTAGGCGACCATCGTCCAAAAGCTGCAGCAGGACGTTGAATACATCAGGGTGAGCCTTCTCAATCTCATCTAGCAGAATCACGGCATAGGGCTTCCGTCGTACCGCTTCCGTCAGTTGCCCACCCTCGTCGTAACCGACGAAGCCAGGAGGAGAACCAATCAGCTTAGCTACGGTATAGCTTTCCATGAACTCAGACATGTCGAGGCGAATCATGGCATCCTCGGAGCCAAACAGGGCGAGCGCCAATGCCTTAGTCAGTTCCGTTTTACCCACACCCGTCGGCCCTGAGAAAACTAGGCTCGCAATCGGACGATTAGGACTGGCCAGCTTCACCCGCGATCGCCGGATAGCCCGTGCCACAGCAGCCACAGCTTCGTTTTGCCCGACCACCCGTTCATGCAGTGTGTCCTCTAGGTGCATGAGCTGAATAGCTTCAGACTCGGTCATCCGCGTTACCGGAACTCCAGTCCAAGCTGCGACGATTTCAGCAATGTCGTCTTCATTTACGGTCGGCATGATCATGGGTGGAATCTCAGCAGCCTCTGGCTGTGGCCCCTGAATTTCCTTCAAGATTTCCTGCTTGCGAGTACGCAATTCCACTGCCTTCGCAAAGTCTTGAGCTTTAACGGCGGCTTCCAGATCGGTATTGACCTGACGCAGCTCTTGCTTCAGCTCGCGCGATGGATAGGTAGCTTGGTTACGTAATTTGATGCGCGACCCCGCCTCATCGACCAAATCAATAGCCTTGTCAGGGAGAAAGCGATCCGTGATGTACCGATCCGATAGCTCTGCCGCAGCCTTCAAAGCATTGTCGGTCAACGTGACTTGGTGGAATTGCTCATAACGGCTACGGAGACCGCGCAGGATATCTACCGTATCCTCAACAGAAGGTGGATTAATCGTGACCGGCTGGAACCGGCGTTCCAGAGCAGCATCGCGCTCAATGTACTTGCGATACTCATCAAGCGTCGTCGCGCCGATACATTGCAGTTCGCCACGAGCTAGGGCAGGCTTCAGGAGATTTGCTGCGTCCATGCCCCCTTCCAGCGATCCTGCACCCACTAGGGTGTGAATCTCATCAATGACTAGAACAATGTTGGGATCACTACGGACTTCCTCAAGGAGCTGGGTCAGACGCTCCTCAAAGTCGCCCCGAAACCGCGTTCCCGAGACCAACAAGCCCATGTCAATCGCGTACACGCGCCTGTTCAGTAAGCTCTGAGGCACATCCTGGTTGATAATGCGCTGGGCTAGACCTTCCGCGATCGCAGTTTTCCCAACGCCAGGTTCACCAATCAGGACTGGGTTGTTTTTGGTTCGACGACCCAGAATTTGAATGACGCGCTCAATTTCCTTGGCTCGCCCAATAATGGGATCCAGACCGCCCTCGGCAGCCTTAGCCGTCAAATCGGTACTGAACTCAGCTAAAACATTGGACTTATTCTTTCTGTCGCCTTCGCGGCGACCCGATGCCTTGCCCGCAGGAACAGCTGCCGCTTCGCCCAAGTCCTGAATTAAGCGGGTGCGCACTTTGCCAGGTGCCACGCCCAAGTTTTCCAAAACTCGGTAGGCAACACTTTCACGACTTTGAGTGAGACTCAGTAACAGATGCTCTGGCTCAATGTAGGTTGCATCTAGCTTGCGTGCTTCCTGAAAAGCATTTTCAAAAACCTGCTTAACTTTGGGCGTAAAGGGCACCTCTGAAGGTGGATTGCCGCTACCACGGCCAATGACGGCTTCGACCTCTTCCCGTGCGTCAGTGAGATTGACTCCAAAATCCTTCAGAACAGACGCAGCTAGGCTGGACTCTTCCCTAAGGAGGCCGAGGAGCAGTTGCTCGGTACCGACAAAGTTATGCTGCAGTCGGCGAGCTTCCTCTTGGGCCTTCATAATGACGGCGATAGCAGTGTTAGTGAAGTGCTCAAACATAGCCCCATGTTGTTTGTGTGTATACGGGAAGCAAAATCCCCTTGAAACTTCTGTCCAGGTCAGTTACAAGACCTACTCACCGTGACAGACTGTTTCATCCCCGTAAAGAAACTGTACAAAGAATCTTTACCGATGGCAGTGGGGAGAGCCGAATGACCGCTTGGGGGTAAACCCAAAGCCACCTAAATCAAGGCTTACAGAGCAGATGAAGTCTCTGCGAATACCCTCTGGGCAAAATCTATACTGAGAGCCTATTTACATAATTTAACCAAATTTATGAGCTTCTACACACCTTTTTATGGAGAAACGCAGTTTATTTTTGATCTGTTTCGCTTTCTGTAACTCTCTAGTCTGCCCAGATTGAGCCTGGTTTGCGATAGACCTGTTCGTTATGGAAGTGATTCGCTCAGGCTTAAGGCAGCGGTTTAGGGCAAACGTAGGTATTGCTGATTGCCATTAGTATCAATGAAATTTGAATAAAAGTTTGTATGTTGTGAACCCAAATACCGAAGAGGGGCTGGGCTTCTGTCGTTGAGGTGTTGTGCAGGCAGCTAGCCTGGTGGGAGTGAAAGAAAGAGCGATCGCCTTAGCAACCGCTCTTTACGCACTTATTTAATCAGGAGTATGGGCTCAGCCAGGATTTAGAGGGCTTGGCAAGTGGCCAGAATGTCTGCATCGAGAGTGCTGACCTCTGGCAGTGTATGGAAACCTTCGGGCACCAAATTGTTAGCCGCTCCAGTTTGGGATGCGACTTGGTTGGTCGTTTGCAAAGCAACGGTGAAGGGGTGGGTCGTTTGGTCGTAGCTGTTAATCACAGTCAGGGCTATCGCATTGCCCTGTAGCTCCCCGTGAAAGCAATCAAAAGAGGAGGAAGGTTGATAGAATGCGCCGACAATTTTTCCGGCTTGAACATTCATCACCATGTAAGTAGAACCTAACTGTCCAGCTTCGGCGGCTTCCCCAAAGACATGGGTGCCATCGTTTAAGCTAGCCAAGTCAGTAGTTTGAGCGGTTACCGGGGTTGCGACAGCAGATAAGGCTGTGAGGGTTCCCAAGGCCAACCCTAAGGCAAACACCAGGAAACGAGTAGGCCGCTGAGTCAACTGTAAAAACAGGGCAATCAGTCGAGTAGAAGAGACATCCTGAATGGCAAGTGCGTGGGTCATTGCTCAACATCACAACAGGTCACTATTAATATCAATCGGAATTCGACATTTTCCAGTGACAGGGGCTTTTTATGAGGATGATCTTCATCGAGTCTCTGCGTGACGTAAGCCGTTGTTAAATGGTGATTCAGATCATCTCCGCTCATGCGCTCGTAAGCGTAGGCTGCAAAAATGTCAGAGGACGCTTTAAGACAACAGCTGGAAGCCTTAGATGGCAAAAGCTACAAGGCCTATAAGTCACTGCGCGGCAGCTATCTTTTTAGGGATTTCACTCTGCACCTCGACTTTGTGCAAGGGGATCCGTTCGCAGCGCCTAGTCAATGTCGGGTGCAAATGCCGCAGGCGATCGCTCAGCTACCCCGTGATTTGCATCACACGCTTAGCCGTAAGACGGCTCTGGAAGATTTTCTAACCCGTCAGTTTCATCATCAAACGGCTCGCCGATCAAGTCATCGAGGTTCAGGGAAAAGTGGCTTGATCGAAATTACGCAGCCTTCCCAAGCCATTCTCTGCCGTACGGCTGTCACGGTGACGGATCAGATGGTAGAAGTCCGATTCGTCGTGGGGCTCCCAGCCTTTGGACGACGTATTGCTGGCCATCAAGCGGCTGCCTTGTTATGTGAGGATGTCCCGGCTTTGGTGCGAGCATCGTTGCCGTATGAACACTTGGATCACCTAGCCGTGGGCAACCACTGTCAGGTAGCGGCAAATGCTGACTGGCTACGACAGCAGTTGCGCGATCGCCAACTTGTTGCCTTTGTCGCGGATGGAGCCTGTTTACCGCGCCAGAGTGGTGTGGATGAACGTCCGCTACAAACAGATGCGGTGTTCTTTCATTCCCCCCCTTCGCTGACAGTGAGCTTTACGTTGCCAGATGGCCAGACGATTACAGGCATGGGAATTCCTCAGGGAATCACCTTGATTGTGGGGGGCGGCTATCATGGCAAATCAACCCTCCTGAGAGCACTCGAAAGGGGGGTGTACAATCACGTTCCAGGCGACGGACGGGAATATGTGGTGACGGATCCCACTGCCATGAAAGTTCGCGCTGAGGACGGGCGAAGCGTAGTCGGCGTCAATATTGCGCCGTTTATCAATCACTTGCCCCAGGGAAAATCAACGCAGCTGTTTATGACCGCCGATGCCAGTGGTAGCACCTCGCAAGCGGCCAGTATTATCGAAGCGGTCGAAGCGGGAGCTCAAACCTTATTGATTGACGAAGATACGTCAGCCACCAACTTCATGATTCGCGATCGCCGGATGCAAGCACTGATTGCTAAGGCTCGCGAACCCATTACCCCCTTTGTGGATAAGGTGCGACAGCTCTATGACGATCACGGGGTTTCGACAATTTTGGTGATGGGGGGTAGTGGTGACTATTTTGATGTTGCCGACACGGTAATTGCGCTGGATGAATACCGACCTGAGGATGTGACCCAACAAGCCCAGGCTGTGGCGGCTACGTATCGTACTGAACGTCAGGCGGAGGGGGGCACGCAATTCGGATCCATCACCCCGCGCACTATCCTGCCCACGAGTATTGATGCCAGTAAAGGGAAACGGAATGTGAGTTTGAAAGTTAGGGCCACCGAGGCGATTCGTTTAGGCACTGCTGACATTAATCTCGCAGCGGTGGAACAGCTGGTTGAACCAGGACAACTACAGGCGATCGCCGCCGCTATTGTTTATGCCCAACAGCACTATTTTGACGGTAAAAGCTCGCTGGCAGCAGTCCTCCAGCGGGTATCAAGTGATATTGAGACCCACGGGTTGGATTGCCTCAGCGATCGTCTGAGCGGCAACCTAGTCGCCTTTCGTGCTCTAGAGCTAGCCGCCGCCATCAATCGCCTGCGCACTCTACAGGTACGGTCGTCATGAGTGTTAAGTGCGGAAAAATCTATTAGCCAGTCCTCTCCTGACGCCTGACTCCTAATGCTTGGATCCCATAGTGCTATCCAAGGCAATAAGCGCTAATGTAGCTATTGTTGTCCTGCGATCGTGAGCAATGTCCGTGCTTTCGTCTCGGTGCCCTGTGCCGCCCGAACAACTTCCTCTCAATCAGTACCAGGATATGGGCGAATCTTGGTTTTATCGCTTGGGCAAATGCACACAATGGTCTTACTACAAGCCCCTGTTCATTTTGTGGTGTGTTAGCTGGGTTGTGGCCGGCCCGGTAGCCGCCTCTAGTTACGCTCCGGCCAAAGCACCGATTTCCTTCGCCATTTGGGCCACCATTGGGGCTTTAGTTGGCCCGTTACTTGTCCTGCTACAGATTTATGTAGGCTGGTCGCATGTAGGACAGCGCTTAAAGCTGCAAGCGCTTCCCTATGAGGAATCGGGGTGGTATGACGGCCAAGTCTGGATCAAACCGGAAGAAATTCTAAATCGCGATCGCCTCATCCTGACCTATGAGGTGCAGCCTGTGCTCCGCCGGGTTAGAAATACCGTTGGCATCTTATTAGCGCTAGGAGCAGCATTGGTTACAATTTGGCAATTCCTGTAGGGCATTGTGTGATGGGTTGTTTAGACGAGGGGCTTGCCCATGAATAGGGCCAAGCGGTATCAAACGACTGAACTTCAAGTTCAGCTTTTAAGAGAAGGCATTGTCGAGTCTAGCCACAATGCTTCGGCTGTTGTGTGCGATAGCCGGGGGCGGGTGTTGTCCGTCGCCGGTGATGCGGAAACAGCCACCTTTATTCGATCGTCTTTGAAGCCATTTCAAGCGATGGCCGTGACGGCATCTGGCACGCTGGAGCGGTTTGGCTTGGACGATCGCGACTTAGCCATCATGTGCGCTTCCCACCAGGGCAAGATCGAGCAAGCGCGTCAGGCTTTTCATATTTTGTGGAAGGCCGATTTGGAGCCGACAGCGCTCCAGTGTCCTTCTCCCTCTGAGACCGGTAGCCCGCTAGAGCACAATTGTTCGGGTAAACATGCGGGCATGTTAGCGTTGTGCCAACAGCGTAACTGGCCGATTGAAAGCTATTTACACCGCAACCATCCTATCCAAACCCTAATTATCCGCACGGTGTCAGAACTCTTAGGGATGCCTGCCGATGAGTTCATCAGTGCCCATGATGACTGTGGTGCACCGACGTATCTCATGCCGCTGCATCAGATGGCGACCCTATTCGCCAAACTGGCCTCGGGGGAAAATCTGCAAATGGAGCGGATCATCCGAGCGATGACTCACTATCCCGAGTTGATTTCTGGGCCGGGTGCCTTTGATACTGAGCTTATGCGCCTCACCAATGGCGAACTGGTCAGCAAATCGGGAGCCGAGGGGATTCAGTGTGTTGGGCGAGTAGGTCAAGGTTTGGGCTTAGCCATCAAGATCCAGGACGGTTCTAAACGCGCAAAATACGCTGTAGCGGTACATCTATTGAAGCAACTGGGTTGGCTAACACCCGAGGCTGCTGAAGAACTCGCAGAGACCTACATGACCCTGAGCACCTACAAGCGCTTGGATATTCAGGGCGAACTGGAACTGATGTAAAGTCTATTTTCTGTTGGCGATCGCGAATTGTCTTTAGATTTTTCTTTGTTCAAGTTCTGTTTTTACCGCTATACTTGAAAAGCTAACGCGGGGTAGAGCAGTCTGGTAGCTCGTCGGGCTCATAACCCGAAGGTCCATGGTTCAAATCCATGCCCCGCCACCAAACTGAAATCCTCTCTTTCCATGTCGGAAGGAGAGGATTTTTGCTTAAGCGCTGATGTAAACAAACGGGCTCTGCTTGCCATTGACGGCTTAACGCTTTCCTGTTGCTTTCCTGTTTGATCAAAAGGCGTTCATCAAAGACTGATCAATGAGCACGCACTTCTGCTCAAAGCAAAAGCCGACGTTGGTCACCTCTACCCACCCGTTTTGGCTGTAGTCCCACTTGCGGAAAGGTTCCTCAGGGAGGAAGTGATCCACTGAATTATCAGGCCAGTAAACCCGTAATCCGTCCGTTTCAGGAACATACTCCGCCTGACAAACATGAGTGCCATAGGCTGGATGAAAGCAATCAGTTGAAATTTGATTGGGCAAGTTTGCTGCCAAAAGATAGGATTGCGCAAAGTGAATACATTTGCTGTCGAAGCAAAATCCCAAGCTGGCCGGATTAGTCCATTGTGCAGTCTGGGGATCCCAGGTTTTGATAAAAATCTCCTCTGAGACTAACCGGATGCGATTCGTTTGACCATCACGCCAGGTAATATCCCACAAGTTCGTGTCGCTGAAGTCAGGAAACTTAATTTCACAGGTCTCTTGGCCTCGGGTGGGATGCACACAATCCAGGTTCAACAGTATTTCTGAGGCAAAAGCAGAGGACTGAGATCCTAGAATACTTGTGAGAGCTGTGGTAACAGCGAGTTTCGGTAACAGCATGGTGAGACTCAACAACAAGACGCTAAAAATTCATTGGCGTCAGCTTGAACTTGCCTTTGCCAGTTGTCTCTGTTTTAACAATCACCTGCGATCGCTTCGGCGATTTTGAGTTTTGTATCCTTCAACGCTCGCCTGCATTAATCGCAGAATTAGCAACCTGCACAAGGACAGGCTGTCTCGACACACTGCTGATGGAATAATTAAAGCCTTGATACTCCCAAGTTAGTCGAGAAAGGCAATAGGTTCCACAGTAAATAGCAAAAGCTCCTGGAATTCCCCGAGCCAGTTCAACCTCTCGAAACGTATCCCGTGGCCCTGGACGATACTCCCCCGAATGCTGCTGTTCGCTTCCTACATAAGCAGAAAAAGCTAATGTATCTCTCATCGTGCTATCGCAGGGTTTGAAACTGAAACTATAGCTATCAGCGTCAGCTCTTACACATTGCTCACCCGCCTCAAGGAGATACTCAAGGGATCCAGGCATTTCTCGAGGCAGCAGGATAGGTATTGTGGTTTGTCCTTTCAACTGTGCTAAGACTGGCTCTTCAGGAAACAGAAGAGTCTTGCCATTGAGTCTGTGAACCCATTCTGGGAAATGAGGTTGAAAGGTCTGGACATACTGACGCCATCGTTGAATTTTGCCATTGCTAGTGATGTTGAGGACTGGCACCGTATGCTCTCTAGCATATGGATTATCGCGTGAGGCATCCGGTTCAATATCGACAAAGCTAATTACTGTAAGCTCTGAGCGTCTCATGCCGTAAGTTTCAGCCACGTTGCGTGCTAGCTCACAGCTAATTTGAAATTGCCCCATAAAAATGTTGCCGTTTGCGGCTTCATAGTTCCACTTAAAGCCATCTAATTGCTCGTCTTGTTGACAGAAGTAATGAGCAACTTCAAACATTTTGGCAACATGGACATCATATCGTCGCAAAACACCATCATAGGCAGAATGCGTCGTGTCTTGGTCAGGTACGGTCAAAGTTATTGCCTGCCATGGTTCCTGGCTATTCCAATTCCACCAGCGCAATTGGGTAATCGGGAAATCAGGTGGAGTCACAGGCAAGGACGGCTCTGTTGCTCTACTAGCGATTGCTAAACCCGTCATGATAGAGGTAGAAACCGCGAAGGTTGCGAGTGTGCTGCTGAATTTCATACGCGCTACTCTGAATCCTCCAAGAAGAACTCTTCCGCCTCAAATCCTATGACAAAATGCGGAGTAAGCTGTGCCGTGTTGTCGTCATTGTAGAACCGCACCCTTGGTTTGATGATCTTTCCCGTATTGACACTGCCTCAAGCCAAAGAAACCCACGTATGGCAGCTGTATCTACCAGCCTTTCAACCGTTTCTATCGCCGTGGTGGGAATGGCTATCGACAGATGAGCAGGAGCGCGCCCAACGATTCTATAAAGCCGAAGACCGCGATCGCTTCATTTTGAGTCGAGGCGGCTTGCGTTATTTGCTGTCTCGCTATTTAGCTTGCCACCCTGAGACTTTAGACTTTACCTATAGTCACTATGGCAAGCCTAGTCTGGTCACTGCCACGGCTCAATTAGCCTTTAATTTAGCTCATAGCGGTGCGTGGGTTGTATATGCCATCAGCAGACAAAAGCTCGTGGGTATCGACGTTGAGCAAGTCCAACCGCGCGCCTATCTAGAGGGGCTAGTAGAGCGCTGTTTGACCCCAGTAGAACGCCAAACGTTACCGCTCAATCCTCAGAAACGTCTCTATCACTTCTTCCAATATTGGACGGTAAAAGAGGCTCATCTCAAAGCGATCGGGCTGGGACTCAGCTACCCCATGACCGCAATCCAGGTGGAGTGGCAACCTTCCCCGCACCTCTCCCTCGCAGCGCAAACGACAGATTGTGCGGGCAAGCGTTGGACACTCCAGCTATGGGAACCCGCCGCCGTCGCGATCGCAGCCGTCTGCACCGAACAGACGGCTAACCAAATCACCATTAATGACTTTCCCATTCCCATTTGAAACCCCTTGAACCATAAAATTGTCTCAGTTACTGAAGTAGCCAAGAGAATAGGGGATGTACTCTTTCAACCTCCGCATTCTGATTTCCGACTTCCGCATTCCGACTTCCAATTTGAACAGCCGCTAGAATTTGAAAGCAGAGTATGGTGGTGTACCCTACCTCTCGCGGTGGTTATTTTCCTCAGTAGGACTTCATGGTTGCTCCGGGTTCGGTTGATTTTCTCGATGAATTTGATGTGGTAGTGGTCGGTGGCGGCCACTCGGGTTGCGAAGCGGCACTAGCAGCCGCGCGTCTGGGGTGTCGCACACTGATGATCACGTTGAACCTGGATAAAATTGCTTGGCAGCCTTGTAACCCAGCTGTGGGTGGCCCTGCCAAGTCCCAATTGGCCCACGAAGTCGATGCCTTAGGCGGGGAGATCGGCAAAATGACCGATCGCACCTACCTGCAAAAGCGCATCCTCAACAATTCTCGGGGTCCTGCCGTGTGGGCATTACGAGCGCAGACAGATAAGCGTGAATATGCGGCAGTCATGAAGGGGATTGTCGAAAATCAGGAAAATCTAGTCATCCGTGAAGGCATGGTGACGGATCTCGTCCTTGGCGATAATGATGAAGTTGTCGGCATCGAAACTTATTTTGGAGTGGCTTTCCGTTGCAAAGCGGTCATTCTCACCACCGGCACGTTTTTGGGGGGCATTATTTGGGTCGGCAATAAGTCCATGGCAGCCGGGCGAGCAGGCGAATTTGCGGCCACCGGACTGACAGAGACGCTAAACCAACTGGGCTTTGAAACCGGACGGCTAAAGACAGGCACCCCCGCTCGGGTGGATCGTCGCTCGATTAACTTTGACGTTCTGGAACCCCAACCCGGCGATGCGGATGTCCGCTGGTTTAGCTTTGACCCAGAGGTTTGGGTCGAACGCGAGCAAATGCCCTGCCATCTGACCCGGACAACCGCCGCAACCCATCAGATTATTCGCGACAACCTCCACCTGTCACCGATTTATGGGGGCTGGGTAGAGTCCAAGGGGCCTCGCTACTGCCCTAGCATTGAAGATAAGATTGTGCGCTTTGCCGATAAGGAAAGCCACCAGATTTTTTTGGAGCCGGAAGGACGGGATATCCCTGAAATCTATGTACAGGGTTTCTCCACGGGGCTACCAGAAAAATTACAGCTCGCGATGCTGCGCAGTTTGCCGGGGCTAGAGCGCTGTGCCATGCTGCGACCGGCTTACGCTGTGGAGTATGACTACCTCCCTGCTACCCAGTGCTATCCCACGATGATGACTAAGCGCGTTGAGGGACTGTTCTGCGCGGGACAAATTAACGGCACTACCGGATATGAAGAAGCCGCAGCCCAGGGCCTCGTGGCGGGCATTAATGCGGCGCGGTTGGTTCAGGGACAAGATGCCGTCGTGCTATCCCGCGAAGGAAGCTACATCGGGACTCTATTGGATGACCTTTGCACCAAGGACTTACGCGAACCCTATCGGATGCTCACCTCGCGTTCGGAATATCGTCTACTGTTGCGCTCCGATAATGCCGATCAGCGCTTGACGCCTTTGGGACGAGAGATTGGGCTAATTGACGATCGCCGTTGGGAACTTTTCCAAACCAAGCAAGCCAATATTCAAGCAGAGAAGACTCGTCTAGCTAAGGTGCGTGTAAAAGAGCATGACCCGGTGGGTCAGCGCATTGCGGGCGATACCGGACAGCGCATTAAGAGCGCGATCGCCCTGGCGGATCTGCTACGCCGTCCTGGCTTTCACTACACCCATTTGGATCACTATGGCTTGGGACGGACGGATCTGTCCCGTGAGGAAAAAGAAGGGGCAGAAATCGATATCAAGTATTCCGGATATATTCAGCGGCAACAGGCTCAGATTGAACAAGTTAGCAAGAATACCAATCGCAAGTTGCCGGAAGATCTGGATTACGCCGCCATTGATACTTTGTCAAAGGAAGCACGCGAGAAACTGTCATCGGTGCGTCCACTGACCGTTGGACAAGCTTCACGCATTGGGGGGGTGAATCCAGCCGATGTCAATGCCCTCTTGGTGTATTTGGAAATCCAAGCTCGGCGGCAGAGTTTTGCTGAACCGGCTGCGATCGCCCCGTGACCAAGTGAGCTGTCGATCCTCAAGCTAGAGGTTAGATTGGCTCAAAGAAGGTAGAGGCGGAGGGGATAAAGAATCAGTTATTCGCGCTTGAAGGCTGACCGATCACGCATCTGTGCCAACGAAGTTAGCGGCTTTTTGCTGCATCATCTTGAAGATGTTGTAGAACCCATTGGCGCGTGATGGCGTGAGGCTCACATCCAAGTTAGTCTCCTCAATGAATGCGGGTGATAAGTCAATCACTTCCTGCGGGGTTAAGCCATTCAATCCATTGATCAAAAATGCGACCAGCCCCTTGGTAATTTGAGCGTCGGAATCCCCCTGATAATTCAGCTTGCCGTCTTCAAGCGCCGCAATGATGTAGACCTGGGACACACACCCTTTAACCTTGTTGTCTTCGGTCTTCGCCTCGGCAGGGAACCCTTCCAGCTTTTTGGCCAACCACAAGAGTTGCTCATAGCGTCGCTTGTCATTGGGTGCTTTTTGGAATCGTTGAACCCATTTCTCGATAGAGGCGGGTCGAGCAGGAGAGGAGGCAGACATCGGCAGCGATCGCAGATAAACAACGAATTTCCCACGACGGGATATCCCCATTGTAAAGATTAACTGCTTTGATGGCGGCTTCCTAAAAGGGACTGCATCCGCGCAAAGGGGCATCGCGTTGCAGGACGCTCGCTGGCGGTATGAGCTGGCCCCAACTGACCGATGTCATACTCAACCGGATAGGTTTGATTGGGCTCATCCACTTTGAAGGCTGATTGTCGTCGTCGGGGAAGCCATCGCAGTGTCTGGCGCATTTTACGCAGACTCCAGCAGATTGCCTGGGTCAGTATTTGAGGGGGTTGTGACCAACCTAAAGCCTGTCGCATCGGCTCATCGACCACCGCTTTTACCCCCCACGGAATTAAGGGCGTCATTATGGCTGGAAACCAGCTTTGCATCAAGTTCACAACTGCATTGCCAATGACCTGATTACTGGGGTGATAGCAAAAATGCTCTGCCTCGTACGCCTGGTTAAACGCTTGAAAGGCCTTATAGGTTGCTGGAATATCCTCAATCGCCATTCGCTCTCCAACCACCCGCCAAAAGTTGAAAAGGGCTTGCTTTTCCACCGAGGTGAAAGGCCGCCAGCCAAAACGCTGATTCCAGCGCACGGGTTCATAAATGAGCACTGACAACACATAGAGAAAATCCTGATTGTGGATGGCGTATCGTTGATGGATGCGATTCATTTGGGCGATCGCGGCTTCGCCTCGGGGGCTGTCATAGCCCCACTTCATAATGTTGCCGAGAATCAGACTTGTATCGTCGTAGCGTTTCTGAGGACGGTGAACAAACTCCCCAGTATTGTGCAGCAGTTGGGATATCCTAGGTACGCAAAACGTTCGTAGCACCGCAAGTTCAAGGGCTCGATTAATTTCCCAAGGAAAGTCGTAGCCAATCATCCGGTGACAAATTGCAGCTGCATTCGTCTTATCGGTAAGCATTAAAAAAGTTGGCCCATCCATGACTGAATCGTCGCGCTAGAAGCAACAGCATTACATCTGTTCCTTCTTCCGCTAAGGCGATAGACAACTCCGGATGGTGCTCAACCCTTTACAGATAAATCACAATTATCAATGACAAAACGGTGGTGCTTGCAGGTTTAAAGGCACCGTGGGTGGGTGGTTAGGGGATGTATGCTCGCCACAGGTAGCGCTATGAATAAACGCCTTGATCGTAGGAGCGATAGGCTACCCGATGTAGCCGTTACCAGTTCCGCTAAGCTACATCGCTAGCGCCATAGCTTGCTAGGTCTTAGGGACAATACACGGTATCCAACCTTGGTAGATGTAGCGCGATCTAAGCGTTTTGGGTTTCCTTGTGGGTGACGAACCGGTGGGCAACGGTTTCAGGCTGGATGGCTGAGAGAATGACATGACCAGAGTCAGTAATCATGACAGCCCGTGTGCGGCGACCGTACGTTGCATCAACAAGCTGTCCGCGATCGCGGGCATCCGAGATAATGCGCTTGATGGGTGCTGACTCTGGGCTGACAATGGCAATGACTCGATTCGCTGAAACAATGTTGCCAAACCCAATATTGATAAGCTTAATGTCCATGTAGAATCAGAGCCTTGTAGTACTACCCACCAGCAACCCCACAGATGTTGCGTTTTCTACGAAACCTCGGTCACAATTAGGTTGCCGCCTGTTATGCCTTAAGCTAGGGGCTGTCATCATTTAAAGCCTGAATCCTCATGCTGAAAGCGGTTCAGCCCCTAGCTATTTTTACCAAGCGGGCGCGGCAATGCTTATACCGAAAGGCTTTCGAGTTTAATTGATGACGCGCCCTAGAAACTCAAATCTCTAAGTCAGATACTTCAAAGAACGTTATTCAAACCTAGCGATAAGTTCAGGAGGTTAATGACAAGCTCACTGAACTCCCTGCGATCACGGCAAAATGTAGCTAGGTGGTCGAAAACAACAGTCAGCAGACGATGAATTCAGGAAAGATTTGGGCAATTCAGGTCTTGTTTCCATGTTAGCCACAAAAAAACTGACCTACAACACCCAAAAAGTGCCATTTTTTGGGATTTGCATTGAACTCTAGAATTCTGCTGCGATTTGTAACAATAGAAGTGGGCAAAAGCTCAGCCGCTGGGTTGGGACATTGCTAGCGATTGAAGCAGTTAGAGAGGATGTCCGTGCAACCTGTCGATTTCACTACCCTAATGGCGACCTGTGTCGAACTCCGGGATACGTGGCTTCCCGCTCGCTGTGAGCAAGTTGTCCAGCGCGATCGCACCACCCTCTGCATGGCCTTGCGCACGCTAAAGCAGCGGGCCTGGTTAACAATTTCGTGGCATCCTCAAGCAGCCCGCATCCACATTGGGGAGGCGCCACCGCGGGTGCCCGACACCTTTACCTTTAGCCAGCAGTTGAAGCATCAATTGAATGGTTACGCGTTGGTTGCTATTGAGCCCGTTGCTCCCTGGGAGCGAGTCCTGGACATGCACTTTGCTCGTCGCCCTGGCGATCCGATTGAATGGCATGTGTATGTCGAAATCATGGGTAAGTACAGCAACATTATCTTGGCCAATAGCCGTAACCAGATTGTCACCGTTGCGCATCAGGTCACCGATCAACAGTCCAGCGTGCGTTCTGTCTTAACTGGTGATCCCTATGTCCATCCTCCAGCCGTTGCAGGCCCGTTTCCCTCTCTGAGCGAGTCCCAAGAGCGCTGGCAAGAGCGTGTTTCCCTGATTCCAACCACCCTCAAAAAGGCTTTGTTCCAAGCCTATAGTGGCTTAAGTTCGGCGATTATCAGAGACTTAACACGTCGTGCGGATCTAGATCCCACACAGTCCATCACAACCCTGACAGTCGGTGATTGGGATCGTTTGTTTACCCAGTGGCAGTTCTGGCTCCAGTGTCTAGCACACGAAACCTTTCACCCCGGTTACGTTGGGGAGGGTTACTCAGTCCTGTGTGATGAGGTGACGCCGGGGTTAAGCGTGCAAACCTTGCTCCAGGACTACTACACAGCCAAGCTAAATATTCAGGCCTTCGATCGCCTTAAAAATCAATTAACTCAGCGTCTCAAGGCTCTGTTGAAAAAACTACGTCTGAAAGAGGATACGTTTCAGGGACGGTTGGAACAAGCTGATGATGCCGATCGCCATCGTCAACAAGCCGATTTGCTGATGGCCTACAGTTATCAGTGGCAGCCAGGGTTGAAAGCGATGGTGCTAGACGACTTTGAAACGGGGGAACCCGTCAAAATTTCTCTGGATCCGGAGAAAAATGCAATTCAAAATGCCCAGGCCTATTACAAGCGTCATCAAAAACTTAAGCGATCGCGCCAGGCGATTGAGCCGCTCCTACAAGCAGTTCGTACGGAAATCGCCTATTTAGAACAAGTAGATGCCGCTGTGAAACAGAGCGAGCAGTATGAAGTCGAGGCCGATTTGGCAGCCCTCTCAGAAATTCGTGATGAGCTGATTCAACAGGGCTACCTGGAAGATCCAACTTATCGTCCAGGCCAAAACCGCTCCCGTGATGCAATTGATGTTCGGAAGTTTGTGACGCCGGGCAACTTTGAAGTCTGGGTGGGACGGAACAATCGTCAGAATGATTTACTGATTTCCCAAGTCGCTACCGATTATGACCTGTGGTTCCATACCCAGGAAATTCCCGGCAGTCATGTACTGCTGCGGCTGCACGCAGGCCAGGTACCAGATGAGGCAGACTTTCAGTTCACGGCGGATTTAGCGGCTTACTTCAGCCGCGCCAAGCAAGCGGATCAGGTTCCCGTCATCTATACTGAGCCACAATACGTCTTTAAACCCAAAGGAGCGCGACCGGGCATGGTCATCTATACCCATGAGAAAGTACTCTGGGGACAACCGCAGTCGATACGTAAGTGGTTAGACGCTCAGCCATCCTCACCGGAGCTGGCTTTTCTCCCTTCCTAGCGGATCCAAAAAGCGGTTAGTTGTCAACCTTTGATGACCGTTTAGCGATAAATATCGTGAGTTTTCCTTGAAACCTCGATATTTTTGCCAGAATTAGCTGAAAAACCTGAAGATTTATGACAGAAAATCTGTGTGGCTTGATACAATACTCCGTGGAGAGAAGCAACACGCCAGGTTCTTCAGGCGGAAGCACTAGGTCTGACATCGTTTCCTCCAACTTGAGAGAGCAACAAATTTTTTTGCCGACTTCGCAAGGAGTCGGCTTTTTATTTTGACTCGTGATCGCGATAGGTTTTGTTTTATCCGAGTGGAAAAGGCTGAGGCAAGACCGCATCCGAAAGGTGGAGAAACTACCGTAGAATAAGGCAGCAAATCACGGACGCTCAGAGCCTGCCCTCAAAAACCTCGATGGGAAAGGGTTGATAGTCAAAAAACACATCCAAAGGCTCATAAAACTGCATGTAGCCTATATCACGTGCTGAATAGGCTTTACGCTTAGATAGTACTTTGAGTGTTGAAGCAATATTTAAGATGGCTGAATTAGAAGCAAGTGCATTCAATGAATCTGTTGAGGCTTGGGTGAGGCATTGCCAGAAAATTGGCTCAGTCCCGGAACAACCCTCACTAGAGGAATCTTCGATAGATACTCGTGGTGTCATTACGCTACGCAACAGCAAAGGATTTTTAGCTTGTTACTCCACCAGCTACAAGCGTATTCTGACAAACCTTTAGCTGTACATATAAATCTTGCGGCTTCGTTGATGCCTCCTTGTAAGACCTGCAACAGCAACAGTACTTTCCTTGCTAGACAGCTGAATACTTCATGAGGTCCTCCAGGCAGTTGTCGATCGCTAATGGTTCCCGTATTGGCTTCTCTCGCTCAGCAAACAGTGCGACTGCATCTGAGCGATTGCTCAGAGAAATGTTAAAGCCTCTTGGATCGAGGTTGTTCAGCGGATACCCATGGCTGAATCAACTGCTCCCCTGCTCGTTCTTGTCGATGGTCATTCCCTGGCTTGCCGCTACGCCCACGCTAAAGGATCTGAGGGTGGGTTGCGCACCTCTACAGGGATTTCCACCAGTGTTCGCTACGGCTTTCTCTGATTCTCCAAGAGCTGGGCAAGCATCTCTGTGCGAGATGAAACCTTAAGTTTACGGAACATGCGCTTTAATGCCTGTTTGACAGAGTTCTCCGTAATCCAGAGTTCAGTACCAACTGCTGCATTGGTCCGCTCCGAGGCCACTAATTCAGCAATTTCGAGTTCCCGTGGGGTTAAGCAATCAGCTTTGCATGGCTGGGGCTGTAATCGAGTAATGGAAGCCCACACCGAAATATGAAGACAAATCGCACTCAAGTCAGTCAAATTTGCGGTGTTAAAAGTGGGCATTGAACGATCGCGAGTACGGCCTACCGCCCCGACTAATTGCCCACCACTCACGATTGGCCTTGCCATGACATGCCCATGATCGGGACGAGGACAAATCGTTGTCCAGACTTTAGGCGATGTGACGAGTGCCTCATGAACGGGAGCATGACGCTCAACCAAGTAACGCACCACGGGATTCTGCTCAACTTGGCTGCTTCACCTCGTTGAACACCGCAATGTCTATGTGCTCAACGGCGATCATCAGAAGTGGGTAGCGGAAGGACGTCCGATTGCATCGGAATTCGCCAGTTTCCCCGTAACTCAGTATGCTGCGAAAGCGCCGGATGCTAGCCTGCGAGTGCTGCAATCAGAGGTGGCGTTGGCTCTGGAACGCTCGGATTGCTTGTTACTGGATGTGCGCACCATCCAAGAGTACTGTGGCGCAATCTTTATGATGAAGCCACCCGAGGAAACCGAGCGGAGCGGCCATATTCCCGGTGCAATTCATCTTGAGCATACGCTTACCCTGAACGAAGACGGTACGTTTAAGACAGCGGAGCAATTAAACCTTATTCAGGTTCAGAACTAGCGTTTTCGGTTTTGGCAAACCTCACCGCCTGCGGCACCTCTCCTTGGCCAGGAAAGTTGCCTCAACAGCTAGCTATATAAAACTACAGTTCTCACAGTGGGCAGGGTTTAGATCGCGCCCTCACAGCTTGATTCGCCCTCACAGCAGCCCAAATATGTAACTCATCGGCGGCTGCGCGCCAAGACCCCTGAGCGATCGCGGCAATTTCCCGTGCCGTTTCAGCGGACAATGCCAGATAACAGGAACTCGCCGGCACACGCACCGCTTGAATTTGGCGATCGACCCAAACTCTCAACATTGCTGCTTCTAAAGGGGGCAAGCGAATCGTTTGCACCGCCAACCCTGCGAGTTTTGCGAAGGGACTCAGGTCGGTGTGGGTGCCCGCGACGACGGTGGCTTGAGTCCGTGCCGCCCGACTGAATGCCTCCAGCAGCAAGGGGCTGGGAATGCGATCGGCTTCGTCCCAGTAGGCAATTTTTTGAACAGGGGGTACCTTGAAGCGGCCCCATCCAGGAGGATAGTAGATGTAGGGGCCGCCAGTTTGGGATCGCCAATGGCTTAAATGGGCCGTCTTGCCAAAACCTTTACCGCCCAGGACTTGCACCAACTGCTGGGCCGCTGGGATTGGAGCCTGGGACCAGCCGCGATCGATCCACAGGCTTTGCGACATTGCCTGCTCACCCAGAGCAAAGGGATTCGAGTGTAAGCCCAGAGCGAGATAGGGATTAAGGGCAAAATTGGGGGCGCGACTCATCGGCTTCATCGCGGCATCACCTGAAAGGGCCAGGTTTGGGTGGTGTCTCGTTTGGGTATGCGAGGCAGCTTCACCCAGGCTTGCACTGCCCAGATAACGCGGATCAGCGAACCGTTGTAGGTGATGGGGCCGCTGTGGGGAATCGGCATTGCAAAGGGGATATCGACCTGTTGCCCTGCAATCAGCTGCTCTGGCGCAAGGGGAATCTTGCCAATCGTCTGCTGGTCGCGATCGCCCCGACCCTCGGTATACCAGTAGACAAAGGCACTGGCGTCTTGAGGGATCGCGCCCTCAGAAGAGTACCAAACGAGCGTGCCTGCCAGCTCGTTACCTAAAGTCACCGGCTGATTTTGCCAAAACATTTCAAACATCACACCGCCTCCGGCACAACTGCAAACCGAAAGTGAGCCGTATCCTGTGGAATACCGGGCACATCGACACTGATCAGAATTTCCCAGCGCACCTGATTATGCTCGGCATCGAAGGAGGGCGGCCCTTCTGGCAACACGGTTAGTTTCGTCTCATAGGTGGCCACGCGAGTGCCGGTTGAAACGGTCATCGTGGGTAGGTCTTGCTCCCAAAGCATATGGACTTTGGTTTCGATATCGGTGCCCTGACGGTATTGCACCCATTCGTAGCAGAGCCATTTGGCGATAATTTTGCCGGGCCGATGGGTATGGCCGCGACGCAAAGCGCGACGAAACCGAAGTCTAAAGGTCTCTCCCATTCGTAGTGGATAAGACGGTAAAAGAACTTCCCCCGGCTGGAATGCAGAAACGATTTTTAGCCAGCGCAGGCCATTCCAAATCATCCCAACGCCTGCCGCTGCAAACATGCCCACAAACAACAGCATCAGGAATCGCCCCACATGAGGGTCGGCTAGAAAGTTGAGCAGCATTCTGGTGAAGCCCGGAAATGAGATACCGCACCAAAGAGAAGTCCACACGAAGCTGAGTAAAAATTTACCCGTAGACCAGGCTCCTTGAGAATCAACCCATAAAAATCCTTCCGGGACTCGCTCCGGCGCGATTAAGCGCCCATCAGAGAACTCGTGTGATGATAGCGTTGCCATAGTGATGAACGCCTTTGGGTTAGTGGAACAGGGAACGCTTGGGCGATCGCGAATTTGACTCGCGACGAGGCCCTACAAAATCCTGTAAACAAGCAAGTTCGGTTGACTGTAATCCTTAACTTTTGGGACTGCGGTGAAAGACAGGGGCTTTGATCCGTTCACCCCTTCTGAGGAAAAAATACATCCTGTTTGACGCACTTTACAGACAGTCTGATAGAAATTCTGAGTGGGCTCGCTAGTTGGCTTCGCCCCTCAATACCGTTCCAATGCTGTTTCTTCATTAGAGCTACAGATGGAGCAAGGAAGCGCAGGGACAGAATCTGTAGTCGTGAAGGGGAGAATTGATATCACCCGATGCCGGTGTGGTAAACGAGATGAGTTTAGAGGCGTCCGTCTGGGAGTGTAGGAACCCTTCACACATAGAACAGCTGTCTTCGACCATAGAGCCCAATATTCAGTTGGATGTTGCTGCTTAGGTTTGCTTGAAGGGGTGCCCAGCTTGCCCAAAGATATCCGTTTCGGCTGCGATCGCTTGTTCCGCTATATCCACGTAGCCACTCTGGGCATTAGGGAAGGCATCGCAGTAAGGAACATAGGGTTTGATGTCTAGCACGGGTGTCTGATCCAGCAGATCGATGCCTGCAACATGAATCATCTGTCCCTCTACTTTCAGAATACGTGTGGCGCTCAGTCCAAGCGGATTGGGGCGATGGGGGGCGCGAGTGGCCAGAGTGCCACGTCGTATGCGTGGGCCACGGGGAGGAATCACCGTGGGGTTCCAGTGTTTGTTGAGATGGAGCCACGCAATGACCCAAAGGTACTCGAAACCATCCAAATCTCTCAGCGCTTCTGGCGGAATCCGATCAGGGAAGAGTTCAATGCGGGCGATCGCGGGCTCATAGTTTGCTGGTGCAGTCGAGAGTTGGGATTGTCGCGGCGTCCCGTGGCGTTCTGTGTAGGGCGATCGCACAATACCAATCGGCTGCAAGCAAATCTCCGAGGGGAAGTCAACTGACGCAGTGTAATTTTTGGGGGGTAGTTTGGGCAAAGTCTTCGCGCTTATCTTTCCTATCACTTATAGGCTTAGGGTGGGAGAACAGCAAACTGTTCGGAAAAGTTGTGTGATAAGACAGCAATTTGAATTTGTGGCGTTGCACACTTAGGGGATGAGTATGCAACGCCAGAGTCGTAAGTAGTTCTCAGATTGGGGACTGTCCCCTTAACTTTGCGTTAGGTTCCTTTCACACACCTGCAAAATCGCCCGCAACGTCCCTAACAACACTGCCACCCCTTGCAACGCATACAGTGGTGTCTCCCAGACCGTTCCGTCAATCGCGAAGCGATAGAACTTCCAGCCCTCACCATTGGTAACCATGCCAAACACCTCGATATCGCGCTCGATTTGCTGATTGCTCCAGCGGCAAGCCGCCATTTCCACCAGGCATTGAGCTAATCCCTGCTCAAAATCATCCTTCTTAGCTTCCACCACACAGACAAATGGCGCTTCCAGGTAGCGTTTACGTTCAGCCATCAAGTAATCAGCAACGCCCGTCACGATTTCCCCTTCTAAACTTGCCGCCTTCCACACCTTGACATGCTCAATCCCTTCCAGTGCCTCATCACACACCGCATCAATCAGTAGCTTTTTAGCTTCCTCGCCACTCTCCAAATCGAAGTGCCGCTGAAGACGCGCCAGCCGCTCTTGAAAAAAGGGACTGGGTGCAACAGGAACCGCTTCGATGTTCCAAGGCTGCAAGTCAGTCAGCCCCAGCAACTTAAAGGCCTCCACTTTTTTGAAACTGGAAAAGTTTTTCTTTTTAGCCTGTTCCTGTGTGACCATTACGCCTTACCTCTACTAGCGACTTAGAAATTGGGGTTCTTGTTGCATTAGATAAAGCCGTTTGTTTACCTCGGTTAGAACCTCGGTTTCGGCACTCAACTCAAATATCCAACACCTTACCCCGCAGCCCCTTCGGCGCTTCCAGCCCATAGCGATGCAGCATCGTCGGCAAAATGTCATACAGCTGTGCGTCGGCAATCACCTGACCTTGCTTGGGCGATCGCGGGTCGTGAAAAACCATCATGCCTAAAGGGGCGTGATTGGCATCGTCCGGCCCGGTGTCATTTTCTACCGTGTAGAGGCTGTGGAGGCCCACACTGCCTACCGATCGCCACGCTAAATCATCAAAATACACAATCAAATCCGGGGCGCGTCCCCGCACTTTCTGATAAATTTCCTGGGGTTTAAAGATTTTGACATCCAGCGGTTTGCCTGTGGGATCGGTCAGTTGCGATAGCTTTGCCGCCAGCTCATCCCGCAGCGTTTCATACTCCGTCATCGAGACAATACCCTGGGGTTCACGTCCCTTAACATTCAGGAAAATGCGGGCATAGTAACCCCCTGCTCCCCAAACCTGCGTTTGCTCCCAATCCACGGCCACCTTATCCAACGCCAGCGGTTCCGAGGGCGCTTCCTTCAGGGTGAGATAGCCATTGGTAATCAACCATTCGTTGATACAAATCCCGCCCATCAAGGGTTGAGCGCCGTGGTCCGACACCACCAGTACTGCCGTCTCATCATCACAGTGCCGCAACAGCTCGCCAATGCGCTGATCCACATGTACGTAATAGTCGTGGATAGCGTTAGCAAAGGGGGATCCTGGCTCATATTGGGGATGACGGGGATCCATCGGCTTCCAAAATGCATGGTGAATGCGATCGACCCCCATATCCACCAGCATGAGGAAGTCAGGCTGATCGCGTCCAATGAGCTTCTCAGCCAACGTAAAGCGCTGATTGCAGAGGTTATAGAGGTTGTCGAGGATGCGTTGCTTTTCGTCGGAGCGGAAGTTGGGCACATCCATCATGAAGTCGGGCATCCAGGCGCGAATCTGATCGGCCAGCTCCGGTGGATGGGCAAAAGGCACATCGGTTCCAGGGGTGAGGAAGCAGGACACTAACGAGCCATTCACTGGGTAGGGTGGCGACGTTCCCGGTACGCTCAAGGCGGCAACCGTCCATCCCGCATCCCCCAGCACATCCCACAAACGGGGAAACTTCACCGCCCGTCCGTCGGAAATTCCCATGCTGTGATAGTCGCGATCGCGCCGATTCCGAAAGCCGTAAATGCCTAGTTCACCGGGATCGCGTCCCGTCATCATGCAGCTCCAGGCAGGCACCGTGATAGCCGGAATGCTGCTTGCCAAACGACCATAGCTGCCCGCCATCATCAACCGTCTCAAGTGGGGCAGATCATCCCGCCAGTGTTCAAACACTAGCGAGGGTTCCATACAGTCCAGGCCAATAATGAGGAGGCGGGGCGTTGGCATTGCGGGGCACTCAGGGAAACTGTGCCTATTGTAGGCAGGGGCGATCGTTCCCTGAGGAGGGAATTCAGAATTGACCGCCACCCCCAGTCTAGAGACAATTGCTCTCTTGCTCCCCTCTCCCCTTTTCTTTCCCTAGTTCTCAACCCTAGCTTATGAGGTTTGACAGACCCCTAAGACACACGCTTAGCTTCTGAAGCCTCAAACAAATCACGCACGCCCGGCATCCATAACCCCACTCCCAGAGCAACACACAACGAAACAGAAAAGTAAGTCCCAGCCGAGACGTGCTGTCCAGCGAGTAGCGCCAGCCCATTATTGGCAACACACAGCCCTTGAAACAGAAGCGAGCCGAACCACCCCCACGGCTTCAAAGTCCAGAGCCCGTAGGTCACGATCAGGCCAAAAAGACTAATAGCTAACCCGAGCAAAACCAGACCTTTGAGATAGTTTGGCAATCCGGCAAGGTCATTCGACAATACTTGCACCGTACCCGTCATCAACAATACGAGAAAAACACCCGACAAGAGTGACAGGCTACTCACCAGAAATTGAGCCGTCGCGATAATCAGAATACTTAGGTTACGCTGCACCAGAAAACTCGCTTTTACAAGCTAAAACTTATTACTGAATATTAGGGGCTAGACGATCTACTTGAGGGACTAGTTCCCAATTTAGGGTCTAGTTCCCAATGCCTTCGCTTGCACTTGACCTTGGGCTAAATTCAGGCATGCGATGACTGCTAAGAGCCTCAAGACAATGAACATTGATTCCCACGAAGTCGCTACCAGGGTCAATTTACCCCTAAAAACCTAGGATTTAATGTCAACTTGCAGGAATTTACTGTGTGAGTAAATACCGTTTGCGGCCTTGAGATAGGCAGTAAAGATTAGCCCTGCTAAAACTTGCCGACACATCAAAAGGTTATGGCATCAACTCGCAAAAAGCTATTATACCCCTGGCATTAGTGACAAAAGTTATGCTGACTAGGAATATCAGCGCACTGACATCAGAAAATGCTTCCTAGCAAATAGTCAAATCAAAACGCGAACGCAATCCCTAAACATTGGTCATAGACATCTATTACGCGGCAGGCGAAGTCGACAAACTTCAAAATAGAGACTAGCGTCTATTTTGCATAGGGATTGTCCACATACGATTTTTGATGTATTAATACTTGGGGGTGCCGATGAGAATTCCTAGGATGTTGGGTTTTCAAACATAACTTGTTGAATCTTTAAGATATTCAAAACTCTGTTCGACTCGTCGAACGGGGCTGTGTTTAAGCAGCCTTATCGGAGTTTTTGGATGGTGGACTGAGTTCTTTCTGGGTAAATAAGCTCTGTCGTTAACTTGTCTGCAAGGCAATGTCCGTTCGCGGCGAATAATAAATTACTCAGGCTACTCGGAACTCAGAAGCTAGTAAAGAATGTTCCCTTTTTCAGGGAATGGTCTAAGATTTATCATCCTGATTTTTGGCCCGTCTGTGACGGCAGCGATCAGGATCTCATCGGGGTGCGACTTATTTCTACCAAAGAGAATGCCGCAACGTTTTTGTCTGGATGCAGTCCTAAACTTTACTGTTCAACGCTTTAGCCGCCTGGGGCGTCGATGCAAAGGTAAGTTTGCACTGATTGCTGTTATTACGTTTCTAATTACGCATTGCCTTGCCCTGGGAGAAGGCGCTCGCTTCGCCATCGGCACACCGGCTGCGTATGCTCAAATTGAAAACCAAGCCGGGGCAGGCTTTACTGACCCCGGTGGCAACCCTGGCACGAGCACGTCCAATGTCACCACGCTGAATAGTCCCGGAACCCCTTCACTCACCTTGATTAAGACGGCTGATCGCGGGGCTGCTGAGCCCGGTGATGTAGTGGTTTATCGCTTGCTGGTGAGGAACGGGTCGGATCGCACCGCGTCGCCCATCACGATTACCGACCAGCTTCCTCTGGGCTTGCAGCTGATTGAGAATTCCTTTGACAGCAGTCCATTTGCCATCACTAACACCGCTGTTAGCAACCGCACCTTCACGCTGGAATTTGCGAATGCCTCCCTTGATCCAGGGGATGAGCTATCCATCGTCTATGCTGCGCTAGTCACACCGGATGCGGTGCGCGGTTCGGGACGGAATGTGGCTCAGGCAGCCACGCCCGGAGCAACCAGTACAGCAACTTTTCAGTTAGCTATTCGTCCCGGTATTCTGGCCGATTGCGGCACCATCGTAGGTCGCGTTTTTGTGGATAAGAATTTTGATGGTGAGCAGCAACCTGGTGAGCCAGGCGTACCCAATGCAGTGGTGTTCCTAGAGGATGGCAATCGTATCCTGACCGATCCGAACGGCCTCTTTTCCATCATCAATGTTTTGTCCGGTAACCGGGTCGGCACTTTAGATCTTTCAAGTCTGCCGGGCTACACCCTGGCCCCCAACCTATATCGCATTGCTGACAATAGCCAATCTCGATTGGTGCGATTGTCACCGGGTGGTCTAGCCCGTATGAATTTTGGCGTCACACCAGCATTTGGGGAGGGGTAGAACCATGAAATTTTTGATTGCAACCCTAGGCTGGTTATCTGTCTGGGCGATCGCGGCTGACCTTTGGCGGCCTCTGTTATCCCATGCTAGCGAAACTGAACCCATTCGTGTGGATGCAGTGGAGTTGTCAGCATCGGAGGATGCTACCGCGATCGAGACTGCCTCCCTTAGCGAGGAATTAGAAACATCCGCAGGGGCTTTAGGTGCCGAAAGCAATGCTGGAGCTACGAGTCTCGCTCCCGATGCTGATATTGCTGCGCAGCCTGCGATCGTGCCGCTGAGCGATTCCCTTCGCATTGCCCCACTGGCAACAGAGGAGGAATCAGGGGTTAATCAAAGTACACCTCCAATCGTCACGGGGCAGCTTGCTGACGAAACCACGCCGATTCTCGTCCTGCCCGATGGTCTCTTTGGGCAAACTGATACAGCACCTCTCCCTGTTGATCTCACCGAACCGGTGCGCCCAGATTCGGCAACCACTGCGGATGAAGCACCCGCGTTCTTGATGGAGTTGACTCCGGCAACGAGTCCAGCCATACCAGCCAACAAGCGTTCAACCGTCAGGCTGGAAGGTCAGATTACCGATGCCGAAGGGAATCCCCTTCCCCGCGATGTAGTAGTCACGCTGACCACCGCAGCGGGCGAATTTCAGGGGGCTGACTATGACAGCGACCTACCGGGATTTCAAGTCTTGGCCCGTCAGGGTGCATTTCAGGCCGTCCTCCAATCGAGCCTGGAAGCGCAGTCGGTTCGCGTCCGAGCAGCGGTCTCAGGCTATGACGTGCGGGGCATTGAGCCAGAGGTAAATCTTGAGCGTCCCGCCGATGTTGAAGCCTTCACCCAAATCGAGTTTGTTACCAACCTGCGGCCCTCACTGGTAGCAGGTGTGGTTGACCTCCGGATTGGCCCCGGTGCCACCGATTACTGGGGGAGCTTCCGCGAATTCCTGAATCCCGACAATATCGGGGAAACGGAATTTGACCTGGGGGCCGCTCTTTTTGCCACTGGCACCTTGGGGGAGTGGCAGTTCACGGGTGCCCTCAATACCCGTCGTGCCCTCAATGAAACCTGTGATGGCAATCGCCTATTTCGGGATGATCAGTTCTGTGAGAACCAGTACCCCGTCTATGGGGACAGCTCTCAGGTTGATCACCTGACACCTTCGATTGATAGCTTCTACGTGCGCTTTCAGCGCGATTCTCCTATTCTGGGGGCTGAGGCTGACTACTTCATGTGGGGTGACTACACTACCGCTGAATTTGCGCGATCGTCCCAGGAATTTACGGCGATCAACCGCCAACTGCACGGATTCAAGGGTAACTACACCCTGGGCAACCTCCAGATATCGGCGATGTTCGCCAATAATCTTCGCCCTTTTCAGCGCGATACTATTGCGCCGGATGGCACCAGTGGTTACTACTTTCTGTCAGAGCGGGTGATTTTGCCGGGAAGTGAAGACATTTTTATTGAGGTTGAGGAGCTGAATCGTCCCGGTACGGTGCTGCGGCGAGAACGGTTAAACCGCGTGACCGACTACGAAATTGACTACGATCGCGGGTCGATTTTGTTTCGCGAGCCAATTTACCGGACGGAGGTCGATCCGCTGGGTGAAACCATGGTGCGGCGCATTGTTGCCACCTACCAGGTAGACAGCACTAGCGGCGATGGCAGTCTGTTCGCCAGTCGTTTGCAGTACAACTTCCAGGAAGGTGAGGCCAATGCTGGAGGCTGGGCCGGTTTCACCTTGCTAACGGAAAACCAGGGCGATCAGGATTTTGACCTGTTCGGCTTCGATGTCACGTTGCCCTTTGGCAAAACTGGACGCTTCAGTGGGGAATTCGCCCGATCAGACTTTAATCGATTTGGCGAATCCGCCAGCGGCAACGCCTACCGTTTGGAAGCGCGCGGCCCTCTGTTTGCGCCCAGCATTCAGGGGAATGCCTATCTGCGGAGTGCGGAAAGCGGTTTCACCAATACGGCAACCACGAGTTTTCGTCCTGGTCAGACCCGTTGGGGGGCTGGGGTAGAGGCCGCATTGGGTCGAAGAACCCGGCTCAATGTTCAATTTGATCAGGAAATCAACCGGGGTCGGGCACCGGAAGTCACCACAGATGCTTTTGACCTACTGTCGCCGGGCCAGTTTGAAACCCCAGGTGAATTTGTCGATAACACCCTCACCACGTTTCGCGCGGGCGTCACCCAACAAGTTGGGGTCGTGAATCTCGGGGTGGATTTGGTGAATCGCGATCGCCGCGATCGTATTGACGATACCAGCACCAGCGCGAGCCAATTGGTGCCGCGTCTGGCTATCCCCATTGCCCCTACCTTAAGTTTCCGGGCTCAAAGTGAACTCAACTTTGGGTCTGAGGAAGATCCTTTATATCCGGATCGCACCACATTAGCCCTGGATTGGGCCGCTCAGCCAGGGGTTACAGTGCGTTTGTCCCAGCAGTTCGTTACGGGCGGCGACGAACCCCGCAACATCACGAGCTTGGATACCCTTGCCGACTATGCCTTGGGCGACAACACCTCCCTAAGGAGTCGTTACTCGTTGATTAGCGGCTACGGAGGGCTGATTGGTCAATCGGCTTTGGGGTTAAACCATCGCATTGTGCTAGCCCCAGGACTCCGGGCCACTTTAGGGTTAGAACATGTCATCAACGACGCCTTTAATGACACAGGGGCCGGCCAGCAGTTTGAGCAACCCTATGCCGTTGGTCTAGGCGGTACCGCGTTGGGGATTGTGGGTGGCACCTCCTACTCAATTGGCTTGGAATATACGGATAATCCTGACTTGCAAGCCAGTGCGCGGCTGGAACACCGGGACTCCTCTTCCGGTGACAACACGGTTTTCACTGCGGCGGCGGCGGGGAAAATCACCCCTCAGCTCACCACTCTATTCCGCTATCAGCAGGCCAATTATGCCAACCAGGGCATTACGGGTTTGCTGGGTAGTTCTCGGAATTTGAAGTTAGGGATGGCCTATCGGAATCCATTGAGCGATCAGTTCAATGGCTTGCTGAGTTACGAGTATCGGCGCAACCCAGCCACCAGTCCCGATAGCTTGCTAATTAGCAGCGGGATTGGCTCCTCTGACCATACCCTGGCCATGGAGGGAATCTATGCCCCTAACTGGCAGTGGGAGTTTTACGGGAAGTATGCCTTACGCACAAGTAACGCTCGCATCTCAGATGACTTTGAATTTGGGAACAGCATTCATTTGATCCAGGGCCGAGCCGCCTATCGCTTTGCCTATCGCTGGGATGTGTTGGGAGAAATCCGCTATATCATGCAACCGGCTGCCAGCTACAGCGAGATTGGCACGTCGGTTGAACTCGGGTACTATCTCACGCCCGATTTACGCTTTGGTTTGGGCTACAGCTTTGGCAGCGTCGATAACGATGGTTTTGGCGGCGGCGGGTATCGTTCGGCCAGTGGCCCTTACTTTGGGGTACAGCTCAAAGTCAACGAGCTCCTCAACGGTTTTGGCCTCCAGGAAGTGACACCCGTCCAGCAGGAGGAATCCTTTGTGGAAAGAGCCGCCGCCGCTACTTCTGGAGAAGTCGCTCGCCGTTCCGATACCGAATTAGATACCGCAGAATCCGCCGACTCCAGTTCGGAAGCAGGAGGTGACCAATGAAGCTTTGGTGGATATTGATGTTGCTGGGTATGGGCATGGGGCGCCTGTCACCAGCGATCGCCCAAACGCCGACAGGATTAGCTATTACCGTCAATAGCGCGGAAGATGGGCCGCTCACGCCGGATGAAGGACTGACCTTGCGGGAAGCGATCGCGATCGCCAATGGCACCTTATTGCTGGAGTCCCTTTCTGCTGCCGAGCAAGCTCAAATCGCGCCAGGCTCTGGAAGCAATCGCATTCAATTTGATTTACCCGCAGATGCAACCACGATTTATCTGACGTCAGTGCTGCCCCCCCTGGTAGCCGATGGATTGACGATTGATGGAACGACTCAGGCTGGCTATGGGGCGCTCGTGCCTTTTTTCCCAACCGTTCCGACACCTGCGGTCAGTCTCACCCCCGCGCCGGATACCGAAATTTTTCGTGGGTTGACCATTGCAGGCAATGGCATCACGGTTAAAGGACTCAGTCTGTATGGCTTTTGGTCGTCTGCCCGCGCCACGCTGACGACCCCTGCCGCCGATATTTTTGTGGACAATGTGCCACCGCCCCAGGATGCTAGCCCGGATTCGCCGCCCGTTTCTACTTTCGATCGCGAAGACCGGACGGAAGCCCCGCAGGATATCGTCATTGAGCAAAACTGGCTGGGCTTTGGCGTCGATGGCAACGTGCCAGAGCAACGCTCTGCCTTTGGCGTGTTCGTTTTCAACGGCGTCAATGTGCGCATCACGAACAATTGGATTCAGCATCAGGAAGGCAGCGGGGTGATTACGGGGTTTCGAGCCGAAGGCTTGCAGCTGGTGGGTAACGCGATCATCGCGAACGGTAGCGCTGGAATGCCTGACGGAGTGCGCCTGGAAGGCAAGCTCGACGGAACGACGTTGAGTAACAACCTGGTTTGCGCGAATGACGGCAGTGGCATTTTCATGTTTAAGCCAGAAGGGGCCACCCTGATTCAGAACAATGACATCATCTTCAACGGACGACGCTTAGAGCGAGCTGCCGTGTACGTGATGGGTCAAGACCACCAAATTCTGGACAACCAGATCGGCTATCAGCCGGGGCCAGGTGTGGCGGTCACGGCCTATCCCCTAAGCGATCGCAACCTGATCCAAAACAATCGGTTTACGCAGCTGGACGGCCTCAGCATTGATCTGGTTGCACGCCAGAATGTCGGTGTGCAAGATTTTCAGCAGGCCGATGGCCCTAATCCTCCTCGGAACTCCTTCCAGCGTCGTCGCGAAACAGCTAACGGTGCCATCAATGCACCCGAGTTTGCCCAATATGCTTTTGAGCGCACCGGAAATACCGTTCAGCTAGTGGGTAAAGCGGATCCCGGCAGCGAAATTGCACTCTACCGCGTCAAGGAAAATGCTGGGGTATACAGTCCCCTAGGGGAGCCCTTGATGCAAACAGTGGCTAACGCTGAGGGGGAATTTGAGTTCCTGTGGGATGCGGCTAATGGGGACTGGTTAAGTGCGATCGCCTCCGATCCGCAATACGGCACCTCTGAACCCTCACCTGTCATTAGCGTGACTGGTTTGGACGGCACCCTGCCACCCCGACAAGAACAGCAACCCTACGCTGCCAACTGTTTTGCCGATGGCGTACTTGTACCAACCGATCCTGAGCCTGAACCGCCCGTCACACAATCGATTCGCCTGAGTATTCCTCGCAATATTCACTTTGCGCTGGACCAAGCCAATATCAGTCCGGCAAGTGCCCGTTTGCTGGATCAGATTGCTGAGGCAATGCAGACCTATCCTTCTTTAATCGTAGAGCTGCGAGGCCACACCGACCCCCGTGCCAGTAATGCTTACAATCAGGCCCTGAGTAAACGACGAGCCCGCGCGGCCCGTGATTATTTACTCCGTCAAGGCATTGCGGCTGAACGCATGCGGATTTTACCGCTGGGCGAAACTCAGCGCCGCACGACGGGGGCTACCCGCTTAGATTACGCCCGCGATCGGCGCGTTGAATTTATCTTTCAAGACACCCAAGGCCTCGAAATCATCTTCGAAGATGTCGAATCCGATTTGCAAGTTGAGTAATTCATCCTCAGGAAAAAAGCCGTGTTTTCTGTGAACAGCAACCCACTGCACCCAAAACTCTCCCTTCATGGCCGCCTGGGAATGATGGCCAGCTGCACCACGTTATCCCTGCTGGCAGGAACTTCTACTGCCATGGCTCAAACCAGGCTCCCATCGGTGCCAGGCCTAGACTTTCAGACCAGTGCACCGCTACGATGTGCAAACGTTGGGGACTGGTATACAACCAACTGTCCAGGGCTCACGACCAATAACCCTGCCAGTGAAAGGTTGCACAGATTCTTTATCAACATTACCCAAGAAGATCTGGATAATAGTCCTACTCCGGGGAGTGTCACTATCACAATCGAAGACGCTGAGAGTAACAGCTTTCCAGATGAAGTCAGAAATAATCCGAACAGCGTAAATCCTAATAATGGTCAAGCTAACCGGGATCCAACTCGATTCACCCTGCTCGATCCTGGCGGAGCCCTCATCGGACAACAGCGAATTGATGCAAATACTGGCACACCTGACGGAACCTCTATCACACTGGGGCCAGTTACAACTCCCGGCGTTTACACCGTTACGAGTGAAACGGGTGCACAGCCAATTGACGGCGTTGGCGGTAATCGACTAAACAGCGACGACAACTCTTTCTCCATTGTTGTGCCCACCAACGATACGTTGATTGGGCAATTCCAAGGAACGTTTCAATTTAATGGCTTACTACCTGGGGTTAGCGATGAGACAACCGATGTTGATCTCTTTTTCTTGGTAGGCCCTGGTACGACGGATTTATTTCTTCGTAACTTTGACTTGGATGCTCCTGCCTTCGATACGATGGTCAGCATCGAATATAACGCTCCAAGTGCTTCTACCATTAGCACTGTCGCCGGAACGACCTCTGCCAACGGCGTCTGGAATAATGGTGGCGATATTAACAATGGTGCAGACACTATTAATCTGACAGCACCGATTGATGATGCAGGCGGTTGGCGGCTGAGTTTGCTGAATTATCGTGAAGATAACCAAACAGCGGTTGAGGTCAATAGCGATGTTGGTCGTTTGCCATTGTTCGACGCGCCGCCTCAAACTGCAGGTAACTTTACAATCACGCCCGATACCACACTCACTACCACCATCGGGACAGAAGTCTGTCACCCTTTTACGGTGACCAATAATTTCTTCACCACTGACATCGTTAACCTAGCGCTGTCGGGTACGGATGCTGACTACGACGTCGAACTTCGCGATTCAACGGGTACTGTTGCCCTAACTGACACCGATGGGGATGGTGAAGTTGATACCGGCATCTTAGATCCGGGTGAAACCATCTCACTACAGCTCTGCGTCACTCCCCAAGTAGGAGCTCCTATTCAGGACGTTACAACAATTACCGGCACCTCTTTCCTCGATGCCAAAGTCCGAGAAGATTTCAATCCTGGGAATCCCGACCCGATTCCCCAGTCAGTGGAAAAGACGACGCTAATTGGCGTCTCCGAAATTGGGCTTGCTAAGACCGTATCAGCCCCAACCCTCGTCTCTGGTAGTCTGTTTGAGTTTACGTACACCCTAGTCGTCGAAAATACTGGGGATACCACCCTTACCGATGTTCAGGTTACAGAAGATCTGGAGGATGCACTGATTACCAGTGCCACGGATAGTGCTGATAGTTTCTCCATACAAGATGTTGTGATTACTCCTGGAGCAGGATTTGCGGGAACAGTGCCAGCAGAAAATACGGGCTATACAGGCACTACAGCTGGAAACACTAATCTATTTACGACTGGAAATAGCTTTCAACCTGGGGACACGGCAACGATCGCGATTACTGTACGAGTAGACTTAACCACCGATGGCACTTTAATTGCTAACAACACTGCCCAAGCTAGTGGGACCGGACCTAATGGGTCAGTAGATGACGATTCTCAAGACGGCAACGATGTAGATCCAGACGGGGATGGCGACCCGACCAATAACGATACACCAACCCCTATTCAGATACCGTTCCCAAGTATTGGGGTGGCTAAGGATGTCAGCACACCAACTCAGGTTGGCAGCACCTCTGAATTCGAGTTTGATTACACGATTATCGTCACCAACACAGGAGCAACCACTCTCGACGATGTGCAAGTGGTTGAGGATTTACAAGACGCCTTAATCACTAACCCGGCAGCGAACAACCCACCCTTGAATCCTGCCGATAGTTTTTCGCTAGAAGATGTTGTCATCACACCCGCAGCTGGATTCGCAGGCACTCCTCCAACCGAAAATGGGAATTACACAGGAACCACAACTGGAGACACCAATTTATTTACAACCGGAAACACCTTTGATCCTGGTGATAGTGCAACCATCACCATCACCGTACGAGTGGACTTAAGCAGTGACGGTGATTTGAACGCCAATAACACCGCTAGTGCAACGGGTACACCGCCAGTTGGGCCACCCGTCACGGATGATTCTCAAGATGGCAATGACGAAGATCCAGATGGTGATGGCAATCCTGCCAATAACAACACGCCAACCCCAGTGAGCGTTAACCTAAACCCCAGCTTGGTCGTCGTCAAGCGTATCACTCGCGTTGTCCGGGGAGGAACGGATCTCCCAGTCACGGGTATCGGTGGGTTTAACGATCAAGCGGGCGATACCAACGACAATGACCTCAACGCGGCCTTTGACGCTGCCGGGAACGTTGGCCAACCAGCAGGTATTTTCCAGCTGCCAACAGGGGTAGAGCTACAGCCGGGTGATGAAGTCGAGTACTCCATCTATTTCTGGAATAATGGCAGTCTCAACTTAAGCAACGTACAAGTCTGTGATGAGTTAGAGCCTCCGACCAGGTTGCCAATTCCACCCGTCTTTGCTTTGCAAGCTGTCGATGCCTTGTCAGCAGCGATAGACTTCGATGACCCTGTCGGAGGGACGATTCAAAGCCGATCGCCCGTCAGTCCATTAGAAAGTTTCTGCATTTCCGCACCGGGTGTTTTCCCCTCAGGGGCAGGCAACGCTGGCGGTGGTGTCGTGACAACTGGGCTCAATGTGGACGTCAACGAATTTGGAGCGATTCGCTTCTTAGTCGAGGTTCCTTAACAGCGCATGATCAAAAAAGGGCAGCCGAAGCTGCCCTGAAAACTGCTATCTTTTCTTACCTGTCGAGAAGAGGAGAGGCTGATGCCGTAAGCAACCATCTTGTCTACAGCATCCGCTAATACGGCGTTGAATGCCCTAGTTGGCGGTTTCAGGCTCACCGTCAGCAGTGGCGATCGCGGGTTGCTCGGTTCCATTGACCTGACCCAGATTGATCTTCACCACTTGGTTGCGAGCTTCTTCCACCTTGGGCAGCGTTAGCGTCAGTAAACCCTGATGGAAGTCGGCTGTGACCGAGTCATTCTGAACCGCTTCAGGCAAGTTCACGACACGATGAAAAGTGCCGTAACGAATGTTGTCGTACAGGGTACGAGTGCCTTCAGCGTTTTCAGTCGCCTTGCGATCGCCCTTGATTTCGACTGTTTCACGAGTTACCTGGACATCGACATCCTCCGCGTTGACACCAGGAAGCTGTACCGTCAGCACATAGGTGTCACCCGCTTCAATCAACCGCATTGCGGGTACCCAGCGAGTTGGAGCTGAATCAGCAACATTGGTGACTTCATCAAAGACCTGGTCAAGTTGACGACGCAAGGTTTCCATTTCTTGAAAAGGGCTCCAGTAACGAACCATCATTGATTGCCTCCTGTGAAGAATGTATTCGCTTCGTTGATCTCTATGGTTTCTATGGTGCCGGGAAACTGAGGCCATCAACAGTGCTAAGAACCAACCCTAAATGGCGAAGTTTTACGCCGAAACGACCGTATCGCATTTCCCGTAAATCCCTTTTCTAGCGTTTCTTTTTGTTAGAACGACGCAGGCGCGATGGGCGATAGAGAGCCAGGGAGCTTTCGTCGCGATGATGCACGAACAATCATTAAAGTCGCCATAAACTTCTCTTGACTTCTCAGGAATATCCTCATCTCGTGTGTGATGTGTGTATCTCAAATTCTGGAGATATACGTAAGCACTTTAATGGTGGCCAGGTGGCCAGACAGGCGATCGCAGGCACTCTTGACTGCATCCGTAGACCTGCATCCGTTTCTGCTTTGACCAGACTCCGCTACCGCGTCTATTCGTCCCGATGCAAAGTCCTAAGCACCCAGAACTATGTCTATTCGGTTTGCTTCCTTTAACGCTTCGCTCAACCGCTCCAATGCGGGTGACTTGATTACCGATCTGTCTGACGGCAGCAATAGTCAGGCTCAGTCAGTGGCCGAGATTATTCAGCGCACCAATCCTGATGTCCTGCTGATTAACGAATTTGATTTTGATGCAAACGGCCAAGCCGCTGACCTGTTTCAGCAAAACTATCTATCCGTTTCCCAAAACGGCGTTGAGCCGATTGAGTATCCCTACGTCTACGTTGCACCGTCCAACACGGGGGTTCCATCAGGTGCTGACTTAAACAACGATGGCACCATTGGCGGCCCTAACGATGCCTTTGGGTTTGGCTTCTTTCCAGGACAGTTTGGCTTCGCCATTTTCTCCAAATATCCCATCGTGGAAGAGGAGATTCGCACCTTCCAGGAATTCCTGTGGCAGGATATGCCCGATGCACTGCTGCCCACCGACCCTAACGATGCCGACGGCAACGGTGATACCGACAACTGGTACACCGCCGAAGAGTTAGACGTTGTTCGTCTATCTTCGAAGAATCACGTTGATTTGCCGATCAATGTGAACGGCGAAATTATCCACGTCTTGGCGAGTCATCCCACGCCGCCAGTCTTTGATGGCCCTGAAGACCGCAACGGCACCCGCAATCACGACGAGATCCGTTTTTGGTCAGATTACATCAACGGTGAAAGCTACATCTACGACGATAACGGTGGCACTGGAGGACTGGCTGCAGGTGAAAAGTTCGTCATCATGGGCGACCAAAATGCTGACCCTTTTGATGGCGACAGTACCGACAGCGCAATTCTCCAGATTCTTGATAATCCCCTAGTCAACACCACCGTCACGCCTAGCAGTGCGGGTGGGCCTGATGCCGCCGTCCGTCAAGGCGGTGCGAATAACGACCACATTGGCGATCCTGCCTTTGACACGGCTGACTTTGGCTTCAACTTTAGCGACCCTACAAACGACAATCCACCCGGAAACCTGCGGGTGGACTATGTGTTGCCTTCCATCAACCTTGATATCACCGAAGCCCAGGTTTTCTGGCAAGAGAGCACTGATCCCCTTTTTCCTCTGGCAGAATTTCCCACCTCTGACCACCGGTTGGTATATGTAGACGTTTTTGATACCAGTACCGTCGCGCAAGATCGCAACACAGTGACCGACCTGGAATTTCTCGGCGAGGTGACCTTCCCCACAGGCTTCACCTTTGATGCGACGGAAGTCGGTGGACTGTCTGGCCTTGCCTATGATGCGGACAATGAGGTGTACTACGCGCTGTCTGACGATCGCAGTCAGTTTGATCCAGCTCGCTTTTACACCCTCACCATTGACCTGAGTGATGGCACCCTGGCTGACGGGGATGTCGCGTTTACTGACGTGACCACGCTGTTGGATGCCGACGGCAATCCTTTCCCCGCTTTCAGCCTCGACCCTGAAGGCATTGCCCTTACAGACGATGGCACCCTCTACATTTCTTCGGAAGGCGATGCTAACGCCCTCGTTGCACCCTTTGTGAATGAATTCTCCCTAGACGGGCAACAGATTGCTGAGCTACCCGTTGACGATAAATTTGTGCCGACCGACGATCAGAGCAGCGGTATTCGCAATAATCTCGCGTTTGAAAGCGTGACCCTGAGCCCCGATGGTCGTTTTCTCTATACGGCAACAGAGGGTGCCTTGTTCCAGGATGGGCCTGATGCCAGCGTTGACGAGGGTAGTCTGTCCCGCATCGTGAAATATGACCTGGCAAGTGGCGAGGCAGTGGCTGAATTCGTTTACGAAGTGGAGCCCGTTCCGGAAGCTCCCATTCCACCTGATGCCTTCAACACCAATGGCTTGGTGGAATTACTTGCTACGGACAATAACGGTTCCTTCTTAGCTCTGGAACGCGGGTTCTCCGTCGGGCAGGGCAACACTGTCAAGCTCTATGAAGTCCGCTCTCAGGGGGCTCTGGATGTTATCGACACACCTGATCTGTTCCGTGAGGAGCCACTAGAGGATGATGGAGACATTCTGCCCCCTGGCCCCTTCGCGATTGATCCAGCTGTAACTAAACGGGAATTGCTGGATATCGAAGCGGATCTGGGCATCGCTCCCGATAACCTGGAAGCTCTAGCCTTTGGGCCAACCCTAGAGGATGGTCGTCAGACGCTGATCATTGCCAGTGACAACAACTTCAACCCCAATGGTCAATTCACCCAGTTCCTGGCCTTTGCGATTGATTTCGATAGCATTCCAGCGGTTCCGTCCGCGCTTGAAACCCCCCTCACCGTTGATGATGAGGATGGCACTACACCACTACTCGGTGACTCCGACGATCCGGCAATTTGGGTGAATCCAGCAAATCCCGAAGACAGCTTAGTGCTTGTCACCCTGAAGGACGGGGGTTTAGCGACCTTCGATCTCCAGGGCAACATCGTCCAAACTGACTTACCCGCTGACTTTGGCGATATCCGCTACAACAATGTAGATTTGGTCTACAACTTTGAGCTTGGTGATGAAGCGGTTGATTTGGCTGTGTTTAGCGATCGCGCCAACGATACCCTCGCTATCTACCAAATTGACCCCACTACGCAGCAGCTCAGCGACATCACCGCTGACGGCATCCTAGAAACCATCTTTGGTGTCGATGATGGTGAGGCCACTGCCTATGGACTTGCCAGCTATGTCAGTCCAGTTACCGGCAAGTCCTATGTCTTCACCACTCAGGCGGATGGCAATTTGGTGGCTCAGTTGGAGCTGGTGGATAACGGTGACGGTACGGTTAACGCTGAACTGGTTCGCACCCTGGAGCTACCAGTGCCCACGGGTGACGCTGCCGATTCTCAGTCGGAAGGACTGGTCATTGACCAGGAACTGGGTTTCCTCTACGTGGCCCTGGAAAACGAAGTGGGTATCCTCCGCTTTGCTGCTGAACCCGATGCGGGTGACGACTTCAATCTGGTGCAGTCCATTGACGCTGACTTCCTGGAAGCTGATCTAGAAGGCTTGACCCTCTATTACGGCGACGATGGTACGGGGTACCTGATTGTCTCCAGTCAGGGCAATAATTCTTTTGCCGTTTTTAGCCGCGAGGGGGACAACGAATATCTGGGCAGCTTCACCGTGGGGGATACAGGTGCTATCGATCAGGTGAACGAGTCCGATGGTCTTGATGTCACAAACGTGGCTTTGGGTTCCGTCTTCCCCAATGGCCTATTCATTGCACAGGATGGGGCTAACGATCCACAAAACGTCGTTGAAGACGAAGAAGAGTTAGAAAACAACAGCACTAACTTCAAGTTGGTGGATTGGGCTGAGGTTGCCGGTGGCTTTGCGGCAACGCTCGATATCGACACTACTAGCTTTGACCCCCGCAATCCCGTCCAAGCCCTCATTAGTGGCAGTGCCACAGGTGAAATCCTAAAAGGTGACGCGAACGCGAATATCCTCAATGGATTTGGTGGTGACGATACCATTGCCGGTCGAGCTGAAAGCGACATCATCTACGGTGGTGAAGGTGACGACGTGTTGCGGGGCGATCGCAACTCGCGTAAGTCTGGCGGGATTATCGGTGGTGATGATGTCATCTACGGTGGCGCAGGCAACGATCGCATCGGGGGTAAAGCGGGCAATGACCAGCTCTTTGGGGGCGAAGGGGATGACGCCATCTGGGGGGATGATGGCGACGACCTGCTCCGGGGTGGTCTAGGTAATGATACCCTCACCGGCGACGACTTCTCTGGCGGATCTGGCTCTGACACTTTTGCGCTAGCCATGGGCGAAGGCACGGATACCATCGTTGACTTTGAGGTCGGCATCGACTTCATTGGTCTAGTGGGTAGCCTGAGCTTCACCGATTTGAGCTTCAACGGCAACGCTATCAGCGTGGGTGATGAAACCCTAGCTGAGCTGTCAGGCGTCGCTACCACGACCCTGACAGCAGCCTCTTTTATTGCCGTCTAGTCGGGGAGTTTAGCCTTGCAGAATAGCTGATTGCAAAGGGGGGGTAGAGGTTAACCTCTACCCCTTTGTTCTTTGGACGTCTGCATGAGGTGTATCTGGACGCCGCATCGGCATCAGCGAATCGCAAACGCTGGAATAAAGTCGCCGGGGTCACGAGCCACCCATCCCAAGGCAGAGTTACTGCGCACCTCGAAATACAGAACCCCCTCAGTTTCATTCACGGGCGACAGCGTCGCCAAAACTTGTCCCATCTGGACGCGATCGCCGGACGCTACTTGCGGTTCACCAGCTTGGACATAGCGAGTCTGCAAGCCCTCGGCATGATTCACCACAATCAGCGTCCCGAAAATTTCCGAGTCACCAACATAGGCCACCGTTCCACTACCTGCAGCTAGAACAGTGCCAGAACTCTCGACGGTCAAAGTAATGCCGCTGTTGAAAATCAGTTCCTCGCGCTCAGGATGGGGTCGCCAGCCGAAGTACTCCATAACGGTTCCTTCCTCAGAGAGGGGATAACCCGTCAGTGGATCGTCATCCGAGTCCGCTGTTGCTGTCGCACTATCCGTAGTCGATACATCGACGCCTGGAAACCAGTTAACCCCAGGTACAAATATGCGATCAGGAATCACCGTCGGACAACCGTTGACCTCAAACAAAATATCGGCGCGGAGACGATATTGAGTGGCCAGATCCTGCCAAGTTTCCCCAGGCTTGACCGATACCTCGATACCATTGAAAGGTGGAATTTTCAGCGTCATTCCAGCCGTGAGTGTTCCCATCTGAGCATTTGGGTTCATTCCCAACAAGGTTGCTGGGAGTAATTTGTAAACGGTGGCGATGCTTGCCACCGTTTCATCTTGCCCGACAAGATGAGTCCGCACCCGCGATAAAGCTGAGGGCGGGCATAGTCCTGCGTTTGGCTCTGCAGCGGTTTGTGCCGCTACCGCAGTCATCATCACTGTAAAGTTCGAGAAAGTGCTGATGAGACTGGCAAGTACCACTGACAAGGCGTTGCTTCGCGGATGTTTCCAAATGCTCATATTCACTCTGACTCAATGACGACAGCAACAATTGGCTGACCCTGTATAGCCTGTACAGAGAGACTGTTAGGCCACATTGCGAGTTCCAATCTGTGTTCGGATACCATCCTTGCCTCTATGTTCGCTAGAGTAGAAGCGTTTTCAGCAACACCAAATCGCGAGGAGAGATGGTGATGGGTCTGCCTCTAAAGCAACTTGGGTTAACGGCAACTGCTCTTATTTTAGGCTGTGCTGGGGGTTGGGCTGGTCACCAGTACTGGAATACACAGCAAAACCAGACTGCATCCATAGCATCCAGCAACCCGGCCTTACAAACAGCGGTCAACACGACTGTGGGAGACGAAGCGCCCACGGTCAGCTTAGCGCCCAATATCCCTAACAATCCTAATTTCATTGCCAATGCAGTCACACGAGTGGGGACTGCCGTCGTTCGGATTGACGCCGAAAACAGTAGTGGCGAAGTTCCCGAAGCGTTTCAGAATCCTTTCTTTCGTCGCTTCTTCGGCGAAGAGATGCCTACCCCCCCCGAACCCTTTCAACAGGGAACTGGTTCAGGCTTCATCATTGCGTCTGATGGCCGCATCGTCACCAATGCCCATGTGGTTGAAGGCGCTACCGAAGTGACGGTCACACTGACGGATGGTCGCACCTTCTCAGGTGAGGTCGTTGGTACGGATTCAGTCACGGATGTAGCCGCCATCAAAATTGAAGCTCAAAATCTCCCAGCCGTTGTCCTCGGCAGTACCGAGACTCTATCAGCTGGACAATGGGCGATCGCGATTGGGAACCCCTTAGGACTTGATAATACGGTCACAGCAGGCATCATTAGCGCTCTGGGACGAACCAGTTCAGAGGTCGGGATTCCTGACAAGCGCGTCCGCTTTATCCAGACAGACGCCGCCATTAACCCCGGCAACTCCGGTGGCCCCTTGTTGAATGATCGCGGCGAAGTCATCGGCATGAATACAGCCATCCGCCGTGATGCTCAAGGATTAGGGTTTGCGATTCCTGTTGAAACCTTCAATCGGATTGCCAGCGAGTTATTTGAAACAGGGGAAGTCCAGCATCCTTATCTAGGCATACAGATGGTGCTGCTCACTCCAGAAATGCAGACTCGCCTCAATGAGGATACTGATTTAGACCTCGAAGTCAGTGAAGACAGCGGCGTATTGATTGTGCGGGTGCTAGAAGATACACCAGCAGCGGCAGGCGGCCTCCAGCCGGGCGATGTCATTCAGAGTGTTAACGGCATCGTCGTCGAAACGCCAACAGACGTGCAGTCTCAGGTGGATGCAGGGGAAGTGGGTACGCCCCTCAAGGTTCAGGTGAAACGAGGGGATAAAGTTGAAAATATCGAAGTGCGACCGATGGCGCTTCCAGCCCAGCTGCAATAACCTGTCGCTACATACTGAGAGATAGCGCATGGATGTTTTGTTAATTCGCCCTGCCGTTGAGCTCGACCTCCCCAGTATTCTGGACATCTACAATGACGCCATCCTGAACACCACGGCTGTATATGACTATGAACCCCACACGCTAGCGATGCGACAAGCTTGGTGGCGTGATAAACAGACGGCGGGGTTTCCGGTTTTGGTGGCGGAGGTAGAGGGTGCGATCGCTGGATTTGCCGCTTTAGGAGCTTTTCGAGCATGGGCTGCTTATCAGTACACCGTCGAAAATTCTATCTATGTGGCCCCAGCCTATCGCGGTCAGGGCATTGGCAAGCAACTGCTGCAACACCTGATTATGGCAGCGCAGGCGATGAGCCTACACGCCATTGTGGCGGGCATTGATGCCGATAATGTAACCAGCTGTAAACTGCATCAGCAGTTCGGCTTTCAGGAAGTCGCTCACTTCCACCAGGTGGGATATAAGTTTGGTCGCTGGCTCGATCTCAAGTTTTTTCAACTTCTGTTAGAGACACCGCAACCGATCGCCTAAGCGGCAATCACTAGGGTTGAGGGGTATCATCAAAACCACCTGAAGAACCAGGACGTTGCTGACGCGGTCGCCAACTAACACGGCTACCGTAAGTACCCGGACGCCAAGCCTGGCTATGATCTGGATTCGGTCTTTGCGAAGGAATCGAAGTCATGGCCCGATCTTCAGTAGTGCGCGATCGCTGGGAAGCGTTGGATCGTCGCTTCTGTAGCTTTTGTAACTTGGCGAGTGCTGTTTTCCAGGTCAAATCGGGCGAATGCAAACATTCCTTCAGCGCTTGTAAAACAGCGGTAGCTTCACTGTTTTCTTCTTCTTCCAAATGCAACGGTTGAGAAAGGCGAATGGGATCAATTTGAACTGCCGCTAAGGCCTGCCGAACTGAGTTTTCAATCTGCTGTTTCAGATCACGACTGGCATAGTCTCGCTGATGCTGAAGCCCCTTCTCACTAGAGGCATAAAGGGCCGGCAGCCGATTGAGAGCAAACGTTTCCACCTCAGAGCGTTTGATGTATCTTAAAACGCGCTCTGGCAAGCGCTTGAGTTGCCGATCAACCTCTTCGGTGACCAGCAATTCCATGACATTGATATAGACTCTGTGATGAGCGTTTTGTTTCTCGTTCCCCATTGCTGAGACCTAACGGTTGGTTCATCAATGCTTCCATATTCCGAGCTGTCATCTGCGCTCCGGCAGAAACATTCGGCTTAGACTCATGCACCCCAGCACCCTTCTTTTAGATAAGGTTAACTTTCACTTCTTCTAGCCTATCGATACAAGATGCGAATGCCAAACACAGCTTACGAAAGCTTAAGGTTTACTTTGCACTAAACATTCGACGTTACGGTTCACCCGATGGGCAGAGGCTAGCAGGTAAATTACCCTACGATGGTCTGTATAGTTTAACCAAAAAAATAGAAATTGTTGCCTCATCATCCGAATATTGAGGCGATTTCTTCTCGACATTCGGACTCGTTATTCCTCCAAGAAGTCAATATTCAGAATTCAAGCCCGGATGAGTTGATGTGCCTCAAATTAGTTGCCTATCACATCTTTTCAGTCAAGTCATTTTCTCGCTATGTGCATTTACACTACTATCGCGAAAACGCCTATATACAAACACAAATCATCCTAAATTAATCTTTATAGCGTTTTAGCTCACATCAAAATTGAGTGTTATCACAAACCGTTGTCTTTCCCAAACTCTCAGTTGACGCCTACTGCCAGATATGTCTGGGGGATTCCAGGACGATTTGAATCAATTGCTCGGAAGCTTGACCACCTGCCAGTGGAATATTTGGTATAGTTCATAGACGTAAAACCACGAATGATATTACCCTGCACCTACTCACAGAATAATTGCTATCCATCAACTTCTTTTGCGGATTCAAACCCTGAAAGCTCATTTCTTTGCTTCCAAAAATTCACTTTTAACAAGCCTTTAGCCATCGTTGCAAACCGCACTTTAAATATTTTAAGCACCTTTTTGGATGGGGCTTTCAACATCAAAATAAACAGTCAACTAATCGCTGTTTACTGGACTATCTCTATCCGTCATGCACGAGAGGACACAAAGGTACGAAGATTGTTTGGAGGAGCTGAACCAAACACACTTTGCTTTATACAAAGTATTAAGCTTTTGCTGGACTGATTGCGCCTAGCTATAGTCACTAACTTTTAGTCGTTGAGTGTTCGTAAATCAGCGCGATCGCGCTGTCATAATCGCTTTCGGATTTTCTCTGAGCGTAGGTTGAAAATGTCACATCTAATCTCCTGATCAGGAGAGCCCTCAAGCAAAGAACAACCAGCAGACAAGAAGCTTACTGGTAGCAACTGGACTGATTTTAAATTTTTGAGACTTGATCTATCCACATGAGGAAAGCCTCTTTTTAGCCTTCGATACGTGATGTCAGGAACGTCTAAACCTTGCCCACTCCTGAATTTAAGAATCTTTCTTAAAGGTGGACGGATCACTTGTCCACATAGAATTCATATTTTGGATGATCCGTTTTGCTTGCCGCTCAATACATCTACTTCACGAAGAGTCTATTAGGGCTCTGTAGCGGGGGGGAGGTTAGCCTTCATGGATTCAAGTTCAGCTTCAATAAGGCTAGTCTCATCCTGTTCTAGAGATGCAAATCGACCTTCAAGCGATTGATCTTGAAAGGCTTGATTCAACTCAGCGATCGCTTCAGCCTGTGATTCTAGCTCTAGCACCTTTGCTTCCATGCGCCCTAGAGCTCCAGTCGAAGATCGCTGGGAGCCAACTTGACTGACCAAGTCTTGAATGCGTTGTGAAGCTTCCGCCGATCGCACTCTGGCAACGTACATATCGCGTCGGGTACGGGCGTCAGCAATTTTCACTTCTAAGTCGCGCATGTTCGTTTTCAGACTAGCCACAATACGCTGTTGCTCCTGTATGTGCCCATCTAGTTGCGCCACCATCTGCACATAAGACTGTCGCTGGGCCAGAGCTTCCCGCGCTTCGGCTTCATCCCCTTTCCGAAGCGCTAGTTGGGCGCGGTTATACCATTCCTTAATTGAGTTCCGAGTTTGATTGCACTGTCGTTCCGTTCGTTTTTGGGTGGCGATCGCTTGGGCAATGGACTGCCGCAACTGAATCAAGTCAGACTGCATATCCATCAAGGCCTGATCCAAAATTTTCTCTGGATCTTCAGTCTCCTGCACCCAGCTATTCACCTGCGATCGAATCACTTGAACCAGTCGCCCTAAAACGTTCATAGTGCTGAAGACATCGATTAGATAGAACCTCTGCTAGCAAGATAACAGGGGAGCCTGCTCAACAGCCAAAGTCGCGCTTCAATCGACCCAAGTACTCAACAAGCAATTGCCCTACTGTGCCAGCTTCTAACCCCGCTTACCCCATTTTCCCCCTGCCCCTTAGTCCCCACCAGAATCAGCGCTCTTAAATATGAGTCGTCTCTATTCATTACCGACCGTGTGCAAACTGGCATCAATACCCTGCTCCTGTAATTCCTCGATTAGAGCATTGGCACCAGCTTCACTTTCAAAGGCACCTAGCTGAATCCGCGCCCCAATATCGAAATTGTGTACATAGGCATCTGGAACCGATTCACGAGCCGTTGCCAGGGAGGGGTCACCCGTGTAGTCAGACACCACATGATAGGACGTTGACGACGATGAAGCTGCTGGAACATTAGTAGCAGCCTCGACAGGGGACGCCCCTTCACTCGACGGTGTCCTGGTCGGGGGGGGCGAAACAGCTGCTGGCGTCGAAGTAGCTGAGGACTGTGAGGGTGGCGGCGTGCTGGGCGAAGCGCTAGCTCCAGAAGATGACGGTGAAGATGGTCTTGGTGCTGTAGGGGCCGATGAAGAAGATGGCGCTACTGGCTGAGTAACCGCTTCGCGTCGAGGAATCGTCGTTGCTCGTTGAGGGATACCCGCAGGGGCCTGAGCCGTCGGGATAGCGTCATTATCTTGCTGATCGTCGCTTTCATCCGTTTGAGCACGCTCTGATTCAGCTGCTGTCTCCTGTAACCCCGCAGTTGGAGGCAGGTTACTGAGACTGTACAAGTCCAAATTCGTAAATTCCTTCTCGGCAAGATTAGGACTCAAGGGATTCAAGGGCGTCTGCGTTGAAGTTGCCACCCCATCCGGGGCGTCCGGGGAGGAGTCGGTCCCTAGCTCCGATTCATCCTCAACGGTTCCAGGCCAGAATCGGGCCAAGGGGGTTTGTTCTACCAGATGCTGTACAGCAACCGGATTGACTAACACAAAGCCAAAGCCAGCACTGGCAACCAGCAGTAACAAAAAAGCGCCTAAACCCAATGGCGTATTTAAATGCTTCGTCCACCCCCTTGACTCAGAAGCGGGGGGAGCCAATGGCGTCGTTTCAGCATAAGCAGCGTTTCCTAAGCTTTCGAGTAATGCCTCAGAGGAGGCCAGGTAGGTCGCTTCTGTATCCAGCTCCGTCGCTTCCGTGTTTTGTGATTGACGCACTAAAGCACTGCGTAATGCTGCCACCTCTGCAGCTGGGCCATCATTAGAGCTTGTATCAGTGACGCTCCCATTTGCGACCGATGGATCTACCTGTAGACGTGGATTCTTGGGGACAGGTGGCGGAGCCACCGTCTGCGTCTGGTCACTAGATGCTGGCTTTGCATCGGCCCCTTGAAATAGCTGCAGAGATTGAGGTCGGGGCTGTAGCGGCAATTGACTAGACATCGACGAGCGAGGTTTACCAATTCCTTTCGTCGCGTAGCGGTAGCGAGCCAGTTCATAATCCAATTGCACGCTGAGGTTACTGAGTACACCACTTAAGAGCGATACAGACTGTGCATCCTCGATGGGTTGGGAAGACGGTTTAGGGCGTAACGCAGCGTTGACTTGTTCAGGCGCAACTGAGGAACTCATAAATTTATCTCTCAATCAAGGGGGCTAACGCGATCGCCAAAAACTGGCAATCCACATCCATACAGACTTCAACTGAACGACCGTTGCCATAGCGTCAACGGCGATCCCGCCAACTCGCATTTAGTTATAGCAAGGTCTGCCCAAAAGTGAACACATGTAGTATATAAACACTGCTTTCACCTTCATCAACAGCTACATCTGCCACTCAGCGTCTCCTATGCAATCTCTTCAAGCCCTCATGCAACAGTTGGAGCAATCAGCTCAATGGCAGGCGTCGGCGACGCTTCGTCAGATTTTAGCGCGATGGCCACAATTGGTAGGCACAGCGGTCGCGCAGCATAGCCAGCCAGTCAAGATTCATCGCAAGCTCCTAGAGGTATCCGTCTCCAGTTCAGCCTGGGCCCAAACCCTTACCTTTGAACGCACCAAGATTCTGACCAAACTGCATCAGCAGATTTCAGCAAGCATTCATGAAGTCCAAGATCTGCGCTTTACCACTGTGCGCTGGCGTCAACCGCAACAGCGCTCTGACATAGCTGCAAGGACAACCCTATCGACTCATCCAAGCTGGGCTCCGAGGCCTCAGGGAAATTCTTGGGCACCCCCTCAAAATGCCAATGAAGCGTTTCAGCAATGGTCTACCTGGAAGCAAGCGCAACTGACTCACCAAAGCATCTGCCCAGAGTGCCAGCGCCCATGCCCCCAACAAGAGCTCCAACGCTGGTCAGCTTGCGCTATCTGTATGACGCATCATTGGCAAACAAAATTGCCTAAGGGCTCACGCGCGAACTGAGCCAACAAACACGGGAATACAACTGAAAAAGAGCATTGTCAGTCACAATTCTGCATAAAGACACCTGCTAAATTACTGATGAAGATAACGACAAGCAAGCTTTTAAGACTGGTCAATGCCTTATTGAAGACAATGGTCGTCTGGTTTGTTTGTCTTGAGAGGGTGCTTCCTAGCAAACAAATTGTCAGGCAGGTGCGTCATTCGTTCACTACCCAGCCTGGAAACCCGCATTTTCATAGTTTGAAATCGCCTCAATGGATTCTGTCTTTCCCAGAATGAAAAGTCTATCTTCTGAGAGATTACATCGGTCAAAGCAGCTCATATTGCTTTGGCGATCTAGTCGGATAGCCCTTGAAATTAGCTGGAGACTGACAAGTCTTTAAACCCCTCAAAAGTGATCCCTAGAGTGCTGAGTCGGATCCAAAGAGTGTTTTCCTTCAAACAAGACCGCATATATATTCTTAAAGAAATTCTGAAGAGAACCTTAAAAAAGGGTTGGTGCATTCAGGCAGCGAAAACGTTGTCAGGCTTAGTTGTTCTTGCTTTTTATCCTTAGAAAGGTTGAGGCGTGAATAAGGACAATAAATTTAATCTGCATTTCGGATGGCTTTTATGAACGCAACTCAGTTGGGGATCTCCTGTTGTCAGCGCTGCCGTTACTACACTCCAGAAGGGAGACGGGGCGGGCACTGCGAGCAACTTAGCGTGCCCGTTCAGGGGAAATGGTCGCCATGCCCATTGGCAGCGCCTTTCTTTGCCGAGTCTATAGACACCGCCGTAGAGCTGCCGGTTTGGTCTGAGGTTCTGGTTCTGTCCCAACGTGATGTGTCACTTCCAAGGGCTGATTATGCAGCCAGAAGGGCCTAGTAGCCTGCCGATCAGATCTGCGCTTAGGGGCAGGTGTCTCAACCTCAGGTTGACTTAGTAAAGATGATGTCTTGAGGAGCGGAAAACCTCCTTCCAGCCAATTCATCGGTCGCTTGGATAAATCGAATAAGGCCTCGCAAACCACTAGGGGATAAGGAGGCCTTTGATAGGATTTAGCCAAGTAGTCTACTATTCACAGACTGGGAACAAGGTCGCGTCAATGATGATTGAAATCCTTTGACGGTTTGCAGCAAAACCTGTCTGTGAGGATAGAGGTTTCGTCATCAAAGCACCCATGGAATCCCTATTAGGGAAGCCAGGGATACTGCCGAAAGTTCGGCGATCGCTTTTCTAAAAACGCCTGCTTGCCCTCGGCCCCTTCCTCTGTCATGTAGTAGAGCAGGGTGGCATTGCCCGCCAGTTCCTGTAACCCGGCCTGGCCATCACAATCCGCGTTAAAAGCCGCTTTCAAGCAGCGAATGGCGATCGGGCTTTTGGCCAGAATTTCCTGCGCCCATTGCAAGCCTTCAGCTTCTAAAGTTGCCAAGGGCACCACTGTGTTAACCAGCCCCATAGCTAGTGCTTCTTGAGCATCATACTGGCGACACAGAAACCAAATTTCACGCGCTTTCTTCTGACCGACAATACGGGCCAGATAGCTAGCTCCAAAGCCACCGTCAAAGCTACCAACTTTGGGGCCTGTTTGCCCGAAAATGGCGTTGTCTGCCGCGATCGTAAGGTCACAGACAATATGCAGGACATGCCCTCCGCCAATGGCATACCCCGCTACCAGGGCAATCACCACCTTGGGCATTGAGCGAATCAGCCGCTGCAAGTCCAATACGTTGAGTCGTGGCACCCCGACCTCATCCACATAGCCTCCTTTGCCGCGAACACTTTGATCGCCGCCTGCACAAAAGGCATATTTCCCATCCGTATGCGGTCCAGCCCCTGTCAGCAGAATAACCCCAATCGTCGGATCTTCCCGCGCATCAACAAAGGCCTCATACATTTCAACAATGGTCTTGGGTCGGAACGCATTGCGCTTATGAGGGCGATTGATGGTAACTTTCGCAACCCCATCAGCCTTGTGATACAGGATGTCTTCATACGCTTTGGCAACTTGCCATTTGGTGTCCATGTCATGCCGTGAATTCATTTCATGGACTAGCTTAGAAGCGATTGCCAAGTTCACCTAAGCCCTCACGACGAAAACACGACTTAACTAAGCTGATTAGCGCCGACAACGGTTACCCATTGGCAACGCTGTGCCGTCGTGCGATTACCTACAGGCGATAGTGGACGTCATCCCAGCCGCTGCCCCCCTTAGACACCTGCTGAGGCACTTGGGCTGGTGAAGATGTTGATTTTTGCTGTCGCTGTTTCCAGGAAATTTGATGTCCATAGGTTCCCGGACGCCAAGCAGCTGTCGGCTCGAACGGGGTGCGTTTCTCAGTCTCCGGTACGGCATTCGCTTGCCGTTGCTGCTGTAACGCATTGAGCTGCTGCAAAGCCGTTGCCCAGTCTAACTCCGGCTTTTTGAACAAGATTTTGAGCGTTTGTAAAACAGCTTCTGCCTCCGCATCACGTTCCTGCGTAATCTGAATTGGCCGTGATAGACGAATCGGATCAACTTGAACCGCTACGATCCCTTGGCGCACGGCATCTTGAATTTTGGCCTGCAAGTCCCGTTGAGCAAACTGACATTGGTACTGCCAACCTTTGGCACTGGAGGCATATAAAGCAGGTAGACGATTGAGGGCATAAGTCGCAACTTCTTCGACTCTAATGTAGCGTCGAACTCGAACGGGCAGTTCGTGCAATTGCTGCTCCACTTCCTCCGCTACTAAACTTTCCATCACATTAATGTAGACGCGATCGCTTACGTTGATGTTCGACTCTTGCATAGATCTACCTGTTGTCTGCTCGCATGTGCGTGGGGATTTCAGGGGCACGTTAGGGGCTACAAATTGGCAGAAAACGACTTATTGAAAGCGATGTGTGCCAACCTTGTGTGTATTCACTTAGGCTAAAATACAGGAATGGTATCCCAAAACACCTAATCAAAAATTTATACAAGCTTGACATGGCAGGCAGCTTTATGAAGAACGTCAATGCCGGTCAATACTATAGATATGAAATCTGCGTGATATTACTGATGGCTCCAGCACATCAACTTTCCTTGGCGAGCTGATAGCCGTTGATGCCAGCTTTAACCGTATAGTGAAATTCAACTAGCAGGATTCTAAGAGGCTCGATGGCTCGCTCTAACGCCTTACGTTATTACGTTGCTACCCGATTGTTGTTAGCTCCGTTGATGATTTTGACGATCACAACGGTGGTGTTTCTATTGCTGCGGGCCACTCCTGGCGATCCGATTGATGCTTTGTTGGGGCCTCGCGCCCCTGAGACCGCAAAAGATGCCCTAAGAATGCAGCTAGGGCTTGATGCTCCGCTCCCGGTACAGTATCTCCGTTATTTAGGAAGCCTGTTTACCTTTGATCTCGGGACTTCTCTCGCCAGCCAAGGACAAACCGTTTGGGAAATCATTGGCGATCACTTTCCGGCAACGGTGGAGCTGACGCTTTGTGGCATGTTGGTCGCAGCCGGTGTGGGCTTGACCGTGGGTGCGATCGCGGCATCGCGCCCTAACTCCCCCTTGGATGCTGGGGGAAGACTTTTCGGCATTATCACTTATGCGGTGCCCATGTACTGGTTTGGTATGTTGCTCCAGCTGTTGTTTGCGGTGCAGCTCCGCTGGTTTCCCATTGGCACTCGCTTTCCCCTCAGTGCCACCCCTCCCAGCGGACCAACCGGACTCTACCTACTCGATAGCCTATTGATGGGGCGACTCGATTTGTTTGTGACGACGTTGCATCATTTAGCCTTACCCAGCATGACCCTCGGCATTCTTATCAGTGGCGTATTTGAGCGCATTGTGCGCGTCAATCTGAAACAAACCCTGCGCGCCGATTATGTGGAAGCCGCTCGTGCCCGAGGCATTCCTGAGGTGCGTATCGTCCTAGCGCATGCTCTCAAGAATGCCCTGATTCCAGTCATTACAGTTCTGGGACTCACCTTTGCGTCGCTATTGGGTGGTGCTGTGCTGACGGAAGTCACCTTCTCCTGGCCAGGACTCGCCAACCGCCTATACGAGGCGATCACGCAACGGGACTATCCAGTAGTGCAGGGCCTGATGGTGTTTTTTGCGATGATTGTGGCGGTCATCAGCATTGCGATCGATATTCTCAACGCCTACATCGATCCCCGTATTCGATACTAGCCACTAAACGAGAGGCTCAAACCCAAGTTATTAACCAATAGGGCTTTTCTGAGAAACTCGGTTTCGCGCCTCTGCCGTCCTCTTCACAATTGAAAATTGAAATAAGCCACCTCCAACCTTAGGTAATACCGATGACTATGCTCAATCTGGTCAAACTTTACTTAAGATGTGGCACTCAATGGAAATTTTTCAGCATCACATTGCTGGTGTTCTCGGACTAACTGAGAAACTCCATTCCAGCACTTCAACTCCATCCCAGCACTTCAACTCCATTCAAAGGGGCAAGCGGTCGGAATTTGGAGGTCGGAATTTGGAGGTCGGAGGTCGGAATTCGGAACATTCCCCATCTCTCCTCTTACCCATCCACTCCATCACTCCCCTACTCCCTCACCCATCCATCCAAAACGATCACCCCCACTCCCCGGATGCAGCGATCGCCACAGAAAATTACCCCCTACCATGGCACGCTAAGGCCAATTTTGACGGTAGGTTTAAGAATTACCCATGAGTGGACTTGGTGGACTCAACAAAACGCCCAACGGGGTTGTGCTCGGCATGGTGCAGCTACAGCTTCCCAATGTCGTGACTCCTGATGATTTGGCAACCCAGACCCAGCGCATTGTAGACATGGTTGGGAAAGCCCGCCGTAATATGCCCACCATGGATCTGGTTGTATTCCCTGAATATTCCCTGCATGGGCTGTCCATGGATACTAACCCAGACATTATGTGTCGGTTGGATGGCCCAGAAGTTGCGGCTTTCCGCCAAGCCTGTATGGAGAACCAAATCTGGGGCTGTTTTTCCATCATGGAATACAATCCCAAGGGCAATCCCTACAACAGCGGCCTCATTATTGACGCTGAGGGAGAACTCAAGCTGTACTACCGCAAGCTTCATCCCTGGGTTCCGGTAGAGCCTTGGGAACCGGGTAATATCGGTATTCCTGTCTGTGAAGGGCCCAACGGCAGCACGATCGCGCTAATCATTTGTCACGACGGCATGTTCCCCGAAATGGCGCGCGAATGTGCCTATAAAGGGGCCGAAATTATGATTCGGACGGCGGGCTATACGGCCCCAATTTGTCATTCCTGGCGCGTTACGAACCAGGCCAATGCGTTCTGTAACCTTATGGCGACAGCATCCGTCTGCATGTGCGGTACTGATGGCACCTTTGACTCCATGGGTGAGGGGATGATCGTTAACTTTGACGGCGAACCCCTAGCCATGGGCAGCCACCGCCCCGATGAAATCATTACTGCCGAGATCCGACCTGACCTAGTTCGCGAAGCTCGCCAATACTGGAGCGTGGAGAACAACATTTACCAATTTGGTCATCGAGGCTATGTTGCGGTGAAAGGCGGAGCACAGGATTGTCCCTACACCTATATGAAGGACATGGTTGCGGGCAACTACCGTCTACCCTGGGAAGAGGAGGTCGTTTGCACCGATGGCACAAGCTGTGGTTTCCCAGAGCCCACGCGGGATTATCAAGGCGAAGAACTTCCCTCTACCCCAGCTTCCGTCAGAATATAGCCCCCTTCCATCTCCCGACTTTAGGAAACTAATCGGGTCATCGCTCAAAAGATTAGATTGGCCAGCTGGCTCGAAGTCTCGCCGAGTTGGGGGATTATAGGGCTGTCTCATCAACTTAAAACCAAAGAGTAGTGCTTGTCCACAATGGTTATGGCAGACTGTATCCCCAACCCAGTCGGTCATAACCATTGTGGACATGCGCTAGCCTGCGGCAGTGGCTACGATCGCTCGCATCACCTGAAGCAAAATAATGCCAATTCGCTGAATGATGACTAGAGATTTTGCCCCACAGCCCCATTGCTTCCTCGGTTAATCTTAAGAATGCAGCGATGCCTCGGCGGCTTGAATGGCTTTGACCGTCGCTTCAACCGCAGCTGCATCCACCGAAATTCCGGTAATGCCTTGCTGAACGAATGAGCGAACGAGGTCTGGATAACGTGACGGAGCGACACCACAGACAGTACAAGGAATCCGCAGGGCATGGGCTTGCTGAATTAGTTGAGCGATCGCTGCTTGTACCGCTGGATGATGCTCATCTAGATAGGCGGATGGCAGTGCCTGATTGCGATCAATGCCCAGCAATAACTGGGTCAAATCATTAGTGCCAATGGCAATACCCTGTACACCAGCCTCAACATACTGCGGCATCAGGAAGAGTACCGACGGCACCTCAGCCATTATCCAAAGCTCAAAAGTGGGGCTTTGATTCAATCCCATTGCCTGAATGAGTCGCTGACAGAACAAAACCTCCTCGACGGTGCGCACAAAGGGCAAAATCAATTGCAAATTGTGATATCCCTCCAGCTGCAACTGACGCAGTACGGCTAGCTCTAGCTGGAAAAACTCGGGTTGCTGCTGGTAGCTGGATACGCCTCTAACCCCGAGCATGGGATTCGCCTCAACAAGAGGGGCACCGGTCAAATGCGCAAATTCGCTGGTACAGATATCGAGACTGCGATAGCGCACAGGTCGGGGAGAAAAGGCTTGGAGAATAGGACGCAACTGATTAATCAGGCGCTCACGGAGGATATCCCCCTGTCCTTGTTGGAGCCAGTGGTCAGGATGGCGCCCATCTAGCACCGGCATCATCAGCCATTCAGATCGGAGTAAGCCAATGCCTGCAACGGATAGAGAGGCCATCAGGGCCGCCCCATCAGGCTGACTTAAGTTCAACCAGATTTCAGTCTGGCAATCGAATGGGGCAGGTAAAGACGGCAGCGATCGCGAGGGTTCGGGAATCGTCGCCAAAGCCAGGGATTCAATCAAACCGCGATCGCCATCTAAGCGAAGCACGTCACCCGTTTTCAATAAAGTTGTGGCTTTAGCCACACCCACAACGGCTGGTAAACGGAGTTCGCGAGCCAGAATAGCCGCATGACACGTTAACCCCCCTTTTTCCGAAATCACCGCAGCAGCGGTCTTCAAGAGCGGTAACCAGTTAGGGAAGACTTCCTCCGCCACAATAATTTGATGTTGGGCTGATGCTGGCAAGGGCGTATGGGGTTGAATCACTAAGGCTTGGCCCAAGGCTTGGCCTGGCGAAGCCGGTCGTCCTAAGAGCTCATGAAAGGTTTCCAGCGGTTCCGCAATTGTCTGATTAGCCGTTGGCTTCAGGGGCCAGGGAAACGCCTGGGCAACCGTAATGGTCGATGATTGACCCATCGGTAATAGCCACTCCACTCGCAGCGAGACTTCTGAGTCTTCTTGCTGAAGTTGTTGGGCCAATTTGAGCAAGCCTATTTCAGCCTCAGACGGCAGCACATCCACCGCAGTTTGTGGCGTTGCGGCTGTCGTCAAGCAGCCTTCCAGTCCTTCAGCGGCAAGATCAGTGTCCGCCGGTTGATAGCTCTGCTCTTGATAACCAATTTGCCAAGTCAAAGGCGGTGAGGCCGATAGGCTACCGTGATAATAGTCCGCATAGGATTCTGTCAGCGCGTTCGGCAATCCCTGAATCGCTTCCAGATCAATATGATCAGGGTGAATCGTCAACGTTCCTGATAGGGTCGTCGGCTCAACCATCTGTATAACGATGGCCACGCCAATGCAGTCTGGGTAGTCTGTCTGATCATTGCCCGCAGTACCCGACCATTGCTCCCAATAGGCCAAACTGCGTGCAGTGAGCATTTCGGACCAAAGCTGTTTGACGGCGCTTTCCAATGCCGTGGGTTCAGCCCAACACAAAAGCGGCGTCATCATTTGAACAAAGCCTGCTGTCGCATGTTTGGCCCCAAACCAGAGGGAAGGCAGGAGCCTCACAACCGGACTCGATAGGGTTGCTAGAAAAGGTTCAAAAGCGATATCGAGCGATAGTCCCTGTAAAGGGCGACGTAATCTTTGGGCAAAATGCTGACGAGGGTAACCATTGGTGATAGTCGATTGCCAAAGTAATTGAGGCCAATCGGCAAACGCGGGTTCGCGGGCGACCATTGTCTTGAGCGATCGCTCAAAACACGCTCCCGACAGCACCCAACTTAGCGGCACTGAATACCCTGCCTGCTGTAATCGATGAAGCCACCTGGCCGTTTCTCCGACTTGCCAGGGCGGTAGGGTTGCAATGTCCTCAAGGGCATAAAGCACGGGCACAAACAGCGAAACTCACGTTAATAGCTGTCCTACTTTCCCAGAATTAGACAGGTTTAGGTCAGCACAAAACGGTGAGGGGGCTAAGTACAGCGTGAACACGCTGATCAAGAAAAAACCCGAATGCCTTAGACGCTGACCGCTTAGACCAAAATTTTCCAGGAGCTTAGGATGCATCGCCTATTATTTTCCCTCTTATGTGGCCGCTTGGTCATAAGCAACGCTAGAGATGTTAGCCCATCTTCACACGGCGACTCACCCTTCCTTGAGGCTTAGTGCGCCATGTGGATGCCGTCAGTCAATGCCGTTACGAACCTTTTTCTCCAGACAAACTGTCCGTTGTGCGATCGCCCTACCCCTCAAGAATTTTGTCGCGATTGCTGGCGTCAAGTCTTGCACTGTACATCGGCAAAACCCGCTACACCAGCTCGCGACGCCCTGCCAGTGCTCGCTTTAGGCACCTATCAACGCCACTTAAAGCAAGCGATCGCGGCGCTTAAATACAACGATAATCGGCATCTCGCTTACCCTCTGGGCAAAGCTTTGGGCGAACGCTGGCAACAGTTTCCTCTATCGCGACACAAATCCCCTTGGGTCGTCCCCATTCCCCTCCATGCCGACAAGCTACGAGAACGGGGATTTAACCAAGCTGAACTACTGGCCGAGGCCTTTTGCCAACAGACGGGCTTACGACTGGCCGCTAAAGGACTGATACGGCAACGAGCAACTTTGCCACAATTTGGGTTGGGCGTTCAGGAACGCGCTCAAAACTTGACGGGAGCCTTTAGCCTAGGGCCCAGTTTGCAGCGACGGCGATCAACTCAACCAGTGTTGCTGCTCGATGATATCTACACTACAGGTACCACCGTCAGAACCGCTGCGGCTGTCCTACGGCGGCAGGGTATTTCAGTTTGCGGGGTCGCTGTGATCGCTCAAGCCATCGCTGAGCGATCGCGTATCTAAGAATTGCCAATCCTGTTCAGCGACGATTAAGGCGGAACTATCCACAGATAAGCCCGTTACATGCTCGAACTGACTCGGTGTAATAGCTATTGAAGCATCGATTGAGGTTTGCCACTGTTGTAGCTTTACCTCAACTTGGGTGATAAAAGCCAAGCCTCGGGGTAAGGGATAACGTAGCCAGTTCTGAGCTAAAACTTCTACCAACGCCCACTCAATCAGAGCGCTAGGATAAGCCTGCAAAAGCTGCTGCAGCCGCTCACTGAACAAGTCTTCCGCTTCGCCAGCTAAAGCATAGCTAGCAACAATGCGATCCAGTCGCTGACGTTGTAGGAGGCTATCCATAATCAATACAAATCAGGCCAGAGCATTCGGCAAGAAACGCCACTTAAGGTAAGGGCTACTTTAGCCATCCTAATTTATCTAGCCTCTGACCGTTCTTTCGCAGGCAAGATTGCTCATAAAACTTGGTAATTGTCGAAGCATGCCCATTTCATAAATCCCGTTTGTCACAACCATTACCGTGTGGGATAAGGCAGTTTGGTCTGATGTATGATGATCGTCGCCAGTTCCGTTTGCACAAGACGGCAAGCCATTTGGCTGTGTGCCAGGCGACTAGATAGTCTTAGGTGTCCCAGCCTCAATGGCTAAAGCGATAAATCGGCAAAGCTATGTCCAGAAATATGCCCCAACCCTGTTCTTTGCTCTTGCGTCAGGGAAGACTCAGCGATCGCCCTGAACAGGTAGTTGATATTGCCATTCATGGCGGGTTCATCACTCAAATTGGGCCTGACCTGGACATCGCCGCCGACACCGTGTTGGATTTACAGGGACAGCTGGTCAGTCCCCCCTTTGTGGAGTCCCACATTCATCTGGACTCAGCGCTCACCGCTGGTCAACCCCGATGGAACAAGAGCGGGACCCTATTTGAGGGAATTGAAATCTGGCGCGAACGGAAGCAATCTCTCACCCTTGCCGATGTCAAAGAGCGGGCGATCGCTACCCTCAAGCTTCAGGCAAGCCAAGGTGTTTTGTACGTCCGGAGCCATGCGGATGTGAGTGAACCCAGTCTGATTCCCCTCAAGGCCCTGCTGGAAGTCCGCGAGGCTGTCAAAGACTGGTTAACGCTACAGGTTGTAGCCTTTCCCCAGGACGGCATTTACAGCGCACCGGGTAATGCTGAGCGGTTAGAAGAAGCCCTCAAACTCGGAGCCGACGCAGTGGGCGGTATCCCCCACTATGAATTAACTCGGGAAGACGGTGTTGCATCCGTTCAGTATGTTTTTGACTTGGCGGAAAAATACCAGTGTCTTATTGATATCCACTGCGATGAAATCGATGATGACCAATCGCGCTTTCTGGAAGTGGTTGCGGCTGAAGCCCTGCGACGCGATATGGGCAGTCGAGTGACGGCCAGTCACACCACAGCCTTTGGTTCCTACAACAATGCCTATGCCTTCAAACTGATGGGCTTTTTGCAGCGATCGCGCATTAATTTTGTGGCCAACCCGCTCATTAACCTAACTTTACAGGGCAGAGCCGACACCTATCCCAAGCGACGAGGACTGACTCGGGTTAAGGAACTCTGGCAGAACGGTCTCAACATCAGTCTGGGGCACGATTGTATTCAGGATCCTTGGTACAGCCTGGGCACCGGCAACCTGTTGGACGTCGCCTCGATGGCGGTACATGCCTGTCAAATGACAGGACGCGACGAGTTAGCCGCTTGTTACGAAATGGTGACCATCAATGGAGCCCAGACGCTCAAGTTATCAGATGCCTATGGAGTGGCCGTGGGAAAGCCTGCTAACTTGATTGTTCTCGCCGCTCAGAATGCAATTGAAGCCCTTTATACCAAAGCAACGATTTGTCATGTCATCGCTCAAGGACAACCTTTAGTAAAGACAACTCCAGCGCAGGTCACTTGGATAACAACCTTATGAACTTTATACGTACAAGCTGTAAACATACGGTGAACTCCACCGCGATTGTGAGCGTAGCGTAAACAGATTTGCCACAATAAACGCAAGGTACAGACTCAGTCGCCCAGTCGTCCTTCACAGTTCCCAGAAGCCCCTTAATTCTCTACTAAGAGCATGATCAAGACCTTATTCGCTTGATCGAGTAATCAGCAAATATACCCTGTTCCTTCTTGTGAAGGAACTGTTAGAGCTTAAGTAAGTCTTTCTATACGCTGGGTGCTTGATGAGGTCTTGATATACCTTTGAGTCGAAGGATGTTCGTGCAGTAATTTTTCATAGGTACGACTGAATGTCCATACAAATTCTGGGTGGCCGCTATCGAGTTATCAATCATCTTGGTAGCGGTGGCTTTGGGCAAACGTTTCTGGCTCAGGATCAGCACCTGCCGGGAAAACCTTGTTGCGTTGTGAAACGGCTGCAGCCCCGGACTTCCGAGAACGTTTCGATCGATGCTGCTCGCCGTCTGTTTAATGCCGAAGCTGAGGCTCTATATGACCTCGGCAACCATGACCAAATTCCCCAGCTACTGGCGCACTTCGAGGAAGATACGCAATTCTATCTAGTTCAAGAATATATCGATGGTGCTCTGCTTACCGAGGAAATTTATCCGGACAATCCGGTCTCGGAAGCCAGCGTCATCGCAATTCTTCAAGATATCTTGACCACGCTCTGTTACGTCCATGCCCATCAAGTTATTCACCGTGACATTAAGCCTTCCAACCTAATTCGTCGCCATGCCGATGACAAAATTGTGATTATCGACTTTGGAGCGGTCAAACAGGTCAGTAGTCATCCCGTTGAGCATCAGGGACAGGTCAGCATTACGGTCGCGATCGGCTCATTGGGCTACATGCCGAATGAACAGTTAGCCGGACAGCCCTGCTTAAGTAGCGATATCTATGCGGTGGGGATTTTGGCAATCCAGGCCCTGACTGGCTTAGACCCCAAGCGCCTGCCGAAGGATCCGCGCACCAGTGAACTAATGTGGCGTGAGTTAGTTGATATCAAGCCAGCCCTGGCCGATGTGCTGGATGTGATGGTGCGCTACGATTTCCGTCAGCGCTACACCTCAGCCAGAGAAGCCTTAGCCGCCTTGAATACGGTCGTGTGTCCGACACCTCCTTCCCCTCAACTCCTCAACACGCTGCCGCCGCAAGACTCTACGGCCCATGCAGCCTGGTTAGAGCGAGCGGATGAACTGTTTCAAAAAAACCGCTTTGAAGAAGCGGCTCTGGCTTATGAGAAGGTTATTCATGCCCAACCCACGGCCATGGCGGCTTGGTTCAAATTGGGGATTGCCCTGGAAAATCGGGAACGCTACGCCGAGGCTATCATTGCCTATCAGCAAGTAACGCAACAGCAGCCGGAGGATTATCTGGCCTGGCTGAAACTGGGCAAAGCTCTAGAACATTTGCAACGCTATGAAGAGGCGCTGAATACCTACGAACAGGTTTTACGGATTCAACCCGATAACTACTGGGCTTGGGCTGATCGTGGTCAGATTTTGGAAAACCTCACCCGTTTGGATGAAGCCTTAACGGCTTACGATCGCGCAGTCCAGTTGAAGCCTGATTTTCAGTTTGCCGTGGAGAAGCGCAAGCACCTGTTGATCAGCCTCAAGCGGGTCGATCAGCTCTATACCCTCCAGCACTACGATGATGCGATCGCAGCCTGTGATCAGGCCCTTCAGGACAATCCTGAAGACGCTACCGCTTGGTTTATGCGAGGCATGGCCTTAGAAAATCAGCGGCAGTTAGCGGCCGCAGCGATCGCCTACAACAACGTCATTCGCCTGCAATCCAACGACCATATGGCCTGGTTTCGCTTAGGCAAAGTGCTAGAAGAGTTAGGCCATCCTCAGCGAGCTGCTAAGGCCTACAGCAACGTCACGCGCCTCCAGCCGCACAATCACTGGGCCTGGTACCAAAAAGGATGCATGTTGGAGCAGCTCTGCCAGCATCGGGAAGCCCTCGTCGCTTACCAACAGGCTAACCTGTTGCAGCCCCAGTTCGAAGCCGCCCAAACTGCTCATCAGCGACTGCTAAACCAAACCGTTGCACCCGCCGTCCCCTCCCATCATTAAGCATCGGTCAACGCAACTTCACGGCGAGACGGGGAACCACAAGTTAACATTGTTAAGAACTGTTTTGCCCCGCCGTAGTTCTCAATGAGCCTAGTCTTTTCCTATGCCCCAGCCTGCCCCCTCCGCTGAGTCCTCACTGCCAGGTACTCAGAATGCTCAGAATGGTCATCATCCGGCTGCTACAGCCGATGATGAGGATATCATTCGCATTCGGGGTGCACGGCAGCACAATCTCAAAAATATTGACCTTGAGCTACCGCGCAATCAGCTCATTGTCTTTACGGGAGTTTCGGGCTCCGGCAAGTCTTCCCTGGCGTTCGACACCATCTTTGCGGAGGGACAGCGCCGCTACGTCGAGTCCCTTAGCGCCTACGCCCGCCAGTTTTTAGGTCAGGTTGACAAGCCTGATGTGGATGCCATTGAGGGGCTGAGTCCAGCTATCTCCATTGATCAAAAGTCCACCTCTCACAATCCTCGTTCCACGGTTGGCACCGTCACCGAAATCTACGACTACCTGCGTCTGTTGTTTGGTCGAGCTGGGGAGCCCCACTGTCCGAAGTGCGATCGCTCCATTGCGCCTCAAACGCTGGATCAAATGATTGATCGGGTGATGCAGTTGCCGGATCGCACCCGTTTTCAAATTTTGGCTCCCGTGGTTCGGGGTAAGAAGGGCACCCACAAAAAGTTGCTCTCGGCCTTGGCGGCGGAAGGCTTTGTCCGGGTACGTGTAGATGGCGAGATTCGCGACCTCAACGACAACATTGAGTTAGATAAAAATCATGCCCACACTATCGAAGTCGTGGTTGATCGCTTGGTCAAAAAAGCCGACTTGCAAGAACGCCTGGCAGATTCACTAACCACATGTCTTAAGCGATCGGAAGGGATTGCCGTCATTGATATTTTGCCCGAACGCTCAGCCGATGCGGCTAATAAAGTCGTGCCGTTGAATCCCAAAGCCCTTGCCGACTCGCTTCCGAAGGCAGCAGAGCCCGGCGGCGCCTACGATGTCGCTGCGCCAGAGGAAACGCCCAAGGAACTGGTTTTTTCGGAAAACTTTGCCTGCCCCGAACATGGTGCCGTCATTGAAGAGTTATCACCGCGACTCTTTTCGTTTAACTCACCCTATGGCGCCTGTCCCCACTGTCATGGCCTGGGGAACCTCCGCACCTTTACCGAAGAGCTCGTCGTCCCGGATCCCACGCTGCCGGTTTACGCCGCGATCGCTCCCTGGTCCGAGAAGGACAATACCTACTACTTTTCGCTGCTCTACAGCGTGGGGCAGGCCTTTGGTTTTGAGATTCAGCAGAGTTGGGAAACCTTGACGGCAGAACAGCAGCAGGTCGTGCTCCACGGCTCGAAAGAAAAAATCTACATCGAAACAGACTCTCGCTATCGCGACAAAAAAGGCTATCACCGTGTCTACGAAGGGGTTCTACCCATGCTGGATCGCCAGTATCGGGAAAGCACCTCCGATTCTTATAAACAAAAGCTCGAAAAATACCTGGTAGACCAGCCCTGTGAAGTCTGCCAGGGTGCTCGTTTAAAGCCGGAATCTCTATCGGTTCGCATTGGTCCCCATGCCATCAATGACCTGACCGATGTCTCCATTCGCGAGTGTTTGGATCGGATTAGAAACCTGGTAGGCGAAAACGGCGAAGCGCCCCTGCTCACCTCACGTCAGCGGCAAATTGGCGAACTGGTGCTCCGCGAAATTCGCGCGCGCCTCCAATTCATGCTGGATGTCGGGCTCGACTACCTGACGCTTCACCGGACGGCCATGACGTTGTCCGGCGGCGAAGCACAACGGATTCGGCTAGCAACTCAGATTGGGTCTGGTTTAACGGGCGTGCTGTACGTGCTGGATGAACCCAGCATTGGCCTTCACCAGCGCGACAACGATCGCCTCCTGGGGACGCTGAATCGCCTACGGGACTTGGGCAATACCCTGATCGTCGTGGAACATGATGAAGACACCATCCGCGCTGCCGATTACTTAGTGGATATTGGCCCACAAGCAGGCGTACACGGCGGCAAAATTGTCGCCGCCGGAGATCTGCAAGCCCTGATGACAGCGACGGATTCCCTGACAGGAGCCTACCTTTCAGGCCGTCAAAAGATTCCTACCCCAGCTGAACGGCGGGAGGGCAATGGACGCACCCTCAAACTCGTTAATGCCCATCGCAACAACCTGAAGCACATTGATGTCGAAATTCCCTTGGGGAAACTCGTCTGCGTCACAGGGGTCTCCGGCTCGGGCAAATCCACCCTCGTCAACGAGCTGCTGTATAACGGTCTGCGCCATCACTTCGGCAGCAAGATTCCTTTTCCGTCCGATTTGGCAAAAATTACGGGCCTGAAATCTCTCGACAAGGTCATTGTCATTGACCAATCCCCCATTGGACGTACGCCTCGCTCGAACCCGGCCACCTATACCGGGGTCTTTGATGTTGTTCGTGACTTGTTTGCTACAACGGTCGAGGCCAAAGCCCGAGGCTACAAAGCGGGACAGTTCTCTTTCAATGTGAAGGGAGGACGCTGCGAGGCTTGTGGGGGCCAAGGCGTCAATGTCATCGAAATGAACTTTTTGCCTGATGTGTACGTGCAGTGTGATGTGTGCAAGGGCGCACGCTACAACCGCGAGACCCTACAGGTGAAATACAAGGACAAAACGATCGCGGATGTACTCGGGATGACTGCTGAGGAAGCTCTCGATTTCTTTCAGAATATCCCGAAAGCCGCCGCCCGCCTACAGACCATGGTGGATGTGGGTTTGGGCTACGTGCGCCTGGGCCAAACCGCGCCCACCCTTTCTGGAGGAGAAGCTCAGCGCATGAAGCTGGCCTCTGAACTGGCGCGACGGGCTACCGGGAAAACCCTCTACCTGATTGACGAACCTACCACCGGACTTTCGTTCTACGATGTCCATAAGCTACTGGACGTGGTGCAGCGGCTGGTGGACAAGGGTAACTCGGTATTAGCGATTGAGCACAACCTGGATGTGATCCGCTGCGCTGACTGGGTCATCGACTTAGGCCCTGAAGGGGGCGATCGCGGCGGTGACGTAATTGCTGCGGGTACCCCGGAAGACGTCGCCGCCTGCCCCCAATCCTATACCGGGAAGTATTTGGCCCGCGTCCTCGAAGAGCATCCCCCAGGGGCTTGAAGGTTCAAGTCGTTTCAACGGCGAACAAAGCGGTTGACGGCTAAAGCAGCATCGGGAAAAGCAATGGGGCTGACGGTACCATCCGTGAGCGTGGTTTCCTGCTGGTAGGTGCCTGTAATGGCGTCTCTAAACACCACCAGTTTCTACGCTCGCAGTATTTCGCGGATATAGTCTGCCGCATTGCTGCTCAAGTGAGCATGGGGAGTACCCTCTGGAGCCATCTCAACAATTTCTCCCTGGAGTAGCTCCACCTGACGATCGCCGAGAATCCCCACCTCAACCATCTGGTGGTATTCAGCAAGGCTCCATTTCGCCCTGATTAAGGCTGATGTCATAGCACTTTATTCCTCCCGCTGATACCCCAACTCCGCTAGTCGACTCCGCGATTGCCGCCATTTTGGCTCCACTCGGACAAACAACTCCAGATAGACCCTTCCGGTGATTAGCTTTTGCATTTGCTCCCGAGCTGCCGTCCCAATTGTCTTCAACATACTGCCGCGTTTGCCGATCAAAATCCCCTTTTGCGAATCGCGTTCGACATGGATAGTTGCCAGAATGCGTGTGATATCGGTATCTTCCTCCACTCGATCAATCGCGATCGCCACTGAGTGAGGCACCTCTTCGCGGGTGTGGTACAGAATTTGCTCGCGGATCAATTCCCCCATAATGAATCGTTCCGGTTGGTCGGTCACGAGATCAGGAGGATAGTAGTAAGGCCCTGGCTCCATCCCTTGAATGAGCTGAGCCTGGAGATCACTCAGCCCATCGCCAGTTGTGGCAGAAAATTCAAAGAGTGGCCATTGGTGAGTTGCCGCCATCGCGCGGTAACTGTCTGTGATGGCCGGGTCAACATCGGACGATCGCAAGTCAATCTTATTGAGCCCTAGATAAACGGTGGTTTGCTGATGCGATAACAAATCAGCAATGAAGGCGTCACCGCGCCCAGCTGCTACCGAACCATCCACCATAAACAACACGCAATCGACTGCGGCGATCGCGGTGCGGGCATTGTGGACTAAAACCTTGCCCAGCTCATGGTGCGGTTTATGAATACCGGGCGTATCCACAAAAATGATCTGCGCTTCACCCGTCGTTAAAATGCCCTGCAAACGGTTTCGCGTCGTTTGGGCAATGGGGGAAGTGATCGCAATTTTTTGTCCAATTAAATAGTTCATGAGCGTGGACTTACCCACGTTGGGACGTCCGATAATCGCCACGAAACCAGACCGAAAGTCTGGTGGTGGCGTTGGGATCATCGCTTCCCCTAGAATGTCTATCATTTGTTAGACACCCGTCACATGAACCACAACTTCGCGATGGGATCCTCGGGCGCGATGCTCCCATAGGTAAATCCCCTGCCAGGTTCCCAACGCTAGACGACCATTCACGACCGGAATATTTTCAGAGGTATGGGTCAAGACAGAGCGAATATGCGCAGGCATATCGTCCGGCCCTTCCGTGCTGTGAACGTAGTCAGCATTCTCCGGCACCAGCTTCGCTAAAAACGTTTCTAAGTCGACGAGCACATCCGGATCGGCGTTTTCCTGAATGATGAGACTGGCCGACGTATGACGGATAAAGACAGTACATAGCCCTGTCATCACACCTGATTCGGCCACAATCTGCTGCACTTGCTGAGTAAAACGCTGCAAGGATTTGCCCCGCGTTTGTAGATCCAGCACTTTTTGATGATGTTTGATAACAATCGTCGCCGTCATAACAGACTAGAAGTGGAGGTAATGGATAATCATAGTAACCAATCAGGATGCGATCGCCACCGCAGTGCTTAACCCTGTCCGATTCGCCCACTCGTGTTTCTAGCCCCAGGCAAAAATCGGGGATCACAAGATATATCAAGGCTATGGGGTACCAAACCTGACAACTTTACAATTCCCAATGGGCTGATTGAATACAGACTTGCTTAAGTATTTCAACGTAGAGAAAAAGATACTATTCTTAAAGCAGAGAGTTCCAGAATTGGCCACTTAGACGGAAACTGCAATGAAATCAGCAAAGCCCTTGGGCTTGCTGGTTGAGGGTGTTGAAGCGTGGAATCAATGGCGGCGCCAGAATAGCCAACCAGCCCAGTCAGACTGGTTAACCGGTACCCGTATTAATCTTCGAGAGGCTCCTCTTCGGCAAGCTAAACTGCGCCAAGTTAATTTCGCCATGGTGGATGGCTGCATGGCGGACTTGCGCTATGCCGATTTGCACCGTGCCGATCTGCGCGAGGCGCTGTTTTACACTGCTGATCTCAGCCATGCGAAACTCACCGCCGCCAATCTGAGCGGGGCCGACTTCCGTGAGGTGTCTTTGCATGATGCGTGTCTCACCGCTGCCACGCTCAATGCTGCCGTCCTCACCGCTGCCGATCTAACCCGCGCTAACCTCCGCGAAGCCCAGTTCCGGCAGGCGGATCTGCGACAGGCCAGCATGAATCATGCCGATGCCTGCATGGCTCAGTTTACCGAAGCTGACCTTTCCTGGGCTGATTTGAGCGGTGCTATTTTGTACACCAGTGATTTCCGTAAAGCAAATTTAGCTAGCGCCACGCTGAACCAGGCCGATCTCCGCGAAGTTAATTTTGCGATGGCTACGCTGCAAGACGCTGTTCTACATTCAGCGGATCTTACGGCAGCCGTTGGCAGCATCGCCAATATGATTGGTGCCTCCTTTCATCGAGCTAATTTGACGATCGCGAATCTGAGTTTGGCCAATCTCTGTATGGCGAATCTGAGCCGAGCCTGCCTGGAAAGCGCCATCCTGATTGGAGCCAACCTAATTGGGGCTAATTTTCACCATGCGTACTTGCGAAACGCCAATTTAGAAAATGCCGATCTGCGCGAAGCCATTCTCTGTAAAGCCGACTTGCGGGGGACAAATCTGCGCTGTACGAACCTTAAAATGGCCAACTTAGCGGAAGCTAATTTGCAGGGAGCCGATTTGCGGGGAGCCGATTTAACTCAAGCCAATATCTGGGGAGCCAATATGAAGGATGTTTACCTGGTTGATGCTGCAATGCCGGACGGCTCCCTTTACGATGGTGTCGTTTAGAGTCACTCGCGACATTCACGACCCTTACTTACGCCCCTTGAGCCAGTAGGTATTCATCTCACCTTTGCCTTTAACCATAATTGAGCCCCGATCTTCAAATTCGTAGTGAGTTTTGAGGGTTTCGTAGACCTTGGCAGTCACTTGAATATTGTCGGCAGCGCCTTGTGATTCCATGCGACTGGCAACGTTGACCGCATCCCCCCAGAGGTCATAGGAGAACTTTTTCAGGCCAATCACACCTGCGACCACAGGGCCAGTGTCAATCCCGATGCGTATCCTGAACTGACTTTCATCGCGCTTTTTAAATTGCGCAATGGCAGCCTGCATATCCAACGCCATTTCAGCGATCGCTTGAGTATGGTTAGGAATCCTCTGGGGCAGCCCACCCACCACCATATAGGCATCACCAATTGTTTTGATTTTCTCCAAGTGGTGACGCTCGGCCAGATGATCAAAAGCCGAGAAGATTTCATTGAGCAAGTCCACCAGTTCCGTCGGCGGCATCTCAGCTGACAAGGCTGTGAAGTTCACAATGTCAGCAAACAAAATTGTCACTTCATCGAAACGATAGGCGATTGAGCGGGCACTCCGCTTCAGCTGGTCAGCAATGGAAGCGGGCAAGATGTTTAAGAGCAGCCGTTCTGAGCGTTCTTGCTCAATTCGGAGGGCTTCCTCAATTTCCTTTCGATCCGTGATGTCGGTCAAAAAGCCTTCCACTACGGCTGGCTCGTGTCGCTGTGAAGGAATTTTAACCCCTTTTTCAAGTACCCACTTTTCCTGACCATTGGCAGTGCGAACCCGATAAGTCATCTGGAAGTTTTGCCCGTAAGCCAATGCTTGATCTAACTCACCCCGCACATAGGCCAAATCGTCGGGATGCACCAAATGCTCAAAGGGTACGGCTTCTTCACCCAGCAAATCGGCAGGGGTATAGCCTGTCAGCTCATAGCAGCCATCACTTACGAACTCTAGCGCCCAAGTTTGATCGCAGTGACGTCGATAGGCCATACCGGCCAGATTCCCAAGCAACGTTGCTAAGGTACGTTGGCTTTCCCGCAGGGCTTCTTCAGCCTGGCGACGTTGGGTAATATCGGCCACCGTCCCTTCGTAGTACAGGACGTTGCCCCGCTCATTTTTCACCGCTCTGACATTTTCTGAGACCCAAATCACCTTGCCATCGGTGCGATAGACCTGTGACTCAAACTCAAAAACGGCTCCCTGAGTATGCAGTCGTTGCAGCATGACCCGGCGGCGTTCCTCGGAAACGTAGAGCCGATCAATATTGGTTACTTGCTGAATCAAATCAGCGGGACTGAGGTAGCCGTACATGCGAGCCAACGCTGGGTTGACGCTTAGGTATTGAGCATCGGGACTAGCCTGAAAAATCCCTTCAACGCTGTTTTCAAAAATGCTGCGGTACTTTTCTTCAGCTTGTTGCAGGGCGATATCCGCTCGTCTTTTCTCAGTAATATTGCGTGCCACCCAAATGACCCGATTATCGGGCATGGGCGAAATGATGGCTGCATACCAGGCAGTATTCTCAAAGTCATCCAGGGCAACCCGGCCACTCGCTTCACCCTCTTGTCGCCAGTTCCCAACCGGCAGGCTGTATTCCAAACGTACCGGTTTGCGGGTGTTCAAAGCTTGCTGAATGTGGCGCATAAAGATGCTGGCCTGATAGGGTGGCAGCACTTCATACACCGTGCATCCCACTCGCGCCTTAGCGGGCCTGTACAGAAGCTGCGAATTGGTTGACACCATGTTGAGGTACCGACCGTCATTATCGAAAACGGTAATCACATCCGTCATCGCGGCAAACAAGGCCCGGAGTTCAGCCTCGGAAGAGCGTAGGGCTTCTTCCACACGATGGCGTTCCCGAATCTCGGAAAGAAGGCGTTGATTCGACTCAGTCAGGGCAGCGGTACGACGGGTCACCCGTTGCTCCAGTTCCTCGTTGGCTCGCTGGAGGGCTGCTTCTGATTCTTTCCGATGGGTAATGTCTTCAACAGTCCCTTCGTAATACCGCAGGGCACCATCGTCGGCATAAACAGCCCGAGCGTTTTCTGAAATCCAAATAGTCGTGCCGTCTTTGCGATACACGCGCGACTCGAACTCAGTGACAGCACCCTCATGCTGGAGGTTTTCGACAAACTCGCGACGACGATGTAAGTCCACATAAAGCTGCTGCTCAATGTTGGTCAGTTCCAACATCATGGCTGCAGCTGATTCATAGCCATAAATTCGCGCGAGGGCTGGGTTAGCGCTCAAGTAACGACCATCGGGTGTGGTTTGGAAAATCCCCTCAACTGCATTTTCAAAAATGTTGCGGTACTTGGCTTCAGCTTGGCGCAAAGCTTCTTCAGCCCGATTCCGTTCGGTAATGTCGATACCGACAGTAAACGCGGCTTTACCGTTGTTGTACTTCTGCACAACGATAAGAAAGCGGCGTTTTTCACCCGCGACTTGGGCCGAAACTTCGCGGTAAGCATCCATTTGGTTGCTTTGAAAGAAGTTCTGGACGAAGCGATTGAATTCGTTACTGGTATGCAGAAAACCAATATCCTGATTGATAAAGGCATCAATCGGCATATTGAAGGTCTTGGCCAGATGCTTGTTGACCCCTAAATATCGGAGATCATCGCTAATCCAGGACACAATGCCAGGAACCGCATCCAGAATGGCCTGTAGCTGATCCCGCGCATTGCGGAGATTATTCTCTGCTTGACTCCGTTCCACCACTTCGGCGACGAGGGTGTCGTTGGATTCCCGTAGGGCCGCCGTTTGTTCAGTGAACTTTTGCTTTAGGTCGTTCACTTCCTGCTGTGTTCTGGCCAAAGTTTGGGTGCGATCGCACAAAGCTGCTTCCAGGTCAGCGACCTTGCGCTTCAAGGTCAGAAGCTCCTGTTGTGCCAGGGGCGAACTTCCCCCGGTCTCAGCCCCATTGGTTGGGGAGACGCTTGAGGTATCAGTCTGCGACAGCGATGATCGCTCAATCATGGTTGTGAAGTCCAGGCAAACAGCGAAGTCGGGTAACTTGTCACCAAAAACAACCACCCAGTAAGGGCAATTAGGGGGACTGACAGTTGCCATCTTGGTTGAGCTGCCCAAATGAAAAGAAGGGGGCTAGGAGCGCAACTCAATTACTAATCCAAGGGTGAACGGTTAATTCCGGTAGATTTGTGAACTGTCTGACAAGTTTGCAGACACATAAACCCTGACTTTTTGCTTTTCGTTACGTTCATTGTGACGCAGAGACGCAGAGATTGACAGACTTGAGCGAAATCATCGCAACTGGCACATCTACATGGGACAATATCTCGGCGGTGCATCAAATGTAGTAGAGGGTACGCGAGTTAGTGAAAGCTTTAGTGATTGGGAGCGGGGGCCGTGAACATGCCCTTGCCTGGAAGCTGTTACAGTCATCTCGAATTCGTGAGGTGATGTGTGTGCCCGGCAATGGTGGCACCGCCACGCTGTCGGGTTGCCGTAATTTGGGCCTCGGTCTGAACGACTTTGAGGGCATCGCCCGTGTAGCCCTAGTCAATAATCTCAGCTTAGTTGTTGTCGGCCCGGAGCAACCCCTCGCTGATGGCATTGTGGATTATTTGACTGACCAAGGCCTAAAGGTCTTTGGCCCCACTCAGGAAGGCGCACAAATTGAGGCCAGTAAAGCCTGGGCTAAAGAATTGATGGCCGAAGCAGGAATTCCCACCGCACACTCGGCGGTTTTTACAACTTCGGAGGCCGCGATCGCCTATCTGCAAGCTCAACCCCTCCCCATTGTCGTCAAAGCGGACGGACTCGCAGCTGGCAAAGGAGTGACCGTTGCGGCAACCCAGGAAGTCGGCATCACCGCCATTGAGGAAGCGTTTCACGGTAAATTTGGCTCCGCCGGTCAGCAGGTTGTCATTGAAGAATTTTTGACGGGGCAGGAAGCCTCTGTCCTTGCCGTAACGGACGGCAAAACGATTCTTCCCTTGATACCGGCCCAGGATCATAAACCCATTGGCGAGGGCGACAATGGCCCTAACACAGGGGGGATGGGAGCCTATGCGCCCACCCCTGTCGTTCCGCCCGAGATTTTGGATCGTGTTCAGGCGACTATCCTGGAACCCGCGATCGCTTGCCTACAGCAACGGGGCATTACCTATCGAGGTGTTCTCTATGCGGGACTCATGATTTCTCCCACCGGCGATCCCGTTGTCATTGAGTTCAACTGCCGCTTTGGGGATCCTGAAACGCAGGTCGTTCTGCCGTTACTCGAAACGCCCCTAGAGGATATTCTGCTGGCCTGTACCGAAGGTCGTCTAGCGGAGCTGCCGCCTATTCAGTGGAAAGCCCAATCAGCCGCTTGCGTGGTGGCCGCCGCTGGCGGTTATCCCGAGAGCTATCAAAAGGGCATGACGATTACAGGCTTAGCGGCGGCGGCTGAAAAAGGTGCGATCGTCTTCCATGCGGGGACTCAGCTCCAGGGCGATGAAATTAAAGCAACCGGTGGTCGTGTCTTAGGCGTCACGGCGGTGGGTGATTCGTTTGCCGAGGCTCTAGAGGTTGCCTATGCGTCGATCGATGCGATCGACTTTGAAACTATCTACTATCGCCGCGACATTGGTTACCGTATCCAATCATCGTCATAACCTCTGCGAAAGGGAGGCTGTATCGTTAACTCCGGCTGCCATGCCACAATAGAAGCCAAACATACAACTTTAAACATGGATCTTGGCATTATGGCTCGTGCTCACTGAAGGTTTCAGTTTGCTAAGCCAGGATCCCAAAATCTTGTGATTATGCAGATGGCTCACTATGGCTCTGATTAACCTGCTGAGACGAATTCAAGACATTATTATTCGTTGGTGGGGCGACTTTACACTCCAGACACGGTTAATGGCCGGAGCCACCTTAGTGGTCTCGCTGCTCATGAGTGGCCTGACCTTTTGGGCCGTCAATTCGATCCAGCAAGATGCTCGGCTCAACGACACGCGGTTTGGTCGCGATTTGGGCCTTCTATTGGCGGCCAATGTGGCCCCTATGGTGTACGAAGACAACCGCGAAGATTTGGCCCGATTTTCCTACAGTTTTTACCAGAGCACGTCGAGTGTCCGCTACATGCTCTATGCCGATGACGACGGGGCCATCTTCTTTGGGATTCCCTTTTCGGAAGCAGCCGTCCAGAACTCGTTGACCCTCAAACGGCGGATGCAGTTACCGGAAAATTACGCCAAAAATGCAAATCTGCCTTTCGTCCGTCAGCATCTGACCCCTGCCGGCGAGGTTACCGATGTTTTTGTGCCGATTAGCTACGACGGTCAATATTTGGGGGTATTAGCCCTGGGAATTAACCCAAATCCCACCGTAGTCGCCTCCTCAAACTTGACACGCGATGTCACGGTTGCGGTCTTTGTTTCCATCTGGGTTATGGTGATTTTAGGCGCAGTCTTCAACGCGTTAACCATTACCCAACCGATTAAAGAACTCCTGACCGGCGTTAAAAATATCGCCACGGGTAATTTTCAGCAACGGATTGATCTACCACTGGGTGGCGAACTGGGTGAGTTGATTCTCAGCTTTAATGAGATGGCGGAGCGCCTGGAAAGCTATGAAGAACAGAATATTGAAGAACTGACCGCTGAAAAAGCCAAGTTAGAAACGCTGGTTTCAACGATCGCGGATGGCGCTATTTTGCTCGATACCAACATGCAGGTTGTCTTGGTAAACCCCGCAGCACGGCGTATTTTTGGCTGGGAAAACCAGGATCTCACGACAGGCAATGTGCTCCAGCATTTCCCTAATGCAGTGCGTGTACAACTGACGCGGCCTCTATTTATGGCTGTCTCGGGTGAGTCAGAGGGAATGGAATTTCGCATTGCCATACCAGAACCCATTAGTCGTACGATTCGCGTCCTGCTAAATACAGTGTTGGATCAATCGCGGGATAACGTTAAGGGGATTGCGATCACGGTTCAAGATATCACCCGTGAAGTGGCCCTCAATGAGGCCAAAAGCCAGTTTATTAGCAATGTATCCCACGAACTGCGAACGCCCTTGTTCAATATCAAATCGTTTATTGAAACACTTCATGAATACGGCAATGAGTTGAGTGAAGAAGAGCGGAAAGAATTTCTGGAAACGACTAACCACGAAACGGATCGTCTGACTCGCTTAGTCAATGATGTATTGGATTTATCGCGTCTAGAATCCAACCGTCGCTATCAGTTCGGGGATGTTGAGATCGCCCAACCCATCGAACAAACACTGCGCACCTATCGCCTCAACGCCAAAGACAAGAAGATTACCCTGGCTCATGAAATCGAACCCAGTCTTCCCCCTGTTCGAGGCAACTACGATTTACTTCTACAGGTATTTGTGAATCTAGTCGGCAATGCCTTGAAGTTTACGAAGGGTGAGGGATGTGTCACCATCCGCGCTTATCGCCTTCAATCCCATCATCATCCTGAAAATCTGGATGCCTTTGTTCGCGTTGAAATTTCTGATACAGGTGTCGGAATTGCTCAAGAAGATCAAGAAGCGATTTTCGATCGCTTCTTCCGGGTTGAAAATCGCGTCCACACCCTAGAAGGCACAGGACTTGGCCTCTCTATCGTGAAAAATATTATTGAGAAACACAATAGCCGCGTTTATTTGATTAGTGAAGTTGATGTGGGGACCACCTTCTGGTTTGACCTAGCTGCCACCCAAATCCCACCCACTGGCGATGAGCTCATCATGGTGGGTAGTTCGGGTGCGAAAACTGACAGCTCAGACGCCAGCGCCTCTACGGTTGAAGCATTGGCCCCAACCGACGGTTAACTGATTTTGGGGCATCAGTTGTGAGACGAATTGACAGGGAGCAGCCGCTTACCCAATTGGGGACGGGATGGGGGGGATTATTGTATTCGTGTAATAGGCTGAACCGTTATAGCGAAAGGCAGAAGGAAAAAGGCAGAAGGCAGAACCGGAAGTCCTGACCTATCAAAGCTTCAGCGATCTATCCCATGCGAACCTAACTGCGGCTTGCTATATCATTGTTCCGTCGATAAGTGGGCGTTGACGACATCCACAGAAAAGCCAAGCGCTTGGGCAATTTGTTCGGCTGCAAGTCCCATCTGGTGAAGCTGAGGAATCGCCTGAAGACGCATCTGGCGTTCTTGCTCAACCTGATTTTGAACTTGTTGCATCTGTTCGATCGCAGCCAGATAGCGATCGCCCCGTTCATCAAACCAGGACAAAATTTCCCGGTCAATACCGCCTACAGTCCCTTGAGAGCCTCCGATTGCGAGGCTAACCTCTAGGGGCTGTCATCATTTAGAGCCTGAATCCTCATGCTGAAAGCGGTTCAGCCCCTAGCTAGTCTTACAAAGCGGGCGCGGCAATGCTGATACCGAAGGGCTTTCGAGTTTAATTGATGACGCGCCCTAGCATCCAATAGGGTTCTCCCAACTGGAGGCGGTAGGTTCCATTGATGAGTTTATAGACTTCGAAGGGTGGTTGGGACTTGACCCAGCACAAAAGTGTCTTCATCATAGCGGGCGGTATCGGTTGCCGCTGGTGAATCGGGAAACCTTCGTAATTGGCAAACGTCAATGCCTTTGCCAAGAAAACTGCCAAATCCGATTGCCTGGGTAATGCCGACTTCTTGCTAATCAAGCTGGGTCGCTAGGATAGGATGGCACATAGTAGGGATGGATACAGAATAGTGGGTTGGCATCAATACGTCCGCAAAGTTTCCGTAGTTTCGCTGGTTTGTTGTGCCGCGATCGCCAGTGCCTGTAGCCAGCCGCCGGTAGCCCAGCAGAATTCTCGTGATGCTCCTACTGCATCGCCCACCGTTTCACTGCGACGTGATGTCTCTATCCTACGGATGCTGTATAGTCGGGCTCCCCTTACCCTCAATCCCCATCTCGCTACAGGCATTCAGGACTACGAAGCGGGCCGCATTGTTTTAGAACCCTTAGCCACCACCAACGATCGCGGGGATTTGGTTCCCATTCTCGCAGCGGCAATTCCCTCAACAGAGAATGAGGGGATTGCCGAGGATGGTAAATCGGTGACGTGGAAGTTGCGTCCGGATGTCCAATGGTCAGACGGGACGCCGTTCACGGCAGCCGATGTCGTGTTTACCTTTGACTTCATCCGTAATCCCCAGGTGGGCGCGGCCACGGCCCAGTACTACACAAGTATTGAATCCGTTGAGGCCGTGGATGAGCACACGGTCGAAATCACCTTTCAGGACATCACGGCGGCTTGGCAAATTCCCTTCACTGGTCAGAATGGCGTTATCCTGCCACAGCACATTTTGGAACCGATTGCCCCAGAGCAACTGCGTATTTCGCCGACCAACTTGTCTCCGATTGGCACAGGGCCTTACCAGGTAACAGCGGGGCAACCCGGCGTTATTGTCTACGAACCCAATCCTAACTACCGCGATGAAGCGCCTTTTTTCAAAGGCATTGAACTCGTCGGGGGCATTGCTCCCTATGCAGCAGCGCGCGAAGTGCTGAAAACAGGACAAGCCGATTTTGCCCATAACCTACAGGTCGAGGTAGACCTGCTGAAAGAGCTACAGACAGATGGGAAAGGCGTTGTGGTGCCAGTATTTGGCGGACAGGTGGAGCGACTGATGCTCAATCCGACGAATCCGTTTGCGGCTACCCCCTCAGGCGAGCGATCCAGTTTAGCCGCGCCGCATCCCTTTTTAAGTGATAAAAGCGTCCGTCAGGCGATCGCCTACGCCATTGACCGTGATGCCTTAACCACCGAACTTTATGGCTTCATGGGACGCCCTACAGGACAACTCCTGGTCGCCCCCAAGTTCTACGCGAATCCTGGCACCATTCCCTACGCATACGATCGCGACAAAGCCAATGCGCTGCTCGATGAGGCTGGCTGGCAAGATAGCAACGGGGATGGAATTCGCGATCGCGACGGCACGGAAATGCGGGTCGTCTTTCAAACTTCAGTGAATCCCGTGCGTCAAAAAACGCAAACCCTGGTCAAAGAAAGTCTCGCTCAAATCGGGATCGCAACCGATATCAAGCGTGTCCAGGCAAAGGACTTCTTTTCCGCTGACCCGACGCAAACCAACAGCATCTTTCATTTCTACGCTGACCTTCAGGCGTACACCACCGGCAACGATCATCCCGATCCGACGATTTACCTCAACTGGTGGACCTGTGACCAAATAGCCAGCCAGGCGAATCAGTGGCAAAATCCGAATAATGCCCGGTATTGCAATCCTGAATATGACATCCTCTGGCAGACCTCGAAGCAGGAACTTAACTCGGAAAAACGGGCGGCCCTTTTTCAAGAGATGGATGCCCTCCTATCTGAAGATGTGGCAGTCATTCCCCTTGTTCACCGAGCGATCGCGAATGGTGTAAGCAAAACCCTGACGGGTCTGGAGCCTACTCCTTGGGATACGAGTACTTGGGATATTCACCGCTGGCGGACGACCGCTCGTTGATATGTTTTTTCTGCTACTGCTACAGGTGAAGTAAGGGGGCGAGGGTGCAGGGGAGAAAACGGTTGCGTGATTTAGAGCATGGCTACAACTGGCCTTGTGCGCGAGTTGGTCTGTATTGTTGAGCGCTGGCGTAGCAATCACGGCTAGTGGAAACCGTGAAAGTTTGGCAAATTCTCCGCGTTTTTCTCGGAAATCCTAATTCAGATGGGCACTATGAATAAAGGACTTCCGATACGTAGGATACAAAACTACGGCGGCTCTCTGTTGTTCAACGCGCTGTCTGCATTTCAAACTTATTTTTAAGTGTGTCTATGTTTTCGATTTACATCCTGACCTATAACGAAGAACGGGATATCGCAGCCTGTATTGAATCGGCAATGTTATCTGACGATGTAATTGTGGTGGATTCTTTGAGCCGCGATCGCACGGTTGAGATTGCATCGGAGTATCCGGTTCGGGTTGTTAAACATGCCTTTGAGAGTCATGGCAAGCAGCGCACGTGGATGTTGGAAAATATTCCCGCGAAGTATGACTGGGCCTACATCCTCGAAGCCGATGAGCGCATGACCCCAGAGCTGTTCCAGGAATGTCTGGAAACCATTCAGCAGCCTGAGCACATGGGGTACTACGTAGCTGAGCGGGTCATGTTTATGGAGCGGTGGATCAAGCACAGCACACAATACCCGCGCTACCAATTACGTCTGCTACAGCTGGGCAAAGTCTGGTTCACCGACTACGGCCATACGGAACGAGAAGTCTGTGAAGGCTCCACGGGCTTTTTACAAGCAACTTACCCCCACTACACCTGCGGCAAAGGACTCAGCCGTTGGATTGAAAAGCATAATCGCTACTCTACCGATGAAGCTCAGGAAACCATCCGCCAACTGGAGAGCGGCCAAGTCAACTGGCAGCAGATCTTTTGGGGGAGCACTGAGGTAGAACGGCGGCACGCGCTCAAAAATCTATCCCTACGATTACCGCTACGACCTGTTGTGCGGTGGCTTTACATGTATTTCGTCTTGGGTGGATGGCGGGACGGGGAAGCCGGATTTGCCTGGTGTACCCTACAGGCTTTCTATGAATATCTGATCGTCTTAAAGGTGAAAGAAATCAAGCGGCAACGCTCAGAAGCGGGGGGGCATAGCAGTCCGCTGCCCTTGAATTCGCTATCATCCCTCAATAAAACCCTCGCCAAAAATCAGTAAGCGATCGCCGCATCATCGCCTTGCTTCCCTATCAGGCGGTACACTCAGGGTCGGTCGCCTGGGGAGCATAGCAGTCGCAATGGTGGTTGATTACGATCTGGTCATTTTGGGTGGCACACCGGAGGGCTACGAAGCCGCTCAATATGCGGCTCAGTTGGGCGCTCGAGTTGCGCTCATTTTGCAAGGCTTAGACGGTCAGCGCTCGCCTCTACAAACTCAAAGCATGATTTGGCAGGCGCTCCGTCCTGGCAGTGTAGACGCACCTGAGCCCAATAGGGATGCCGCGTGGCAGTGGGCCGTTCAGCGTGCCACCCTAATTGCCGATACCTTTACCCGCGACGCTCCGCCGCAGCTGATGATGCAGGGCGTGGATGTAATTTCTGAACAGGGGCACATAGTCAGCGATCGTCCCCTAAAAGTTGCTACACCATCGCGCCAACTCACCACTCGTGGGATTTTGCTAGCCACAGGCAGCGTGCGTGCTGCACCTACTATTCCAGCCCTGGCAGCGATTCCCTACCAAACACCAGAGGAATTCTTACGTCGCGAGACATTGCCTTCTTCAGTTGCCATCCTCGGTAGCGATCCGTTAGGTCTCACGCTGTGCCAAATTCTCTGTCGTTGGGGGATTGCCACGACTCTGGTCACACCTCAATCAACCCTCCTCAACCGCGAAGATCCTCGTATCTCTCAATGGATCAAGGCTCAGTTAATGGCCGAGGGCGCTCGCCTATTTTTAGAAAGCAATATCAAGACAATCACCTCCACAGGTGAGGGGCACATTGATCTGCATTTGCCTGAAGCGACGGTAACGGCTGAAACATTAGTCCTCGCTCAGCCACCCATGCCTCACGTAGCAGGAATGAACCTGGAAGAACGACTCGGTTCACCGTCCTTGAAAGTTAATCGCTATCTACAAACTGCCCATCCGCGCATTTATGCCTGTGGGGCTGTGATGGGAGGGTATGGTTTACCCGCGATTGCCCGTCAGGAAGCCCGCATCGCTGTCAACAATGCGCTCTTTTGGAATCGTCAAGTCATTGACTACTGCACCCTTCCTTATCACTTGCCGACTGAGCCCGCAATGGCTCGGGTGGGTTTAACGGAACCCCAGGCCCAAAAGCGGTATGGGGCCAGCTCTTTACTTGTTGGTTATCAACCCCTGTACGACATGCCCAAGGCTCACTGGCAAGAATCCACCCTCGGCTTCTGTAAACTCATTGCCCACCGCAATGGGCAAATCCTAGGCGGTCATAGCGTTGGGCCGGAAGCTACTGAATGGATGCAGGCATTGGCAATGCTGATGACGCACAAAATACCCTGGTGGGAAATAGCCGCTTTTCCCACACTGCCCGATAGTCTGATGGATATCCTGCGACAGACAACTCAACAATGGGAACGCGATCGCTGGTTACCAGGACAATGGCGACGCGATTGGGCTGAAAACTGGTTTAACTGGCGGCGGAATGCCTAACTCGAAAGCCTCTCGGTATAAGCATTGCCGCGCCCGCTTTATAAAACTAGCTAGGGGCTGAACCGCTCTCAGCATGAGGATTCAGGCTCTAAATGATGAAAGCCCCTAGCAAGGCGTTGCAAGTGCGTAGGTTGGGTAGAACACAGTGAAACCCAACAGAGACCAGAATTACGTTGGGTTACGCCGGGGGCTAACCCAACCTCCAAATTGAAAACTGACAGACCACTAGCAAGGCGTTGCAAGTTTGGGGTTCAGAGAAGCCAGGAGCCAGGAGCGAACTGACTACTGACTACTGACGACCCTTAGGTAATTACGGTAGGCGCATCACGACCCGTAAGTTCCTTGATTTTGGCAATCTCATCCGCAAGCTGAATCAGATCGGCAAGGGCAGCCTGAGTTTCTTGGTCGTGTTTGCTAGTGTCAGCCTCATAGCGTTCTACATAGAGCCTTAGCGTCGCGCCCTGGGTACCCGTGCCCGAAAGACGGAAGACAATGCGCGAACCATCGGTAAACCCAATCCGGATTCCCTGCTTATTGGCCACACTGCCATCAATAGGGTCGGTGTAGCTAAAGTCATCCGCATAGGCGACTTCGTATTGTCCAAAGGTTTTCCCTCCCATGGAACTCACCGCTGCGCGGAGGTTATCCATCAAGGTATTTGCTGGGGCTTTTTCAATTCCCTCATAGTCATGGCGCGAGTAGAAATTGCGGCCATAGGTGGCCCAGTGCTCCTTCACGATGTCCTCAACGGATTGCTTCTTCACTGCCAGAATGTTGAGCCAGAAAAGCACGGCCCATAACCCATCTTTTTCACGAATGTGATTGGATCCGGTGCCAAAGCTCTCTTCCCCACAAAGGGTGGCTTTATCCGCATCAAGCAGGTTGCCGAAGAACTTCCAACCTGTAGGGGTTTCGTAGCAGTCAATGCCCAGTTTGGCTGCCACGCGATCGGGCGCTTGGCTGGTTGGCATCGAGCGGGCAATGCCTGCTAGCCCCTCGCGATAGCCTGGCACTAAGGTGGCATTCGCCGCCAGCACCGCCAAACTATCACTGGGGGTCACGAAGAAATTGCGGCCCAGAATCATGTTGCGATCGCCATCCCCATCGGACGCCGCCCCAAAGTCAGGCCCATCGTCCTTGAAGAGAACATCGACTAAGCTCTTCGCATACACCAGGTTGGGGTCAGGGTGCCCACCCCCAAAGTCTTCCAGCGGTTCCCCATTTTGTACCGTTCCGGCGGGGGCATTCAGTCGCCGCTCAAAAATAGCCTTGGCGTAAGGCCCCGTCACCGCATGGAGAGAGTCTACACACAGGCGGAAAGCCCCCCCGCTGACCAATTGTTGGATTTGTTCAAAGTCAAACAGGGTCTCCATCTGTGCTGCATAGTCAGCAACGGCGTCAATGACTTCAACAGTCATGTGCCCTAATTGGGTTGTACCGATGCGATCGAGATTGACGTCCGAGGCTTCAAGGATCTTGTACGCGGTGATGTTTTTGCTGTGCTCGAAGATAGCGCTGGTGACTTTCTCCGGCGCGGGGCCACCATTGCCAATGTTGTACTTGATGCCGAAATCTTCTTCGGGGCCGCCCGGATTATGGCTCGCCGAAAGAATGATGCCGCCAAAAGCCTCATTTTTACGAATGACACAGGAAGCCGCCGGAGTCGAGAGAATACCGCCTTGGCCCACCAATACTTTGCCAAAACCGTTGGCCGCAGCCATTTTAAGAATGATTTGGATGGCTTCGCGATTATAGTAGCGACCATCGCCACCAACGACGAGAGTCTGGTTTTGAATGCCTTCGAGGCTGTCGAAAATAGATTGAACGAAATTCTCTAAATAATGAGGCTGTTGAAAAGTTGGAACCTTTTTACGTAGACCAGACGTACCCGGCTTCTGGTCAGAATAGGGCTGTGTGCTAACCGTTTGGACTGTCATAGAGTCTCCCGTATTGCAGCAGTTGTTGACGGCATCAGGTAGAACTGTAGACGTTCAATACCTCCCTCACGCCCTAGCCCAAATGTAACTTTAGCTATTGAGGCTAGGACACCCAGAATCCTCCTGATATCTAGCAAATAGCCAAATAGCCTCGCCGTCTCGTCCTAATTGAACGGGCGACGACTATACCTTTGAGCTAGCCACATGCATTATGAGTGAGTGCATTCCCCGATGCAATTGTTTACGACAAGACGGCTGGTTATGTCGGTGGAGTGAGACGAGTTGGGTTGAGAAGGAAGACAGGAGTCAGTATCCAGAAGCCAGGAGCTTTCCTAATGACTACTGGATATTGACTCCTGATCACTTACAAATGCTGCCTCCACCCGCCAATCTTACAGTCAACTAATTACATTGCTCAATATAGGTCTGTGACTGCTTTCTGAGTCTCACGTAATTGTAAAAGATCCCAGAAATCGCTTTCATCTTGTTCTTTATCCTCCTCCTTCGGAAGGCAATAGAACATAGCGCGGCGGATGAAAAAAGCAGCAATGCCAATGCCGATAAACTCAGGGATTGTGAGCGCGATACGAGTGATGGCATTGACCTGAGCAACCTGTTGGTTGAAAGCAGTCGTCCCAAAATCAGAAACAACGATTTGGAGGTTGAGGCAAAAGTTAGCAACTCCCGTCATGAGGTTCGTAAGCAAAACAATTCTGGTTCCTTTGACGAGGGATCCATAAACTCTAGGTTCTTCCAGTAAATCTTTTAAAGATCTTTCTTGCTTGAGCGAATTCGGATTCATACCTTGCACGACAAAGTACTGAATCATGGGTTTCCGGATGAGGATTGAACAGCCAAATACCAGGACTGTAAAGATAGCTCCTACACTGTCTTTGAAGGCAAACAGCAAACCATCAACAAACCAGAACGCTGAAAGGCCCCGAATAATCGCAAAAGCCCCAATGTAGCTGGTGATAAAGTTAAAACGTTTAGTGACAAAAAATAAATCAATTAATATCCAAGCAACAGGGATTAACGCAGCAATAACGTAGGTGTTGGTGGTTCCGAGCGGCTCATTCAGGTTATTCAGAATGAAAATGGGAACGATCGCTCCCAGAAGGATATCGAGAATTAGTTTGACGGTCCGGTTCATAGCTTTGTTAGATGTTGGGATTGAGACTCGTCCTCTGTGCTGCTCTATGCAGAAGCGGACAGCATGAAAAAGTTCCAGAGTTGGACAAAGGGGCATCGACACTTCAGCTACAGACGAATGTCGCTAAAGTGTCGCGAGGGCAATTCATTAAGCGGCTTGGCGGGTGCGTATAGATAAAATTTCGTGAGTTGCCCGAATACCACTTTCGATCGCGCCATGAACCGTAGCTGCTCGGGTTGGATGGGTAGCTTCACCCGCAAAGAACAGAACGTCATCAACTGGCTGGGCCAGCTGCGATCGCAACCCTGCTCCATTGACCGGAACATAGGAATAGGCCATCCGCGCATAGGAATCGGCTTGCCAATCCATCAAAAGTGCATCGACCAATCGATCCGTCAATGGCACCTCAAACATTTGCTCTAAATCCTGTAGACCAACTCGAATAGCGCCTTCGCGACCCAGCGATCCCAAGGTATCGGCTCCGGTTGCGCCTGTGTAGGCGGTTAATACCGCTGCTTCATTGTGACGTCCCCAACCTGGTCGCCACCAGAGTTGTGTATCTAATGTTGTTAAACAAGACTCTAGCTGTTTAGGCCAGAAAGGCCGATCAAATTTCAGTATGAGCTTGGTGATGTGCCCTGTACTGAGTCCGTGAATGGCGTTGAGTTTAGCTTCTGGAAGCTGGGGGGCAAATTCCACTGCATCCGCTTGCAGTAGCGCTAAGGGCAGCGTGATCACCACCTGTTTTGCCGTGTAGTTTTTTTCAGTGGCTGTTTGAATCTGCACGCCCGATGAACACCAGCAAATTTGGGTAACCGGGGTTGAGTAGTGAATGTTTAGCTCTACTGCCAGTTGATCCAGCAGGTGAGCATAGCCCTTTTGCAGCCGAAAATTGCGATCGCCGTCACCGGCATAGGTCAATTCGGCCACCCCATACACCCCCAGCTGATCGAGATTTGCTCCATAGCTGCCGCTGAAAAAATGATCCGCAATGCGTCGAACCTCGGGCGACAACTCAACTTCATGGATCGCTAGGAACTGCGCCAGGCTTACGTCCGGTTTACCGTCAGCAATCCACCCGGTAATGAGCGTGTCAATAGGCGAGGCATCCATCAAATCAAGGATTTCCATACCAGGAATGTTTGCCCAACGTCTGAAGGGAAGCAGCGTTTGCTGGACGTACATGAACTGGTTTTGATAGCGGTTAAAGACTGGGAGTGTCGCGAGTCGGTAGCGACGAATCCAGTCCCAGGTCACCGTGTTTTCACCCTGTACGTATTCCGCCCCACACTCAACGGGATGCGGGGCAAAATCGTAGTTCGTGTGGACTCGACCCCCGAGGCGATCGCGAGCCTCAAGCAAAAGCACAGAGCGGTTAGCGTCCTGCAAGGTACGGGCAGCGGCTAATCCTGCGGCCCCCGCACCAATCACGATGGTGTCGTAATGAGTCTGCTCCTCCGGCCAAGCCTGCGCCAAGGCGGACTTGCGCACTCCAGCCAGAAAAGGCATGACGGCTAGCAAAGACACGAATGAACGTCGATTGATTGTTGGCATCGGAGAAACACTTGTCAACGAAGTGAGAAACGTGAACAGTATTCATCTTTCGAGAATACGAACACTGTTCACATTTTGTCAACCGGTATAAACTGAGGGAGGCCAGATGCAATACTGCCTAGCCGAGTCATCTGCGCAACCAGCAGCAGCCACAATTAATGCCCCAGCCGAATTCCGCCAGTTCACCCAAGCTCAACAAAATGCGGCGACAACCTCAGCAGGTCCGCAGTCAGGAGCGAGTTAGGCACATTCTGGATGTCGCCGAGCAGCTATTTCTCGATGTTGGGTACGAATCTGCTACGACGCGAGCGATCGCAGCCCGTGCCAAAGTTTCAGTTGGCTCCCTTTATCAGTTCTTTCCTGATAAAGAAGCGATTCTCAAGGCGCTGGCTATTCGCTACATGGAAACGCAGTATCAGCGATTTCTCGACCTGCATAGCTCTGAAACATTGAAACTGCCGTTAGCCAGCTATGTGGATCAGATGATTGACGTGTTTGATCAGTTCTACACGGACTATCCTGGTTCGCGAGCTATTTTCGAGCAGCTATTGGACACCATTACCTGGTCAGCGATTGAAAAGATTGATGATTTTGAATATCAGGTCATTGATGAACTCGCTCGATTTTTTCATGCTCGTCAGCCAAGTTTAGCCATCATTAAGTGTGAACGTATCGCCATGATTATCACTAAGATAATTACTGAACTTTTATGGTTATCTTTGAGTGGTGATCAGCAATTTCGTCAAGAACTTGTGACGGAGACCAAGCTCCTTACCCTGAGCTATCTTCAACAGTATTTACAAGAAGAAACATAGCGTTTATTTTTGATGGGTAGGCTTGGCAAGTTTATCCAAATTGCAGCAGAATCCTATGATCAGAGGAAGTAATTACGAGCATGCAATTTAGGTGTGAAAGTTCCTTATTATTGCTTGACTGGGAGATGAGCTAGCCGTATTCGTAAACGTGTTCTGTAGCCACCAGATCAGTCGAGTTTCAGGGCGATAGTTGGTTGGCTTAGGCTTACCTTCAGCTCTGGCCATCGCTAGCGTTTTGAGGTTCGCCACTACCGACCACAACGTCCCGAATTGCTCTCGCCTCAAATCTAGGCAAACGGGAGTCGTCGATAGAATCGCTTTCGCGGTTTCAACACCGATCTGAGGACACTGGCTAAGGCGATCGCACAGATGCTGATAGCGTTCTGCAGATTGGCACCAGCCAATGCCGCCCTGGTCAAAGGCTTGCATTCTGGGGTGTTGAAACTGGTTGGTAATGCACAGATAGTTTTCGCTCGCGGCGGGATATCTCACTTCCGACCCTTGCGGTGCCGATTCCACCACGGCCATATTTCCAGTAGCGTCAGCGATCAAAAAATTGTTGGCAGAAGCGACTTTGGCGGACTGGATGACCGCGATCGCGGCATCGACTGTGCTACAGGTTTCCAGTACTTTGCGGATGATCAGGTGAAACGTGATGCCGGGTTGAATTTGGGTGCCATTGACGAACGACATCGCGATCGCCAATCCTGTTTCGTTCACCCCATCACATCGCCCAATAAAGACATCCGACTGACTGACGTAAGCGAATTTATTCTGAGGTGCAATCAGACAGCTTTCGGTCGTTTTACGGAACTTGTAAAGCAGGTCATAGTTGCGGCCAAAAATGACGGCATCTTGAGTCCGACTGGCAAACGCGCTACATTTTCCTGTCATGTCGAAGACGCCTAAACCCGAGACAAACGCGCCTAACTGAGCGGCTTCCCATTTCCATCCTTCCGCAAATCCCTCAAATTCTGCAATGAGTTCGGGATAGAAATGCTGCACGTCTTGATAGCATTGAGCGCCAAATTCAGCTTGGCTTTCCGTCATGACCGGCAGCGCGATCGCCTTTTGCCGCAGTAGGCTGCCATATTTGAAACCCATGTCATAAAAATTGCCGTAGAGCCTGGGATGGTACATGTTTAATATCTAAGGAGTAGCAATCGTTCTAAGTAGCTTCATGTCTTAAAAGAAGACCTACCGCAGCAAAATCTTCGTTGCCTTCGAGCCTGCCCTCAATGCGTTCAACCACCCGAAAGCCTTCAGAGCAGTAAAGCTTTAAAGCGGGCGTATTGCCTTCCAGCAGTTCCAGTTCCATTGCCGATGTTGAGTCGGCGATCGCATGACGGACTAACGCCCGCCCGACGCCTTTTTTGTAAAACTGCGGATCAACATAAAGCCACGTCAGTTCCTCGTCGCTGTAGGCCACAAATCCCTGGACAATACCATCTACGTCTGCAACCACCAGCTTGTCGTCAAACAGGCCCTCATTTTCAGCCGTTTGCTCAAGGGTGAGGAACGCTTCTACGCCGACGGTAAAGCGCAGTTCATCTAGACGGGAGGCATCATGAATTTCGCACAGCCGAGACCAGTCAGTCGATTGATAAGGACGGATGTTCACCATGAATAATTCTCACAATTCAACCCTGTAACATCGCAGTAAAACCGACTATAAGTTGAGATCCTGGCTCCGCTCTACCTGCTATTGGGTAACCGTCTAGGGAACCGCCATCGCCCAACTGGGTGACGCTAGCAGTAGGACTTGAATCATCGATCGCATCGCAACAGACTGAGGAAGATCGTGAGTCTGTAACTATCACTCTATTTCCGTAGAGGATCCCCTCTGCTGTGTTACGGCTAGGATGAATATTGTGGACAGGCTTTCGTCATCGTCGATAGAGACCCTGAAGATTGCCCCTAAAAAATGCTGCTTTTTGCACAGGTACCCGCGATGAAAGGTACGACATCTCTTCCTAGCAATTATCCTGCCAATCTGTACGAGACAGACTATATGCAATGGCTGATCGCGACGGTGAATCAGCTGCGCCACCAGGAATATGCCCACGTTGATTGGGACAACTTGATCGAAGAAATTGAAGATATGGGCAAGCGGGAGCGACGAAGTCTCAAGAGCAACCTTGTTATCCTGCTGTTGCACCTATTGAAATGGCACTATCAACCGACCCAGAGAACGGGAAGCTGGGCTGGCAGCATCGTTGAACATCGGCGACGAATTCACGAAGCCCTGAAGGACTCGCCCAGTCTCGCTCCTTACTTAGCAGATGTATTGGCTGAAGCTTACCAAGATGCCCGTAAGCAAGCAGGGGCGGAAACGATGCTACCAGACGAAACGTTTCCGCAAGCATGTGAGTTTGAACTGGCACAGGTGATGGATGAGAACTTTCCGCTGGGGTGATTTTTGAGCAAGAAAAGACTAGACAGTCGCTGCGACAGGGTGGATGTCCGCGATCGCCAGCCGCAGCAACAGACCGCTTAGCCGACGTTTCTACACTTTGGCAGGGCATTTCTTTGGGGAAATGCCATCACCCAACTGGGTGACGCTAACAGTAGGACTTGAATCCTCCAACCGGCAGATAGACTTAGGAATGGAGGGCGCAGCGTCAGTTTCGGTTGGGCAGTCATGAGCCGGCAATCCATACTTAACGTGTTTCAGCAGTGGCAGCAGCGCCTCAGTTTGGCGATGGCAGAACCTCAGCCATCAGCAGCGTATTGTGCCTGGCGACAAAGGTTCATTCAGGAGCGTTTGCGGTTAGGGCTTTGGTTAGGTGGTCTGTTTATCTTTGTCTTGGCGGTTCTCAGTGTCGGGCTGATCATGCCTGCCCTCAGCCGCACGGGTCAGTCAGAGTTGATGGTGACTCGTGACGACTTCATCGCTGTGCTGTGCCTGGAAGTGTCGCGACTGTTGGGCATTGCCCTATGCCTGATCTTTTTGTCGTCCAAGACGCTGTCGTTGAGACAGATTCGCTGGGCATTTTGGGGCACCACGGGCGCAGTGATGATCATTCCCCAAGTGCATCACATCCTCGCTGGTGAGACTAATCTAGACTTTGGCGGATGGAGCTTCTTTTTTCTCTTTCAGGCGATTGTGGTGCCGGTGCAGTGGCGCTGGCACGTAGTCTCTCAAATCTGCCTTCTCAGTGTTATCAGCGTGTCAATGTGGGGCTTAGGCTTAGACGCTCCCAGTCTGCCTCAGGCCATGCAACTGCCCGCTTACGTCATGGTGATGTTGCTGGCGATTATCGCCTTTGGCATTGCCGATTTGGGTGTGTATCTCTATGAGCGACTACTGATTAAAGAATTTGACCTGCGGCACCGGCAGGAACTCCTGCTCCATGCGGTGTCTCACGACTTGCGAAATCCGGTAACGGGTACGCTGATGCTGTTGAATAATCTGCTACTGGGGGATGAAAAAGTCACCCTCGATCGCGCCATCATAGCCCGCATGGCCAGAAGCCAGGAACAGCAGCTCCAGCTAATTAATTCGCTGTTAGAGCTGCACGGCCAAAACCAGAACGGCGTTTCATTGCAGTTGCAATCAGTCAGTCTGAACGACCTGGTTAAGGAAATTACCGAAGACTTCGAGCTGCGGCTCCAACAAGCGCGAGGTCAGATAGTGATTGCGTTGCCTGCCGATTTGCCGCGCATCAGCGCCGATGCATTACATCTGCATCGCGTCTATGACAACTTGATCGCCAACGCCTTGCAGTACAACCCATCGGGCGTGTGTGTCACGCTCAACGCCAGCCAGCACGGTGACTACCTGCGCTGCACGGTCAGCGATGATGGTGAGGGGATTCATGAGTTGGCGGGCGATCGCCCACAGTCAGCGTCAGAGCAATCGTCATCAGCCGACCCCAACCAGTGGATTTTCGATCGCTACAGCCGGGGACGCGATCGTCACCAACCGCTACACCTGGGCCTCGGGCTCAACATTTGCAAGCAAATCGTGGAAGCGCACGGCGGGCAAATCGGCGTGGAGAGCGAAGTGAATCACGGCACCACGTTTTGGTTTACTCTGCCGATTGCCGCCGTGTCGTGACGGTCAACTTGATAGCTGAGGCGTTCTTGCTGAAGTTCTTAAGCAACTCACATAATACAGTTACGGACAATGTCATTCTGCTGCTGAGGGCATAGGTATGGTTGCCACCGTTCGCCAAGCTGATCGCGTTCTTCTGCACAACATTGACTGGGAACAGTTTGAGCACCTATTGATTGACCTGGGACATCAGCGATCGGCCCGCCTGGCTTACGATAATGGGACGCTAGAAATCATGACGCCCCTACCCGAGCACGAATATTTCAAAGAAGTCATCGGCGATGCCATTAAAGACATGGCGGAAGCATTGGTCATTGATTATGAAAGTTACGGGTCCACAACCTGGCGTCAACGTCTCAAAATGGCCGGGGTGGAACCGGATAACTGTTTCTATTTTCAACATGAAGCCGAGGTGCGCGGTCGGCTAGATCTCGATCTATCTCAAGGCGATCCGCCCCCTGATCTAGCGCTCGAAATCGATATCACGAATAAGTCGCTCGATCGCTTTCCCATTTACGCGCGCTTGGAGGTGCCAGAAATCTGGTGCTATGAAGCCGGTAGTCTGAAAATCTATCATCTACAGGATGGAAACTATCGCGAAGCGGCTACCAGTTTAGCAATGCCGCAGTTGCCCATCAGAGAGCTGCCACTGCTCATCGAAACCCATCGGGCTGCTGGCAGACGCGCGATTCGTCGGGCAATTAGGGCTTGGGCCAGCGAACAGTCGGGGACTATTCCTAAATAAGAGAACATCTCAATCAATGGACACTGTCCATGCTGGAACGACTACTTTAGGAAGCGTAGGCGATCGCTTGAGGTTCAAGTTGATCAGCAAGCGTGATTTGATCTGAGGCAATGCCTGACGCGATCAGCTCTTGAACGATTCCGCATTCCATGCCGTCGTATTCGACGATTACTCTATCGCCTCGTAGCGTAATGTAGATCAGATTGCCTCGGACTCGCCGCTGTCTGTCCCAGCCTACCTGCATGAGTGCGTAGTGCTTCTGCTCATCATCAAAAACGGTATCCAACCGAATATCACCGTGCGATGGCTTCAGCTGGGCATATCGATTGATAACCTCTTTCACGACATTTGAGAGCTGCGTGACGGAATCCATTGCTGAACCTCTATGGTGCTTCGGTCAACGACAATTAAGTTTAGCGGTAACTTGCTAATGACAAGTGCCCCAACCGGTTCGCTCAGAATCTGATCCTAGTCCAAATCACTAACGGCGAGGTACAAACGTCGAGCTGGATCAACTTGATCAAGCAGTAGACGGTAGAGCACGTATTGACCAATTGCTTGTTCTAGAGATGCGATCGCAGACTGACTTTGAAATTCTTTAATTTCGACAGCAATTTGCTGGTTGCCCTTGGCCGCACCAATGAATTGACCTTGAAGACCGTTGACCCTCTCTTTTTCAGTGGCAGCTAGATCAACAAACAGAAACCTCTCACCGTACGATATGACGTAGGGATCGTCCGTAATCTGCCACCCATCTTTCACTAAAGCCTGTTTTACTAAATTGTGAATAGCATCTCTTCGGGGCATCAGAGAGAAGAGTACGGGTATTATCAAAACCCTATCATGCTAATTGTTACAGCTAGGTCAGCTTGTCTGCGATAGTTTTTGGGGCAGCGCCTACCCTACCGCCGGGAGCTGACGGGCGATCGCCCCCAATCAGCCTCGGGCCAAGTGTCTCAAGCCGATTTCAACCAGTGGATTTTCGATCGCTACAAACGAAGTATAGGCTCTAAAATCCCCGATTACACAACTGACCATCTTCAATATGCAGACTGCGCTCGGCGATATCGAGAATGCGATTGTCGTGGGTGACCATTAAGACGGTGCAGTGCTGCTGGTGGGCTAGTTGCTGAATCAGGGTCACCACGTCGCGACCGGAATGACTGTCGAGGGACGCAGTGGGTTCATCGGCCAAGACAATTTTGGGCTGAGAAACCAGGGCGCGGGCGATCGCCACCCGCTGTTTTTGTCCTCCCGATAGCTGCGCTGGGTACTTGTGGCTGTGTTCCCCGAGGCCGACCGCAGAGAGCATGGCATGCGATCGCTCACGGCGCTCTTGGCGAGAAATCCGATGTAGCTTCAGCGCCATTTCCACGTTTTCAGCGGCGGTCAAGCAATCCAGCAGGTTGTGAGACTGAAAGATAAACCCAATCTGATTACGCAGTTTGACCAGCCGCCGCTTCTTCGCGCCCATCAGTTCTTGTCCCAGAATTTTTAAGCTGCCCTCTTGAACAGAACGCAGTGCCCCCATCAGGGTGAGCAGCGTGGTCTTGCCGCTGCCCGATGGCCCGGTGAGCAGCACAATTTCCCCCGGATACAGCGCCAAGTTGATGTCGCTCAAGACAGTGCGGCGCAGGTTGCCTTTGCCAAAGGTGTGGGTGAGGTGGTTGATGGTGACGGTGGGGGGCATGGGTGGATGGGGAAAGGTAACAGGCAACAGGTAATAGGTAACAGGAAAAACCAAGAACCAGGTACCTAAAAAACATCGGCGGGGTCAGCGGATTGGAGACGGCGAATGGCGATCGCTCCGGACGCCCCACACATCACTAGCGTCAGCACAAACACTTGCAGCGCAACGGCTCCCTTCATCGCCAGGGGGATGCGGGTCATGGCCGTGAGCACTTGATATAGTCCGACAGAAGCAGTAAAGCCGGGAATGAAGCCCAAAACCGCGAGCAGCATCGCTTCCATCAGCACGACTCGCAGCAGCGCGCCATCGCTGTAACCCATGGCTTTGAGGGTGGCGTATTCGGGCAGGTGGTCGCTGATGTCGGTGTAGAGTACCTGATACACAATGACGATGCCAACGACGAAACCGACGGTGCTGCCAAAGCCAAAAATGATGCCAATGGGATCGCTTGCCGTGAAGCGCTGCTCTTTGGCAATCAGCTCCGCTTGAGTGAGCACTTCAACCGGTTCGGGCAGATGGGCCTGCAATTGGGCTTGCACAGCGGCGCGATCGCTGCCCGGTTCCAGCGTCAGCACCCCTAAGGTGACTTGCTTCAGACTGTTGTTGCCGTACCACCGGGTATAGGTCAGGTCGCTCATGACCACGGTGCCTTTTTCAATCACGGTGCTACCCAGGCTAAACAGCCCCACAACGGTGACGCGCCGCCGCGCCATCAGGGTCTGAACGTCTCCCGTTTCCGTCCATTGTTGGGGAATGTCGCCCAACGAGGGCTGGGAGAGTTCGTCAAACAGCACGGTCTGGGGAGTGCTGAGGCGATCGCGCTGCGCATCTACCCCCGGTAAATCCAGCACGGGCTGAGCCGGATTAAAGGCAATCACCCGCACCTGAGTCCCAAAGAGATCGCCGCCCTCACCGGGCTCCATGGCCGCATCTAACTGCTTAGGGTTAGTCCAAGTCGCCATGTTCAAATACAGCGGCGCGGCTGTCGCCACCCCATCCACGGCATTGGCCTGCAACAGGTAGGCCCGTGGCAAAGTCGATGGAAAGCGCAATGTCGGGCTAAAAGACGACACCAAAAATAGATCACCTCGCAGGTTTTCGTGCAGCGTAGTGGTGCCATCGGAGATGAGCGCCTCTAGCCCCATCATGGTGAACATCAGAATGTTGGCGAAGCTCACGCCGGTCAGCGCCACGGCAAGGCGCACCTTTTGGTGCGACAGCTGTGCCCAGGCGAGTGGTTTCGGCAGACGGGAGAAGAGGAGTTTGAACATGATCTCTCTTGGCAACTACAACAAATTCAAACTAGCCAAGCATCGTCGAGTGATAGCTTGCCTGGATGGCAGGTCGGATTCGTCTTGAATATCGATGTTGGTGGCAAAGAAATAAACATTGTCATTTTGTTCTAGGTAACCGACATACCAACCTACGTTGCTAGCCAATGCCCAACCCGTTTTTGCCCGAAGTGTATAATCGGGTGTTTGCTCCACAATCATGATGTCTTTAACGGTCGCGATCGTGTTTTCGGAGAAAGGGAGTTCGTCTTGATATAAGCGCTGTAAAAACTGAATTTGTTCCTGTGGCGTAATGCGAAGATCGCCGGTCAGCCAGAAAGCATCAATTTCTGCCGTACTGCCAATGTTTTGATTTCCATAACCGATACTGGCCACCCATTCTTGCATTCGTTCGTGGCCAATGCGGCGAGCCAGAACCTGATAGAACCAGACTGCTGAAAATTTAAAGGCCAATCGCATATTGAGGTCTTGGTTCCAAGCGGGGTAGCTTCTTACAATGCCATCCCAAGTCAAAACAGAGACGTCATTCTCAATGACTTGGGTCTCTAGAGCAATGAGTGAATTAGGAATCTTGAAGGTTGAAGCCGGTAGAAAAGGAGTGGTATTACGTTCAGGATTATGTTCATAGGTGAGGTTCTGATTGAGGTCGACAATCAAAATAGAACCTTCAACATCTAAGTCGTCAAAATGTTCAGAGAAATGAGTATTTTCCTGATCGACTGACCGAGAAATGTTGGGCTCTAAAGGTTGAATCTTGGCTTCAGAGAGAGCAATTTTCCCGGAGAGAACAATACAACAGGCGCTCAGAATTATTAAGCTGATCAGGCGAGCTACTTTGTTCATTTTTTGAATCGATTCTGTGTTTAACTCTATTAATAATGCAAGGATTTTAGACTAATTCCCAACGTCTTGAAGGCAGGATCACCAACGCGAATCATTGCCTGTCTGCCAGACTGCAAAACAGCCGCTTTAACTATCTGCCGCCACTTCATCTTTAATCGCGATCGCCACCCGGACCTGCATGCCCGTCAGAGCTGCCACCGCTTCGCTGGCCTCATCATCCAAACGAACTTTGACCGTGACCACGCGGGCATTGACATCCTGGGTGGGGTCGGCGTCTCCTTCCCCAAAACTGGCGGTGCCGATTTGCAACCCAATTTGGTCGACGGTGCCGGTTAGTTCTTGGGCCGTGCCGCCGTATTCACTGGTGACGGTGACCGCTTGGCCGAGGCTGACCTGGCGAATGTCGGTTTCATAGACTTCTGCCAGCACCATCATTTGATCCGTTTGAGCCAGCTCCACGATGCCTTCTTGGGTATTGACCTGCTCGCCAATCTGGGTGTTGATTTTGAGAATCTGGCCAGCGACGGGAGCGCGTACGAGCACATCATCCAGGTCGGCTTGCCGCTGAGAAACTTGGATCTGCGCCTGTTCGAGCTGGGCCTGGGCGATCGCGATCGCTTCGGGGGTGGTCTGTCGCAATTCAACCAAGCGGGCTTGTTCTTCAACGATTTGCGATCGCACGGTGGTCTCTGTTTCAGCCAAGGCCGCTTGCTTCTGAGCCAGCTCAGCCTGAGCCGTTTCGTAATTACGTTGGGCAATATCCAACTGCGATCGGCTTTCGGCCCCCACGGCGGCAAGTTCTTGATACCGCTGATAATTGACCTCTGCTTCGCGTAAGTTGGCTCGGGCTAACTCGATATCCGCCTGTCGCTGTTGGGCTTGAGTGGTGAGCTGCGCTTCTAACCGGTTGATCTGGGCCTGTTGGGCCTCCACTGAGGCCGCCTTTACACTCCCCGTCTGAATTTGGCTCAACTCAGCCTGTCGTTGTTTCACCAGAGCATGAGCCGCTTGCAAATCTGCTTGGCGGCGCTCGGCCCCTTGCAGCACGGCGATGACCTGATTGGCCTCAACGCGATCGCCCTCCGCGACGCGAATCTCATTCACCCGACTGTCAGCCGCATTCGGCACCGATAATCGAATCACCTCGCCTTCGGGCTCAATGCGTCCCAGGGCCACAATAGAGTCCAACTCGACGGCCACGTGCACCGCCTCAGTCTCCTCGATTTGGGCACCCCAGGGCACCGCGCAACCCGTTGAAACCAGGGCAATTAACGAAAAAGTGACGGCGCAGGAAAGGGATAGTTTACGGGGCATGACCACACAGTCCATGATTAGGAAAAACTGGCATTAGCTCTCACTGATGCAGATTCGACCTTGAACCGGCATGGTTTCAACACTGCGGACAATGCAGGGGGTTGTACCTGTTGCCGTTGCGAGCGATCGCTCTGGCGGCAATGAGAGGGTCGCGGGAGACGTCGGCAAGGGCTGAGCGTTGTTGAACATTTCCCAAGCCACGACGAGCACTACACTGCCAGCAACTAGGATTAATAGCACCGCCTCGGCGATGAGCAGACCATGCACCCATGGCCCATAGCGCGGTCGCCGCACCAAATTTGCCGCTCTTGAACGGGTTTCCATCACAAGTTAGGGATTCGACCTTTTGAAGATAGGCCGCAGGGTAAGCGCTGCCCCACCTGCAAGTGGGTAATCGTCTGAGGGGGCAGCACTCACCTGGTTGGGTAGACCTAACAGCAGGATGATGAGGGTTTGACGCTGACTTAGGCTAAAAAAGAGCCATTTATATGGCAGTTCTTAGTGTTTGTCCCGAAGTAGACCCATGACACCCGATTCGTCTCAGTTGACGGGGATGACGCCAAAAGCCTGTCGTATCCAAGCATCTGACTTGCAAGACACCTAATCGCGTTCGCAAAAACAAATGCTTGCACTTACTCCCCTGAGTGCTGGCTGCTTGCTTGACAACCTTGGCTATTCAATGGGGTCTGATTCCACCATGGAGTTCGCCACCCGCAAAAACTCATCCTGTGAAATGCCCTCGGCAAACGCCCCCAGCACATACCCGGTCTGATCTTGCTGCCAAGCGACATAACGGCGTTCGCCCTCGCCCTCGCCATAGTCAATTGTGAGGTAGCGCCCCGGAATGTTGTTGGACAACATTACTGGAGTCAGTTCGTCTTCATGGTGCTGCTGCCAGTCGGCAAAGGCAGCAGGATGCAGGATAGCAACGCCGCCGACTGTCATGCAATCTGGCTGCACGCCGCGATCGCAGTCGGGATCAGGCGATACATACACCACTAGACCCGCATCTTCGACATCGACCGAAGGGTAGAGCGGCTCGGGCAGCTCGGGTACATAGCTCGGTAGCCGCATCTGCAAGCCGTCAGGTAGCTGCCGTTGGATATCCGGCAAGATGGCATCAAATAAAGGTGCGGGGGCGGCCTGCGCCGCCAGGGGAAACAGCAAAGTTCCCAACCAAAGGACATCGCGCAGTCGTAGTCGCCCCAAAATTTGCTTCATCGGAGCAATCTCCAAAGTCATGACGTGAACGCTCATCACTTTAGGCAGGTCGTTGCCCCCATCGGACTACCTGGAGTCATCTCATAACCATGACTCTAGTCATCACGGCGACAGCCACCGTCGCAGTATGGTACGAATAGCTGCTCTCTATCCCGTTGCTGGCAATGGCCGTATCCACCTGCTCATCTCAACTGCGCCGCAACATCCGCTGGGTGGAATGGTTTCTTATCGGGGTGAGTTTGATTCAAAATTGGCTCAGTTCTCATCTTGAAACGCAAGCGCCGCCTCTGCTATGGGCCTATCTTTTTGGGGGCGTTTTTTGGGTATTCAGTCTGAGCTTTCCGATCACGCGATCGCTCTGGCAGCGCCGCCTCTATGTCTTCCTAGAGCTAGGTTTACTGCTGACGGCCTTCGCTTGGGAAGTGTGGTTCGAACTGTTGCTCTATTTCGTTTTGGTGAAGAGCTGCTTCCTGCTGCCTCGGCGCGAAGTCATCCTCGCCACGCTACTGGCCGGCATTACTGAGAACGTCATTATCGCGCACTGGATTCCTAACCGGATCGACGATATTGTGGCTCGGATTCAGGCTGGGCAAATTGAGTCAATTTACAACTTTCAGGTCATTCTCTTTAGTAACATCGTGAGTTACTTAGGAATCAGCTTTTTCGCGGTTTGCTTTGGGTTCATCATGGTGGCCGAACGCCAGAGTCGGCTACGGGCCGAGGCTCTCTCTCAGCAAGTAGAAGCCCAGGCCGTCGCCCTAGAACGCACCCGCATTGCCCGTGATATCCATGATGGGTTGGGCCATTCCCTCACGACCCTGAGCGTTCAGCTCGAACTGATCCAGCGGCTTACCCAACAAGAGCCCGTCGCGGCGGCGGGGGCTTTAGCCACGGCGCAACAGCTCACGTATCAGTGTTTGCAAGATGTGCGGCTGTCGGTACAAACCATGCGACAACGCAATTTTGATCTCAATCAGGCAATCCGCGAGCTGATCGACCAAATTCACGCGCTCCATACCCTCAAGATCGATTACCAACTGCAGTTCCCGATGCTGCCGCCCCAAGTGGCCCATCAAGCGTATTGCCTTTTGCAAGAGGGGCTGACCAATATTCAAAAACACGCCCAGGCCCAGCAGGTGCAGTTGCGAGGGTACGCCACAAGTACAGATATTTGGCTAGAGCTGCAAGATGATGGCGTCGGGTTTGACTCGGAGGGCGGGTTGCCAGGGTTTGGGCTGCGGGGCATGCACGAGCGGACTCAACTCCTCAGGGGGCAGCTCAAGGTGCAGAGCCAGATCGGCAAAGGAACCTTTATTCAGGTGTGCATTCCCCGATGATTCGTCTGATGTTGGCTGATGATCAAGCGATGTTCCGTCAGGGACTGGCGCGTCTTCTGAGCTTAGAACCAGATATGGAGGTCTTGGCCGAGGCGATGGATGGTCGAGCGGCGATCGCCCTGGCCGAGCAACATCAGCCGGATGTCATTTTGATGGATATGCGCATGCCGCAAGTTGACGGTGTGGCCGCCACGCACGAGATTCATCAACGGTTCCCCTGGATTCGCATTCTCGTGCTGTCCACCTTTGACGAAGATGACTATATCCAGGCGTCGCTCCGGGCGGGGGCGTTGGGCTATTTGCTCAAAAGTACACCTTCGCCCCAGTTGGCGGCGGCCATTCGCACGGTTTACCAAGGCTACGGACACCTCGGCCCCACCATTGCGCCTAAGGTGTTTACTCAGCATCGCCGCACCGCTACCGTTGCCGACTATCAGCATCTATTTACCCAGCGCGAGCTCGACATTTTGCACCTGCTGCGGCAAGGCCATACGAATCGCGAGATGGCCACAACCCTTCATCTAAGCATTGGCACCGTCAAAAACCACCTGACCCGCATCCTCTCGCAGTTGGGCGTTCGCGATCGCACCCAGGCAGCATTGTGGGCACACGAGCATCTCCCGACTCCCCAGCAACTGTCCGATGCTGAGCATGACCAACGTCATGGTGATCGATGACGTCAGTACCGGACGGCTAAACACTCACCTTCCTATGATGACTTCGACCCATCGGTTAGCCCGTTAACCGTGACGGCGCTAACCGATGGGTCACAATTCCTTTAGCCTACTACGTATACATAAGTCCTGAAACTCTTGCTGTACGGGCTTTCCCCACCCTTCGGGAAGAGCATAGCTCTACATCCCCCAACCCCTTCTCCCAGAACAGGCGAAGGGGAGCCGGAAAGCCTTGTCTGGCCTCTCCCTCGCCCATTTTTGGGAGAGGGGGACTGAGGGGGTGAGGGCCGAGATATGTGTACTTAGCAGCCCCTTTAGCAGGAGAACGAACCATGAAAATTTCTTCCATCTCCCTAGCAATAGGCATGAGTAGTCTGAGCCTATTGAGCATCGCTCAATCCCCCGCTAGCGCACTGCGAATGCGAGATTGTCCGGGGGTAACTTGGGAGGCCCAATTTAGTGACTGCAAGATGGTGGACTTTCATGCCGCCCCACCGCCTGCCGAAGTCTTTGAGGTGAGCATGAGGCAGTCGTTGTCTGTGGCGATCGCCCAATATCAAACGGACTTTGCGATCGCCCATGCGCCGCCACTGCGGGCGGGTTTACTGGCGCTGCAATACGAACCGGACAATACGCAGGTCAGTCAAATACCGTAGCCATCGTGGGGGCGGGAATTGGCAGCAGTCGGCCCTCCCCCCAACTGGGTGAACCGTTTAGCAGGATGTTTACACGTCAGCCTTGGCGATAGGCTGGCTTAGGTTTGCAGTCGCTATTAGCCTCCCTGTTTTTAAGGGGTCTAATAGTGACCATAGTGGCCTGCCCATTGATATCGTCGATTGAAGCGATTATTTTCTATCGATCATTCAATTTCACAGACCAAAGTCCAATAGCCTCTAAAAATTTTTCAGGCATAGGGCTTCAGCTTAAAGACAAACAATAGCTAGGAGTTAAAATGGAACGAAAATCCGCCAGACATAACCCCAAAAATCGAGCTACTGCTGTAATTTGGAGCGCGGCTGTGGGTCTGTTTGCCCTGTGTATTCCGTTGACCGCAGTGGCAAAAAGTGGGGCACTACTGCCAATTCTCGTGATGCTGGGTGCCAGTATTAGCACTACCGCAGTCTGGGTTTCCCCGAAGCAGCGCCGCAGCACAGAGACGCTGATGATCAAAGCTTTGGAAGATCGAATCATGAATTTAGAGACAATTTATACGAGCCTGCCAGAGTTTGAAAGAATACCTCAATTTTTGGATAAAGATAGTTCTACATTTTCAAAGCTTACAAAGGATAAAACTCAAGAATTAACGGGAGGAAACTAGAGAGTTTTTGTCTAACAGCTCACCCAATTAGGTGTATCTCAAGACCCATCTAGGTGAGTTGAAAAACTCATATGGGTGATGTGGCATGACAGTTTCTCAAGGCAGACTAAACCTGTCTTTTTAATGAGGTTTACTTAATGTCTGCGCTTAAGTTCATGACAAGTTTGGGATTGGGCATGGGTAGTGTGCTGGCGACAACTGCCGCACTGGCAGCGCCTGCCCCCGTGTTTGAGCCTATTCTTGACGAAATACCAACCGATCACCCAACGCTACCGGCCTTTCGTATTCCCGCCACTGTGCCCACTGATATAGAGCTATACCCATCAATCTTGCCAGATATGGGGGTGGTGTTCCTCAATACTGAACCTGACTGTGAAGCGATCGAATGCACCGTGCTTGCTGTCATTGCCCAATCAGATCCACCCCCACTGTGGCCTTTCATCGGTGCGAGGCCAGTGAAATCAATAACCTTGGTAGACGGTGTTCGAGCTCATTTTTGGGAACGAGGAGGAATGGCCTCTTTACAGTGGATTCAGGATGATTCATTTTATGTTTTGAGCTATCGTCAAGCGACTTTTCCCGAAGACGTTGCGATCGCAATGGCAACTTCGATGGCAACGGAATCACCCTACTTACCTTAAGGATTCACTGCGTGAATATGGTGTCTTTTGGGGTCATCAAGGGTTCGCCACAGTCGGAGCTAAAGGACGCAGGGAGATGGGGCTTCAGCCCACAAACGTCTGTGTCCTGAGTAGGATGTTGAGGGACGAATAGCCAGCGGCCACTGACCGGCTGGCTACCAAGCCAGCCCCACAGTCCCTGCGCCAGAACGAGGAGAAACCTTGCCATGTCACCGTTGCGAAATGAGCGGCATAGTCGTCGAGTGTTGCTCAAAACCGGGCCCTTCTTCTTAGGCTCTTTTGCTTTAGCGGCCTGTAGTCAGCGCTTGGCTGGGTCGTCTTTAGAGGGCAGTGACCCCTCTGCCCAAGCCCAAACCCTACCGGCAACACCGGCTTGTGGCGACGACCCCACACCGCCGCAAACCTCCGGGCCGTTCTATCGGCTCAACTCGCCAGAGCGCACTTCGCTGCTAGAGCCAGGGTTCACTGGCACGCCGATCAGGCTCACTGGCCAGGTACTGTCCACCAACTGTCAACCTATTGCCGGAGCCAGACTTGAGTTTTGGCATACCAATGCCCAAGGCGAATATGACAATGTCGGCAATACCTTTCGCGGAAGTCAATTCACCGATGCTAACGGACGTTACCAACTAGAGACGATCGCTCCCGGCATCTATCCCGGACGGACGCGCCATATCCACGTCCGCATCAAGTCTCCTAATCAGCCAGCGGATCAGCCAGCGCTCACAACACAACTCTACTTTCCCGACGAACCCTTGAACGAGGGCGATTTTCTCTATCAGCCGGAGCTGCTGATGGCGGTTGACAATAGCGGCGTTGGCGCAGCCTCTCCAGCGGAGAATCGCCCACAGGCTCAGTTCAACTTTGTGCTGGCAGTCGCCTGAACCCGCCTATTAACAGCAACAGAACTTCTGAATACCCATGCGAAATAGAGTGAGTGAATAATCTACGCCAAACGAAAGAGGTGACCAGCGCTGTAGCTTTCTACATTTGAAATGTTAAAAGAATTAAAGGCTAGCAATGTCAGAAATTCAAGATGCCGTCGATGCCGTACAGGAAATTGCCGTTGAGGTATCCCCTGCACCTGTTGAGTTTAATCGTGTAACCTCGGCAACCGATGTTAAGGCTCGCCTTGATTGGGGCGAACCGGCACTTACCATTATTGATATCCGCGATCGCCAAAGTTTCAACGAAAAGCGCATTATGGGAGCTATTCAGGCCTCTTCTGAGGAGGCGATGGCGCGCGTTCAGCAAACACTGGAAGCCGATCGTGACATTTACTTATATGGTGCTTCTGATGCGGAGGCAAAACAGGTGGCCGCACAGTTCGATGCAGCCGGATTCAAACGCGTCGCCGTGCTTGAGGGTGGATTGCCTGCTTGGGATGCGATCGGCGGCGCAACTGAGGGCCGTAACGCTGAACCGAATGAGGTCAGTCCCGGCTTCGTAAAGAACGTCACTGAGTCATAGGCTTGGTCATCCTAGTTTTCACATTGGACTGCTTGTGTAAATTCTGAAGGGTCTCCTAGTGCTGCTGCGAGCCAGCTTGTCGATATTTTGAGCGATGACCCGGTTGGCTTTCCTAAAGTTATGGGATGCAAGAGCCAGGTTTCATGTGCGCAGGCAATGTACTCAGTAGGGCTTCCGTTGACATATCAAACGACGTTATCGCAGCACGTGACAAGCGTTTTTTTCACTCAAGTGCCCCTTTGACTGACTGCATAGAAATAGTTAGTCAAGCTGCTGAAACCGTACAAATTTTTCGAGTCAGATTTATGAGTTCTTTAAGAGTATCTGTATGTCAGGTTGACGATCTGTCGCCGGGCGAAATGCAGCAGTTTTCGGTGAAAGGTAGAGACATCTTGCTAGCTCGCCTTGAGGACGACTTCTTGGCTACTGCGGCCCACTGCTCTCACTACGGAGCGCCTTTAGTAGAGGGCGTGAGGCATGGCGATCGCATTATTTGTCCGTGGCACAACGCTTGTTTTAGTTTGGCAACGGGGGCTCAGCTCGAGCCGCCGGGGCGCGATGATTTGGTGCGATATCCCGTGACCATTGAGGCCGGAACCGTGTACGTTGAGCTACCGGTTTCTAAGGTTCAGACCCGATCGAATGCCTTTTTCGAGGAGCCTGAACCCATCCAAGCGCATGTTCATCCTGACTTGGCACGACCAGTTTTGCAGCAGGATGATCGTACTTTTGTCATTGTTGGGGCCGGTGCAGCCGGTAGTGCAGCAGCTGAAATGCTGCGGCAGATGCGCTTTAGAGGCCGTATCTTAATGTTGACGGCGGATAGTCAGCTTCCCTACGATCGCACGGCCCTCAGTAAGAGCTATCTCCAGAGCGATTCGCTAGAGGATTCCGACTCGCTACGCCCGGCTGAGTTCTACGAGCAGTACGGTATCGAAATCAAAACCGCAATTAGAGCCACGCGTTTAGACTGCAATGCTAAGCGACTCATCTGCGATGACGACACCGTCATACCGTACGATGCCATCTTGCTGGCAACGGGTGGCAAGGTGCGTCAGATCCCTATCGAGGGAGCTGACCGCGCCAACATCTTCACGCTTAGACGGGCTGAAGAGGCCAAACAACTTTTGCAAGCTGCTCAGAATGCTCAACGGGCCGTTGTTATTGGCTCGGGCTTTATTGGGATGGAAGTGGCTGCTAGCTTGAAGCAACAAGGACTCGACGTCACAGTTGTGGGCTCAAGTACGGTACCGTTTGCCAAAGTTCTGGGCAAAGATGTCGGTGACTTGTTTCAGCAGATTCATGAAGCAGAGGGCGTACGGTTCCAGCTAGGCACTAAGGCAACAGCCTTCCACGGGAATGGCAAGGTTGAATCCGTCGAACTGGAAACGGGGGAAACCCTTCCGGCTGACCTGGTCGTCGTTGGCATTGGCGTTGAGCCTGCCACTGATTTTGCGGGGGCAGACATCCTGGATGACCGCGATCGCAGCGTGCTTGTTGATGAATATTTGCAGGCAGCACCTGATGTCTATGCCGCAGGGGATATTGCGCGATTCCCCTACTTGATGACGGGTGAGCCCGTTCGGATTGAACATTGGCGCTTGGCGATGCAGCAGGGTCGCATTGCTGCCTGCAATATGCTCGGCAAAGCGGTGCCTTTTCGATCAGTTCCCTTCTTTTGGACGGGGCAGTTTGGCCAGAAGCTACGTTACGTGGGCCATGTTGAAGCCTGGGACGATGTCATCATTCACGGCAGCTTGGCTGACAAATCTTTCCTGGCGTTTTATGTCAAAGCTGACACTGTACTGGCAGTGGCTGGCATTGGTCGCGATCGCGACATCGCCGCTATTTCAGAACTCATGCGGATTGGCCGCACGCTCACTACGCAGGAATTGCAGCAGACCGACACGAACTGGATCGAGCACTTAAAGAAAGTATCCTAAGGAATTGCCATGACACAACATTATGATGTCATCATCATTGGCGCGGGTGCGGGTGGTGGTACGCTCGCTTACGCTTTGGCAGCCACGGGCAAACACATTCTTTTACTTGAGCGGGGCGATTATCTGCCTCGGGAAAAGGAAAACTGGGATTCTGACGCCATCTTTACCCAAAAGCGCTATCAGGCTCAGGAGCAGTGGTTAGATGCCCAAGAGACGCCCTTCGATCCGCAGGCTTACTACGTTGTAGGCGGCAATACGAAGCTGTATGGCGGGGCCTTACAGCGAATGCGGCAAGAAGACTTCGGCGAGTTGCATCACCAGGACGGTATCTCGCCAGGGTGGCCCATTGCCTACGACAAGTTTGAACCCTACTACACGAGAGCTGAAAGCCTCTTCAAAATTCATGGTCAGCGAGGCGAAGATCCGACTGAACCGCCCATGTCGGCAGAATATCCGTTTGAACCCTTGGCCCACGAACCCCGCATTCAAGCGATCGCCGATCAGTTAGCCGATCAGGGGCTGCATCCATTGCACCTGACTTTGGCGGTTGACCGGAATGAATCGCAGCCTGCTCAAAGTCCCTGCATTCGCTGTGATACTTGCGATCCTTATCCCTGCCTGCTCAATGCCAAGTGTGATGCTCAAACCGCCTGCGTTGACCCAGCCTTAGCCTATGCAAATGTGACGCTGCGAACGAATACACAGGTGACACGTCTATTGACCACTGCCGATGGTCGCCGCATCAGTCAAGTTGAGGTTAAAACCGAGCAAGGTCTAGAGCAGCTAACGGCTGAAGTCGTTGTCGTTGCTTGTGGAGCCATTAACTCAGCTGCCCTGTTGCTGCGCTCAGCGAATGAACAGCACCCCCATGGGTTAGCCAACTCATCGGATCAGGTGGGCCGCAACCTGATGAAGCATAATCACTCAGCACTGGTGGCCATTTCACCGACACCCAACAACACTGTTTTTCAAAAAACATTGGCCATCCATGACTACTACTTTGATGGGCCACGGCAAGATTATCCCTTAGGTCAAATTCAGCTCACGGGCAAAGCGAAGTGGCAGCGCCTCCAGCAAATGGCTCCCGTTGATATCCCACAGGCAAGATTAGAGTACTTGTCGCAGCATTCCGTTGACTGGTGGGTCACGACGGAAGACTTACCTGACCCCAACAATCGCGTCATGCTTAACCTAAATGGGCAAATCAAAGTTGATTTCACCCCGAATAACCTCACCCCTCATCTGGAGCTCATTAGCCTACTAGAGCAGCATTTGAAGCAGATGGACTTCTACCTGTTCTGGCATAAGCGTATGGATCTGGCCGTTTTTTGGCACCAGGTGGGAACCTGTCGATTCGGTGAAGACCCGCAGACTTCAGTGCTTGACCTCAATTGCCGAACCCACGATGTTGAAAATTTGTACGTCGTTGATGCCAGCTTTTTTCCCTCAATGGGGGCGATGAATCCAACGCTCACGATCATTGCCAACGCCCTCCGCGTCGCTGATCACTTCAAAGAAGTTCTGGCTTAAATGTAACCAGCCAAAGGGCTTGATTTACCAGGGAAAAGTGACGTCGCGCCAAACAGCGTCAAAACCGGTTACGGCTAAGATACCTGCGGCCGTTGCCGTTGTCCCTGAGGTGACTGCGATCGCAAATAACCACCAGGCTGCGATCGCTAGAGCTTTACGGCCCTCGTTCAGCTGTTGTAAGGCAGCTTGTTTGAGCATGGCCTGTCGGTGCTGAAGCTCCTGTTCCATTGCAACCACGCGTGCTCGAATCCAGGTTTGGAGTCCTTCCGCCTGAGTCAGCAGTATTTTGGGAACCCCCTGAGCCGTTAGTAGCTGCTTGAGGGCATTCTGACTCAGCTCGGCGATCGCGCTTACCGAGTCCTCAGCGGTGTCTAACAGTTTCAGCGGCTGAATCAGGGTAGCAAAAAGATCGGGAGGATTCTGGAGTAAGGCGCGTAAATCAGCCTTAAGTCGATTGGGGTCGAATGCGAAATGCTCTGAATCTTGCAAGATTGCTTTGACAGACGCTAACCAAGTTGCCATCGAAGCCTGAGCTTGCTCCCGTGCTTCATTAGCATGATGGATAAGCGATTGCACAAACTGCTCCAGCGTCTCCCAGATCGCTTCAATTTGGTCAGTCGCCAAATCCTGACGGCGAGCAAGCGTCTGTTTAAGGGTACGCCAATCAGCACGGGTGACTTCGGCGATCGTGGCTTGAAGGCTCTGGGAAGGGACAAGGCTCTCATTCGCAACCCGCCACAACCACTCCAAATTATGACGCATGGCGTCAGGGGTCAGCTGTTCAGGATGGCTGTCATTCAAATAGTCGGTCACGTTATGCCAGAAATCTTTGACTTCAGCGGAACGTCGGAGTGCCCAGCGTTTGGGTGGCTTCAGAAAGTCCCCCAATACTAGCTGAACTTGCTGCAAGGCCTGTTCAATTTTTGCCTCTGAAACATCCAATTGCGTCTGAGCCTTTGCTTGCAGCGCCTGCCAGTCGATTTGACTGAGCGATCGCCGCAGGTCTTGGGGATCGCTGGCCACACTTTCCAGGGATTCCATGAGTTGGGGTAAGCGATTTTGAGTATCTAGATGATGACTCGCAATTTGAGACACCGTCAGGATAAGAACCCCTTCAACCGCGATAACAATCTTAGCGTTGATCGAGCCATCGTCGCTATCGGTATATGTTTGCCAAGCTTCCTGCACTTGCTGCATCATCTGGTTGCGCTGCGCAGGTTCGAGCCCTCGACGGCTGTCCAGGACTTCAGCCAGAGACTCCACCGGCAGATAGGGGCTAGCCTGACGAAGTTGCCCTGCGGGCAGAGACGATTCCTGCACCAGGGTTTCGACTTTATGGGCAATCGTTTCTAAGGTGATTTGGCTAAGGCTGGTGTAACGCAGATAGTTAGCCAGCTTTTTCTGAGCATCGGCGATCGCTTCGGTCTGCTCGTCTGAAAGCTGCAAAGCTTCGTTCGGGCGGTCAGTTTTAGACTCACCAACAGCGTCGCCTTCTTGCTCGGCAATGATCAAGTGCCTTAAGTCAGCGATCGCCTGTTGACGAATGGCCTCTAAATTAGCTGCATATGCGTCAATTTGTTCGGGTGACAGATCGCCTCGCTGTTGCAGACTCTCAGCAAAGTCGGCAGTTTTCAGGGCTTGCAACTGCGGCAAAACCTGATCGGCTGCGGCCTCTGGATCAACCAGGATTTCGCGAAACTCCTGCTGGAGGCTGTCATGATTTAAGCGCCAGGGAAACACCTGCTGGAGGTAATCATCAACATCTTCATGAATAATCTGGTTGCTCAGGCGAGGGGATATGTTTTCATTTGGCTGCCGGTCTTGCAAAAGTGGGCCAACTTGACGCCAGATTGTTTGTAAATCTAAATCGGTCAGGTCTAACCGCTGCCGCAAGATCTGCTTCAGCCGATGACCTAAGCTACTGGCGATCGGAGTGTTCTTTGAGTTGACTGACGGGTTTGTCCCCTGCGGCACAGAGCTGTCAGCATCGGGACTATTTTCGGGCTGCAAGTACGCTAAAAGTTGGCTGACCCGCTCTGGCAGAAACTCGTTCACCGAAGCGGTTGAAAACAAGTCTTGCAGTTGCTGCCAGGGAGAAGCGTTGCTGCTGAAAAGGCTTTGCCAAACCTGATCGAGTAGATGGGCGATCGTATCAGCGATATCCCCCGATAGTCCTATCTCATCGCGAACCCACTGCATAAAGGTCGTTTGGTTGATCGGGGGCAAAAAGCCTGCCTGTTCCGTACGTCCTAGGTCAGACTTTTGCAAAGTATCTGCCAACTGAGGCTGTAATGCCTCTAACTGAAGTTGCGGCGGCATTTGCTCGTCAATATATTCTTCAATCAAGGCAGGAATATCGATGCTTTCAAGCGCCAGCTGCGTTTCCTGGCGCACCAGCTCGGCAGCGCTAGCTGGCGTTAACGGGGCTTCTTGATCATCCAATGCCGACTGCATGAGTGAACCTAGCACCGCAAAAATCTGGCGCAACCCCGATACCGCTGAACTGAGGATAAACGCAATGAGCGAATTGGCGGCGCGGGTGCTGATCCAGGTCATGACGAGCATATAAGCTGACCAAATAATCCATCCCAAAATGCCTCCCGCGACGGCAGTCATGGGGGTGCAGAACTTGACCGCGACATAGCAGGCCACAAATAGCAGGCCATTCACCGTGAACAAAAGTCCCAGACCAGCGGCAATGCTCAATGCCCCTAAGTCAATTCCTGATGATTCGTCGTCGCCTATAGATTCTTTCGCATCGTTGTCACTATCTTGCGACCAAGGCACTCCCCCCCAAATCGTGATGCCAAGGGCAATCCCCACATTTGTTAGCAATAGCTGGCAGGTGAAAATAGTCAACAGCCCAACAAGCAGCGCAGCAATGACCTGAGAAGCGGGATTGGTAATCATCATGTAGAGCTTCCTAGGAAGGGAGTAGCAGAATATGACTCGGGCCATACTCTATTGGCCTATCGACACATCAGAGATGTTCTGTAGGCATTTTCAACTTAACGTGTCTTTTTTAGAAACATTGATGAGGCGCGATCGTTTGTCGGTCAGAAATCACTTGTAAAATCAGATTCAACCGCACACTGGCCGGTTGATGAGTGCTTGTCGCTAAGCAATGTTATTAATGAACTGCCCAGTATTTTGAGCTGGGATTTGTCAACAATCTCCCAGCAGTTAATTGACGACGAGGCTACGAAGGAAGGTCAAGATGGCGGTAAGCCCAAAGAGCCGCTTGCACCCGATCTCTTACCCCAAATTGCTCTAGGCCGTTGAGGATGCGAGTGACGTAGTTCTTGACAGTGCCCTCACTCAGGCATAATCTTCTGGCGATCTCCTGATTACTTTGTCCTTGGCCGACTAACCGCAGAACATCCAGTTCTCGCTTACTCAAGATCTTTTCCAACTGAATTTTGGGTGAATCCATTGGCTTCTTAACTTGGGCGAACACTTTGGGGGCGATCGTCGGCCCTAATTGGCTGTAACCTTGGTGGAGTGAGCGAATTGCAGCTGCTACTTGCTTCGAAGGTGTTCGTTTGAGCAGGTAACCCAACGCCCCTAAATGCAACGACTGCCAAATGTATTCGTCATCTTCGAAGGTGGTTAACACCAGAATCCGAATCCAGGGCCAGCGTCGATGAATCTCACGAGTAGCAACGATACCATCGCAGATAGGCATCCTGACATCCATGAGAATAATGTCAGGCTGAAGTTCGTCGGCCAATGAGATTGCTTTTTGACCATCCTTCCCTTGCCCGACTATCGTCAAATCAGGCTCAGCACCCAGCAATGTAGCCAATCCTTGACGAAAAAAGTCCTGATCATCAACAAGCAGCACGCGAATCATAATGGCAGCATAATTTTTATATAAGTTCCTCGACCTAGGGTGCTATGAATTTTTAATTCTCCCCCCAACAGCTGGACGCGTTCGGTCATTCCCTTCAAGCCAAATCCTGATTTGACTTGACCCGGAACGAATCCAATACCGTCATCTTGCAGCACCACCAAAAGTTTGCTGTGATTAGCCTGCCCTTTAATACGAATGCTAGAGGCACGGGCGTGTTTCTGTGCATTCACAAGACCTTCTTTCAAAATGCAATACAGCTGATGTTTAAGATAGGCAGACAGCGTTGGCAACTCCATCTCAAGATAAACCTGTATAGATTGATGCCGTTTCATCTGCTCAACTAGCTCTTTTAAGCTTTGTTGTAAGTCAAATTGAGGCCCCCGCAACATTTGTATCGCTTGACTTACATCTTCGATGCATTGCTTCGAGAGCATCTTGGCATTGTCCATAGCCTGAAATGCTTGATCTAGCTCAACGTAGCGTAATGCTTGAGCAACTTCCAACTGCATATCAAGATCCGTCAGTGTATGCCCCAGGGAATCATGGATGTCGCGCGCAATGCGTTCCCGCTCTAAGCTAGCTGCTAAGGTTTCAACTTGATGTGTCAACGCTTCTGCTTGCTGACGACTTTTTTGCTCCGCAAGAACCAGATAACTGAAGACAACGACAAATACACTGGCTGCCAAATAAATACAGAGTGCATAAATTGCTAAAGTTCTGGGACTGAAAACTCCGAAACCGTAAGGGGGTTGGAATTGAAAAGCCGGTTCCAGAGAGCCTGATTCAGAAAGGTATTCTCTAACTTCAGAGACATACTCGCCAGCAACCCACGCAACTCCCGTTAGCATAACTGTACAGAAAACGCCTTTGGGATCAAGTAGAAAGCAGCTTTTAGCGAAATAGAGATAAAGCAATAAATCCAAGCTAAATCCAAAAAACTTGCTGTAGACCAGAATCGAAATAGCCAAACATAAATAACCAGCTTTTTGCGAATAAGTACGATCAGCCGGAAAAATCAAGCTTAAGACTATTAAAATAACGACTATTCCTACTTTAAAGCCTGAAATGCCTTGTGGATAACTTAGCTGCAAAACAATGTGAACTGCAATAAAAAACCATTCTAGATACTGGAAGGGTAGATCACCCAAAAGAAGGGAATTTATCCATTTGTATTCTACATTTCTAAATTTCATAGGCAATCTTAAAACCGAATTTAGTAGTATTCTAATTTGCGTCTCCATAAATTATCGTTTTGGTAGATACAGAACCAAACAAATAAGTCTCTACCTTTTTTATTGGAGTCGCTTTAGGTCAGCCAAAACTTAATGCATAATAATCCATTTTTTTGGACTCCCTATTGATTAATGATCAAGCTTATTGGTGGTTTAAACAAAGCCATTTCAATTAGCTGTGCGATAGACTTCTTAATACTTAATGGCAAGGTCTATAACACAGCTAATTAATCGGGATGAATTGTGTATTCAGCCCTTAGCAATACTTTTCAAGGAGTTTCGCCTCAGTTTCTCTTGCCAAAGAAAGTAATCAAAGAGGGATACTTGGCATACTATTAATTAAGCATGGTATTCGTTGAAGGCTCAACTTGAGAAATCGGCCAGTAGCGGCATTGAGTATTCAAAGGGAAGCTTTGACACAAGTGCTCCAAATCAAAATCACTAATGATTTCAGCATTATGATTGCTAATCCTGAAGACAATAGCTCTTAACAAATCAGCTTCTTTATAGCCAAGTGTAAAATAACCTGCACGAATATCGACGTCTTCTGAGAAAGACAAAGTATCAGTACCGACAATAGAACAGTCAGCCAGCTGTAATCCCTGAGCATTCATAAGTGGCAGTTCTTTCATACATCCATCTGGTGTAAAGACAATATATTCTGTTTGGTTAGCTTGTGAAATGAATGATTGAAACAAGTCAAATGGAACTGGTGCGACTGCACCTAATGCCCCATTTAGCAAACTACTCAGTGTAAAAAAACTGTCATTCTCACTCCTTTCCATATGGTAAGCAGATAGAGTTACATTGCCGATTGTCTGTTCACTTAGTTCAAGCACCACAATCTCATCTTCAGAACCATTAACATTGAGATAAACATTGACGATTTGAAAAAAGTCTTTTGATGCTTCGACTTCATTAGAACTTTCAGATGCATGACCTTCACATTGAGAGTTTAAGGGGAATTGCTGACAAAAATCATTAAGGTTAATTGTCTGAGCAGTAGCTCTTTCTACCATGCCGCTTGTCACGATGGGGACAATAAACAGTGCTGTCAGAAAGTTCTTCTTAATAAGAGAAACCACCGAAATACTCCTTTTTTGAAGACTGAAATAGAAACGCACTCTCACAATAGAACTGAACTAACTTCTGATGAATCACCTAGAGTCATATAGAAACTATGACCATGGTCATAATCAAATGAGAAAGTGATGCTCCTGACCAAGGTCAGCTTGATTGGATTACACATGGTGAGAGTTATAGTTCCTGGTCTGCTGACTCTCTAGCCGGATGCTGCTATTGCCAAGGACTAGGCATTGACGAGATTTAGCGAAATGGTTGTTTGGGAGGCTGTATTTAGTCGGAGAAGCATTGTGATAAGTAAGGACAATGGGAAAGCTTCTGCTACTGCTGTTGATTGTGGTGCCGGGGATGGCCGGGGTGGTTATCTTTGGTAGTTACGCCCTGAACGACTGGAATGGCCTGCTCATTGCGTATCAGGAATACGAGCGGGTAATTGGCAGTTCAACGAATATGTCCACGCTGTTTGTGGCGGAGGCCCAGCAAAGTATTCAACGCATTAATCTCTTTGCCGATGGGGTGTGGACATTGTTAAGTGCTATTTTGGCCGCGATCGGTCTGCATGGCTTGTGTACGATGCCCAGACGTCCCCTTTGAGAGCAAGCCAATGCTGAATCAACTGTCCAGCGCAGTTTTTGGCGCAGCTACTGCCAGGGCTAGGGCATCTCTACATTAATCAGACTTTGATAGGGGGATGTTTGTAGCCTCTAGTGGCGGTGTAGGCGCTTGGTCACTAGCCGTCACAAGGGTGGAGGCTGAGTTGTTGGGCAGCCTGTTGTTCGATTGACGACGCTGCTTCACTACCAAAAGATAGGCCGCTGGGGTAAAGTACAGCGCCAGAATAGGAGAACCACCAATGCCGCCTGCGATCGCGATCGCGAGGGGTTGCCAAAAGGGATCGCCATCGGCCAGGAGCGGAACGAATCCCACCATCGTGGTGATGGTCGTGGTCAAAACGTGGCGAGTAGCCTTAACCACGACTTCCTGTACGGCCCTAGGGTCACCGTGTTTAGCCCGCGGATCTTCATTGAACGCCGAGAGGACGATGATGGCCCCGTTGATGGCAATTCCGACCAAGCCCATCGTGCCAACGATCGCCATAAAGCCTAGCAGTGAGCCAAACACCTTGAGGGAAAATAGGGCCATCCCGACCGAGCCGATGGCGACCACCGCCACGATACCGGCCTTCCGAAAGGAACCCAGGGATAGGACTAGCGCCGTTAACATCACCAGCACCAGCAGGGGCACATATAGCACCAGATTGCCGACGGCTGAATTGCGCTCTTCAAATTCCCCCCCAAACTCGTAGGCATAGCCCGGAGGCAGTTCAAAATTGTTCGCTTCTAGCTGTTCGCGCAGCGCATTAAGAACGGTGTCTGGCAGTACTCCAGCGGTGATGTAAGTTTGAACCGTATTGACCCGCTGCTCATCACGGCGGGCAATGTTGGCATTTTCAGCCAGGAGTTCAAATTCCCCTAAAGCCGAGGTTGGGCGAAACTCCCGATCCTGGCCCTGGCTAGGGCGCAAATCCAGCGATGCAAGCTCGTCTAAGCTAGCGCGGTCAGGATTCGTGAGGCGCACTCGCACGGGCAAATTTTCAGTCGATTCCAGGATGGCCCCGCCGGTGACGCCTTCTGAGTAAGCTGCCAGTTGCTGTGCCAATTCAGTATTGTTCAACCCCGCCTGCTGCACCTGTTCGTTATCGACAATCAACCCCAGCTTGGGTTGCCCTTCTGTCAGGTCATCGCGGACATGTACGACATCCGGAATGGTGGCCAACATCGCTCGGACTTCCATACCAAGACGCCGCAGGGTCTCAATATCAGGGCCCGTAATGCGCATTTCGACCGGGGCATCATAGGGCGGCCCTTGCTGGAGCTGCTGCACAATCACCCGTGCCGCAGGAAACAACCGATCAAGTTCCCCTTGCAGTTCCCGTACAATGCCCTCGACATTCTGCTCCGATTTGAGCTGCACCATGGCCTGGGCATATTGGGCCTGGTTTTCGCGGTTACCCGTCAGGTTGTAGTAAAACTTAGGCGCACTTTCCCCCAAAAACCAGTGAACGTCCTGAACGTCCTCATGCTCAAGGATGCGATCGCGGGCCAGAAGCACTTGTTCGCGGGTTTGGGCGATCGCGGTTTGCGGGGCAAACTCCACCTCAATCTGAAACTGGTCGCGATTCACCAGGGGAAAAAACTGCTCTTCCAAGGTGCCTGCTGTAATCAAACCAATCAGCGGCACCGCCATCGTCATGGCGACCCCCAGCAAAGGACGAGCAATGATCCGCCCTAATGACCATCGGTAGAGACGACCCAGTTGAGGTGACGAGAATCCTTCATACCACCAGGCTCCCGGCTTCATCAGCAACAGAATGCCCCGATCCAGCAGGCTGCGTTGCGTTTTCTGTCTAGCCTGCTCGTAATCGCGATTACTGTCCTTCAGCATTCGCCCAGCGAGCGCTGCAATCACCGTTAGCGAAATGGCAAAGGAGGAAATCAAAGACAAAATCACACTGAGGGCAATGGAACCCACAAACTCGCCAGCCGCCCCTGGTAGTAAGTAGATGGGCAAAAAGGTTAGGACGGTCGTCAACGTTGAGGCGAGTAGCGGCACCTGGAGGTATTTCACCGTCTTAGTAACGGCCTTCAAGGGGGCCTCACCGTGCTGCATTTCCACTTGAATTTCATCGACGACCACCACGGCGTTGTCAATCAGCAGACCCAGCGCAATAATCAGTCCCGTTACGGACATTTGGTGAATCGCCACCCCAAACACAGTCATCCAACCCAGCACCGCAAACACCGTCAGCGGCAACGCCAAGCCAACCACCAAGGCTGAGCGCCAACCCATCCCTACCAACGCCACCAGCACCACCAAAGCTGCGCCAAACAGGAGGTTCATGATCAGCGTACTGATGCGGGTTTCCACATAGCCACTTTGGTCAAAGAGGAGATCTAGGCTGACGCCGTTGGGCAGGCGATCGCGAAAGGCATCCAAATCCTGACGTACGTTGGTAGCCCACTGATCAATCCGGAGTCCCGACTGCATCATGATGCCCAATACGACAGCCGGTTTGCCACTGACAATGGCCTGATCGCTGAGGGGATAGCGCACCCCACGACTGACGCGGGCAACATCGCTCAATCGCGTAAATTGCCCGTTCCCCGACTGTACCGGCAGTTGGCGAATCTGCTCGACTGTTTCCAGTTCACTTTCCACCTCAATGGCTAAATCCTGCTCAGGACTCCGGAGCTGACCAGCGGTGACTTTGGCATCGCTCAGACTAATTTGCTGGGCTAGCTGCTGAGGTGAAAGGCCAATGCCAACCAGGGCTGGGGCATCAATTTCAACCAATACTTCCTCGTCCGGAGTACCAAAGAATTCCACCTCTTCCGTTCCGTCGATACCCCGCATGATGACACCCAGTTCTTCGGCATAGCGTCGGAGAACGGCGTAGTTAGGCTCGCTGGGGAGGTTCCACGTCAGGGAGGCGATCGCCGTGTAGGCTTTGACGTAGGCTTCATCGAGTTCAGGCGTTGCCACCCCAGACGGGAACTGAGCGGCAGCGGTGTCCATCTCATCACGCACCTCAGCCCAGATGGGTTGGGCATTGGTGACAGAATCCACTAGCTCAACGAGAACCGTCGAGAAGCCCACCCGCGAGTCAGATTCGAGGACTTTGATAGCTTCAATTTCCGACAGTTCTTCTTCTAGAACCGTCGTAACCAACGCTTCGACTCGCTCGGCACTGGCTCCGGGAAAGGCTGTTTGGACAGCGGCAATGCGGGAAATCAGTTCCGGGTCTTCCTGACGGGGAAGCGCTTGGAAGGAGGACAAGCCCCAAGCCAGCAGCATCACAATCGTCAGGATCAGCAGGCGAATATTCGTGAAGAAGGGACGAACCATAGGGGTGGATGGGTAGGAGGGTGGACGGGCGGTTGCACGGTTTATCCTTGCCATAGCAGAATTCGGAATGTTGAAGTCGGAATGCGGAATTGAAAGGTCTATCAGATAGCCATTACAGGGCTCCAGAATGACCCAACCAAACTGCGGCTTGCTATGGGGCTGGAGATAAAGTGGGGGAGCAGGGGGACAGAGGGGCGGACAGAATCTGTAGTCGCAATTCGGAGAATTGGGGTAAGAGAAATAGAGCTGGAATTTCTAGCTGTGATTGGGAGAATCGGATTGCCGACTTCTAAATTCCGACTTCCGACTTCCGACTTCCAAATTCTCAAATCGGTTGGACTGGCTGGCCGGGGACGAGTCGATGAGTGCCCTTGGCAACGATACGATCGCCCGGTTGGAGGGTGCCTCGTACTAAGACGCGATCGCCGTCTTGATGCAGAATCTCAACGGTCTGGGGCTGCACCTCGTAGATATTGGAATCCTCGTCTGATGGGATGAGGACGTAGCTATTCCAGAGACCCCGTATTCCCTGGGTCAAGGCTTCCGTGGGCAGCCAAACTGCATCGATGGGAATGGTTTCGATGAGTTCTACGCGTACGGTTTGACCAGGGCTAATGCGGGGAATTGCGGCGGCTTCAAGGCGAAAAACAACGGTTTGGGTACGGGTCGCTGGATCAACCTCCGGTAACACCGAGTCAACGGTCGCTGCGTAGGTTGCAGTACCAAGCTGCAGCGTTTGCGGCGTACCCACTTGCAGCTCATCGGTCACATCCGCTGGGATGCCAATACGGGCTTCGGGGGCCGCATTTTCCACTAGCCGCAATACCGACTGCCCCGCCCCAATGACGGTGCCTTCATCTACCTGACGAATTGAAACAACGCCGTCAAAGGGGGCTGTAAGGGTGCTTTTGCTAATGGTGACATCCAGGTCAGCCAGGCTGGCATCGAGTTGTCGAACCAGTGCCCGTTGTGCGTCGAGCTGTTCTTGACGGGTTCCGTTTTGGAGTTCTGCCAAGTTGCTTTGAACCTGATTCAAGCGGGCTTCCAAAGCTCCCTGACCAAAGGCAAATTCGTCGAGTTCTTCTTGAGAAATTGCCCCTTCGTTATAGAGCGCTTCACGGCGCGATCGCTGAATGGCTTGCAGCGCCAACTGCTGTTCCAGGTCTTGCACAACAGCACCAGCAGCGGCAATATCTTCGGTTCTGGGACCAGCTTCCAACTCGGCTAATTGAGCCAGGGCGCGGGCTTTCTCAGCCTCTAGCTGCTGGCGCTGGGTTTCTAAATTACGCGTATCCAAGCGGGCCAAGGGCGCTCCCCCTGCGACGCGATCGCCCTCTTGCACCAACACTTCGACCAGTTGACCACTGCGCTCAAATCCGAGTTCACTCGTGCGTGACGCAGCAATTTCACCGGTATAGGCTCGGGCCACTTCATAGCTAGTAACGGCCTCAACCGTGAGAGTCTCCACGGGCAAGCGGTTGACTTGAGCCGTTGCTGTTGCTTCAACACCGGAACTGCCCAGACGGTTTTGGACAACGGGAATGCCAAACAGCAATAACAGTCCCAGGACTCCCAAACCAACGGTTCGGCGAGGATATCGTTGCATTTGGGCGAGTAGCCTCTGACCGCAAGGTAATTGGGTCGATTCGGGTGGCAATGAGTTCGAAGTCATGGTGAACTATTCAAACGGTCGTTTGACAGAATTAAAACGTACGTTTGAATAAATAGCAAGACGCCTATCTGGATCCGTTACTGCTAGACTTGCCTTCCAGGTAAATATGCTTGACGCTAGACAGTCACCTAGGGCGCATTATCAATTAAACTCGAAAGCCTTGCGGTATCAGCATTGCCGCGCCCGCTTGGTAAAACTAGCTAGGGGCTGAACCGCTTTCAGCATGAGGATTCAGGCTCTAAATGATGACAGCCCCTAGCATGGATGTAGTTCATACGCCTGAATGACATGAGTACCGCCGCCTCGACCGATACCAAAGAACAAATTCTGGATGTCGCTGAGCGCATCATTGCCGAGCGAGGATTTGCGGGAACCACACTGCGCAGCGTGGTCAGTCAAGCGGGTGTTAACTTGGCTGCCGTTCATTATCACTTTGGCTCTAAAGAAGAACTGTTTCGGGCAACGGTGGCGCGGATTGCTCAACCCGTTGTGGAACAAGAGCTAAGGGCATTAAGGCAGCTGCAAGCGGAGAAGGCATCACCCTCTGTAGAGGACATCCTGACGGCTTTTCTGATGCCGCCCCTGAGGCTACTCATGGGCGAAGAAGATGCGCGGATGGTACGGGCTCAGTTTATGGGGCGCTGTCGGACTGAGCCACAGCCGATTCAAAGGATTGCCGCCCAAGAATTTGATGCGAGTTGCCAGGCTTTTTTGGATGCCTTGCAGCGAGCGTTGCCTCAACAATCAAGAGCCCAACTCCAGTGGAAATTTGACCTGGCGATCGCTATTCTTATCCGCGTCCAAATGGAAGCTGGTAAACCCGATGCCCTTATCCAGAGCAACCACCCGGAAGACATTCAAAAAGCCGTCTCACAACTCGTCGCTTTTTTGGCGGCAGGAATTTCGTCTTAGTCTCAGATGTGCTTAATTGCAACTGGTGTGCCAAATTGCAATTAGGATTCAGACTCCTCTTGAGCAGCCTGATCCTGTAGCGCTTGAATTTCTAGCAGCAGGGCCTCTTCCTGATCTTCAAATTCATCCTCAGGAATATCACCCATATCGAAAGCAAGCTGCAGCGCGAGTAACCGCTTTTGAAGTGTTTCCAGCTCATCGGTCTCGTCTTCGACTTGGTCCAGGATTTTGTCAGCAATCCAGGTAACTCCGGTAAATGGCCCAGTAATGGGCGCGAGCAACAATCGTAGAACCATAACGTTAAGACCTGAGAGAGAAGACAGGAGGTTGGCAAGCTATCAACTGTAGCTAGGAGTCAGGCTCTAAATGATGACAGCCCCTAGCTCCTGACGTCCTATCCTCCCAAAATTTTGGAGTTCAACCAATAACCTCATAGGTATTACCCTAGCGTGAATCTTGCGAGTGCCTTTGTTAAGGCGATCGCAAGATTTCACAGACTGTTAATGTCCATCGGGCGGGGATACGTTAGGGTCTCAGAGAACTGTGAATTGCTGTGTGATTGAGGTAGACAGCCATGATGTACCTGCTTGCCGGTGATATTGGCGGCACGAAAACGATTCTGCGACTGGTTGCACAAACACATGAGACGTTAACGACTGAATTTGAAAGACAGTACGTCTCCAATGAGTTTCCCGATTTAGTCCCGATGGTGCAGCGATTCATTGCTGACGCTGGCGAACAGTTAGGGAAGCTGATGCAGCCGAGTCAGGCTTGTTTTGCGATCGCCGGGCCAGTGGTCGACAACACCTCTCAGCTCACCAATTTGGCCTGGCATTTGAGTAGCGATCGCCTCGCCAAGGAACTGCATCTCGACGCTGTTGATCTGATCAATGATTTTGAAGCTGTCGGTTATGGTGTATTGGGGTTGGATGCAGCCGATATTCACACCCTACAATCGGGTTGCCCTAGCGAAACATCACCCGTCGCCATTATTGGTGCCGGGACTGGATTAGGACAGGGTTTTCTGATTCGTCAGGGCGGCCAATCACAGATCTTTCCCTCAGAGGGAGGGCATGCGGACTTTGCGCCTCGGTCAGAACTAGACTTTCAACTATTGAAATATTTGCGTGATAAGCACCAACTGACGCGCGTATCTGCCGAGCGTGTGGTTTCGGGGCAAGGGATTGTGTCGATTTATCAGTTCTTGCGCGATCGCGAGATTGCCCAAGAATCGCCTGAACTGGCCGACATTATCGGCACCTGGGAAAAGGAAGCTGGCAAAGCCAAAAGCGTTAATCCCGCCGCCGCGATTTCGCAGGCCGCCCAGGTGGGTGAGGATAGTCTGGCGGTGCAAACCATGAAGATTTTTGTGAGTGCCTACGGTGCAGAAGCGGGCAACTTGGCCTTAAAGCTGTTGCCCTATGGCGGCTTGTACGTGGCCGGTGGCATTGCTGCTAAGAACCTGACGCTAATGGTTGCCGATACCTTCCTAGATGCCTTCATTGATAAAGGTCGTATGAGCAAGCTCCTAGCTGATATCCCGGTTCATATTGTTTTGAATCCTCAGGTCGGGTTGATTGGTGCTGCTCGTCGAGCCGCTGATTTGTAAAATCTTTAAACACAAACCGAGCATCTGGATGTGGTCAAAAGATAAACATGGCAGGTCATAGTAAGTGGGCTAATATCAAGCGTCAAAAGGCCCGAGTTGACGCGGTTAAAGGCAAAGCATTTGCCAAAATCTCCCGCGAAATTATTGTGGCTACCCGCACGGGTGGCGCTGATCCCGCTGGCAATTTTCAGCTCCGGACGGCAATTGAAAAAGCGAAAGCTGCGGGCTTCCCAAACGACAACATTGACCGAGCGATCGCCAAGGGCTCGGGTCAGTTAGGCAGTGATGATGCGTTAGAAGCCATTCGCTATGAGGGCTATGGGCCAGGTGGCGTAGCGGTTTTGATTGAGGCCCTGACCGATAACCGTAATCGTACCGCTGCCGATCTGCGGGCTGCGTTCAGCAAAAATGGTGGCAACCTGGGCGAAACAGGCTGTGTGGGCTGGATGTTTGAGCCCAAAGGTGTCGTTACCTTACTAGGGCCATTGGATGAAGAAGCCCTCCTAGAAGCCTCCCTGGAAGGGGGGGCGGAAAGCTATGAGCTGATGCTGATCGATGAAGACCAGGAAGGGGCCGAGGTCTACTGCGACCCGACTGACCTGGAAATCTTAAGTAATACTTTGAAAGCAGGCAACTACACCGTGAGTCAGGTTGAAAATCGATGGATACCCAGTAACACTATAGATATCAGCGATCCCGATCACGCGCGATCGCTGCTCAAGATGATGGATGCCTTGGAAGACCTGGATGATGTGCAGTCGGTGACGGCCAATTTTGAAATGGCCGAAGACTTGATGGCTGCCAGCCTGGTTTGAATAGGGTGATCCCATAGAACTCCAAGGTTACTTAGTTGGGAATTGCCAGCTAAGCTGGTGCGTTCTTCTAGACATTCATTCATCTATCTGTCGATGGAGTACCCGTTTCCCTAATATGACCGCAGTCTACGATCGCCCCCAGACAGAGCTTTCTGCTACGGCCAAAACGCGCCATTACGACCTGGTGATTGTTGGGGGTGGCATTGTGGGGCTAACGTTAGCCAGTGCCCTCAGACAATCCGGGCTTAAGCTCGCCATTGTGGAGGCACAAACGCCCCAACAGGCGGCTAGCCGCGATCGGGCCTATGCCTTTTCTTTAACGTCGGCAGATATTTTCAAGCAGCTGGGGCTATGGGAAGAAGTTGGGCCACGGATTACCCATTTCCAAAAGGTGCGCCTGTCGGATGGAGCGTACCCGGTGGTGGTCAATTTTCGACCGCAAAACTTAGGCACTGAATCGGTTTACCACGCAGCCGAACATCGCGTACTAATGCAGGCATTACAAGCGAGTTTGGTGGATTGTCCAACGATCGATTACTGGGCACCGGCCTCTCTGGAGACAGTGGAATATGGTGAGCAAACCGCCCTCTGTGAAATTCGCTATGACGACCAAGCCTGTCACTGTACGACAGATTTGATTGTGGCTGCGGATGGGGCGCGATCGCGACTCCGCGAACAGGCTCAGATTTCCACCTTTGGCTGGAAGTACTGGCAATCTTGCATCACAACCGTTCTAGAGACAGAGAAATTCCACGCAAATATTGCCTACGAGCGGTTTTGGCCCAGTGGCCCTTTTGCTATTTTGCCCTTGCCCGATGGCCGCTGTCAGATTGTGTGGACGGCTCCCCATGCTGAAGCCGAAGCCATGCTTGAGCTTACCCCTGAAGCCTTTATAGCGGAGCTACAGCAACGCTATGGCAAGCAAATGGGCCGTCTCAAAATGCTGACTCAGCCCCGCCTGTTCCCTGTTCGTCTAATGCACAGTCACCACTATGTGCAGCCTCATCTAGCGCTCATTGGGGATGCCGCCCACGGTTGCCACCCTGTCGGCGGTCAAGGGCTAAATATGGGCATCCGTGATGCAGCTGCGCTAGCAGAGGTTCTGATGGCGGCCCATCAACACAGCGAAGCACTCGGCAACCTGCGAGTACTCAAACGCTACGAACGCTGGCGTAAGCGGGAGAACTGGCTAGTTTTAACCATGACCGATGTCCTGAATCGCAGTTTTTCAAACCGCTGGCTGCCGTTAGTCTGGGCTAGACGTTTGGGCATTGTTCTGCTGGAGTATCTGCCCCCGCTCAAGTGGCTAGCGTTGACGATCATGACTGGACGCTTTGGACGATCGCCCAACGTGACCCTTTCTGCCGCTGAGTCGGACGATTTTTCCAGGAAAAACTTATGCTAGAAGCCATATCCTTTATTTCTTCTCATCATGGCAACGCTCGATTTTGTGATTCCTGATATGGCTTGCTCGGCCTGCGCCGAAAGTATTACTAAAGCTGTCCAGAGCTTAGATGCTGACGCTTCGGTGGAAGCTGACACCACGACTAAAAAAGTCACCGTTACCACGGCCACCGCTGCGGATCAGGTGAAACAGGCGATCACGACAGCAGGTTACACCGTGCAGAACCCATGAGACCCGACCCTCATCCTGTTTATGATGGCAGAGAGAGCCTACGAGTCCGTCATCTCACCTGAGGGAGTTCAAAGACTATGACTACAACTCAACCGCGTGATGTCCAAACGCTAGCCATTGCAGCCGATACGGAAGTGATGCGATCGCGCAGTTGGAACCGTCTGCGGTTTGAAATTGAATATGCCTTGGAAAGAGGCACCACCTCCAATGCTTATCTCATTCGGGGCGATCGTAAGGCTCTGATTGATCCTCCGGGAGAATCCTTTACGGCAGCCTTCCTCACGACCCTGACTGAGCAGATCGATCTCACGGCGTTGGACTACATCATCCTGGGCCACGTGAATCCGAATCGAGCCGCAACGCTCAAAGTACTACTCGCAAAATCCCCTAACGCGACTATCGTTTGCTCTAATCCTGCGGCCAAGGCCCTCCAAGATTTGCTAGAGGGACAAACTCCCAATATTCAAGTTGTGAAAGGGGGCGAGGCGGAACTTGATTTAGGGCAGGGGCACCAGTTGCGATTCCTGCCCGTACCAACCCCTCGCTGGCCTGACGGTCTCTGGACCTATGACGAGTACACCCAGGTATTGTTCAGCGGTAAGTTCTTTGGTCTGCACCGCTGTGACAACGCCGTCTACGATCTGAGCTGGCAGGAGCTGCTAGAAGATCGCCGTTACTACTTTGACTGTTTAATGGCTCCTAATGCTCGACAGGTGGGCGTTTCTTTAGAAAAGATTGAAGCCATGACGCTCCGTATGCTGGCCCCTGTCCATGGGCCAGTAGTTCGCTACAACACCCACGAAGTTCTCCAAGCCTATCGCCAGTGGCAGCAGCAGCAAAAGGGCCAGGATACATCGGTCACGCTCATCTATGCCTCGGCTTACGGGAACACGGCAACCATCGCGGCAACCCTGGCTCATGGCATTACCAAGGCGGGTATCAGGGTCGAGTCGATTAACGCCGAACATGCGGATCCTGATGACATTAAAGCCGCGCTTGCAAAATCAGCGGGTTTTCTCATTGGGTCCCCTACACTAGGCGGGCATGCACCCACCCAAATTCAGACGGCGCTAGGCATAATCCTGTCCACAGCGGCTAAAACTCAAATAGCGGGCGTTTTTGGTTCCTTTGGCTGGAGTGGCGAAGCCATTGATTTACTGGAAGGTAAACTCAAAGACGGCGGCTACAGTCTGGCCTTTGACCCGATTCGGGTTAAGTTCAAGCCAACGGAGAAGACCCTACAGTATTGCGAAGAGGTCGGCACTGATTTTGCCCAAGCCCTGAAGAAGGTGAAGCGGGCAAAAGCGTCTAAAACACCGGCATCTTCAGTCGAGCAAGCCATTGGCCGATTGGTCGGCTCGCTTTGTATCGTCACCACTCGCAAAGGCGATGCGAGCAGCGCTATGCTAGCCTCCTGGGTCTCACAAGCCACCTTTAGTCCACCGGGTTTCACCGTTGCGGTTGCTAAGGATCGAGCCATTGAATCGCTGATGTATCCTGGCAATCCCTTTGTGCTGAATATTTTGATGGAAGGTCAGCACTTGGGGCCGATGAAGCATTTCCTGAAACCCTTTGGCCCTGGTGAAGACCGCTTTGCCGGCGTTGAGGTTGATGAAGCAGAGAATGGCTGTCCCCTTTTGAAAGATGCGATCGCCTATTTGACCTGTGAAGTCGCTAACCGAATGGAATGCGGTGACCATTGGGTGGTCTACGCCACCATTAATGGTGGGCAAGTTCTCCAGCAAAATGGACAAACAGCGGTTCATCACCGGAAAACCGGCACTCACTACTAGAGCTGTCTTGGTTGCCATGGTTGAGGTTAAGAGGCTGAAGGTCAGCAGCAATCGTATTCTGCTGTTGAAGAATCGTACAGCGAAGGCTTAATGCTTCTTCACGCTCCGTAAGCGTTGCTTATTGGAAATTGATGAGACGATAAAGCCACTGATTACTGTCCTTAAACTGCAGGGCAATACTCTAAAACCTATGGTTGTGGCACTTATGGTTGTTGCTGATTGAGAAGATGAGCCGATCGGTTAGACATGCGATTCAGCAATCTCTACTCAATGCCGTCATCGTACGAGTCAGTCATATCCGCTTGTTTTTAATTCCGCTTTTTTAACGGTTGTTATTCATCTCTATGACAGTCGCACCCTCACGACCGAGCTCCCTGCCCCATTACCCTTCGGTTCTGGATGCTCTGCAAGCCTGCTGGCAAATTGTCCATGATACCCAGTCGCCTCGTATTGCCAGTCTGGCTTTGCCGTTGCCGCAAGTTGATCCACTGGCCGTACTCCTCACCCTAGCGACTCAAGAGCAACGACAATGTTATTGGGAATCACCGTCTAAGGGATATGCGATCGCGGCTTGGGAAGAAGTGTTGTGTGAGGAATTTAGTGGACGCGATCGCTTTCGCACCGCTCGTGAATACTTACAAACCTGGCAGCAACGAGTGGAGTCGTCGTCCACCACACCAGAAGGCCCCTATTTCTTCTGTAGTTTTTCCTTTTTTGACACCGTCGATCCCATTCACGCGGGATTTGCCCCTGCGACCGTACTGCTAACCCGATGGCAGGTTGTTCGTCAGCAGCAGCATTGCACACTCATCGCCAACGTTTTGATTAAGCCTCATACGATGCTGCCCCCCCTTGCCCGCACGATTGCGGAACAGCTGAGCAAACTCAAATCGCGTTCCTGGGTTCGTCAGCCTGCCTCTGTGCCCCGTTGGCCATCACGCCTCTATCCAAAACTTTCGGATCAAGATGGGCAAGTCTTTCAGCAAAGGGTTCGGCAAACCCTGGCGGCTGTTGCAGCTAATCAGATTCAAAAGCAAGTAGTTGCCTACGCCTTAGATATTACCCGTCAGCATCCATTCTCCCGATCGCTATCTTTACCGCGCCTGCGATCGCAACATCCTGGCTGCTGTATTTTCTCGTTTTCAGGAACCAATAATGCTCACTTCATCGGCGCGAGTCCGGAACGTCTCTTGAGTATCCGGCAAGGACGATTGATCACTGATGCTCTCGCGGGTTCAGCCCCCCGAGGCAAAACCCCTCAAGCGGATCGAACACTGGGACAACAGCTCGCAAATTCGGCTAAGGAACAAAGGGAACATCGGCTAGTGCTCGATTTTATTGTCCAACAGTTGCAAGCTAAAGGTCTTTCGCCCCGATACAGCACACCGCCAGGGTTGTTGCGACTCTCCCATATTCAGCACTTACACACGCCAATTTGCGCGGATGTTCCGGCCCATGTTTCGCCCCTAACGTTAGTGGAAGCCCTCCATCCGACACCTGCTGTCGCAGGCGTTCCTACGGCGACGGCTTGCCAACTGATTCAGCAAACCGAAGCCTGCGATCGCGGACTCTATGCAGCGCCCCTCGGATGGGTTGATCCTTATAAAAACAGTGACTTTATTGTTGGTATCCGCTCGGCTTTAATTCAGGGTAACCGAGCACGTCTTTACACCGGAGCCGGGATTGTTGCTGGGTCGGATCCAGAGAAAGAACTAGCGGAAGTTCAGCTTAAACTCCAGGCACTTGCCGAAGCTTTGGGATGACACCTGGCAAAGCCCATGATGAGAATTGAACTCATGACCTCACCCTTACCAAGGGTGTGCTCTACCGCTGAGCTACATGGGCCTAGCGTGGTGGGCCGAGCTGGATTCGAACCAGCGTAGGCATAGCCAGCGGATTTACAGTCCGCCCCCATTAACCACTCGGGCATCGACCCGCCATCCACGGTTTTTAATCCTAACATAGGACAGTAGGGAATTCCTGAAGCAATCGCCAAAAATTTGGTTCCTGACAATTTCTCCCTGGACATCTTAGCTCTAGCGCCTAATCTGATGTCTTTTGGACATCAATGCCAATGCTCATCGAGCCGCCCAGCACCGAACTATCGCTCGTGCTGTCATCCGTTGTCATCACTTCAGGGAAATAGTTGCTGTCTTCCATTCCCGCTTGGGCACGATAACCAGCTACTTCATCATGAATCTGCTGCGCGATCGCCATGGCCGTTTTGGAAGAAGGTGATGAGGCTTGCATCAAGTTAACTTTGAAGCTCACCTGTTGAATCATCAAACGCCGGGATTCAAGATCAAGGTCAATATCGATATCCAATACATCGCTGTGGAGCACCGCGTTGAGCGCTTTCTCGGCCAAGGCTTCCCCTATCGCCATGGCCGCCGGTTGAAATTTTGCAATGTAGACCTGCATCACATCCCTGACAGCGGCTTCGAGATCGGCATGTCGTAGATGACGCGCAACCATACCTGCTAGGGTGATCCATTTCGGATCAATGACACGATTAACCGCCGCTTCCCAATCAAATTGAAGGCTGATAGCGTGAATCAATCGCTGAGCTTCGTCACGGGTGATTTGAACATCAGCCACAATGGGCAGCGTAGTGGCCAATATTTTGGGCAACTGCGATACGTCTACACTCGCAATATGTTTTTGCACATAGGCGTCCAGCGTGGCTTTAGCCTTGGTTTCTATGGTCTCGCGCCAGTGTTTGGCCTGTGTTGCGATCGCCTGCTCACCCGCATTCCAAATTTGCTGTCCTAGTTGAGTCGGGTCGAATCCTTGGACAACTTGATTCACCCACGATTCTATTTCCCTGCCCTGGGCAACCATAGTTCCGGCTTTGACCCTGGTGGACACAATAGTGCCCGCGATCGCCCGCACCTGCTCAAGCGAATCTTCCGCACCATAGTTATCGATGTAGGCGTAGAGTGCTCGCTGCAGCGATCGCACGGTGGTGGGATCAAATAAAGTTGTCATAGCCTACAGGCGAAACCGGCCTTACTAGCTTGCCCCAAAGGGGTATGCCAACGGCATAGTATCGTTTTTTCTTGACTAGCTAGGGGCTGTCATCATCTAGAGCCTGAATCCTCATACTGAAAGCGGTTCAGCCCCTAGCTAGTTTTACCAAGCAGGCGCAGCAACGCTTATACCGCAAGGCTTTCGAGTTTAATTGATGACGCGCCCTAGTGGTCTGTCAGTTTTCAATGTTGACGCTGCACTAGGCAAACGCCGAAACTTCTAAACAGGCTGCGATCGTAGCAACCACTGACTGTGCTAAGGCATCGTAATCGTATCCCCCTTCTAGGCCAAACAGCAGATGAGGCTGGATTTCTAAGCAGTAGTGAGTAAACACACCATAATCGGTGGGCTGTAGGGCAACTCCGGCCAATGGATCGGCCTGATTCGCATCGTAACCGGCGCTGACAATGATTAGATCCGGGCTAAAAGCTTTGAAGAATGGCATCACCGCCGTTTCAAATTGAGGCCGATAGTCCGCAAGCGTACTGCCGCGTGCCATAGGAATATTCAGCACATTTTGGTGAAACCCTTGTTCACTAGCACGCCCTGTCCCTGGATAAGCCGGAGACTGGTGAAGCGAGCAGTAGGCAATTTGAGGGTTGCCCTCCACTAAGGCTTGGGTGCCGTTACCGTGGTGAACATCCCAGTCGAGAATGGCCACGCGATTGATGGCTGCCTGTTTTAGAGCATAGTGGGCCGCGATCGCCGCATTCGCGAACAGGCAAAATCCCATGCCGCGATCGCTCACAGCATGGTGCCCTGGAGGACGCGACAGCACAAACGCCGATTGCTGGCGCTGTAGCACACAATCCACGCCATCCAGCCAAGCATTGACTGCCAGCAGGGCAATGTCATAGCTCTGGCGGGATACGGGCGTATCGGGATCAAGCAATCCGCCTCCTTGCTCAGCCAAATGCTCCAAGTCGCTGATGTAGTGCAGATTGTGCAGTTGACGAATGTAGTGCAGGGGATCCCGCTTAGCTGTATCCGTGGGTGTTTGCCAATGCAATTGCGAAGTCCACGGAGCCGACTGCAAGGCTTGGGTAACGGCGTTGAGACGCCCCGCATTTTCAGGATGCATGGGCCCGGTATCGTGGGCCAAAAACGCATCAGAATAAAGCACAGTGAGTTCCGAGGTCATGGACTGAAAACGCCTGCTGTAGGGAAATTGAGGATACGTAACTCTACAATAACCCCGCCCTCTGGAAACAGGGAATCGTGGTAGAATGAGCTATAGAGAAACGTAAATTTTGCGATGAGTTTAGCCACAGAATCCTAAACGACTCAAGCATCTGATTTTTGGCTGAATAACATCGATTTTGGAGCTTTTTCCCCTATGAGTATCATCCCCACGGATTTGCGGAACGAGATGTCCCGTTCTTATCTGGAATACGCCATGAGCGTCATTGTGGGGAGGGCTTTGCCAGATGCCCGCGACGGTCTGAAGCCTGTGCATCGGCGTATTCTCTATGCCATGCACGAACTGGGTCTGAGTGCCGATCGCCCCTTTCGCAAATGCGCCCGTGTCGTCGGCGAAGTCCTCGGTAAATATCATCCCCACGGTGATACGGCTGTTTACGACGCCCTGGTGCGCATGGCACAGGATTTCTCCATGCGATCGCCCTTAATTGATGGTCATGGGAACTTCGGCTCCATTGATAATGATCCGCCCGCAGCGATGCGATATACCGAGTGTCGCCTTCAAGCTCTGACCAGTGCGGCACTGCTGCAGGATATTGAGTCCGATACCGTCGACTTCATTGACAATTTTGATGGTTCGCAACAAGAGCCGATTGTCATGCCGTCGCGCATTCCTCAACTCTTGTTGAATGGATCTTCGGGGATTGCTGTGGGGATGGCCACTAACATTCCGCCCCACAACTTAGGGGAACTGCTGGATGGAGTCACCGCTTTAATTCGCAATCCGGAAATCACCATTGATGAATTGATGGCTTTGATCCCAGGGCCAGATTTCCCGACAGGGGCTCAGATCCTGGGCACTAGCGGTATTCGCGATGCCTACACGACCGGGCGAGGCTCCGTCACGATGCGAGGCATTGCCAATATTGAGACGATTGAGCAACAAGGTCGTCCTGACCGGGATGCCATCATCATCACTGAACTGCCTTACCAAACCAACAAGGCGGGGATGATTGAGCGCATTGCTGAGATGGTCAATGAGCGTCGTCTGGAAGGCATTTCGGATATTCGGGATGAGAGCGATCGCGATGGCATGCGCATTGTGATTGAGCTCAAGCGCGATGCCTATCCTCGGGTTGTCCTCAACAACCTCTACAAGCAGACCCCCCTGCAAAACAACTTCGGTGTCAACATGTTGGCGCTGGTCAATGGCGAACCTCAGCTACTGGGTTTGAAGCAGATGCTGGAGGTCTTTTTAGACTTCCGGGTAGAGACCATTACCCGTCGTACCCAGTATGAGCTGAACAAAGCTGAAGAGCGGGATCACATCCTCCAGGGTTACCTCATTGCCCTAGACAACATGGATGCCATTATTACGCTGATTCGCCATGCAGCCGATACTCCCACGGCGAAGCAGGAACTCATGGCAAGCTATGGACTCACTGAAGTGCAGGCAGATGCCATTCTACAGATGCAGCTGCGGCGCTTGACTGCCCTGGAAACCGATAAGATTCAGCAGGAGCATGAAGATCTCCAGACTAAGATTGCTGATTTGCAAGATATCCTGGCGCGTCGCGATCGCATTTTGGACATCATTGTGACGGAGTTGGGCGTTCTGCGCGAACGTCATGTCAACGAGCGGCGCACGGCTATTGAACGGGATGAAGGTGACCTCAACGATATCTCATTGATTGCCAACCAGCAGGTCGTCATTTTAGTGACGGAATATGGTTACATCAAGCGGATGCCGGTAGATACCTTTGAAGCCCAGAGCCGCGCAACTCGTGGTAAAGCAGGTGCTCGAATTAAAGAGGATGATGGCATTCAGCATTTCATTACTTGCTGTTGCCACGATCATTTACTGTTCTTCAGCGATCGCGGCGTCGCCTACTCCCTACGGGCTTATCAAATTCCGGAGGGCTCACGCACGTCTCAAGGCATGCCGATTGTGCAAATGCTCCCCATTCCCAAAGAAGAAAAAATCACCTCGGTGCTTGCGGTGACTGAGTTCACCGATGACGAATACCTGGTGATGCTGACCCAGGGGGGGTACATCAAGAAAACAGCCCTGTCTGCTTTCAGTAATATCCGGGCCAACGGCCTGATTGCGATTTCCCTAGAAGAAGGCGACCAGCTGCGGTGGGTGCGCTTAGCCCGCAACAGCGACAGCATTCTCATTGGTTCGCGTCACGGCATGACCATTCACTTTAAAGCTGATGACGATCAGCTGCGTCCCTTAGGCCGTCCTACACGCGGGGTCAAGTCCATGAACCGTCGCAATGGGGATGAACTGATCAGCATGGATATTCTGCCGTCGCAGATAACCGATGCGGTCGCTGCGGCAACCGCAGCTGGGGTGGACGACGAGGATACCGATGAAGTGGTTGTCGATAGTCAGGGGCCATGGGTGCTTGTCATCACAGCGGGCGGCATGGGCAAGCGCGTACCGGTTGCGATGTTCCGCCTCCAAAACCGGGCCGGGATGGGGATTCGAGCACTCAAATTCCGTATCGAGGAAGATACGCTGGTGGCACTGTTGGTCGTCAATGAGGACGAAGAACTCATGCTAGTGACCAACCGGGGCATCATTATTCGTCAGCGGATGAACGATATCTCGATTCAATCCCGTGCGGCTCAGGGAGTACGCTTGCAAAGGCTGGATGGTGATGATGCGATCGCAGCGGTTGCTGTTGTTCCGGTTGCCCTGGAGTCTGATGACGACGATGAGGATGAAGCCTTAGAAGGTGAAGTCACGGAGGCTGATGCTACGGGTGAAACCGATGCAGCGACAATGGAAGCGTCAGAGACGGTAGCTGGCGATCCTGAAGTGGCCGAGTAAACGATCAAGTTGACCGCGCGTCAGGTCAACCAAACCCGACTTCCTCTGGCACTATTTTTACAATCCTTCAAATTGACGCTGCTGAGTAGCTGAATAAGGCAAGTGGAAGCATCTTTCTCACGCTTACCTTATTCAGTATCCTCGTTAGTACGAGCATTTGGTTCGCGATTCAAGATCAGTAACGCGCTCAAACTCAAGCCTCTGCTAATTCCAGCAAAACGTAGCCTGCATCCTCTAGATTGGTGAGGAACTCTTTGACGGTTTCAAATGCTTGGTTGGAATTTGCTGTTTCTAACGTAATCATGTCCAAAGGTCGAACCTGGAGCCAGCGGTTTACCAGAGCACTCATCGGCTGAGGGCTATCTAGCAATGGATACAAACAGGAGGCAATGGAAGCATCTATTGAAAAGGGTTTGCCGTCAATCTTTAGGTATTTATCCAACGCAATCATCCCTAGTGCTGAAGCACCTGCTTGTAGCAGTTTTCTAATTGTTGCGGTACAAAGCTGGGGATGAAGGTACACAGTTGCCGTGTGCCATTGAGTATCACTCCAATCTGCGACTGGAGGTCTGGATTTTCCTTGACCCGGATGACCGCAATATAAATCCAATAAGCGATGAAAAGGATGCAGGAGTTCAAAGAGGTGTAGCTGCTCTTCCAAACTCATATCGGCAATACCTAAAGCCACCGAGATGGGCAACTCCTCAATATTTTTGAACAACTCCTCCAGGTTCCATTGCCGCCAGTTGACCATACTGATGAACTCTAAACTTGCCTGTCTGAGCAGAGCAAAAAAATCCGGAACAGTAATACCCTTATCTCCCCGCAGCAAGCAATTGGCCAAAAGACGCTCATCATCCGTTTCAAATTCAGGTTTCCAGGTTTGCTGTTTAGTGATAACCCAATCTTGCAGACTCGTCATTGTTTGACGCGTCAAGGACATTTCCTCTTCAGAAGGCGTTCCCTCAAGACAGCCAAAATGAGCAAAGAATTCCTGCACTCGATAGAACCTAGCCCGTTGTAGAACGCTGTGCATGTTGACCCGAATGATACCGTCAGGCTTCAAGACAGCTTTCATTGCTTTCAGACCAGCAACCGGATCCGCTAATAAATAAAGAACTTCATCGCAGTTAATATAGTCAAATGTTCGCTCAATGCTGGGTAGTTCCTCAATTGGAATGCAGTAAAACTCAGCAGGATTTTTTATGTCGTGATATTCCAATCGCTTTTGAGCTAACTCAATAGACTTCTGCGAAATATCTATACCAACGATATGAGCCCCTGGATTGGCGGCAGCCAACGCTTGTAATTTGAACCCAGAACCACAGCCCGCATCTAGAATCCACTTCCCCCGAGTATCAACAACCTGACAATCGCGTAGATAGTAAGGGATAACGCTGTTGTGAGCAGCCAGATAGTTAGTGGCTTCTTTGGGAGTGATATCCAGAGGATGGTTCGGATAAGGAAGGGCATCAAATTGTGCCCGAATCTTTTCCCACTGCTCCTGATTGTTTTCCATAGTGTCGTGCTCAGATATTAAAGGTGTCGAAGGTTGACCACATCCGACTTGGAAACTAAAACCCCCTCCCAAATAAAACTTGAGAGAGACTCCAGCTGTAGTTGAGGGATTATGTACGCCTATTTATCTACGAATATGGTTAATCTACCCTCAACACAAAAATCGAGGGCAGTAAGCTTTGCCACCCTCGATTTGATTCTACAAAGACCTTCTGATCCACAGGTTAAAGTCTTTGTCAACAATATACGAACAAATTAGAACGTACAGGAGCCTGAAGTTGGAACAGTAGAGTAACTGGTACCATCGCCACGATCAGCCTCAAAAATGTCAGTATCACCTGGAGCGGTCATGCAGCCCATCATGGCCGCAATTACCTTATCACCTTCAGTATCATTTTTGCTTTTCGAAGGATCTGCTACAGTCTCTGTTGCCTTAACACCGCTCTCACCATTAATCTCATAAGTCCCGATCGATGCGATTTCGTAACCGTAGTACTCAGCTTTGACCAGATTACCAGCAGAGTCACACGAGCCCAATCCGACATCTAGAGCACAAATCCCGACATCACCATCATCATCAGTGGAAGTGTCACTAGGTAGAGTCCCTTCCTCGAGCACCCATGCTTGAACGGCACGGTTGCTGGAACCCAAGTTATTTTTCGCTTCAGTTTCGCGTGCGCGAGTGGCCTGATTCAGGAAGTTGGGCAGGGCGATCGCAGCTAGAATACCGATAATGATAATTACAACCAGCAGTTCAATCAGGGTGAAACCACCCTCGTTCTTCTTCTTGATCAAATGCTGCAGCAGGCTGAATCTTAGAGTGGATTTCATGTTGGATGTCTCTCCTTGAGAAGTCAGATTAGCGTTTGGGTCGCTTCTGGGTTCTAGGCTACCCGCGCGGTGCAAATTTCATATCACCTGTTTCGCAAAGTTCCTTAGTGAAGCTTATTGAGCGTGTCAGTGGGGCTTACTTCAAGGGCATAGCGTTCAATCGGGAAACATCAGTTGAGTAGGCGCTAGTTGTCAATAGCCTGAGACTGTTGTTTTTCTGACTTGCGATTCTTAGCTGCTGGCGCACCTAAAATTTTCCGCATCAAAGTTGATACCGAAGAATTGCTATGATATCGTTATTAACCGTGCTTGCGAAAAGCACCATTCCCACAAGGGTTGCTAGCTCAGCGGTAGAGCACTCGGCTTTTAACCGATTGGTCCTGGGTTCGAATCCCAGGCGACCCATTGTTCAAGCAAGGCTAAAGCCCGGAATTGGTTCGTTACAAAGGCGCTGTCTCCTTAGGAGGCACTTGGTAACAATCTGGCGGTAGGTTCGCTTGCAAACGGAGACAGTTCTGCTGACCGCGAATTTTGACCTGGTATTCGACCTTGTCCATCAAGCGATTCAGAATCAGCCAACCGTAGCCTCCCTCCTGATATTGCTCGGGGGCAGGGGGTAGATAGGTACTTAAATCAAATCCTTTACCTTGATCCCAAACTTCTAAGTAAAGAGCCTCGGTGCGTAAATCAAGTTTGAGCCTCACTGGAATATGAGGTTGGTCACGATGGGCGTGGCGCACCACATTGGAATAAGCTTCGACCAATACCAACCGCAAACGAGTTTCCCACTTGGGCCAATCGGACCAGTTCCCTAACTCTAAACGTAGGGAGTTCAGCATCCAGGCTTCGATAATCGCCAAAAATTTCAGGTCACTGGGAATGTGTAGTTCGGTCTTCATGACTACATCACCTCCAGCGAAAGAACCGTCTGGTCATCTTCTTGCTCGGGGCGATCGCCTTGAATTTCCTGCAAGAGCCTATCGAGATCTAACGGTGGGGGTTGTTGTTGAATCAATCGCCACAGCCCCGTTTGCCTTAACATGCTGGCAGCTCCTTGGTTAGGGGCTGCTGGCACAGTCGCTTCAGTTAAACCATCACTCGTGATGAGAAGCGTATCGCCAGACTTCAGAATCAGGTCACCTGCATTCGCTTGCCAAACAGGCAAAATGCCCAAGGGCACCCCTCGGGTTTTGAGGTAAGTGGGCTCAGCTTGAGCCGTGTTGCGGACTTCTTGCGACCAAACAAGCGGATAAATGTGCCCTGCGTTGGCATAAAGCAACTGCTGTGTTGCCGGACTATAACGAACCAACACCATGGTGATGAAGCAATTATTGCTGATGAGGTCGTCCGCTAAACTCTGGTTCAGATTTTGCATCACCTTTTCGGGTGAGGGTGAAGTCTCTTGAGCTAACTCACGTCGCAGCACCGAAATAGCACTGGCCATGAACAATGCGGCAGGTACTCCCTTACCCGAAACATCGCCGACAGCCAACCAAATATCACCCTGTGGATGAGCCAGTGCTTCAAAAAAATCACCGCCCACTTCACGGGCAGGCAAACAGCGGGCTTGAATCTGAACATTTTCGATCGCTGGGAGCTGTTGCCGCAGCAGATTGGTTTGAATTTGGCGCGCAACTTCTAACTCTGCCCGCATCTGCAAAGTTTGTTTTTGGATCCGCTGGTAAAGCTTAGCCTGGGAAATCGCTAGGGCAATTTGTTCGGCCACGCTGTCGATCAGCTGCAACACGGACTCAGACCAGTCATTGGCAACATCAACCCGATAAAGGGTCACCACGGCCAGCGTCATCTGTTGATACACAAAAGGAATTGTGAGTGCTGCAATTGGGTGCTCTAATTCGGTGAGAATATCAAGCTTGCGATCGCCAATCTCAAGGACTCGCTGACTCATGGCTAGACTGTGGTTTGCGAGCGTCACCACATCGATATCCAACACCTTTCCAGAACTATAAGTAAATCCCTTGTCCAGAAGTGACACTTCTGGCCCCTTCAGCTCAGTCTCCAGTGCGTGGAGAGAGACATGATCAGCGGCGAACGTTTTACCTAAAGTGGTCACAATCGTCTGGAGCATGTTGTCATAGTCCAGCGATTCACGGATCGCACTCATGACCTCACTGAAGAAAGACTCTCGCTTCAATGCTTGAGTGAGGGTATGCGTTCTCTGTTTGACAACTCGATAGGTTTCAGCCGCCTGGGTTACGACGGATTTGAGATTTTCAGGGTTCCAGGGTTTAGTAATGTATTTGAATACCTTGCCAGAGTTGATCGCTTCTACCAAGTCCTCAACATCGGTATAGCCGGTTAGGACAATCCGAATCGTATCGGGAAATTGGGCGACGGTACGGCTGAGAAACTCGGTGCCATTCATGCGGGGCATTCGCTGGTCGGAAATGATGACGGCCATTTCCCCTTCTTCAGCCAGCACCTCTAAGGCTTTAAAGCCATTTTCTGCCTTGAAAACGTCAAAGTCGCGCCGAAACGTTCGGTACAACAAGTCCAAGTTGTCGGGCTCGTCGTCCACCACCATGAGCTTGAGGATATCGTCATCTTCCCAGGTCATAGGGAAATCTTTGCTCCAGACATAAACTCAAATTGAGGCCATCCCTGCTGAGGGATATCGAATCATACAGGGTGAACTTAGGTGAAGCACTACAGAAACTGTTTCAACAAAATTCAGTCTGTCAAGAACTCAGACAATATTTGCTCTTAAGCAATAGATGCAGGAGGCTCGGACACAAATTTCGTCAATCTCAAACGTATTATAAGTTTTCTGTAAACAGCGCTTTCATGGATAAAGGATGCCCAGCTTCAACAGAAAATCACGTGATTTCGGTGACTCTCACCGCGCAAGTGATTCGATCTAACATTTCTTAGGCACAATGGAGCAGCATCTGAAGGTTATAAGCTCCTTGCAATGTTTGCAATATTCTGGACAGCCTTGTATCAACTCACGCAGGCAAAGAACTATGAAAGCTAGTGCCGGTATAGGATCTTTTCTCTTTAGCTGCATTGTACTGGGAACCAGTTTGTTTCCCATCCCTACCCTAGCCAAATCTGTCGATGAACGGCACGAAAATCTCTTACGCGCTGTATGCCTAAACGATTGGGAAGGCGCGATCGCCTTAGTTGGGCCGTTGCTCGCAGCTCCAGAGGTGACATCGCTATATCGTCAATCTCTCTTAGATTTACGGGCCCAGCTAACTGAGCTGAATCGGGTCGGAACAGTCATTCCAGCGATTGCAAACTGTGAGGCTGTGCTCAAACCTTACGTGCTTGCGGAGGAAGTTCCGAGGCAACCCATTGATTTTGCCACGCAACTGCTCGACTTCTTGCAGGGTGCCGAAGCGACCTTACCCGCCCCCAACGCCCATCAAGAGGCTGCTCAAGCGGTTGCCAATCTCGAATACTTTGAACCCTCTACTTTACCCGCTCTGTCGCCAGCCCTCTTTATCAGTATGCAGTCAGGGTCTAGCGTATCGGCTGGCAGCGTGGATCGATTCGGGCAAGCTTACACGTTTTTTGCAGGTGCGGGCGATCGCGTCACGATAGATATAGATGTCACGCGGATCCTACCGTGGTCATTTACTCAAACAGACGATACGCAACTATTTCTTTTTGATGCCGCAGGGACTCTGATCGCAGCAAATGATGATAGTGCAGGTAGCCTGCAATCTAAATTAGACAGCATCTTGATTCCAGAGACCGGACGATACTACGCAGTCGTTACAACCGGTGACAGTGAGCCCATCTTTGATGAGTTTGCCTATCTCCAGGATTGGGTATTTGCCGGCGATAGCGCCGTCGAGTACACCATTACGATCGCGGGTGTAACACCGAGTGATGATTTGATCTTGACCAACTATGGACCTTGAGCCAAAAGGCATTAGGAAACTCGGTTTCAGAATTCCATGCACTGAGAGTCCGTAGTGCATGACTGTTGGACAGATCACGACATCTTCTTTCGATCAGGCTCTTGCGTAGTTCAAGTATTCCAAACAATGCCGTCACTGCAATATTACTGAGGCAAAAGCCCAAGCATTACCAATATTTAACTCGCGCTTAACTAGAATTCGATACATTAATGGAGCTATCTTTAAGCGATATGACCGTATTTATACGATCCTAGACCCCATGCCTGTTAGTTAGTGACTAACGTTCTCTCGCTTGGGTTGTGTTCTGATTAAGCAACCTTAGGAGTCATTGAGTAGGGCACTTATGTGCTCAATTGGACCTGGTCGACCTTATTTGACATCTGTAATTAGGTAATATTCCCGTGGTTGATTTTTCGGTCGTCATCTGTACCTACAACGGTGCATCCAGAATTCCTCGCGTGCTGGAACGGCTACAACGGCAGCAAGTTGATGGATCGTTTACCTGGGAAGTGCTGGTTGTAGATAACAACAGTAGCGACTGTACTGCTGAAGTTTTCCAAGAGCATCAGGCAAGCTGGCAATCAGATGTGCCTTTGCGCTACTGCTTCGAGTCTTGTCAGGGTCTAGCTTACGCTCGTCGCCGTGGTTTTAGGAGTGCCCAAGGCGTAGTGTTAGCTTTTCTTGATGATGATAATCTGCCGCACTCGACCTGGCTTACGGAAATTGTTGCCTTCAGTCGTAGTCATCCTCAGGCAGGTGCCTACGGGGGGCAAATTTATGGTGAATTCGATGTTCCACCGCCTAAGAACTTCAAACGCATTGCTCGTTTTTTTGCACTTGTACAAGGAGAGTCTCTCTACTGCTACAACCAAAAATACAGCGACTCAGCCATTAAAATGTTTCCTCCAGGCGCAGGCATTGTCGTTCGAAAAGAGGCTTGGCAAACCAGCATAACGCGAGATCCACTGTTACCCCAAACGGGTGAAGACTTAGAGATGCTATTGCATATTTGGCAAGCCGGTTGGGAAATTTGGTTTGTTCCCACGATCAAAATTGATCATCACATTCCTGCTTCCAGATTTGAGCAGCAGTACCTGACTAAGTTTTTCCATCAGAATGGCTTAATCCGCTATCCCTATCGCATGTTGCAGTACCGCGCATGGCAACGTCCCTTCTTGACGCTGCTATACATTATGAGCGATCTAGAAAAGCTCATACTCTTTACGCTGCGAAATTTTGGCCAAACAATCGATCTTATCGATCAGTGTGAGCGACAGTTATTACTATCCACCCTACTTAGCCCGGTCTATTACTTTTTAGGTTTGACGAAGGGCTTGTGGACACGTGGCCTAAGTAAGCTAACACGCTCGACTTATACCTTAAAGCGCAAGTTCTTATGAATAACGCTCTTCTTTTATAGAGTAGATGTTTCGTGGTTGTGCATCCCTTCTATATCTTTATTCCCAGGAAATTTTGGCCTGAGAGCTTACCCACTAGCCCAGATGAAAACTGGCCTGGGTTTGGTTTAGGAATGTATACCTGGACAATTCAGACTTACCTACGCTTAAAAGCGATCACGTTTCCCTGTCAACTCGTCCATGAGCTGCCTGAAGAAGGCATCATTCTGGTTGATCATAATCATCTGAGAACTACTCATTTACGCCCTAGCCAACGACAGTTTATTGTGTGTTTGAAACAAGACGGTTTGCATTATCCCTATGCGCAGTATCACGTGGTGCAGAACTTTCAGGATGCACAGACTCGGGCACAGTACCACTATATTCCCCACTGGCCTCAACCCGGTTTGATTCAGCGTAGTCCAGCGCGAGGCGGTCGCTTTGAAAATATCACTTTCTTTGGTCACCGTATCAATCTGGCTCCAGAATTACAGCAGCCAGCGTGGTTACAAGCACTGGCGGATCTGGAACTAAACTGGTGCTCTATTGCCAACCAAAATCACTGGAGTGAATATAAAACCTTAAACTCCGGTTGGAATGATTACAGTCAGGTGGATGCGATCGTTGCCGTACGTGCTTTTGGAAAGCATCAACGTTTTCTGCATAAGCCTGCAACTAAGCTTTACAACGCTTGGCTGGCAAGGGTGCCAGCTATTTTAGGTTATGAGTCGGCTTTTCGTAGCGAAGGGAATCCTGGATTCAACTACCTGGAAGTGGCTTCTCCTGAGGCATTGTTACAAGCCCTCAAAACTTTAAAGCAAGATCTCAGCTTGCGACAGAAATTAGTCGCCCAGGGTTGGCAAGAAGGACAGAAGTTCACAGCTTATAAAACAGTTCATCGCTGGCGCACTTTTCTAGAAAAAGTAGCTTTTCCTGCTTTCGAGGATTGGTGCCGTATGCCGCGCAGCCTCCAAGTTGCGACACTCGAAATGAACTGGCTGAGTCATAAGTTCGTACGGGGCACGGCCCGTCTATCGCGATTACTTTCAACTTCTTGAAGTAATGGAAATTTACTACGATCAACGTTCGGATGGTGCTGGCAATTTTGGGGATGATTTGAACCCATGGCTCTGGCAGCAGCTACTACCAGAGCTGTTAGCTCGTCAGGATGGCGTCATACTGGTCGGCATTGGTACGCTGCTCAATGCCAAACTTTTGAAGCGTGTAAAACAAGCCAAACAGGTATCTATCTTCAGCACCGGAGTGGGGTATGAGCAACCCTTAACTACATTGCCAGACAACTGGAAAATATGCTGTCTACGGGGTCCACTGTCTTGTCAAGCGTTGGGAGTATCCAGTGAATTGGCCATTACTGATGGTGCGATCTTACTCAGACGCCTGATCAAACCTACCCCTACTCAATTTCATAAAGCGGCGTTTATGCCCCACATTCATCACGCAGTCTTTGCAGGCCATCTGTGGCAGCAAATTTGCCACGAGGGTGGTATTCACTACATTGATCCACAGTCGCCGGTTGAACAAGTTCTTGAGGAAATACAGCAAAGTCGAGTACTGATTACTGAAGCTATGCATGGCGCGATCGTGGCTGATGCCTTGGGAGTGCCCTGGATTCCCGTCATAACCAGTCCACGTATCCTTCAGTTCAAATGGCACGACTGGTGTGCTTCAGTGCAGCAACCCTACCGTCCTATTTACCTCCCGCCACTCGCTAAGGGATATCCTCGCTATGGACGGGGCGTTCGCTCGGCCCGACAGGTAGCAAATCATTGGGGAAAAGCCTTGCTTCAACGAGCCTGGCAACCCGCTTTAACTAGACAACAAGAACAGCTTGCAGCAGCGCTTAACCGAATAATTGTCGAGCGGGCACAATCCTGGTTGAGCGATCGCGCCCATTTGGAAAATTTGACGCAAGCTCTCGAAGGCAAACTTGAAGAACTTCGTCATGATCTGTCTCGATTAAACTAATCCGGCTTTTCAAGTGACCTGCTGAGACAGCTGGCAATCTACAGACAGCCTCAAATGTCAGGAATGTGTCCACCGATAGATCACAGTGCCCCCAGTGTGAACACAAAATACCTATATTAGTATTAGTATTAGGGCGCATTATCAATTAAACTCGAAAGCCTTTCGGTATCAGCATTGCCGCGCCCGCTTGGTAAAACTAGCTAGGGGCTGAACCGCTTTCAGCATGAGGATTCAAGCTCTAAATGATGACAGCCCCTAACAATCACGGTGTTGGATCACAGTCGGAGAACCCTATCAGTCGTCTCGCTACAGGTCTAGAAAATGTGTCGCCTTACACAAATCACCTTTCTGACAGTTGTTTCAGTTGCTACGCTGCCACTGCTTAGCGTGCCAGCCTATGCCAATCCAGGCAGTGCGTCTGACCTGTTGCTGCCTCAAGAGGGTGCAAATATCACGGTTGAACTCGATCCAGCATCGTTGCAGCCAACGTTGGAAGATGTCGATAACGCTGAGCCCTCCAATAAACTGAGTCCAGTTACCTCTCAAGAAGAAGCGGAAGGCTTTTTCAACGACCTTGTGGACGAAAATGGCGGTGTGAACTTACCTTTAGGCATCACTGTCTTTAGTACGCTTGGTGATCCGTCCATTGGCTTTGGCGGTAACTTCAAATAGCGGCTTGGCGTTGCGGAACATCACTGGAACCTCCTTGTTCCTGTAGTTATGCTGCCTTCATAACTTTTGACTGACGGCTAGGTTAAGCGCAGTGCTTGAGGACGGTTTCACAAACTGTGCTGGTTTTAGCTAGAGCCTGGATAGCGTCGCCTAGGATTGCCCTTGAAAGGGTCAACACTTATCTGCGTCTTAGTTAGGTGCTTGCAAAAGCATCGTATTCGCTTGGCTTCCCTTGAATGCCGTTGCTGGTCCAGAGGATGAATTGTTCTCTCAGAAATGCTACTTAGCATCGCTGGCAGGAAAAGACATCCCGAGGCTCAGTAACGCTTCTCAAGTTTTAGGGAGTTACAGCATTTTTGCTCTGGTTTTTAGTCCTTTGAGGCTTGCTGTCGCCGCAAGACGGAGATGGCTAAAATGCTGTTTCTCAACTTCATCCGATTTGCCAACTGGAGGTTTTTCGTAAGGAAAAACCAGCGATCGGGATGGGGGCAAGCGGTATGTTCGCAGGTGATCTGTTCCTATTGCTAGGGTCGTCGCTATGCCGCTAGGACGTGGTGGCGAACTATTTGGCTATTGTGTGCTACGCAACCCAATGCCCCTGGGTGGCTCAGCCTCAATTGCGAAAGCTATCAGCTATCACCGCGAGGTGTGATCATGCCCCCGTCAAATCGCAGCCGCACGATTCACGTTGAACTTGAAATTGAGGCAAACTTAGAGCGTTCTTTGGCTGGACTAGAGTATTGGTATCAGCTAGGGTTGTTGGCTCCGGAATCCCTCAAGGTTGACTTACAGGCTCAGAGTGAATCATCTCAGCCTCAGACCATAGCCGTTACGACAAACGTCCTGCCAACCCAACTTTTAACAGTCCTCAAAACTTGCCAACGTTCAGGTCTATTGTCTCAAGGCACAGTCCATCTGCAACTGGCTTTGGATAGTCAACATGCCCGTTTGCTAGAGGGGCTAGACCGATGGTTACAGCTCCAGTTGCTGCCTGAATCAACCGCTATCAGACTATGCCAAGAACATTTGACCTGTGATGTCCCGTTGGCCCCTACAGCGGCTCCATCGGCACAGCCACGGGCTAATGTGCCCCAGCAAACAGCCGTCAGCCTAACTCCAGCTATCACTGAAGATTTTATAGCTCAAGATTTTGCGGCTACAGAAGCCCTCACACCAACGGCTCCACGCGAACCTAATTTTTGGGTGAAAGCCTGGCGATCGCTCATGGCCGAACTCAGCGTGATTTGGTTGCTGGTTTTGGGCGTGATTTTGGTGCTGCTGTCTTCTGGGGTCTTGGTTGCCAATCAGTGGCAGCGATTTCCGGCAGCAGGACAGTACAGCATTTTATGGATTTACACCTTGGCCTTCGGAGCTTCAGCACTGTGGTGCGGACGTCGCGATCGCCTACAGCTCACCGCTAAAGCGCTACGTCTGGTCACGCTGCTGTTAATTCCCCTGAATTTCATTGCCATGGACGCTTTTTCCCTTTGGCAATCGGTATTGGGTTTAGGGGTATCGGCAACAGCGGCCGTCAGTTTAGGCGCACTGATGGTGCATTTTTCCCGTCAGCAGACACAACAGACGGAAACAGCGTCCCCTCCCTTTTGGCCTCAGTTGCTCCTGCTGAGTTTGGTGCATTGGGGTTGGGGATTGGCGCTTGGCCCTGTTGTGGCTCTCTATGTTGGCGTGATAGGAAGTGCGGTTATCTTCCTGCGATCGCAGCGTCATGTCGTAACGACTCTAGATGAACCGGCTTTAGATGAAGCAGAAACACCTCAGAAAGCTCATCAATGGGGCGGTAGCTTACAGGCATCCGTGCTGCTGTATGGCTTGGGTGTGCTCTGGTTGCGAGCGATCGCTGGCTATCAGATTCCCTGGTCTCAGGTCGGTTTGGCTTTGGGCATTGGTGGCTTTTTAGTCGCTTGGACAACTTTTGCACCTCAGGCATTTGCGCTCTCGTCGTCTCCCGAAGCAAACCCGCAACCAACTCAGAGCGATACCCTGACCCAACTCAACCTATCCCTCTGGGAAGTTCTGGGGGGCGGCTTGATGGGGCTAGGTTGGAGCCTTTCTGTCATGACGGCTCCCTGGCAATCCTTGGGCGTGAGCTTTTTAGCGATCGCAGTTTTTGGGCGACGCTTGCTCAGCACCTGGAGTCGCTTTGATTTGACTGGGTTGTTCTTAATGGGACTCCAAAGTGTCTGGCTGATCTGGACAATGGTGCCTGAGGCCGGTCAATCTTACGCTCAGACTGTGGGCGAGCGCTTGGTGGGTTCGCAAGGTCAGCCATGGGCCGGTCTCAGTTTAGTTCTATTTCCCTATCTCTTGGGTGTCGTGGGCACTAGCGACTGGTTAGCTCGCTACCGCCAGCGCGATCTGGCTCGCTTTAGTGGTCACCTGGCTTTGGGATTGGGGATTGTCCTCGTAGGGCTGGGGACGCTGAATCCGACATTACGGGTATTGAGCCTCGGTGGTGCAACCAGCTTGCTGGCAGGGGTGACCCAACGACGGTGGCGGCAGTTTGTGGAGCATCGTCTCAGCTGGGCGATCGCTCCTGAACCGATGCAAAAACTAGGCACGTTGACCCATGTCACGGCGTTACTCACGCTGGCGGCTTTAGGGGCTCGATTGCTTCCTAATCTAGGCGTCTTGGGCTGGTCTGTTTTTGGCCTGGGTGTGATGGCTGGAGAATGGCTGTTCAGCCTCGGGGCAACCGTAGACATCGATTTGCCGGATACCGACCAAGGACTCCTACGACTTTTGCGAGGCAGTGCCTGGAGCCTCTGCTTAATTGCCGGTGGATTAACCTACAGCGGCCTGTTTCTAGCGCAAAGGCTCGTGCCTATCAGCCTTAGCGGCTTTACACCCACCTGGGGATTGTTAGGAATTGCAGTTCCAGGATTACTAACGGCGATGGCGGCTTTGGTGCGATCGCGGCGCGAGTTAGCGGTGCATCTCAGTTTGGGAGCCTTGTGCCTGTTGCCTGGGCTGACTTGGGGCAGCAGCATGCCACGGTTACTCAGTCTCGGTATTGCAACGGGACTGATGGTGCTGAATACCCACTATCAGCGCACCCGGCTCGTGGCATTGGTCACGGTCGGGTTTGGCTTGACGTTGACGGCTGCAAGTCTGGATTACACGGTGGGAGTCACCGCAGAAACGACCCCCATTTGGTTACTGGCAGGCGCGATCGCTCCCTTGCTTCTCTGGCTCGCCTATCACCAACTCAATCGTCGTGAGAGTTCTCTAGTCACTCAGTTGGCTCAAGCTGCTGACCTGTGGGCCTTTCCACTCATCTGGATGACCCTGCTAGGCGGAATTTACTGGGCATTTTTTGAGTCCTTTAGCGGAAGTGACCGATTCCCGCTAGAAATTGTCGCTGCGCTACTGCTGATGGGCGCAACAACCTATCGCAGCCGTATTGCCCCCTACTACATGGGCTTGCATTTTCACAGTGTGGCGGTGATATGCCTCAGTCAATTCATCACCATTTGGCAGATGCCTTGGCAGTTTTTAGGCTTGACGACGGGTATGGGTCTACTGTTTCTGCAATCGCGATGGACGCGACAGCTCTCGATCGCAGCTTTAACGATAGGACTGGCCCTAATTGCCGAAACGCTACTCATCCGGCAAAACTTTTCGCTCCGGCCCCTGTGGGGCATACCGGTGTTGGCAAGCACTGTTGCCTGCCTGTGGGGAATACGGTACGGACTCGCTCAATTCGCTAGCCGACTGGCTCCAGTGTCGGTGTCCCCCTCGCCTCCAGTGGCTAACCTTGAGTCTGTCCCCGCTGCGGCAACAGCACTGACATTGGAATCCCCCAAAAGCTCAGGTCAGTCGACGGTCGTTTCCCCAGAAATATGGCTGCAAAGAGTCATATCAACTGCACCTGCAACGGCTTCGTGGACAGAACTCTTGAACCTCTATGCTAAGGCTTGCGATGGTTGGGCTATTGGATTGGTTGGTTTAACCCTAATGCTGACCTTTCAAGGTACAGCAACGGATCAACTCCTTGCCCCAACCCCTGAAACTTTTGCCAGGGTCGTGGCCGTTACTTCAGGGCTCCTGGGTGTCATGGTGGCAACGGCTTATCGCAGTTGGCAGTTGCCGGGGCGAGCAGGCTATGCGTGGGTCAGTACGGCTGTAATGGCCCTGAGTTTGGCCGCGCTTGCAGAAGTCCCTGCTGCACGATTGATGATTTTAGGAACCGCAACGGCCATTATGGCTATTCACAGTCGGTATTGGGTATCACGGCAAGCCGCCGCCGTCACCTTAGGTTTGGGACTGAGCACTGTGGCTATTGGCTTGTGGGACGGCTATCGCATTGCACCAATCCGCATGGTCACCCACTGGATATTGGTGATCGCGCTGTGTGCAGCCATGCTGTGGATAGGGCGACAGGGGTGGCGGCGACCACCGACTCGGCTGCTAGTGGTCTATCGCAAAGCTGCTGATCACTGGGCCTGGAGCCTGGGCCTTATCGGCTTAGTATGCTTGACGGGGCATGCATTTTTTACCGTCACAGACCGGCAAGTGGCACCGCTGGCGGTCGTTCTGGCTGCCGCCTTCATTGTCGGAGCACTGCTGATTCGCTACTGGCAACGTCCTTGTAACTGGGGCATTTATGCCATCGGTTGGGGCTTGGAACTTTTTGTCATTGAAGGCTGGAGTCGGTTGAGTCAATCCCTCGTAGCGCTGGCGATCGCCAACATTCTTTTAGGCATTGCTGTACAGCTGCTAGGAGATTGGCTGCATCGTCGTCGGATGAGTCCCGCGATGCTCAGCAGTTGGCACATTCTGCCGTTGTTCTATGGCGGTCTGGGTGCGGCCCTGAGAACCGGTTTTTTCAACAGTTGGACTGGGCTCTGCACGTTGGGATTGGTGATCATTGCCATGGGGCTGGGACGGCGGCAGGCAAGCTTCAAACCCTTGATTTATGTGGCGATCGCGGGCATCAGTGTCACAGCCTTTGAGCTATTACTGTACCCAGTGCAGGCATTTGCCAGGGGGGATCAGCTCATTGCGTTGGCAGCGCTGGCAGCAACCCTCGTTTACGCCTATCGCCTGTTGACACCCTGGCTAGCCCCTTATCTGCGGTTGCCGTCCCACGAGCTGGTGTGGGTCGCCCATACTCACTGGGCTATGGGCAGTGGTTTGCTGTTGGGGGCGCTAGTTTACCCCCTGGAACACAGTGCTCTCTTGGGATTAGGGACGGGCTTTTTTCTCACCCGCTATGCCCTCAAGCAAGGACAAACGTCGAGCCCTAGCTCCCTGGCAGAGGCTTGGGTGTACCTGGGAGGCTTAGAAGCTTTGGGGATTCTGGTGCAGGGCAGTACGCTACTGCTACCTGCCACAGTTCTGCAATCACTTCTGCCTTGGGTCGCCGCGATCGCCAGCGCGCTGGCGGTGATGCTATACGCTATACCGTGGCAACGGTGGGGGTGGTCAGTTCGCCCCTGGCATGTTCTTTTAGGAGCCCTACCGTTGGTGGCGGTGGCTCTCACCTATAGTTCCATCGCATTGATGAGTCTACTCATTGCTGCTGCTTTCTATGGCTTCATTGCCTGGCGGCATCAGCAGTGGCGCTGGAGTTATGTAAGCTTGGGCTTGGCGAACTGGGCAGCATACAAAGGACTATCAGCCTTCAACGAAGTTACCCTGTTCACCCTGGCTTGCCTCGTGGGGCTGTCCCTGCTGTACATCGCTTGGGTGGATCCTTATTGGCACGTTCCAACCAGTCGGCGCGATCGCCACTATCTACGCCTAGCTGCCACTGGCCTCATTTGCGGCGTGCCCCTCTTCACCCACAATGCCGTAGGACTCCTTCCCGGTGTTGTCAGCCTCATTGCCCTAAGTTTGGGCCTTGTGCTACGTATTCGCGCCTTTCTGTACGTTGGCACCGCCGTTTTCCTGGCCAATGCGGTCTATCAATTGCTCGTGCTCAGCTTTGTATATCCCCTATTGAAGTGGATCATTGGCCTGATTGCCGGACTCGGCTTCATTGTCACAGCAGCTAACTTCGAGAATCGTCGTGCCCAAGTAAGCACTCTAATCAATAGCTGGAACAGGGCGCTGCAAGTGTGGGAATAAGACAAATTCGGAATTCGGAGTTCGGAATTCCGAATTGGGAGTCCGGAATTCGGGGTTTTTGAGAATAGTTCTGACTCCTGACTCCCTACCCAGACTGAATGTTTCAACTTGAACGAGTCATCCCCTCACAACAACCAGTCCGTACAATGGAGACACTCTTCACGTTGATATTGTGTGGATGCTTAATTGTCACCTAAAGATAGCCCGAGCCCATGATGAGACGGGGTAAAGCGATCGTAACCTGGCTAGAGAACCACTGGGTGATGCCAGCCTATGGAGGCGGTGTGCTGTTAGGACTCACCGCTGCTTTCTTTGGAGCAGGGGTTAACACCATGTCAGGCTGGCTCTACGCGATTAGCGGCGTCATGTTGGCGATCGCGGCGATTAGCCTCTGGACGCCGCCGCGCAGCTTTAAGGGCTTACAAATTCATCGCAGCCCCATTCGCCCCATCAGCGTTGGGGAAATGCTGACGGTTGCGATTCAGCTCGAAAATACGACGCCTCGGCCAAAAACCCTACTACAGGCGCGTGATCAGGTGCCATCTGCTTTTGGCAAAATACCTGAAACCGCGATCGCCACCATCCCAGGTCGCCAAACCTATGATTGGCGCTACACCTGTCAACCTCAGCGGCGCGGCATCTACCATTGGCAGCACTTGGCTCTCCGAACGGCGGCTCCCTTTGGGCTCTTTTGGTGTCAGCGTCCTCAGGCAGTTCCCGCCCATGCCACGGTGTATCCGCAAATTTTGCCTTTAACCCACTGTCCCCTGATCGACCAGATGAGTGTCGCTGCTGGAGCCCAGTGGCTGACAGCACGCCAGGCTGAACAAGCTAATGAGGGACTGACCCGAGCCCTGCGCCCCTATCGCTGGGGCGATCCGACACGTCTCATTCATTGGCGTACCAGTGCTCGCTATGGGGAGTTACGGGTGCGCGAACAGGAGGAGCTAACGGCGGATAATCAAGTGTTGATTGGCGTGGATGCGACGAGCGATCGCTGGTCCGAAGCAGCGTTTGAATCAGCTGTCACGGCAGCAGCTAGTCTCTACATTTACAGCTTGCGGCGACAGTTGGCGGTGGCCTTATGGCTACCACACACAGGTATCCTGCAGCCTAAGCACACCGTACTTTCAGCTCTGGCAGCGGTGATGCCGCAATCGCAACCCTCGAGCCATCAACTCCCAGCTCGGGCCATGATTTGGCTCAGCCCAGGAGGCGATAGTAACCGCCGGTTGCCGTCTGGCAGTGTATGGGTACAGTGGCTTGAACAGCCGTCAGCGCCGTCAGCCGCTGAACCATTCTCCCTCTCCATCTCGTTGGATAAGCCTTTAATTGAACAACTACAGTCCAACGTGTAAGCATAACGATTTGAAAAAGCCGCTCTGCTTGTTGGGAATTCCGCTCTATCTGCTGGGAATTCAGTTCTATCTGCTGCGCGTTTTGGGTTGAGAGGTTGGTGGCTTACAGCAGCCTCTCGCCAGCAGAGGCAAACAGAGTCTCCAGACGGGTCAAGCGCTGGTCAATTGTTGCATCCGATTGTGTCGTAGTGGCCTCCACTCCCCTCATTATTGCCCGAAAACCACAATCCTAGGGTGTATGCTTGGCGATCGCCGTTCTGACATTTCCCTGATGAGGCAAAGGCCACAATGATATCGGCGTAGGAAGTATTGCGATGTCTGGTTCGCTTCTGGCAGTGATAGTAGCGATTCATAGCTGCCAAGTTAGCCCTCAGCTCGGATTGGTAACGCTATCACGATTACGACACACTTTGCGATCGCCTCATTCGTGATGGTGTATCGGATCGCTTTGTGAGTACTACGCTCTGTTTTGAGGTTAAGTATGACGATAAAGGCGAGGAAATTCTAGTGCCACGCAGTTTAGACATTGACGCTTGGCTGAAGACCAACAGCTTCAAAGGAGTGTTCTGTATTTTGGATGATCAGCCTGACATGCGACTTCATCAAGATTGCTTAGTTCAGACTAATGATAAGGACGGTCTAGTTGAACAAGATATTCACAAAGCAATCTCGCTATTGAGAGCAGAGCAAACTGTATTGTAAACAGCTGATTTACTCCGCAACCATTCATTCCAGAGCCTTAGATTTTACGTTACACCTCTAACGAGGCAATGGGGGTTTGAGGTGTGTGAAAGTTAAATAATTTAGCCCAAATTTAGGCCGAAGGAGAATTTCCATAGTAGTTAGACTTAGATTAAGAAAAGTTCAATTCAGTTTAAAGGATGGAACTCCAAGCGCTATTTTGGCTGCTGTAGGCCCAGATGCTTTGTGCATACTGGAAGCATTCTGCCTTACTTGCAAAGGCGAGATCGAGCCTGTAGCCTTTGAAGGAGTTTATAATTGCGAGATATTCAGAGTAGTTAATCCCCGCAGGAAAGCAATAAGAACTATGACTTGTGTAGCACTTTGCAGTGATTGTGCTATTTTCAAGAATAGAAATTCTAATTGGGAATGCTATCGTAATTAGTTAACAACATACTTTGATTCATGTAAAAACCCTGCTCTATGGAGATTTTAAATTATGTTTTTGAAATCTAGTTTCTTGAAGCATGCTATTTTTACTTGCTCAGCAACTACTATGCTCCTGTGCCTGGAGGCTTTGCCATCTTCTGCAGCGGGTATTGGACTATCTGAATATAGATTCGAGCTTGTAGCAACTCAGAGGGTGGATCGCTATGAAGAATTTAACCCTCAAGATCCTCAATACTATTTTTTCGAGGAAAATATTACTCAACTTGACAATGAAGTGTTTGGCATTGGAGAGTTGGTATTTGTAGATAACCAAGTATTCGTTCCTGGATACGGCAATGTTCTAACAAGTACTGTTGATATAGATTTCTTGGGAAGTGATGCATATTTATTCCCAGGGCTTGGCAGTCAGATAAACTGGTATGGAAGTTCAGTGAGCTTTGTGAATGGGCCAAACGGGCCTGAATTGGTAGGAGTCAATGTCGATAACATTGGTATCACTTCTTTTCTGTCAGGATCATTAGATGGTGTAACTTTTGCAGAGACATGGCAGTTTTCTGACGAATTTTACTCGTCTTTTACAGAGACTACTGGGTTTATTCGATTTAATTCAGCAGTTCACCCAAGTCAGCTAAAAGTAGTTCCTGAGCCGCTTACAATACTTGGCTCGCTTACGGCTATTTGTCTGGGTGCCACAATGAAAAAACGCATGTCAAACGAGTAATCTCTTTAGAGGTTTGCAAAATAATGCCTAATAAATCGCAAATCTTTATATGTCTTAGGGAATAATGCATTGTTTTCTTCTTTCTGGGAAACAGGCGGAAGACCGATAAACATCCCAATAACCGGCCAGATAATCCAGCCCAAAATCAAAAATCTGGCTATTCTGATTGCCCCTGACAGAATCTTATATCGCAGGAACCAATAAAGCTGATTACTGGCATCTGACAGGGAGTCAAATAGGATGGCTTCTAGCAAAATAAAAACAGCGATAATTGCTATGGTTACCAGCAAGTCAAAGATTTTTCTGAAGTTGCATATCTCTGTCTAAAGCGGTAGTACGCATCCACTATATATCGCTGAAACGATTCCAGAAGGCGAACTTGAACCGCCGACACGAGGATTTTCAGTCCTCTGCTCTTGGATACTCAGGGCGATCGCGACCACTCCCCCCTGCTGGTCAATCTGCCAGCAAACCTCACCATCATTTCAGCGACGATACGTCCGGCAATACGCTGTGCCTATGACCTATCGCACTTGCATCATGGTCTTTCAGTTATCAACAAGGCGGCACCCAGATTCGAACTGGGGGATGGAGGTTTTGCAGACCTCTGCCTTACCACTTGGCTATGCCGCCACCCGGATACATATCCTATCAAATCTAGGCTAAGATACCGAACTTAATCGTACCAGCACGATCGCAACTGGGTGAAAATCGATAGCCCCTGTGCTGGCCAGCCATTCAGGCACCGCCCAAGTCTGAGACCTATGTAAAAGACCGCAACGACCTCTGAAGAACTGCTAACTTTACCAACTTCCCCAAAACAATCTCCCTAGCCTCGACATTCCCACGCCACAGTAAGAGAAAGAGTTAGGTACATATACTCATGAAAACCATCTGTGAGTCTCCCCTCGCGTTTTCACTTCTCCAGATGTTGCCTGAGCGTCTCCAGCGACACTCCTACAGCATTCTAGAACTGGCTCAAGAACTGGCTCAAGAGTTTGAATGTCCCCTATGTGAAATCTTGACCCCCGTGAGCGAAGCCCTCGTTGAACTCGAAGCTCACCATCAGATTCAGTTCGATAACCAGCGCAAGCAAATTCTGTTGGCCTGAGGTTTGTTGTTTCGTCCTGATAACTGGCACATCAATCAAAGCTCAATCCATTGGACTCTCTATCTTGGGAATATGCTCCGCGACTTGAGGTAGGTTGTCTATGAAGGTTGCTCAACCGTGCCCGCTGCTGCTGGTTCACGGCATTGGTGATACCGGCAGCGTCTTTAATACCCTGATCGCCTACCTGCGCGATCGCGGCTGGTTCGATATCCATACCATTGACCTGACACCCAACAATGGCGATATTGGCTTGGATCGCCTAGCCCAGCAGGTTCGCACCTACGTCGATACCCACTTTGCCGATGCTGAGGCCATCGATCTGATTGGCTTTAGCATGGGCGGTATGGTGAGCCGCTACTACATCCAACGATTAGCGGGTGCCCAGCGGGTCAACCATTTCATTACCCTGTCCTCGCCCCATAACGGCACGTGGACAGGGTATGTGCGGCAAAATCCTGGCGTTCGGCAAATGCGACCAGGGAGCGACTTTTTGAAGGATTTAAACGATACCGTACACGAATTGCAGCAGGTTCAATTCACTTCCCTGTGGACGCCCTACGACCTCATGATTGTGCCTGCTAAAAGCTCGCAGTTATCTGTGGGTGACATGGCCCAACTACCCGTGCTGGCCCATCCCTGGATGCTCACCGACCAACGGGTGCTAGCGGCGATCGCGACCACGCTGAGGCGATCGCCTAAACCGGCAAACTCAGCCATGATTGAGTGCTAAAGCGACTGAGTGAGAGCCCCGCGCTGAACTTCCCATTTGACCGATCGCTTGCACTCAACGAACTTTATGAACAAGGTCTGTCAAGGGGTTACCTAAGCCGCGATCGGGGGCTATAATCACGAAACAGTGCTAGTAAACCTTATGGAAGCGTGGCTGAGAGGTTGAAAGCGCCTCCCTGCTAAGGAGGTAGGGGGGGTAACTCCCCTCGAGGGTTCGAATCCCTCCGCTTCCGTTGAATCCAGGCGTTTAACCGCCCGAGCGCAAGCTATCCAGTTTGCGAACAAATAGGTCGCTCAGGATGGTGATGACACGCACTTTCCGGAGCTTGATGTTGGCCGTGACCGACATCCCTGACTGCAATGGCAATGTCTCCGCCAGCATTTGGGTTTCTAACTCAATTTCAGTGGGAAAGCGGTAAAAGGGATTCACCTGATCCGGCGGTAAAGCATCGGAACCAATGTGGATGACTTCCCCTTCCACATCACCAAATTCACTAAAGGGAAAAGAGTCGATGCGAACATCGACCAGGAGCGGTTCCTCTTCTTGAACGAAGCGCTGGGTTACGAAGCCAATATCGCGATTGGTAATGAAGACGCGGGCAACCAGGGTGTCATCAGGGACAATTTCCAGCACTGGCTCCGTCGCATTCACCACGTAGCCCGGCTGATTAGCCCGCAAATTAAACACTTGCCCTTCCAGCGGCGAACGCAATTCTTGATTGGCCAGGGCAAATTCTAGACGCTCAATTTCGCCGTCAATTTCTTCCAGACGCTTCTCATTCTCAACGATGATTTTGGTGAGTTGGCTATCGATATTGGCAATTTGGTTGTCATTGGCGGCCATGCGATCCAGCAGCTCTTCCTTATCCACCACCACCGCCTGTTCACCCTGGCGGCGGGCTTGCACAATGGCAAAGTTTAAGCGCTCTTGCTCTTTTTGCAGGTTGGTGACTTCCGTCTCGCGATCGCTAATCGCCTGCCGCCGGTCACTCACCTCTTGCTGCCGATTACTCACCTCCTGCTCTTGGCGGAGCTGTTGTAACTCGGCAACGGCACCAGCTTCTGTGAGTGGGTCAATCCGCGCCAGGATATCCGTCTCCACCACCAGGGCGTTTTCTGCGTTGGTCAGCGATCGACGAGCGTTGGCCAATGCATTCCTTGCATTGGCGAGTTGCTCGTTCACTTGAGCCAGCTGCTCATTCAGCTGGCTAACTTCGAGGTCATTAATGGCTCGGCGGGCGTTGAGATCACCCAAGGAGGCACGGAGGCGCTGGCGTTGCTGGGGCGACAGGTTCTCAATGTTTTCCTCTTCGCGCAAGATAGCATCGTAGAGTTGATTCTCTTCCAGCAAGGCGCTGCGGTTACTGGTGAGGCTGGCCACCTCCGAGGAGCTGGTAATGGGGGCTCCTACAGCCTCACCGGATTGCGCCCGTGAGTAATCAGCATTCTCAGCAACCAGACTTTTACGAACTTCTCGCAGCGCGCCCAGTTGCGCTCGGAGCGGGGTGGGGTCAAGCGTAATGAGAATTTGTCCTTGTTCGACCGATTCACCTTCTTGAACGTGAATTTCCTTAATAATGCCCCCTTCCGGAGCCTGTACCGGCTGCACGACCCCGCGCGGTTCCAGCTTGCCTTGAGCCGGAATCGCCTGCTCAATTTTGGCTAAGCAGGCCCAAGTGATGGTCGAAACCGTTACCCCCACAATCCCCCATATGACGTAGCGGGCCCAGCGAGGCGATTGCCGCAGAATCACCGGTCGCTCGAAGGACTCAAGCGCAGGGGCGGGGCGGCCCTGGGTAACAGGAACGTGACCGTTTTGAGCGGAGCCGTTTTGTGAAATCTTAGGGGTAGATGTCATGGTTCCTTGTTGACTTACTCAGGAGTACTGATCTGCTGTTGGAAGAGGGTGTAATAGCGGCCTTTGATGTCCATCAACTCAGCGTGGGTGCCCTGCTCGACAGCAGCTCCCTTGTCCATTACCAGAATAGTGTCGGAATCTTGAATTGTGCTGAGACGGTGGGTGATAAAGAATACCGTGCGCCCCCTAGCCCAACGCTTGAGGTTGTCGCACACCTGTTTCTCGGTGTCGTAATCCAGGGCACTGGTAGCTTCATCCAGAATCAGCAGCCGTGGATTGTGGAGAATGGTGCGGGCGATCGCAATCCGCTGTCGTTGCCCCCCTGACAGAGACGAGCCCCGTTCGCCGACCCGCGAGTTATATCCCAGGGGCAAATCCATAATGAAGTCGTGGGCACAGGCAATCTTGGCGGCCTCAATAATGGTTTCGGTGTCGGCATTGGGCCGAGTTAGGGAGATGTTTTCCTGAATGCTGCCCTCAAACAGCAAACTGTCTTGAGGCACGATGCCCACCTGCTGCCGAAGGGAATAGAGTTCAACCTTGCCGATATCGTACTTGTCAATCAGAATGCGCCCGGATTCAATTTCATAGAGCCTGGGCAACAGCTTCATCAACGTGCTCTTACCGGAGCCACTTTGTCCGACAATCCCGGCAAACTGCCCTGCGGGAAATTCCAGGGAGACATTGGCTAACTGCAAAGGCCCCGAAGCTCCGAAGCGGAAGGAGACCCCCTCGTAACGCACTGCGCCCTGGATATCCGGCATTTGAATCTGATTCCGTCCTTGTTCTTCGGCTTCCCGAGGATTGTCGAGGATGTCGCTTAAACGCTCCAGGGAGAGCGCGGTTTCTTGGAAGTTTTGCCAGAGCTGCGCCAGACGCAACAGCGGTGCCGTCACGTAGCCAGAAATGATGCGGAAGGCAATGAGCTGACCCAAACTCAACTGGCCTTCCAGGACGAGGTAAGCGCCTACCCAAAGCACCAGGAGCGCTGAAAGCTTGTTCAGGAAGTTGCTGGCAGCCCCAGCGGTGGTTGACGTGATGACGGTTTTAAAGCCTGCACTCACATAGCTGGCGTAGCGCTCTTGCCATTGCCACCGCGTGCGTAACTCAATATTTTGCGCCTTAACAGTTTGAATCCCCGACAGCGCTTCGACTAAATAGGACTGGGTCGCGGCATTCCGCTCGGCCTTCACCCGGAGTTGGCGACGCACAATCGGCGAGACCAAGATGGTCAAAAAGATGAAGAGCGGGACGGTCGACAGGGCCACCAGGGTCAGGAGCCAACTGTAAATGAACATGACGACGATGTAGAGCACTGAGAAGACAGCGTCCAACACCACGGTCAAGGCTGTGCCGGTCAAAAACTGCCGGATATTCTCCAGCTCGTTGACGCGACTCGACAGTTCGCCCACGGGACGGCGATCGAAATACTTGAGCGGTAAGCGCAAGAGGTGATCGATAATCTCCGACCCCAGCGCCATGTCAATGCGGTTGGTGGTATCGACGAAGAGATAGGTGCGGAGGGCCGTCAGCAAAGCCTCAAAGATGGCGACCACCACCAGGAAGACACCCAGCACCTGGAGCGTATCAATACTGTTTTGGTTGATGACCCGGTCAATAATGACCTGCACCATCAGCGGATTGGCAAGGCCAAACAGCTGCACAAAGAAGGATGCCAGAAGCACCTCAAAAAGTACCCAGCGGTACTTTTGTAAGGACGGCAAAAACCAGCTCAACCCAAACCGCTGTTGCGGGGTTTCGCGGGTTTTTTCGAGTATTAAGACTTCGCCTTCACCGCCCCAGGTTTCTTCAAATTCCAGGGGCTGACGCTGAATAATGCCGGTATCTGGTACTGCGAGCACGCGCGTCTTGGCATTGGTCTCGTACAAAACTGCAAAGCTGTCTTGCCAGGGAATAATGGCGGGGGTCGGTAGGCGACCCATAGTGCTCACGGGAACCTTGGTCATTTGGGTCCGCAACCCCATAAATTCGGCGACCTTGCCCGCCAGTGGAATGGAGAGTTCGCCCAGGCGATCGCGCTGATTCGACAAAATCCGGCGAATGACATCCCGTCGGAAAGGCATGCCAAAATGCTGGCTAACCATTTCTAAGCAAGCCAGCAACCCATCGATTTCTCCGCGTCCTTTTACAAAAGGATAGTCGAGGGAAATTTCGGATTCATCGGGCTCAGGTTCTGGCAGTTGATCAGGCGCATAGGGAATTTCGTCCCGCTCCACGGTAACGGGCGCGATCGCGGCGGCGTCCTCCGGTCCAACGTCTAGGGCGTTCAGCATTTCCAGGTGGGGTAAGCCGACCAGCCGCGCCCCTTGGGGACTAATCACATCTAAGTTATCGCCCGCCCATTTCAGGTTCAGACGACTTCCCATCGGCTGGTTAATGATGGTGCCGCTACTCACAAACCAGGTCAGGGGTTCAGCAGTGCTGGTGGGTGCTTCCGGCGTGAAAGGTTGTTTGCCATAGGGCAGGTAGCGGACGATCCCGGTTTCATAGGCCTGCCGCGATAGGGCCGACAAGTCACCCAAATCGGCGGCTTGATCCGCGACTTGACGCGTGAGTAAATCGAATACTTCCGCTAGGTAGAGCTGATTGCGGATGACTTGGGCAAAGTTGGGCTCTGTATCCAGGGCTTTTTGGAACACTGCACTGGAAATCTGTAGGGCAATGATTTCACTGGAGGCGATCGCGGTTTCGCAGGGCGTGCCGCGCAAGAGACCCACAATGCCGAGGAGGGCTCCCTTTTCAGCCAAACTTAGGGTGATGGGTTGTTGCGTTCGGGGATCTTCGCCGAGGAGACGGGCCTGCCCCTCTAAAATCAAAATCAGTTGGGGCAAGGCTTCGGGGCGCACAATCGGCTGACCAATGCGATACCGCAACAACTGCCCCCCTTGCGCGAGTTCAGCCAGCAACGATTGGGGGAGCTGATCGAAGGGAGCAATACGGGCCAGAGAGGCCACTGGGGACTGAGGAGATGCCGTCATACCTTACACTTCATGATGTTGACTTCTCAGCTTCTAACAGTTGATTCTGCCCAGACTCGGCGATTAAAACAACGGGGGCTTTTGAATGCCTCTATCCCAGGACTACGCAGGCTAATAAATGTGCCTGAGCAACGGTCTGCGAAGAATTGTGAGCAACACTATCTGAGGCTGGGGCGCGTCATCAATTAAACTCGAAAGCCTTTCGGTATAAGCATTGCCGCGCCCGCTTTGGAAAACTAGCTAGGGGCTGCATCGCTTTCAGCATGAGGATTCAGGCTCTAAACGATGACAGTCCCTAGATGCACCGTCCCGTATCTTTGGACAAAAGTAGTGGATTTGGATAAACCCACACCAGTCTAGTCCATGACCTGGACCGACAAAATAGTTCATAGTGAACTCTGCCAAGCCTGTAAACTCTGCCAGGGAAATGTGGTTTCTCATTGTGAGCCAGATCCCGGTGAATCCCAATACCTTCAAAGGAAGGCAGCCGCTGCGCTTCGGCGCATAAGGCAACCGCTAGGGCAATCGGGGCAGATCCCGGATTAACGCTTGATGGGATGTCCAAGACGCATATGACTTCTTAGGAATTCATGTGTGCAGATTTAGATTCTGGATGTATCCTTAATCGCTAACAATGTGGTGTATCCAGGGCAGAATCTGCGATGGCACAGGGAAATTTGTCCTTGGCGGAGACCGTCAAACCCGCCAGCGTCATTTTGCAAGTAGTTGAACGTCAATTGAGTTTTGACGATCGCGATAAGGCTGTGCGCGGATTTTGGGAGCGCATTGTCAAACTCGATGTCACTAAGCCCAACAACATTGCCCCCTTGGTCGACAACCGGAGCACTGACCATTGGCTGGGTTTGCAGGTTGTCCTTGAGGAACCGGATCAGACGAGCCTTCTGGTGCAAGCCATTAGTACACATCTGGAAGCATCGCCAGTCGAAGTTCGCCTCACCTTAATTCTGCATTGGGTGCGGCTACAGGTACAGACAGCCTCAGCCGAAGAGGTGTTGAGTCTCATGCCTGTGTTGCCGACGCTGATGCCCGCCCAACAAATTTTTCAAGCCCGCACCACAACCTATGTCATGCGCGGCGGCGAATTGTCGCCGGTAGAACATGCCAATCTAGAGCTACTGCGCCACTATCTAGACCTATCGCCTGAAACGGCTGAGAATTTGATTAAACAGGCGCTTGGCCCCTATGAGAGTCGCCGTGCCAAACTCGACAAGTATCGCGAAGTGCTGATTGCTGAATTAGATCGGCAGTCGCCTTTGAGCGAGACGACTTGGGCTGAACTGAAGCAGCTGTATCAAAATCTGGGGCTTTCTTACGAGGACGTTGCCCCGATTGATCAGGAATATATTTCGCGGATTCAGGCCGAGGTGACGCGACTGCAAATGGAAGCGGAAGCAACGCGGCTGCAACAGGCAACGGAGTCGGAGCCAGCAGTCGAAGAACCGGCGGAAAATATTCAGCAGACCCACCTCAATGTTTACGGGCAGGAGTTTCAATCGGCGATCGCACGCACTCTCTACCCCAGTGAATTTGATCGGGGACGACTGGAACAAACGCGACGACTTTGGGAGCTAGATGCGGAAGTTGTGCGGGCGCTGGAACGGGATCTCACCGATGCCCAGTATGGTTCAATCGAATCGGCAGTCGGGCTTGACTACAGTCGCCTCCGACAGCTTCTGTGGCTCCAGCAATGGGAAGCGGCGGATAAGGAAACGGAGCGGTTAATACTCACGACGCTGAGTCGCGATATGCATCCTTTAGTAGACAGCAACGTCATTCTGCAATTGAACTGCGTGGACTTACAGACAATCGATGCGCTGTGGGCCAAGTACAGTCAAGGGCAATTTGGTTTCTTCGCTCAGTATCAGGTGTACATGCAGTATGAGCGGCGAGCCGATGATTGCCTCCGCGCCTTGGGTTGGCAAAATTCGGTGGGTATTGGGGACGTTAGTTTACTCACCCGCCGCAAATCTTACCGTGACTTACAGTTCAGTCTCGAAGCACCCGTCGGACATTTGCCCACGTGGCGGTGGGGCTCGGAAAGCTTGGAAGGAAACTATGCCGTCAATGAGATGATGGTTGACTCGTTCTTTCTCCATCTGGAGAAGTGCATGCCTTCAGCCGCTTCAACGATCGCGGTCGAAACACCAGAGGGAGCGTAATCGGCAAATCATATGGTCACTGCTGCAACTGCCTTGAACTATCAGGAACTGGATGATGCCCTCAGCGAAGAGGAATGGCAAATCGCTGATGAAATTACGCTGCAAATCATGCTGGAAGTAACCGATCGCAGTCAAGAAGGCTGGCTCGATCAATCCGCGATCGCCTACTTTCCCTGTGATGTGCTGCATCAGATTGACCAACGTTGGCTGCGCTATAGCAGTGGTCGATTTGGCTTCACAACTCAGTTTGAAATCTACACGCAAACCACGAATCGTACCGCCTTTGAATTTAGCCGCCAGGCAGACTGGATGATGGCAACTTGGCGACCTACTGGCTTTTTCAAGTTCTACAATCTGTTGACCTTTTCCCTAGAGGCACCCCCCGGACACTTACCCGCACTGTGGTTTTGGGAAATGCCGTGGCATGTATCCTGGCGCATGGGCGGCTTTGGCACTGGGCGCGGGGCCGCCTTTGGTGACGCCAGTTTGTTTGATTCCTTAATGCTGCGCATGGAGCGATGCCAGCTTATTTAAGGGGAGGGAAAGTGCAATGACAGGCAGCTAACCCTTATCTAGGTTCAGAACGAGAGTTTTCTGTGTTGGCAAACTTCACCGCCTGCGGCACCTCTCCTTAGTAAGGCTACTAAGTACACACATCGCGGCCCGCACCCCCTTAGTCCCCCTCTCCCAACAATGGGCGAGGGGGAGGCCAGACAAAGCTTTCCGGCTCCCCTTCGCCCGTTCTGGGAGAAGGGGTTGGGGGATGTAGAGCTATGCTCTTCCCGAAGGGTGGGG